>NZ_CAJPVH010000039.1 GCF_905397395.1 Cupriavidus campinensis
CGAAGTTTTTTTCGCTGCAGTCAGCGCTGCAAAACTGCTCAGCCCGACCACCCATCAACCCCGCAACCCTTGTCGCTGCTGCGTTTGCAGCGCGGTTTGTGTTGCGAGGGGACGAATAGTAGGCGACTGATGGCGGGCTGGCAAGCGATTTCGCAAAATAATTCTAAAGTTCATCGCAGATGCTGTTTAGGGCACAAATATAAGGAAGCCATGACCATCCGCATCGTGAGATTGGGATCACCGCGCGTCGAGGACGAAGGGCTGCGCATGGGCACCGTCCGGCGGCCGCCGCGGGGCGTGCCCAAGGCCAAGTTTGCCAGCCGGAACTATTACGATGTCTGGTATCCGGCACTTGCGCCGTCCACAGACCTCGTCGCGCTGGCCCAGACGGCCACGGACGACAAGGCGTGGCGCGTCTTCGAAAAAAAGTACCGCGCCGAGATGGCCGAGCCCGATGCCAGCCGCACGCTCGATCTGCTTGCGGCCTTGTCTCATCAGACAAACTTCTCGCTCGGTTGCTATTGCGAAGACGAATCTCACTGTCATCGCGCCATCCTGCGCGACCTGCTGGCCAAGCGGGGCGCCGACCTGGCGTAATCCGCACGCTATGATGCGAAGCTTCGCCGCCTCCTTATTAGTAAGAAGGCGAGGCGAAGCTTCTCACTGGCCTCTCATACGTCGATGGCACTGAACCTCGTCTGGCTTGGATTCTTTCTGATTTCCTTCCTGGCCGCCTGCGTGCGGCTAGCCCACGGCGACACCGCGGTCTTCCCCGCCATGCTCGCCAGCCTGTTCGACAACGCGCGCACCGCTTTTGAGATTTCTCTTGGGCTGGCCGGCGTCATGTGCCTCTGGATTGGCATCATGCGGATTGGCGAGCGGGCCGGCGTCGTCGATCTCTTCGCCCGGGCGATGAACCCACTACTGCGTCATTTCTTCCCGGGCGTGCCGCAGGGCCATCCGGCACAGGGCGCGATGATGATGAATGTGTCGGCCAACCTGCTTGGCCTGGACAACGCCGCCACGCCGCTCGGGCTCAACGCGATGCGCGAGCTCCAGGCGCTGAACCCCAAGGCCGACACTGCCAGCAACGCCCAGATCATGTTCATCGTCCTGAACACGGCCGGGCTGACGCTGATTCCCACGTCCGTCATCGCCATCCGGCAGGCGATGGCGGTCAAGCAGGGGCTCACCGGCTTCAATGCGGCCGATATCTTCCTGCCGACGCTGCTCGCCACCGGCGTTTCCTGCCTGGCCGGCCTGCTGGCCGTGGCCTGGGTGCAGCGGCTGAACCTGCTCAAACCCGCTGTGCTGGCCGCGTTCGCGATCGCAGCGGCCGCTGTCGGCGGCCTGTTCGTCTGGCTGCGGCACGCGCCGCCGGACCAGGTCAGCCAGTTGGCGGCGCTCGTCGGCAGCGCCTTCATCTTGTCACTGATCACCCTGTTCCTGGTTTGCGGCGCGGTGCGGCGGGTCAATGTCTACGACGCCTTTATCGATGGCGCGAAGGAAGGCTTCGGCGTCGCGGTTCAGATCATTCCTTATCTAGTGGCAATCCTCGTGGCGATTGGGCTGTTCCGCGCCTCGGGGTGCATGGATGTGCTCATGCAAGGTCTGTCGGCCGGATTCGCATGGCTGGGACTCGATACCGACTTCGTGCCCGCCCTGCCGGTTGGCCTGATGAAGATCCTGTCCGGCGCCGGCGCACGCGGGTTGATGGTCGATGTGATGAGCACCTACGGCGTCGACTCCTTCCAGGGGCGCCTCGCGGCAATCATCCAGGGATCGACCGAGACCACCTTCTATGTGATGGCCGTCTATTTCGGCAGCGTCAATGTGCGCAATACCCGTCACGCGTTGGGCTGCGCGCTGTTCGCCGACATCGTCGGCATGACCGCCGCCGTGTGGATCGCCTACCTCTTTCGATAAGACTGTTGTCCAAATGCAACGTGATTGTGCGCTTTTGAAGTCATTCTCGAGCGCAGGACTTGGTGCGTCGCAACAACTTGTGTATAGTGAAGTCTGTCTCCTCCACCACCTCGGTGGATTCCAACCCGCGCATCACCTGCGCGGGTTTTTTTTGCCTAAAATCCGCGGAATCCTCAGATCGATAGGTAGTTTTTGATCGGTCTACGTCATGAATCTGACATCTGCACCGGTCAGCGTCACATTTCCCCACCGTGGTGCAAACGCGCACAGTTGCCGCGCAAATCGCAGAAAACCCACAGCTTTGTTGCGACGCACCAATCGGCATCGTAGAGTGGCATCAGCAATAACCCTGATCCCCGCCGCTCTCCTTTATTTGCCTGCGATGCCTACCGCTGCGCGCCTTCTCCGCTACTGGCCCGATGCCGCTTACCTGCGGCGAGGCATCGTCTACGCGTTGTCTTTCCTCGCGCTGGCGGGCACTGGCTGGCTGACCGGCGAACACGGTTATCTCTGGTCCGCGACGGCGTCGATCTGGACCTGCCTGGCCGACCGCCAAGGCACGGCGGCAGCCCGCATGCGCGCGCTGGGCACGGTGGGCATTGGCGGCGCGCTGGCCAGCGGCCTGGGCGCGAGCCTTTCCGGGTCGCCGCTGCTGGCGCTGCTCGTGGTGCTCGCCGCAGGGCTGGCGGCCGGTTTGGTCGAGTTGCGCGGCCCCGCAGCCGCTTTGTGCTTCAAGCTGCTCTATGTCGTGCTGATTGCCGCCTGCCTGCAGCCGGCCGAAGGCTTGCCGATCGGCACCTACGCGTGGACTAGCAGTGTCGACTACCTGCTGGGCGGCGTCTTTGCCTGCCTGACTTGCCTGCTGTTGATTCCCTCCCAGCGTGACACCCGGCCACGTACCGAGGTGGTTGCCGTCTACGACGCCCTGCTGCGCTTTGCCGATTTTCTGGCGACAACCTCGCCCGCGCACGACAGCACGCCGCACAAGCAGGAAATCCGCCTTCGCATCGAGGCCGCGCGCGCCGCCGTGACCGCCCGGCGCGGCCTGCGTGACCCGCTGGGCCTGCTCCACTACGCCTACGCCGTGGCGGTAGCCGACGCGATCTTCGCCCTGTTGATCGTTGCTGGCGAACTGCGCGAGCGCGCCGGCGACACCCACGGCCTGCCGCTGGCCTATGCCGCGCGCTGCCTTGCCGATACGCAGGAGCAGGTTCGCCAGGCCCTCGCCCGCCATGCCCCGGACCTGCCGGCTCTCAGCGCGATGCTGACCCGCGACCTGCGCAGCCTCGTGGCGCAGCGCCCCAATGCGTCCGCGCCGCCCCCCTACCAGTCCGCCCTGGCCGCGCTGGCCCAGCACCCCGCTTTCGACCGCTGGCGCGAGCGCTTCGTCTGGCCGAATACCGGCGTCACGGCCATGCTCGACCGTCTGGCCCATACGCTGGCCGACCTCGCCGCGCGCGATGCCCGGGTGTCGCGCCACGCGGTCCGGCTGGCGCTGGCGGGCGGACTGAGCCTGTTGCCGTCGCAGATCTGGCAGGTCCATCACAGCTACTGGGTCGCCGTCACTGTGATCATGGTGCTGAGCCCGCGCCTGCAAACCACGCGGCAGATCTCATTTCTGCGCTTTGCCGGTTCGCTGGGCGGTGCGCTGCTAGCCTGCGGCATCAGCCTGATGCATCCCACGCCGGCGCTGGCGCTCGGCATCAGCGCCGCGTTCCTTGCCGCCGCCTATGCCACGCGACTGGCCGGCAATGCCGGAGCCTTCGCGTTCTGCCTGACGCCGGCGGTCATCCTGTTCTCGTGGCTGGGCGAGCCCGCCGCCAGCAGCAGCCACGTGGCGGCGCTGCGCGGTGCCGATACGGCCATCGGCTGCCTGATCGCGCTGGCCAGCTATGTGGTGTTGGCGCCGCGCGCGGAGCTGTCGCGCGCTTTCCGCCACAGCCTGGATGCGCTCGCGGTCAACGCCGTCTACCTCCGTGCATCGATCAGCGCGGCGCGCGCGCTGTCCGCAGCGCCGGCTCGGCTCGAGGCGCTGCGCGTGGCCGCAGGCCGTGCTTCCACCCGGGCCGAGGACACGCTCTCCCAATGTGCTGCCGAGCTGGACCCGGCTCTGGCGGCCACCCATCGCGCCCTGCACGCCACGGCACGGCGCATGGCCGCGCTGGCGGGGCTGCTGCGCGCCGGCACCGAATCGGGGGAGATCTACACACGGCCCGTGCCGGCCGTGCAGGCGCTGCTGGGCGACCTGGAGGCGCGGTTGGCCGAGGTGGCCGTCCGGCCGGGTCACACCGGCGTGACGGACGCGGTGGCGCCGGCCCGCCTGGCACCGCTGACACCCACCGATCCGCCCTTCGACCGCTTTCTGGCCGAACAGGCCGGCTACGCGGACAACCATATCGATGCCGCGCATCACACGGTGGCCCGGCTGCGCACCCTGGTGGCGGAACAGGCGCTGGCGACGCGCCCGCGCTTGCGCGGGGTCAAGGCGGGATGAGATAGCCCGGCGTTTTGGGGTTCGGGCAGGCGATCAGGCAGACACCGGCAACTATCCTAGAATGATTGGATACCCGCCGTTTCCCCGTTCCCGACAAGTCCGAGGTGCGCCATGGCTCAAATCTCCTTCCCGACCAGCGTTCCGTCTTACTGCGCCGCCAGTCTGACGCTATCGTGCCCCGCCACGGTCAATGGCAATTCATCGCAGTATTCCGTCACGGCCGAGGCGCTCGAGAACCATTGCGGCGCCCAGTCGCCGCGCGAGGACGACCTGCGCGCCGCGTTCACGAGTCACCGCCAGCGCATCGAGCATCTGGCGGAAACCATGTTCGAGCTGACCAAGGCGCGCGAGATTGTCCTGCGCAGCGGGCATTTCCGCTTCGCGGACTGAGCGATTACGACTGAGCGGTTACCCTTCGGCCGCCTGCCCGCGTACCAGCAGCACCGGCATCGTCGCCTGACGGATCACCGCCTCGGCCACGCTGCCGAGCACGATACGCCGCACGCCGCGCCGGCCATGGGTGCCGATGACCAGCAAGTCCCCGCCCCACTCGCGCGCGGCTTCATTGATCGACCCGGCGATGTCGCCGGCCACGGCGGGCTCCGTCACCAGCTTGGTCTCGAACGTCGCGCCGGCATCGGCCAGCACCTTGCCGGCCGCCTCCAGCGCGCGTTTGCCGCTGTCTGCGAAGGCGCGCTCGATCTGCGTGGGGTCGTAGTAGCCCGCGTCGAACAGCATCACACCGTTGTCCACCACATAGAGCGCCAGGATCGTCGCACCGCCGCCGGCCACGCGTAGGGCCTCGCGCAGGGCCAGGTCGGACGTGCTGCTGCCGTCCACCGCCACCACGATCCTGTTGTAAGCCGTGCTAGTCATTGCCTTGTCCTCCGGTAAGAAGAGAGAAGCGCCGCAGCCGTGCCGCGACCGCTACATCCGATACTACACGTGGCGCCAAACCCACGTGATGAGCCAATTCTGAAAATGGGTGTCGTTTGCCACGAGACTTCGGAGGGAAGACTCCTGCAAATCAGATGGTTACAAGGCTCTCGCCACAATAGGGGCCGTCCAAGTTTGCCACCTCATCCCAGAGTTTTCGGGCATTTTGCCAAACCAGTCCAGAGTCCATAGGGAACGCCCATGACTTTTCCGGGCCCATCAACGGTCGCTCGGCTGCGCTTGGCGCCAACACTCAAATGCCAGTTTCGCCTCCAGCTACAGACTCTCCTCTGAGGCTCTCCCAAAATCATTCGAGCTACTTACGCGAGGCAGGCAGCAACGTTATGTATCATGCACTCGACGGCCTGAGGGATCACGATTGCACTTCACAACCACCTAAAAAAAACATGGAAATCATTCTGCACGCGAGCCAATCGCGCAGCGTGCTCGGTAAGCACTATCTGACGGCATTCAAGGATGCCGTGGAACTCTATGTTGTGTCGGCTTATTTGACGGAGTGGGATGGAGCAATCAAGCTGACACCAGCCTGTAAGCGGTTCCGCTTTATCATCGGAAAGGACTTTGGCATCACCCGCAAGAACGCCTGCATCGATGTCCTGAAATGGCTCCCGGCTTCACGCAAGGCAAACTTCCTAGTGGCCGACAATATTACTGGCTTCCACCCGAAGGCCGTTATCTGGCGCACTGCCAAGGGACAGGCCTTCATGCTAGTTGGGTCGTCCAATCTGAGCAGGGCCGCCTTTGAGGGTAACGTCGAAGCCAATGTTCTGGTTCCGATTTCGGAAAAGGCCTTCGAGGAAGCTAAGACGTGGATTGAGTGGATCGAGGAACGTTCGGTTCCCGTTTCCGAGGACTGGCTGGATCAGTATGTAGAGGCCGTACGCAATCCTGCAGGATCCTCCGGCAAGCGCGTACCCGCGAACCAGGAGAAATCGCCCGTCATCACGTTCAAGCTGCCCCGACCTTCAAAGACTGCGGATCGACTCCGCGTTCGGAGGAAGCAACTCGCGGCCTACACCAAGCAACGCAACGGACTCATGCGACTCTTTCGGCGTGCAGCCAGCGGAAGTATTTCCAGTTTGCAGTTCTTCGAGGAACTGCCGCAGCATTGGAGCATGGAGAAAGGGAACCGGCTGCAAGGCAAAGGATGGGAACGGAAAGGCAAACACGCCAATTTCCAGGAACTCGCTGCGTCATTCGTCTCCATTCTTGACGCCAACAAGCGCGATCGGGATGACGTGGTAAGGGCTGAACTAGATCGTCTCGACTCCCGAGGAAATTCGGCACGCAAGGCGTTCCTATCGGAAATGCTGTGCCTGCGCTTCCCCAACGAATATCCGGTGCTGAATGACCCTGTTCACCGATTCCTTGTAAAGAACCGCTTCACCGCGTCGCGCGGATCCAGCGAGGGCGCAAGGTATATCGACCTTGCAAAGAAGTTGCGTATGGCATTGCGAGCCAATCCCGACTATCCGGCAAAAAATCTCGCAGAGCTCGATCTCTTGATCTGGGCGTCATCCGACTACAACCCCAATGCTTGAAACGCGACGTCGCCAGACACGCACGGCAGGCTCTGTCCACTTTTCGAGTACCGTCAGCAAAGTAGCGCTTCGACAATGCACCTCTCACCGGGCAAAGTCCCGAGATCTCTTGATCCCAAGGCTTTGCTGATTTTCGGGGTAAACAAGCTGTGGTGCGGTCCGAGGAACGGCAGTACAGCCCTTGCGACGCATCTGTGTGCTGGCATCAGGACCGAGCATTGAAACAGTGCCGGAATCTCATTGGCCGCCCTTTCAATCAGATACGCTAGCTAGCGCTACTTCCTGCCCCACCTTCGCTTCCTCAGCCAGTAGACGCCAGTACCAATGGCGAGCGCTGCCACAGCCGGAGCAGCAATGACAATCGACGCGCCCACTATGGCACCGCCACCGACCGCGCCACCGATTGCCGACACGCCAGAAACGACGGCGGCTCCGGACAAGCCTACCTCGCCGGCGAGGCCAACTGCAGCGAGCATGCCAGCCACTCCGACACCGGCGCCGAGGCGAGTGCCCGCGCGTCCGGCTGAACGCGCGTCCCGCTCGTCGTCCGAGACTCCGGGATCTTCAGCAAACACCGTCTTGTTTAGCGTGTAGGACGCCAGGACACCGCTACCTGCCGTCGCGAGCAGCACGGCGGCGGCGCCCGAAACGGGGAGAGCAGGCGCGGCAGCAGCGCCGATCGGCGGCATGCTGGCGGCCGGCGCCGGCTTATCCTTCGGCCGAAGGCACTCCATGGCCGCCTCCGCTGTCATCCCGCGCCGCGGGCCGCCGCCAACCTGCTTGTTCCAGTGCATGTTCGGTTGAGAAACAAGAAGGCGCTCGCGGGCTTCCATTTCCTCTCGCGTCCCAGATGTGTGGATCCAGAACTCGAGATCACTGGGACCGACGTCATGGGCGGCCTGGATCTTCTCGCTCTTGTGCTTGCCGCGCTTGAGATCGTCAAAATGCTCGGACTTGCGCCTCTTAACGTTGTCCGTAATGCCGTGGTACCCGTCGAAACCCAGGCCGCTGGAGCACTGGCGGCTCCGGATCTGGTAAAGGTAATGCGTGTCGTCTGCGAGTGCCGTCATGGTGGTTCCCTATGTAGTCGGTTTCGAAAAACACGACGGAAAGTTCGCCCCCAATCCCTCGCTGGGCGCACATGGATACGCCTATCTGAATTACAAGTAGGGGAATGCCACATTCAGGCGGTCGTTGCAAGACTAAACGCAAGGCAGCAAAATTGAAGCGGTTTAGCAAAGCCCCCCTTATGGCACCCGCAGACAGCACCGAACTGCCACACTTCGAGTTTTTTGGGGAGCGACTTGCATTCGCTTTGCAGCGAGCCTCTATCAGGGCGCATCCCTGAGGGAAATGTCCGCCACGTTGGGCGTGCCGGCTGGCTGGTTGGCTTGGGACGAGCCCGCAAATGGTTTGCCGGTCCCGCTGAGGTTGACGGCCCCACTTACAGACGGACTCCCCGCCTTGCAATGTGCTGGCCTGGAAGCGCTCGCCGCGGGTATGCGCAGCGGGAGCTATGGCGACGATGAAGTGATTGACCTATTGGCGAGCCTCAAGCCATACGGCCCCTACTGCATCGCCATTACCGTCGACGGTCCGATGGCCGATATCGTCAGACAGCCTACTGTGGCGCTTGAAACGCGATATGGCACAAAAGTCTACAGTGTGGGAGAGTTCGACGCCCTCGAAGCATGGTGCGATGAACAAACCGCGGGGATGCCAGACGAGCACCGTCGTGGAGTGGCCGATGCATATGGTTGAATCAAATCATAACTGCGCAAAAAAGCTCATCGCCGATTTACGGGATGGGGGTAAGGGGCTCAGAATGACCCGTTACCGTCATCGCGGTCTCGGCGCCTGCAAGGGCCGCTGTCGAAGTACGAAGAGACATTCACCTAGATGATGTCCTCTGTCGCTTGATGCACGGAGGGAATGCTCCGTCCCCGTTCCGTCGATATGCCTCGAAGCCGCTACCCTTGGACTGCTGTGCTAGCTTTCGCAACCCGCCGGTTCGTTGGGCAGACAAGCAGATCATGTCGTGGGATCATTTCCCCCGTAGCGATTGCGCAGTTCAATTGATCAAAAACTCTATAAAAGACAAGATGATTCGTGGTTATTACACCAGGGGGCAGCGCTATGAAATCGTCCCTCCATGGTTTGCAGCATTTCCAGGCGCAAACACTTTTACAGTAATTGTCGGAAAAAACGGTACTGGAAAGAGTCGCCTGCTGCAGGGCGTAGTGGCGGAGATTCTTAAGGATCGGGTGCATCCAGATCTCTTTGACAGGGAAGAGCGCAGCATTGGCTTTCATAGCACCCGTCGCGAAGTCGAATGCGATGCGCTGCCCCAAAAGGTGATCTGCGTCTCAACCAGCCCTTTCGACAAATTTCCCCTCATTCGACGCAGCGCAACTTCGCCCTACTACAGCTATCTTGGGCTGCGGGGGTTGCCCAGCCAACATCTCAGCACGGCATATATATCGCGCATTATTGGGGCACTAATTCGTTCCATGTCGAGCTCGCGGGAACGGGCGCGGAGCATTCACGAGGTGTTAAGTTATCTCGGCTACGACGGGTCGATGCTTTGCACCTTGTCTGTTGGCCTTTCGACGCGAGTGTACAACGAGCTTGTCTCATCGACGGATCTCGCGCATACCCTGCAGAACCTTTCCCCGTCCCTATCGTTCGATGGAATGAACGCCAACCGCCAGCTCAGAGACGCCGACCCTAATTCAGTTCGGGAAGCCCTCGGCATATTGCAGAGGTGGAAGGCAAGCGCACGCAAGCCCAGAGTGGAAGTGCTCATGGACCGCCGCGGCGTGCACTGCGAGAGCGTTAGCGTCCATGAATTGATGATGCTCGTGCAGACTGGGTTGGCGCGCCTGCGCGACGTTGCGCTTCGCAAGGCTGATGAGCACGGGGGCGTCTTTAGGCTAACTGAAGCGAGTTCGGGCGAGCAGTCGGTCATCATGGGACTGCTTGGCATCGCGAGCGAAATTGAGGACGGCTCGCTGATCTGCATTGATGAACCGGAAGTCTGCCTCCATCCTGCGTGGCAAGAGCGCTACGTTCATCTTCTACTCGAAACTTTTGCTAGTCGGAAAGATTGCCAGTTCCTCGTCGCCACGCACTCACCTCAGGTTGTTGCCGAGCTGCCGCAGGCAAACTGCTTCGTAATGGACATGGCCGATGGCCAGGTGATAGGGACTGAGTCGCTCTCGCATCGATCCATCGATTTTCAATTGGCCAATGTGTTCGGTGCTCCGGGTCACAACAACGAATACCTCAACAGAACCGCGCTGAACTTGTTCTCCCGTGTGGCGAGCAACAAGCGATTCCAAGCATCAGATTTGCATGACATCACGATGCTAGAGGGCATACACGACAACTTGCGCCTCGATGATCCACTTCGTGACTTGATTGCGGCGATTTCGGAAATGAAGGAGACATATGACCGCCGAGATCGCTAACGCAATGGTTTTCGGCGAGGCGGAACGGCAGTCGATTGAGCAAATTCAGAGCTTCGTCGATTATTCTCATCATTCTTGGTCTGTTGATGAGCTCGAGACTGTTCGCTCTGCCATCAGAGCCCACTATCGAAATGAACAGCGGGGGTTGTGTGCATACTGCCGCAATCCCGTCTCGCTGCAAAGTCCACAGAATTGTCATGTGGAGCACATCGCTCCGAAGTCAAAGTATCTTGGCTTCATGTTCGAGCCGAAGAACTTATGCGTCGTTTGCGCGGACTGCAACACGATCAAACGCGATCAGGAGGTGCACAATGATGAGCCTGATACCGTGCAAAACGGTAGCAGGAGGCGGCAGTATCCGCGCTCATCGGCGGCATTCCGCATCGTCCATCCGCATTTTGATCGATGGGATGATCACATCGAGCGCTTCGGCAAGTACTACTGTGATAAATCTGCGAAAGGACATTTCACCATTGGTGCCTGTATCTTGAACCGGCAACTTCGCCAGTTCGGCTGGGAGCCCGCAATCATCGATGATGCGGCAATCCGTGAGCTTATGAACGAGTACTTAAACCTTGCCGATCCAGCGGTACAGACCTCTGTTCTGAATCGACTGATGAGACTGATGATCCAGCTACAGTGAGATACCTGCCCCGTCTCGGGCGCCTATGTTGATCACCCAGGACGAGCGCAAGGTTGTCATCAATAGATGCGTATTCCTATGAGGAACAGGAGGGGGCGCTCACCTTCGTGACGCTTTTTGCGATGGGCCCAGGCGATATCGAGCGATGAAGACTCCAGAGGCCTAAGGTGTCTTTTCGCCAATCTCGGCCGCCAGTAGCATTTGTGCGGCCATCGCTTTCCGACCCAAAGCGGGTTCCAGTGTCTTGCCCTCAGCATTGGTCCGTGCAAGCGAGGGGACACCTGACAATAGTTGCTAACACGTTGAAGATTTGAAACGGGGGAAGCGTCATGCCTATCGCTATCCGTTTGGACTAGAGCTAGACCAAGGCACTAACAAAAAGGATGGGCGCGGATGCCAAACAGCAAACCGTCGGGCCGACGCAGAGGTACTGGATCATGAATCCTTGGGGATTCTGCCTGTCAGCGACATCGCGCACCGTCGGTCCAGCCGCGGCACAGCCCAGCCGGCGAGAGGTGCCTTGTCCAATTCTACTGCTCTGGTGCGCACCAGGCCATGTGGGCGGAGTGTCTGCCACAATCTACGATACCGGAATGCTCAGCCTTTGACGTCGCTGGATTGGCCCTCCCGCTTCGAGGCTGCATCAACCAGCCGACGCGACACACCAGAGATTGCAGGAGCAGTTTGTGCAATCTCCTTGTGCCTCAAAAGACAGTGTGTTGCGGCACTTGCATGTGCAAAACGAATCTCCGTCACGACTGGGCGACAGGCCCGTGCGACTGGTTTGGGCTGGATGCTGGTGCCTTACCGAGACGCTCGCTTGTGGGCCGTGAAATAAAAATAGAGTAGACCAACGGGTGCAATGAAGATGGCGAATCCCCAACAAATCGCCATGGTCATGTACTTGGTGATGAGCATCAAGATGGCGTTCACAAAGAATACATTCTCGCCAAGGACATATCCGATGACGCTTTCGTAGACGAACCTCGAGTATGGGTATAGCAACGAGCTAATCGCCATAAACATCGCCATCAGAAGCGGCATTGGGCTGCTGCTATGACTCCATGCAAAGAGAAAGATGGCGGGGAAGATGAGGGAAAAAAGAAAGTGGCGGATGTAAGTTTTCAGAGAAAGTCCGCCGAACGATTTTACGAGTGCCGGGTGCATGTGTCCTCAACAGAAGGTTTAGCTATAACGCGAACTTCAGGTAAGAACGGTAATACGGCGCTTTCTAGCAACAAATTAACCCTGCGATAGTAGGGCATAGCTGGTGCCACTCAACTCGATGTTGTGCTGGCGATGTGGCCAGCGCTCGGGTACTCTGTATGAATACCCTCAAGAGTACTCGCTATGGCCACCAGTCTCCTTGCCAAATACATTCTCAGCGAAAAATTCCACCGCGCGGCATGCGAAGGAGTTCGTGAGGCCGTTGCACGCACGCGAGCAGCAGGTTTAGAACCGGCTGGCACCGCCGGAGCAAAGGGATCTTTCCGGCTCACTAAAGTGACAACAATCGAAGGTCCGCCTCTGAAAGTTACCGTCATCGAAGGGGAAAATCTAGAGCAATGGCTCAAGGCCCGACGAGAGAAGCGAAGTCAATAGGGCCCTTTAAGCACATGCCTCAGAAGTCCAAGCACTCTTGAATTTGAAGGGAGGGGCTTTTCCTCGATGTTCTCGCACTGTTCTCCCTAAATGCCACCTCAAATGCAGAGCGGACAAACGGGCTGCAATCGGGCAGGAACTCTGCAAAACACCGGCGCATCATCCGCCTTATTCGTATAGCGTCAGATGTTGCGTCTGGTTTACTAGCTCGAACGACCGCCACTTCGATCTCTTGGATGAAGCCTCTCGGCCAATCGGAGAGAAGAGAAAGGATTTCCCCCGTAATAAAGCCTCTGGACAAACGCCGCGCACCCTGAAGGCTCATCCGCCCAAATTGCGGGTAAAAGATGTCCCCCAAGAAGTACAGCGTACGGAGCATCCTCTCCACAGGTTCGTTTGCCAATAACCTGAGTCCAACTGCCAAATTTTCCGGCACATCCCGGAGCCTTCCTCCGTCGAGGATCGACGCCAACGCGACCTCGCCGGCACTGGCCTCCTTTGACGAAAGCAAGTCTGTGCCACATATGCAATGCACCACCCGTGCGCATGGATCCGTATCGACTGGACGCCCGCAAGCGGGACATGCACAGTAGAGTCGAATTCGATGCTTAGGGCAGCAGGTAAAAAGTTGGCATGCCCAGATCCCCTTTTGATATCCGTCTTCCTGCATACATCTCATGCACTTGGGGAAGCGTTGCCGAGACACCAGTAGATGCTCGGGAAGCATCAAGCGGCCAACATGACAAAAGTAGCGTCCCAAGTAATCAACCTTCCATAAGCCGCTGAGTTGGGTCGCCTCATCGGGCAGGATTCTGAAATGCTCGGACAATCGTCCAACGTCTGCTTGCATGGGACGATGGTTGATGCCGGTAGCGGCCAACAAAACCCGCTCGTCTATCCCATTCTCCGTGGCGACTCGACTGACGTAGCCATAAATCCACTCTTCCTCAATTGGCTTCACACGGATCAACACTCTCATCGTTGCTCTCCATGTTTACGAGTTTGGCGAGACGCTGCAATGTCTTGTTGCTGATCCGAGACCCGCCCTCCAAGGTTGTCACGTAGACTGCCCTTCCCAAAACTCGCTTAAGCTCCCTGAGGTTACCTGACGTAATCCTGTGCAGCATTGATGCGGTGTGCGGCTGAGCAAGATCACTCGTTTCTGGCAGGGGCAATGCCTTGTCCAACGCGACAAGAAGCTGTCGCCACGTGGCATCCAACTTGTACTCGTATAGGTGCAATCTACCGGGAAAGCGACTACGAAGCTGCGAGTCGCGATCGAATGCGGCATCCAGTACGGGGAGGGCGAAGAAGCCCATTGGTATGCGCGTGACGTCATGGAGAATCTTCAGGAAATCTCCCGCCACCCCCATCAATCTTGCCTCGTTCTTGCGAGGACCAGACGTGAGCGTCAGATGATGCGCCTCGTCTATGAGCAACAGCCGTGTCTCGCAGGCTGCAAGCGCTCGCACGATGGTTGACCTTGCATCTAGCTGATCAAGACTTGGCATCCAAAGATCATTGCCAAGCGCCCTCATAATCATTTGCGCAATGCCTCTGGGCGTCGGACGCTCCGGCAGCTTGATCTCAACAACGGTTCGCTTTGACACGAAGTACGAATCTTCCTCCGGAAATCGGCGCTTGATGTATTCCAACAAGGCGCTCTTGCCAGTCCCACCTTCTCCTGTCACACAAAATCCACCAGGGAACGGCACACGTCCCGCCGCGTCGACAAGGAGTGTCACGCACTCATCAATCATTTTTACCTGCGGTGTGCGCACGACTACCTTAAATACGAACTCCTCACGGTCCGACGCACTACCGTTCAGCGCCAACTCCCTTTCGCGCGCCGTTGAAATCTTGCGAGTGTTATTGTTCAATCGAAGATCCAATAGTCCCGAACCGAGTTCCTTCATCATGCGGCTAACCTTTGGTAGTTTTCGAACTACGTCATAGCTTCCAATCGAGCTCTGGAATCCCTTCATCGACGAACACCTGGCGGGCCGCTGATGGCGGGTTGTAGCTCCTCGCCGGCGTCGTCATATCTCCCAGTCCAGCTCAGGCAAAACTGCCTCCGGCAGCAACATGTTAGACACCGGGGTAGAAAGCTGCCCATGCGGCAACGGCGCGATCGAGTTGTGCTCCGCGTCCAACGTTCGCATAGATGTTATGTTTGCAGCCCTCGCCAATCTCACTTTTGTCTTGGTTTCTTTGACTGCGAGCGCTTCTCGGATTTCGTACTGCAATACTTCCTTAAACTTGCGCAATACCTTGGGACGACCAGCGTCGCTCCCCGCCTTCTCCTTTGCCAACTGTCGAATGAGCTTATGCTGGTAGACGGTGAGTCCAGATGCATACTGCTGGTCTGTGCACGGGACTTGTATGTACCGTCTTTCGTCCGGATGTAGCACGTAGACCGAACCAATGTCATTGAACGACATTCGACACTGCACGCTCCTGCTTCCGTATCGCTTAAACATTGCGTTGAGCTCTCGACTCCCGAAGCAGAGTCTGTCCCTGCGGATACCCTCGTTGCTTAACGTCCCGTCAAACGGGAGGCCAAGCTTGATTCGGATCTCGGCTGGATCAATCGGAAACCGCGGAGGTATGTCTCTCTCGAGCTCGGTCCACGCCTCCAAGGGTGAAAGGCCGGTCCGTGAATTGGGTGTCGCGTTGTGTTCATCGACCACCCATTTGTGCAACAAGAAGACAAAGGTACTGAACCGAATCGCCGCGTGCTTGTACGGATCGTAGTCCCCTCTCCGCTGAATGGAACCGAACGTCCGGCCTGGCATCGCCTCAAACAGTGACTGCTCCATCGTGGCAAAGAAGCGCTCAATGGATGGCTTGTGCCATGGAGTCCGCCGCTCGCACCACTCCGGATAAGCGTTTAGATCGTTAAGCATCGTCGCACAACGGTCACTGGCGAAATCGGCACCGCGATCCATGACATAGGTCCGCGCACGACCATGCGAAGGCCAAGGATTCTCCAGCTCGGGCCATATTTCGTAGGCCTTCTTATGGTCAAGGAGGGAGTGTGCAAGTGCACCTGATATGCACTCGAGGCCTGAAGGGGCGAAACTGACGTAGAAGCCAAGCCCGATGGAGCTCTTTCTCTCTTTGATTGCCGTAATCTTCGGTCGCCCCAGAGGCAGCATCGCGCGGTCATCAATAACAAATAGATTGATCTCTGAGTGATCAATCTCAGCGTAATCCATGAGGCGATCGGCCTCCATCTTTCCTCTGACCATATGAAACTCGGCCCGTGCAGCGTTGTATCCGCGCCTAGCAACCGCGACGTCGTATGCGTTCAAATTGCTGGTGTGCCTGTAAAACGTCCTCTCCGACATCACTGGATGGATCGGCATATGCAGGGCAGCGCGTTCCTTATTTTCGTTGGCAGTGAGAAGTCGATAGGTTCGGTACGACCCTCTGACGGATCCTCCCTCCCGCCTAAGATAGATCTCCCGCAGTGCCTGATCGGCCATTTCGAGCGCTGCTGCACTCCGCGGTGGCCGCTTTCGCGGCCAGGCAGATTTTGACGCCAGCACCGCGGGTTCGTTGTCGGCCTCTTGGTATTGCTTCATCCAATAACTCACGGTCGATGCGCCCGGCGGTCTTCGGTCTCCAATGTCCTTTGCAGTGAGGTAGATCACGTGCTCCAACATTCGGAGCTGACCTCGCGTAGCGCCATGCCGCACGGACGCCCGCACATATGCCAACTTCCGCTGAAGATCTCTTTGCCAGCGCTCAGGGAGATCGCTCAATGGAGCCGGAAACGATTTGGTGTCAGACTTCGTCTCGTACCGAATCTCCGATTCACTAACGAATGCTGGAACGATATCCACTTCACCGCTCGCATATGCCTCAAAGAACTTCTGCACGGTAGTCGTGTAGATTCTCCCGCTAGCGATGCTCTCAAAATGAACATCGTCACCGGCGCACGATAGAAATTGGTAGACATCGTCTCCATTAATACGGACAAGAAGTCCTTTCCCCAGGATTGGAAGCATACTCATCGCACATCCTCCAGTGCATGTCGTGAGCCAATCGCATCAATGCGCCGGCGTTGAGCCTGCCGATCTCCGCCGGCACCTCTCGATTGACGACGAGCGGTTTTGTCAGGGAATCCTCCAACAAAGTCGAAGCCGGACCGAACCATATCGACCGGTCGTACAGACGCCTGAGGCGGAGGTGGCCATTTACCAGCCGGTCCACTTCCCAGAAGTGCCTCCTCCAGAGCAGCATTGCACCGGCTTGCAGCGAAAGTTGCTTCATACGTGATCCCAAAGCCGGGGCGCGGCTGCGAAACAAGGACGGAAGATCTGCTGTACGGGACATCCATTTCCAGGAAGAGCCTTCGATGTGCGATGAGGCAGAGGATCTCGTACGCTTCCGCGCCTGATGCACACATCAGATCCTCCACGGTGCATCCGTCAATCGGCGTGGCCTGGATGAGTTCGATTGTTCTATCGGCTGCGACCTCGTGGCCGAGGTATCGCTGAAGTAGTGCCACATTTCGTCGTTTGTCATCGCTGCCGATTTCAGCTTCGGTGGCAAACTCCAATCGCAGTGCCTGAGCGTGAAGTGAACGTGCGATCTGCAGGTACTCGTCGGCCTTTCGTTGCAGGATGTCGTAGGGCTTGATTTCCAGCAAGCACTGCGTTGAAGCCGATACGACGTAGACATCCGGTGTATAGGTACGATGGCCTTGAACTTTGAATACTGGCAATCGGTACGGCTGGGTGTACAGGGCGTGTACGTCGTGACAAAGGAACAAGGTGAGGAGAATGTTTCTCTCCAACTTGGATTCCCACTCCATTGGATACGGACAGAGTGCCGGAAGGCGAAACTCGCCCGTGATCCGTGTTGGTCTGGATCGACGTATCAACCTCGCCGGCTGGGTCGGCGGCGACAGGACTGCTGGGCCGAGGGCGAGCCCTCGCTGCGTTTGTGAAGGCATGACGTCTCCCTGCCTTTGTCTTGACTCAATGGTCAAGACAAAGGCATACGTGCCGCCTTGCCGGACGAGGCGGCTTGACATGCTTAGCCGGGGAGACAATACTGAAGGTGCTATCCGGTCAGTGTCCCACTGGCCAAGCGGCGGGAATGCTTCTACGGTGTTCTCGCCGTTTTCTTTCCTATAGGGCCTCCTCAACAGGACGGTTCTCGAATGTCTTGGCCAACTGGCAAAGGGCCCGGATTTCCCAACGGGATAGTCTCGCGACGGTTGAAAGCAACTCAAGCGTGTCAGACCTGATGGTCGCTGGGAAGATCAACTCAATCTCACGCCCGACCCGTTCTGCGCATGCTGCCTGGTAGATTTTCAGCCGATCTTCCGCTGAAGCATCTTTGTGTGCTTCGGTCGGCTTGCGGCGATCCAAGCCGGTAACACGGAAGGGGGGAGTCAAGCTCGAAGACCTGCTCAGTCCCGTTGCCGCAACTGAGCACCGAGTGACTGATCGTTCTGTATGATGTTTACCATGCTGGCCGTGGAGGAAGGCCCAGAGAGAAGATTTCTCGTGCAAGGTGCAAGCGCAATGTCAGTTGCTCAAGTGACTCCGATTTTTGCCGTAGTGTTTGACGCGTTCGATACCCTGTGCGAGATCGGTGATCCGCACCATCCGTTCGCTGAGCTTGCTCGCGCGAGCAGTAGGCAAGTCGATGCCCGCACTGCGCTAATGACGCGCCCTCTTGGTATCCGCCAGGCCGCGGAGCATTTGGACTCTAGCGGGATTGATATAGCAGAGCTCGAACAGCGGCTGCAGATTGAGCTTGCGAGCATCCGGTTATTTGATGACACGATTCCGACGCTCACGGAGCTGAAGCGGCGTGGTATCAAACTGGCCATCGCTTCGAACCTAGCAGCGCCCTACGCACTCCCGCTCCTTGAGCTACTTCCTTTCCAACTTGACGCGTATGCATGGTCGTTCGAGATTGGGTACCTCAAGCCACAAGCAGAAATCTTTGAGTGGGTGACTTCAAGAATCGGCGTGCCCGCAGCAGCCACGCTGATGGTTGGAGACACCTATAAAGCGGACTACGTCGGCGCGCTCAATGCAGGTCTCCAGGCGAGGCACTTGGTTCGTCCGCCCAATTCGCCGTCCGGCGGGACCATGATTCAGTCGTTGACTGAGATTTTGGATCTTCACTTGGCTGAACAGGCATAGTAGAGCAGCGAGCTCGTGCATTCGCGTTTCGTGTTTGCCTTCATCACCAGTGTGTCAAAACAACGCTGTCTCGCTGACGGGTAAGCTGCGCTGTCGCGCACGATCCGAATGCCACGGGCCTCACCCTGTCGCCGGGTAGAATGCCCGTCGACAGGGGGCCATAATCCGCCTATGGTATGTGCCCGCCCTGCCTGGGAAGTGCGCGTTTTCAAGTTAGACGTGGTAACTACCTGCTTCCAGGCCAGGCGATCGTGCTATCCGTGTGTCGTGGCCCCTTGAAACTCAGGCGTCTGCGTATTTCACAACTACTTTGGCCGACAGTCGAGATGGACATCGAAGTGCACGGCCATGCCGAGGAACGGAGGGTGCATGAAGATCAGTAGGATTCAGAAGGCCAACAACTACCGAATCTTTCGAAATTTCAGTTGGCCCACCGACCTTCCTGACTTTGCTCGATTTAACGTCGTTTACGGGTGGAACGGCTCAGGGAAAACTTCGCTATCGAACCTCTTTCGACATATTCAGCGACGGCAAGCGTTGACAGATGGACAGATTGAGATCCTTGTAGACCAGACACGAGTAGCGGGAACGGATTTCGGCACGGCAGCCTTGCCGACACTGCGTGTATTCAACCGTGATGCGATTGATCGCAACATCTTTGAACTGGCAAACCAGCAGTTCCCCCCAGTGTTCTTCCTGGGGGAAGACAGCGTTCAGAAGCAGCAAAAGATTGAAGACAAAAAAAAGCAGCTCGAAATCAAAGTCCAAAGCGAGTCTCGCTGGGATCGCAAGAAATCTGATGCAACCAGCGCGTTTGACAACTTCTGTGCCGAAGAGGCTAAAGGGGTCAAGAACTTACTGACCGTAGCGGGCGGCGGCCCATACAACAACTACAACGCCGCCAATTTCAAAGCCGATGTGCAGCGGTTGGCAGCCATCACGCCGGCGCCTGCTCTGTTGTCGGATGAGTTGCGCCAGCAACACCTAGCGACGAAGGATGGGAAGGCATTGTCTAAGGCCTCAGAGCCTTCCGTTAGCTTTCCGGACTTCGCTGGCTTGACGGCTCGTACCCAGGCCTTGTTAGGTCACTCCGTCGTTTCTTCAGTTATCGCCGAATTGGCCGAGAATCCTGCTGTCGCCGGGTGGGTTCACGCCGGTCTCTCATTGCACGCTGGCGCTGGTGAAGTTGCGTCTAGTAACTGCAAGTTCTGTGATCAACCATTGCCAGAGCGGCGGATCCGACAACTTGAAGCGCACTTCAACGACGAATTCAACAAGTTTCAGTCGAACATCGACGCACTTGTTGCCGACATTCGCTCAGCACGGGGGTTCGAGCAGGCGCTCCGCGTTCCGCCCAAAGAAGCTCTGTATAGCGATCTGCGCACAGAGTATGAAAAGACTCTGAAGGCTTTAAGACAGCAGGCGACCACCGTTCAGATGTCCTTGGAGGTCTTACTGCGTGCGCTTGAGGCAAAGAGGAGCGAACCATTCAAGGACTTCGAGTTGCGCGCGTTCATCACAGGCCATAGTGCCTCGGATGAGCCGGCCAGTCGAATCGAGGCCTTCTTTCAAGTCGCGATGACCGGATTAGTTGCACTGAGTGCGGCTATGGGTCAAACGGCGTTCGACAAACTAAGATCAATCATCGATCAACACAACGACCGCACCGACACTTTTGATGCATCCGTTAAGGATGCACGCGCAGGGCTGGCCAAAAACGAAATACTCAAGGCACTGCCTGAATGGACCAAAAGGTCACAAGCAGTGACAGATGCAAAAGATAAAGCGGCTACTGCGCGGGATGAAGCCACAAAGCTCCGGAAGGAGATTGAGGAACTTGAAGTTCAAGTTCGGCAACACCGTCGCCCTGCGGAGGAACTCAATCAGGAGGTGGCGTCTTATCTGGGACGCGATGAACTTCGGTTCGAGGTCGAGCAGAATGGCTATCGAATCATGCGTGGCGGGCAACCTGCCATGCATTTAAGCGATGGCGAACGTACGGCGATTGCGTTTTTGTACTTCTTGAAATCCCTTCAGGGAACAGACTTTGACCTGAAGACTGGCATCGTTGTCATTGATGACCCCGTATCAAGTTTGGATGCCAACTCGCTATTCAGCGCCTTTGGCTTCATGAAGCAACGGACAGCAGACGCAGGGCAGCTATTTGTACTGACACACAACTTTGCGTTCTTCCGACAGGTGAGGAATTGGTACTACAACCTGCCAGGCCAAAGAAAAAAGGACGCGAACTTACAACCAGCCCGCTTTTACATGCTGATGACAGAATTCACGAATGGACAACGCGGGGCTTCGTTACGAGCTCTCGACCCCTTTCTGCATCAGTACGAATCGGAGTATCACTACCTATTCAAAAGGCTCCACGAAGAGGCGCACAAGCCCGTCGCTCAAGGCATTGAGACCTACTACGCCATTCCAAATATTGCCCGGCGACTATTGGAATCGTTTCTGGCGTTTCGCGTGCCAGATAAGCCGGGTGAGCTATTCCAGAAGCTGGAAGCTGTTCAGTACGATACGGCCAAGAAAACACGCATTCTTCGGTTCCTTCACACCTATTCCCACTTCGATCAAGTGGCGGAGCCAGATCACGACCTGTCCTTATTGTCGGAAACACCGGCAATCCTTCAGGAAGTCCTCGCCCTGATTCGCAAATGCGACCCGGAGCATTTCAGGTCCATGACCGATTTGATAACGCCGTCCGCGGCTCGAACTGCTGCCGCAGACATTCCATAAATACGGCACCGCGTGAGCTCTTTTTAACCTGCCTTGCTCTTGCTGCTGACAACAATTGGCATGTGGTGCTAGAGCCCCGCTTCTACCGCAAACGAGAAGCGACCGGCCGCCTGGCCGCTCGTGCCTTGCTCCCCTGCGCCCCGTGCAGTGGCAATGTCGCAGTGCGGCCAGTAACCGTCATTGCCCATCGCTGAACGAATGGCTGCTTTGGCACAGGCAGCAGTCGAGACTTGATTCCTTGCTGGCTTGATTTCCATTAGCGCGACTCTGCAGCTTCCAAACCACTTACTTGCACCAGATTCCCGCTCAATTAGCCCGATTTTTCTCCGAAGATCTGGCTCTATTCGGAGGATCGGCTGATACCGGAAACGGAAAATGGCTGAATGCCCTTCGAGCACCCCTCGGTCGATAAAGGAGTGTTGAAGGATCAGTGTTCAACTGTGTGGGCTACCCGACTGAATGCATGAGGGCGGTCTGCGTTCCCGCATTACGCCGCTGCCGCAACTGGAAGCCGAAACGGGGCGCCGAGACGATTGAATGCGTTCATGGCGGCAATCGTAATAGTGAGATCAACGAGGTCCTTGGGCGAAAATGCTGCCGATGCGGCCGCATAGGCTTCGTCTGAGGCATGCGTCTCACTGACGCGCGTCACTTCCTCCGCCCAGGCCAACGCGGCCCGCTCTTGCTCGGCGAATAGGTGCGGTACTTCATCCCACACCGGAACCAGCGTGATCTTGTCGACCGACATGGTCTTTCTGAGATCGCGGCTATGCATGTCAATGCAATGCGCGCATCCGTTGATCTGGGAGACGCGGAGGAACACGAGGTGGACAAGCTCCTCGGGGAGATCCGTCTTCTTCGTGACATAGTGGTGGATACCAAAAAGCGCCTTCGCGCCGTCAGGCGCTATCTCTTGCCAATTCAAGCGGGTCATCTCGGTCCTTTTCTGTTGGTGATGGGGTCTAGCGTCGCGGTCCGCGCGCCCGAGCCGCCTATCGACTTGGGCCGCGATTCATGTCATAACGCAAAGTTACTCCGCCAGGCATTGAAGATACAGGCCCAAAAAGTGGAGAAACGACTGGCCCAAAATGAATCACCCGAATTCGCCCGCCGTGCTGTCCGTTCTGGTGGACCGCGCCACCGCCGTGCCGATCGGCGACCAGATCCATGCGAGCCTGCGACAGGCGATCGTCGAGGGTCGGCTCCTACCTGGACAGCGTCTTCCTTCCGGCCGGGACCTCGCTGCGCAGCTTGGCGTCGCCCGCGGCACCATCCGTGTCGCCTACGACCGTCTGATCGCCGAGAATCTGGTGTTCGGCGCGGGCTCCGCGGGCACACACGTATGCGCGCGGCTACCTGTCGGGCGAGCCGGCGGCGAAGCCGCACTCGATGGGCCTCTGGCGGATTTCACCCGCCCGTTCTCGAGCGTCCCGCTTCCGTTCCAAATGGGCGTACCTGCCCACGACGCGTTTCCCGCCAAGCTCTGGGCCCGCATGCGGACGCGTGCCGTACGCGCCGATGCCTTCGCTTACACGGCCTATGCTGATCCGCGCGGCGAGCCTGCCCTGCGAGCCCAGATCGCGAGCCACCTGGCCGTAAGCAGGCAGATGCAATGTCATCCGGATCAAATCATCGTTACCAGTGGATACCGGCAGGGTCTGATGCTGGCACTGACCGCCCTGCGCGCGCACGGCCGCAAGGCGTGGCTCGAGGAGCCAGGGTATCCGCTCGGAAGGCGAGCACTGGAAGTGACCGGAGCCGAGGTCGTACCCGTACCCATTGATGCCGAGGGGCTGCGCGTCGAAGCCGGCGTCGCCAGCGCGCCAGACGCTTTGCTGGCGCTGGTCACGCCCGGCCAGCATGCACCGCTGGGCGTCACGATGTCGCCGGCACGCAGGCGCGCGCTGCTCGAATGGGCGGCGACAAGGGGGGGCTGGATCATCGAAGACGACTATCTCGGAGAACTACAGCTCGACGGCCGGGCCGCACCGGCGCTTGCCGCCGGCGAGGGCGCCGAGCGTGTCGTTCATATCGGCGCGTTCAGCAAAACGATCAGCCCGGCGCTGGGCCTCGGTTTCGTCGTTGCCCCGCGCGCAGTGGCGGAGCGTCTGGTGGAGGTCTGCGCCGTGTTGGCCCCGGCGCCGAACCGGACCACCCAATTGGCGGTGACGGAGTTTCTGCGGGATGGGCACTACCTGCGGCATTTACGCCAGATGAAGGCACTCTATGGCGAACGGCGCCGCCTGACGCTGGCGCATGTCAGCGAGTTTCTGCCGGGCACGCTGATGGCGGGTCTGGGTGTGATCGCACCGCTGCCACAAACCGCCGACGACCGCGTGGTTGTCGGCATTGCCCGCGCACGCGGCCTCGCACCTTCGGCACTCTCCGCATGGTACCTTCGCCGCAATCACGCGCAAGGCGGCTTACTACTCAGTGCGACAAACCTGCGCCCTGACAACATCGAGGCCGTGTGCGCGACGCTTGCGGGTATCGTTGCTTCATCGAGTCGTAGCCCACATGAGTCCAATGGTCGCGAAGGCGACGTCGGAGCGTCCACTTTCTAGAGATATCGACGACGGCTAAGGGTCGGAACCGAGGATCCGTAGCTGCGGCGGGCCTGGCGACCGCGGAACTTCCGCGTTCGGCCATCAAGAGACGCTCGTCCATCCCATCGCGCGTGCATTTGATCGTCGGCGACACCACTGATAGCGACCCTTCGTTGGAGGATGACACCTTACAGGTCATCTGGCTAAGGGTATGCACGACCCGCGAATCTTGCGTCGTTCTCCAAGCAACCGCCCCCACCGAACCGGGCCGTCATAAAGCAGATGCGACGTGATCGCCGAGCCACGCGGTATGATTTGCGTCGTGATTACGACCATAGCTGCCCGGAGACTGGAATTGCTCAAAAACTACCTGAACAAGGACGGTGAGGACCTCTTCGCCTCATTCAAGTCTGATGCGGATCGTGAATGGACCTGGCAGGTGATTGAGTGCTTACGCGAACGTTATCCCGATGCCGACCAGTGGACGACAGGTGGGCCAAACTACAAGTACACCGACTTGCGATTCGGGCGACGCAAGCTCGGCCACTCAGCATGGCGCGTCAGTTTTCGAATTCGGCTGAGGGCGGGGCGACCTGCTTGTGAGCTTGCCAAATGGCTCTGCAAGGGTTCGGCAGACCGCCCGGCGATGTCGCCCGTGACGCATCCTGACTCGACCGCCATGAATGGCTGGCTCGACGAGTGGGCGCCGCGCGTCGCTCCCTATGCGAGCGACTTGATAGGGCAAGGCTACCGGCCGTCGGACTACGGCGCTTCAGCGTCTCCTGACGTCGACCCAGACGAGTCCGATCCAATCGAGCGGACACCGCGCGGCATACCTCCAGATGCCCGCCTAATGAACACCATTCTGTACGGCCCCCCGGGAACCGGCAAGACGTATGCCACCATTGACGAGACATTGCGCGTCCTGGATCCCGAGTTGCTGGCGCAGTATCCGGAGCCTGTCGGCAACGCTGCGGCCGACAGGCTGAATCGGCGTTCTGCATTGAAGACAAGATTCGACGAGCTGGCTCAGGCCGGGCGCGTGCGCTTCGTCACCTTCCACCAAAGCTTCAGCTACGAGGACTTCGTGGAGGGAATACGTGCGGTCAGCCACAGCAATGGACAAATCAGCTATCAAGTCGTTGACGGGGTGTTCAAGGCGCTGTGCGATCGTGCACGGGGGTCCGCCGCAACCAACACATCCGTCGAGACCGAGCCGCCCATTAAACTCTCCGGACGCCGCATCTGGAAGATGTCTTTAGGTGCAGCTGAAGGCGACGACGCATACGTCTACGATGACTGCATCAGGCAAGGGATGGCGCTGCTGGGCTACGGTTACGCGCTCGACTACACTGGCTGCGCTTCACGAGCGGACGTCTCTGCACGGATGCGCGAACACGGGCATCAACCCGATGTCAACGACTACGCCGCAACGGCGGTCAACACCTTCATAAACGTAATGAAGACCGGCGACCTGATAGTCGTGACGGACGGGAATCTGAAGTTCCGGGCACTTGGCGAGATCACAGGACCCTACCGACATATCGAACGCGAGGAAGGCGACGATTACAGGCAGAGCCGTGCTGTACGTTGGCTACGGTCCTATGAGCCGTCCCTGGCCTTCGGCGAATTGATGAACAATCGCTTCAGCCAGATGACGCTTTATGAACTGCGCGACGGCTCAATCGACATGACGAAACTTGACGCCTTGCTGGCACCGGCGCCTCCACCGACGGGAGCCGACGCGACGCCTTATGTGTTGATCATTGACGAGATCAATCGGGGAAATGTTTCGCGCATCTTTGGTGAACTGATTACGCTCATCGAGCCCAGCAAGCGAGCCGGCAATCCAGAAGCGTTGACGGTTACGTTGCCGTACTCGCAGACGCCATTCACTGTGCCGGACAATGTCCATCTGCTCGGTACGATGAACACGGCTGACCGTTCCCTAACGGGCCTGGATATCGCTTTGCGCCGACGTTTCACCTTCAGGGAAATGGCGCCTCGGCCAGATTTTCTCGATAGCGTACACGTTGCTGGCATCAACATCGGCCGAATGCTTGCGGTGATGAATGAGCGCATTGAGCTATTACTTGATCGCGACCACATGCTGGGCCACGCGTACTTCATGCCGCTGACAGCCGAAGGGGGCAACACACTGGAGACGCTGGCTCGAATCTTCAGGCATCAGGTATTCCCGCTGCTCCAGGAATATTTCTTCGAGGACTGGGAGCGAATCATCTGGGTGTTGAACGATCATCGCAAGGCAGATGAATTGCGCTTCATACGACAGCGTGGCGCGCCACTGGCACAACTTTTTGGTGCGGAGCAGGTCGGCATGCTGCGCGAAAAACGTTGGGAAGTGAACACAAAAGCCTTCGACATCGTTGAAAGCTATGCGGGCATCCTGTCGACCGAAGCATGAGCGCGCGCACGCTTACTGTCCGCGAATTCGCTCGTTTAACGACGGGCGAAGTGCCCACGTCGCTAGATCAGGCCCAAGTTACGAGCGCCGACTTCGAATGGCTATGCGAGATTTCGGCGCGTATGCGCGGGCAAACTGGCGCACAAGTCCTGCATGTCGAAAGCCGGCGGTGGTTACGTCTGGACAATTATGTCGGAGTGCTTGAATCGCCTGGCGGCCTGCGTCTCGAGGTCCTGCCCAAGCATGTAAGCCGCGCCGACGCCCAGACTGTCGAGCCAGCCCGAGCGTTACTGCGCCGCATGCTTGAAGTGGCAATGGAAATTACGCCGCGCGAAGGCGATGAGGCTGCCCTTCAATGCTTTGATCACCCCATCACCGAGTGGGTGATGCGACGGTTTCTACAGGCGCTCGAGCATGTGATCAAGCGAGGCGTGAGACACGACTATCTTCGTATCGAAGAAGAACAGCGCTATTTGCGCGGCCAACTGAATGTCGCAAAACAAATGCGCGCGTCGCCTGCTCGCGCCGATCTGCTGAACATCCGGCATGACGTGTTTTCGCCAGACCGTGCCGAAAACCGGCTACTCAAGTCCGGGTTGCTACGTGTGAGCAAAAGCACCCGGGATGCCGACAACTGGCGCCTTGCCAATGAACTGCTGCACCTCCTTCACGAGGTCCCCGCCAGTCGAAACGCGTCTGCGGATTTCCGGGCGTGGCGCACGGACCGCCTGATGGCGCATTATGTCCAGGCCAGGCCCTGGTGTCAGATCGTGTTGGGCGACCAGGTACCGCTGGCGCTAGCCGGTGAGACGCAAGGGATCAGTCTGCTGTTCCCCATGGAGAAGCTTTTCGAACGTTACGTAGGCCACGCGTTGCGTATGCGTTTGCCTGTGCGCTACCGACTGACGGAGCAAGGATCGCGGCACTGGCTTTGCAACCATGACAGCACTGGCATCTTCAAGCTCGAACCGGATTTTTTGATCGAGGGCCCAGACGCTGCCAGGATCCTCGACGCCAAGTGGAAACTGATTGATGGTGCGGACCGTACCAACAACTATGGGCTCAAACAGGCCGATTTCTATCAACTCTATGCCTACGGCCAAAAGTATCTCGGTGGCGCTGGCGAATTGACTTTGATCTATCCACGCACGCGGCAGTTCGAGGCGGCGCTCAAGCCGTTCTATTTCACTCCCGAGTTGCGCTTGCGAGTATTGCCGTTTGACCTAGACACTACAACATTACATGGCCTGAATTGGCTTGCGTCGGACTCTGAATTTTCCCCAGATCTTTAGATCTTGCGAGCCTCACCGCCTGTGGGGTCTGCTTACTGGCGATTCGATACACGCGAAGTCAGACCGTCATCTTCTGGCGTTCCGTTGCCGTCGCGTTCTCCGCCACATGAAAAACGTCACTTCAAGGCAGAGCACGCTAGTAGCAGTAGCGAAGTAGGCTTGGGGGCCGTTATGCGCTAGGGAACAGCCGTTCCTAGTGTACTAACGTGAAGGACGGCAACGTGTCGGCTACGGAAGTCCGGCCCTGCAGTGACGCCTGGTGGCCGGCGGACTTCCGGATTCGGCCAGTCTCGGCCATTGCCTATGGATTCGCGAGCATCTGTTGTGCAATCTCGAAGCGACGTTGACGAAGGCTACACTCGCCGATTTAAGCGTCTCGGCCTGAGCACGATCTGCGCATTCCGATGAATTGGCTGAGTAATCGAAAAATCTCCTTTAGGCAGGCAACTAATCCCACAAACCGCCTAGCCCAGCGTCCGCAGCATGCCATTCAGCGCTGTCGGGGGTACTGCTTTCCTTTATCAATTCAAGGAATGAAACAACCGCCTCGGCCTGTTCTGCGGAAAAGTTCATTCGGCACTCCTTCCAGTCAGAACGAGGCTCGTACTTGGGATTATCAGGAAGTAGAGCTTCCAGTGCCAAGTATGAATAGTCCCTGTACTGTATAACCCCGACTAGGAGCGAAGGTAAATAGTATTTGAAGAAATCACTATTCGTAGCGCGACGGATGGCAGATGGACTTATGCTGCGAATCCAGTGGTCAAGTGAGATCTCCGTCCACATGCGCCCATGGAATTTCAGTACATCATCGTCCACCTCGTAGTTTGCAATACCATCATTCCTCCTATGATCCGCAGGAATTGGAAAGACCGCAAATGCAGCGCGAATAACTGCCTTTAACTTCTCAGGTGCAATCGGAGATTGACCGCTTGATCTGGACACCATAAATCTCGTATCACGTTTCTTTGACGTCACGACCTTTGATCCATGCCGTGACCAGGTCCATAACGTGCTCCAACGCTTCTGCCCTTGTCACGCCACCGGCAATCAGAGGCCGGATGTCCATGGCTTCCTGTTGCTCCGGCTCGGGGGCAGGCGGAACTACACGCGTGATTGCCCGTAGTTCCGACTGATGAAGCGTGACAACGATGCGATGCCCTTTGATTTTCCTCTCAAGGCTTATTTTCCCCATCTTGGCCTCTTGCGATAGCAATCTGACATTTCGAATGCATCCCCGCCAGCGATGACCGGGAGCCGAGACCGGCTTGGACATCCCCTACAAACTCGCGGAATACTGTGAATGCTCTGGTATGGCGGCACGCATCGCGCTGGCTATGCGTGATCTGTGGGGCTACTGAGTTGGTTGATTCTATCCCAGACATTGGCTGCGATAGCGTTCTGCCAGACCCCTCGGAGTAAGATTTTGAACCGCGGTTTCGTAAGGCACATTTGCTCAATCCATGGCAGGATAATTTCGCCATGAGACGCCAGCAAATCCTCTAGCGGTCCAGCAGCCAAGCTTGCCAGCCTCGCCATGTCATTCTCGTCGGTACGGGCCCAGATAAACGAGATTGCGTCCCAACATGCCTGAGGCTCATGCCTCGCAACGTCCCCCAGGTATTCGATTACCCAAAAGAACTCCTCGCCAGCGTTGGTTCGGTGTGCATAGTCCCCACTCTCATCATGAGCGCGGTGAAAGGCAAACCACGCGTCGGAAATGTCACTGAGGCTCGGCGTCATCATTGTGCGCATTCGTTGGCGGAGCAAACAGGCGAAGGCAAATTATGTCAGATAGTATGATCTGAGCGGCTGAGATGTTCAGTAGCGGCCATGCCAATATGCTCTCGGTACACCGAGCAACTATTTGCCATTCGCACCCTTGTCGCTGGAGACAAGGTATTGCCGCGAAAGCTGCTGTTGTCCGCCTGGCAGCTAGCAGGAATCGTGTGCCGCATCCCAACGTTCGCCAGGCTTAAGCGACATCGAACCCGGATTCTCCGCTCGATCGACGGATCGCTGCAAGAGAGAAGTCGTTGAAGCGACACACGCACTTGCCGGTGGCCAACGCAGGCAGATCGTCTCGAGAGATCGCGGCGAATGGCTATCTTAAGACTGATATCGGCTCGCAAGCTCCTCAATCAGATCGTCAATTTGGATCGTAATGATGTCGCGTCGCGTCCGAGCGTCCACCGCAATACGCGCTGCCAACGAGGCCTCCGGCTCATCGCGCAATCTTTGGGCAGAGAGTTCAACGCTCGTCAAGACTCGCTCTGGCGTGAGATAGCGACGTAAGACCTCCAGATTCTCTGGCAGCCAGCCTTCAAGAACCATCTCGGACAAATAGGGGCCACCGCCACCACGTTCAGGCGTCCACTTTCCGAATATTGGATTCTCGCCCTTCGCGTAGATCAAGCCTGACAAGTACATTAGGCTTGAGACTGCCTTTCCCGGGCTATCAACAGACCACCAGCGACTCCATAGTTGCTCCATCAGCCGAACGCTTCCGCCAAGTTCGTTAAGCGCTCTCATCCAGACATAAGCAGGCGCTCTCGATACTCCATATTCAAAGCCACGTTCCTGATTGAGCTTCTCGAGCATGCCTTCCACCAGAAACGCCCTTACACCATTTCCCTGGTCTGGTGTCATCATGGTTTCAAAAAGGCAAGGCCTCCGTAACGCCCGGTACCAGTTGTCGGAATTGACGAACTCGTTATTGCTCATCAATAATCTATGCCACTCCGCCAGACACATCGGAAATAGGTAGCGAAACAACTCTGGCTGCAACGGCTCAACATATTCAAGGTTGAGAATGTAATAGCTGTCGAGGCTGCCGGCCTCGATGTACCGCCAGTCCCTCCTGCCAAGCTCCTGCAGAGCGGCATCGTTGTGGTCAAACTCCCCCTCCCATACACGATCAGGTGGGGCAGGATTTCCAAAGATGCCGCGACAACGTTCCCGAACCGTTTTGTTTGTGTTATGACTCATAGCAGTGCACCCCTGACACCGGGGAAGAGCGCGAAAACTGCCGCACAGTTCGGTAAAGCCAGCACAGCTCCACAATCGCTCGCGAATTCGGGGAGGCGGTGCCATTCGCGCCTCGCTATCACAAGCGGCCCGACGTAGGGTGTCATGATGACCTCGACTCGACGGTATGCGTTTTCAACGTACGGGATGAAAGATATGCCAAGCAAGTTTGAACTTTGGGAGACCTTTGGTGAAGATGGTAGCTCAGAATCGATTGAATTGTGTGAGGAGGGGAAATTTGTCAACCTGAACCCGCAATTTAAGGCACCCGTACTCCTCAAGGTCTTTGAGACAGAAGACGTGGATGAAGCCTCTCAAATGCGGAACGACTATATGGGTTGGGGGAAATATTATCCCATGACGGATGATCTTACCGAGAGAGACACGATGGAAGTCTTTCAAACTCCACCAACGTATGAAGGTTGGATCGGCCAGGTTGCAGCGGACGATATGGATTTCAGTGAAATTCGCTCATTTCTGAGGGATCAAAATCTCATTTCAGAAAATCAGATCGTTGTTGGCATCCAAATCGGTGTAGATTCAGTTAGCCCTACAGAACCGTTAATCTTCGCGCTGGTTGTAGAGGCTAATAACGAAGACGAAGTGAGAGCGCTTATCGAGGACTCCAGTCAACCAATCCCCGTTCGAAAAATTTGGGTCAACGTTTCCACTGTAGAGTTCATATCCTTTTTCTTGCGCCTTAGAATCAACATGTCCCCGCGCAACTTGAATATCCTGGGACGAACTGTTGATATTCTTTGGAACTGACTAGCCGCAAGGGCCGGAGCTTTCACCAAAGCAGACGCCGAACTCCGGTCTGCAATTGTCCGCTTGGGGTCGGAAGTCGCCGCTGGCGCCGGCGAGCCCCGTCCCAGCTAGCCCGGCGGCCGAGTCCGGCCAGTAACGGCCCGACACCAATTGCGTTCGACCGGCCGAAGTGCATTGAACTTCAGACCTTGTGCTCGGGAAATGCGATCAGCGGGCGGCAAAAAGGGCGCCGTGCTCTACCCTCGACGGTTGCGCCATTCGTCGTCGTTACATGCTGTGCGCAGGCAGGTATTGTTCAGGCATTCGTGCATTAGTTGCTAACATTAGATGGATGCGGGTCGGATTGGTCGAACAATGACTATGCATGCAGGAGACCTGAAGACCACGGATACGCATGAGGAAGCACTTGGGCAGTCCGTGGCTCTCCTTGATGACGATCAGACCCGCCACTATCTTGGAACTAAGCACCGCCATCCAGCCAAGGCCGCTTATATTTTGCAACGGCATATGTCATGCCAAGACACGGACAAGAGGAAAGCATGATGGATAGCACTAGCCAATTTAGGCCGTTGGACCCAGGCCGCATCAACCTTACGGATCCTCTTGAAGTTCAGTACTGGTGTCGCGAGTTTGGCTGCACCGAGCGCGATCTGGAGAACGCCGTAAACGCGGCCGGTTATCACATTGCGGCCGTGCGAAACCATTTGGAAGCGAGCCAGCCACGCAATCAACATAGCGATGCTGAAAAAGGCGGTGAGACCATTTAACCCATACGTCTAGCACTAGCACCAATATCGAAATTGATAACTGCGGAGCCGGTGGGCCGTTTCCTCTAAGGGTCGGCAACTGCCTCTCACTCTTGCTAGGTTTGTGCAGCGAGATGAGCTCGCCGAAGATCTTGGCCACGCGCGCGTTTGATCTCGTCAATGAAGAGCATGTGGGGCACCACGACTGTAGGAAAACCGTGCGCCCAAGAGTTTGAGAATCCGGCTCACGTGCGCTGCGCCGGATCATCGGCGGCCGTCCTGCCTCGAAGCCGTCACGGGTACGCAGCGCGGCAGTGTCCGAGGCTACCGGGAAGTCCGGCGCAAGGTCCGGTCGTCAGTCCTGGCGAGCGTGGCTAGCACCCCGGAGATCCACGTCATGCCGGCCGCAGACGGGCGCTGGCATGTGGTGCGCGAAGGTCACCACCCCGTCGTCTGGCCGTCTCGCCGGGCGGCCATCGCGGCCGCCGTGCATCAGGCGATGCACTAAAACGTGGCGTTGCAGATCCACGGCGCACCGGTGCCGGAGCGCCCGACGTCCGGTGCGGTCGCCGGGATGGAATGCCGGAACCCTTCACGACTGGGGGACCATTCAACGCCACTTGCAACGCCCGTTAGGGGGTTGATCGCGCGCCTGCGTTGTCCCATTTTTTTTGAGCAGGAGCGCCAGCGACGGAAGGGCCGGCTGTAGGGAGCGGCGGGCTGCGTCGCCTTCCGCTGCGGGCATCCTGCTGCCTGCTCGCTGTTGCCAGCTCTCTGTGGTCTAGACGCCGCCAGATCCGACTCCGGCATGCACATCATCCTGTTCCGCAACGGCAGCCGCGCCCTGTTTATGCCTGCCGGCAAAAATCTCCTCGATGGCCTTTGCTCGTCCGCATTGGCTGGGCACCCCGTCTCCGAAATGGTGGCCGAGATGCGCCTGAGCACGCCGATGCCCGGCATTCATCCGGCCACGGTGCTGCCCGAACTCCTGCGACAGGGCTTCTGTGCCATGGACGTCTATGGGGTGGTGCACTTCCAGGGGCCCGCCATCGGGGGCATCGCCCGCCAAGCCGCATGGTTAAGCCAAAGTGAGGCTTACTTCTCACCGTCCATCATTGGCCGGATTTGTAGCTAACGCCGCATACCAAACGGCGCCGCATGCTCTATGGTCTGATGTGCGTGTTTGTCGGGAATCGAGCGAACAACGGTCATCCGTTTCAACGTAACTGACAAGCGGAAATGGGTTGTGGATTCATCGATGAAACAAAAGACTGCACTCCGAAAAGAGGAGGGCAGCCTTGATGGAATCTGCTACTTGGTAAGGTTATCGGTACACAAGCACGGGGATCTTGCTGTGTGTGAGAACTTTCTGCGTCTCGCTTCCGATCAGAACACCCTGCAAGCCGCGGCGGCCATGAGATGCCATGACGATCAGGTCACACTGCTTGTCTTCAGCAGCCTTGATTATCGCTTCGTAGGGGTGGTCGCTCACCGTGTAGAGCGGTTGACAGCTAACACCGAGGCTGGCCGCCTTGCCGGTTAGCTCGGTCAAATACCTTGTGGCATCCTGCTGAGCCGCTTCCTTGTACTGCTCTCGGGTATCGGTCAGCATTTCCGTATGGTAGGCAAGCACGTGGTAGTCCGGGCAGACGCGAACTGCAGTCACCCGAGCATCCATCTCGCTGGCAAGTCCAATCGCCTTGTCGAATGCAGACTCCGCGAGGGCCGAGCCGTCAACCGCCAGAAGAAGATGCTTGAACATGATGTCCTCCTCGTCAGAAAGTTGCTGGCGCGAAGGATCGATCACCACTGCTGTCAATAGAGGTTGGCCGATACTGCGCCAGAACACGATAGAAGCGTGGTTTTCGGAGTTCTCCTAACACGTCAACGCTCCACCTCAACTATAGAACGATCGGCACACAATAGAGTCAACTGTGCGCCTGGGTGATTACCTTAATGTATGCACTTCTCTCTCGGTGATCCACGCCCGGCGAACCGTGGAGGCTGGCAACTGCACGTTGGCGCGCAAAAACTACGCCTCTCCCGGCACACTTCGTCTGATTAAGTAGGGGCTGCCGGCGTCACACATTTTCCGCCTCCACAAATTCCATGCTCGGAATTTAGTCAAAACATGGAAACCGATCACGCCCTTCACGCGCTTGCCGCGCTCGCCCAGGGGCGTTGCGTGCCAGTTTTGATTGACCGGTATGACTGCAACGAGGCGGGCTTGCTTGGGTTGACTCATCGTGGGGACTGGTGCGTGACACATACTGGCACAGCTGTGCCATCCAGCTATGTCGGCATTGCAGCCCCAACACTTGACCTTGAATGAGACGAAGGGAGGGCTAAAGGCAGAGTTCGGCCAGAAGCGGACCTTCCCCAACCCATGGCGGAACGTTTGTGTAGCCCTTGAGAACAGCGCTGCCGGTTAATGGAGTATCTTGCCTGCTCCACGGTTTAATACCATCCACTACCGCTTGAGTGCCCAATGCTCATTTCCGTCATCTCCAACGGCCAATCACCAACTTCGCTTGAGCAATCGGAACCCGCCGTGCCATGGTGGAGTTTTACTAAAACAGTATTGGCCGCGACAGCTCTGACACTGGTGCGTGACAGGTTGCTCGACCTAGATGCCGCACTTCCTGAAAACGCATTCACCTTGCGCCAACTCCTGCGGCACGAGGCTGGACTCGCAGACTATGGCGAGCTTCCCGAGTACCACGCCGCCGTTGCGAACCATGAAGCGGCATGGTCGCCGGACGAGATGATGCGCCGTCTCGATGGTCACCAGCTTCGATACAGCCCCGGAGCCGGTTGGCGCTACTCGAATGTTGGCTACATGCTCGTAGCGAAGCTTATCGAACGTGCGGCAGACCTGCCGCTTCAAGAAGCCGTCAGGCGGCAGGTATTGGATCCCCTCGATATCTCGACGGCTCGTTTCGCAACGGAGCGCGCAGATCTACACCGAGATTGCCTCCCCAGTTCGTTGAACTACGACCCCGCCTGGGTCTACCACGGATTGCTGATCGGCCCCATTTCGCAAGCCGCTCTTCTTCTGGATCGTCTGCTCGCCGGAGAGCTTCTTCCTGGCAAATTGCGCCAGGATATGCAGGCGACACGGGTACTAGGTGGCCCGATTGCCGGGCGTCCCTGGATTTCGCCAGGATATGCTCTTGGTCTTATGCGAGGCTCTATCGAAGGCGGCTTGACCCTGGCTGGACATACTGGACGTGGGCCCGGAAGTGTTGTGGCGGTTTATCGTGGCTCCGTTGGTGAAGCAACGGCGTGCTGCGCCGTTTTCTCGCCGGGTTCAAATGAGGGGGAGATCGAAGCACACGTTGTCCAGCAAATACATGAGGCGCTGAAGGCAAGGCGCTGAGGGCATTCTCCGGTCATGCCTGGCGTCTAGTGGATATCGGTCGCTGGCCCACCCTGATGTCCGCTTTGGGTCGAGAACTGCCCGTCCACGCCGTTCGCCGCGCCACTCTTTGGCAGGAGCCATCAACGTCACATTGATGAATTTGCTGATGCCGCCAATTGGAACCCCCCCACCACACGAACCCGGATGTCTCTGTCTAACAATTTCGCTGAACAACACGGAATTGTGACGTGGTGTGCTCGGACACGAGGGAAGTTACGCCGTTCCATGTAAGTACCTGATCCTAAAGAGTTCAGGCTCTGAAGTTCATGGCAAAGCTCTGGAGGTAACTGGCAAACGACAATGGGATAGGCGGATCACCCATCACGTGGCCCCGTCCATACGCCATTAAATTGACCGACCGGTCGGTTTATATATATAGTGAGCAGACCCGCCGCCGCCGTCCAGCCCTCGACAAGAACACCCCCCGCGCGGCCACCCACCAGAAGGAGACGTTATGTACACGCAGAGTCTCGACCTGCCCGGCCAGCCCAGCGCAGCCGCGTCGCATGGCGGGCCGCAGGACGCCGGCCTCGCCACGCGCCAGGCCGCGTTCGACGCGCGCATGGCGGAAGACGGCAAGATCGAGCCGATGGACTGGATGCCCGACGCCTACCGCAAGACGCTGGTGCGCCAGATCTCGCAGCACGCGCACTCGGAGATCGTCGGCATGCTGCCGGAAGGCAACTGGATCAGCCGCGCGCCGTCGCTCAAGCGCAAGGCCATCCTGCTGGCCAAGGTGCAGGACGAAGGCGGCCACGGCCTCTATCTATATAGCGCAGCCGAAACACTCAATGCCTCGCGCGACGATCTGGTCGATGCCCTGCACACCGGCCGCGCCAAGTATTCGTCGATCTTCAACTACCCGACGCTGACCTGGGCGGACGTCGGCGTGATCGGCTGGCTGGTGGATGGCGCGGCGATCATGAACCAGATTCCGTTGTGCCGCTGCTCGTACGGCCCGTACGCGCGCGCGATGATCCGCATCTGCAAGGAGGAGTCGTTCCACCAGCGCCAGGGCTTCGACGCCCTGCTGGCCATGATGCGCGGCACCGACGCCCAGCGCGAGATGGTCCAGGACGCAGTGAACCGCTGGTGGTTCCCGGTGCTGATGATGTTCGGCCCGCCGGACGCCGCCTCCACCAACAGCAGCCAGACCATGGCCTGGGGCATCAAGCGCATCTCGAATGACGACCTGCGCCAGAAGTTTGTCGATGCGACCGTCGAGCAGGCCAAGGTGCTGGGCGTGACGCTGCCCGACCCCGGCCTGAAGTGGAATGCCGAGCGCGGCCACCACGACTACAGCCCGCTCGACTGGGACGAATTCTGGCGTGTGATCAACGGCGACGGCCCCTGCAACAAGGAGCGCCTGGCCACGCGCGTGAAGGCGCACGAAGACGGGGCCTGGGTGCGCGAGGCCGCGCTGGCCCACGCCCGCCGCCGCGCGGAACGACCCCAGCGCGAAGCCGCCTGAACGCGGCCCAAGGAGACAGAAATGGCGCAATCGACACCCGAGATGCACCCGAACAAGAAGGAATGGCCGCTGTGGGAGGTGTTTGTCCGCAGCAAGCAAGGGCTGGAGCACAAGCATTGCGGCAGCCTGCACGCCGCGGACGCCGAGCAGGCGCTGCACATGGCCCGCGATGTCTACACGCGCCGGCAGGAAGGCGTGTCGATCTGGGTGGTGCCCTCGTCCGCCATCACGGCCAGCGCGCCGGCGGAGAAGGCCGAGTTGTTCGACCCGGCCGCCGACAAGATCTACCGGCACCCGACGTTCTACCAGCTCCCCGACGAAGTCAACCATATGTAAGGCCGGCCCCATGATGCAGACCCCCATCGCCGACGACCGCTCCCTCGACCGCACCGCAGACCTCGCCCGCACCGCGCCGTTGCAGTACGTGCTGCGGCTGGCCGACAACGCGCTGATCCTGGGCCAGCGCAACGCCGAATGGTGCGGCCATGGCCCGGCGCTGGAAGAAGACATCGCGCTGGCCAATATCAGCCTGGACCTGATCGGCCAGGCGCGGCTGCTGTACACCCATGCCGGCGAACTCGAGGGCCGGCTGACCGGCCGCGCGCGCCAGGAGGACGAGTACGCGTACTGGCGGGAGGAACGCGAATTCCGCAACTGGACCCTGCTGGAACTGCCGCACACCGGCCCGCTGGCCGGCACCGCCCGGACCGAGCGCGACTACGCGGTCACCATCATGCGAAATTTCCTATACGGGGCGCTGATGGCCGCACTCTGGCCCGCGCTGGAGACCAGCCAGGACGCGGGGCTGGCCGCCATCGCCGCCAAATCGGCCAAGGAGGCGCGCTACCACCTGCAGCATGCGGCGGGATGGGTGGTGCGGCTGGGCGATGGCACCGATGCGTCCCACGTCCGCATGCAGCGCGCGCTGGACCACCTGCTGCCCTATATGAACGAATGCTTCGCGCCCGATCCGGTCGAGCAGGCCGCCGCTGACCAGGGCGTGGCCGTGCCGACGGCGAGCCTGCGCGACGACTGGGAGGCCATCGTCCACGCCACCCTGGAGGACGCCACGCTGCGCCTGCCGGCGCCCTCGGCGTTTGTCTCCACGGGCAAGCTCGGCGTCCATTCGGAACACATGAGCTACCTGCTGGCCGAAATGCAGGGGCTGGCGCGCGCCCACCCCGGCGCGCAGTGGTAGGCGGGGGTCCGGTCATGCGGATTGCGTCGACGATCCCCTCCCCCTTCGCGCCGGCCTTCCCTGCCGCCGCCCCGGCTGGCCCGCGCTCGGCCGACGACCGGCTCGCCGCCGCCTGGGCCGCGCTGGAGGCCGTGCCAGACCCCGAAATCCCGGTCGTGTCGATCCGCGATCTCGGCATTTTGCGAGACATACGGCTGTCCGACGACGGCGCGACGGTCGAGGCGATCATCACGCCGACCTACTCCGGCTGCCCGGCCATGTCACAGATCGAGGAAGACGTAGGCCGCGCGCTCGAAGCCGCCGGACTGGCGCCGTGGCGCGTGCGCACGGTGCTGGCACCGGCCTGGACCACCGACTGGATCACCGAGGCCGGCCGCGCCAGCCTGCGCGCGTACGGCATCGCCCCGCCGGGGCGTTGCGGATCGCAAGACAGCGAGATGGGCGCGGGCGCCGCGGTCCGGCCGCTGCGCTTTGTACCGCGCGCAACCCAGGTCATCGCCTGCCCCCATTGCGGCAGCACGCATACCGAGGAGCTGTCGCGCTTCGCCTCCACGGCGTGCAAGGCGCTCCACCGTTGCCTGGACTGCCGCGAGCCGTTCGACTACTTCAAGCCCTACTAAGCCCAGAAAGCCAGAGGCAGACACGCGATGACCCCACAGTTCCACCCGCTGCGCGTGGCGCAGGTACGCCCGGAAACGTCCGACACGGTGTCGATCGCCTTCGAGGTGCCCGAGCCGCTGCGCGACGCCTACCGCTTCACGCAGGGCCAGTTCCTCACGCTGAGGGCTGCCGTCGATGGCAAGGACGTGCGTCGCTCCTATTCGATCTGTTGCGGGGTGCAGGACTACGACGAGCGCGGCGAGCTGCGCGTGGCCGTGAAGCTGGTGGACGACGGCCTGTTCTCCACCTGGCTGCACGACACCGTGGCGCCCGGGCAGGTTTTCGAGGTAATGACCCCCGATGGCCGCTTCCACGTGCCGCTGGACGCCGCCGCGGCGCGCCACTACGTGGCCTTTGCCGCCGGCAGCGGCATCACGCCGGTGCTGTCGCTGATCCGCACCACGCTGGCGCGCGAGCCGCGCAGCCGCTTCACGCTGGTCTACGGCAACCGCAGCGTGGACAGCATCATCTTCTCCGAGGCGCTGGAGGATCTGAAAAACCAGTATCTGTCCCGTTTCACGCTCTATCACGTGCTGTCCCGCCAGCCACAGGAGGTGGACCTGCTGCACGGCCGGCTCGACCGCGCCCGCGTGGCCGCCTTCCTGGAAACGCTGATTCCCGTCGACGATATCGACGCCGCCTTTGTCTGCGGCCCGGCCTCCATGATCGACGAAGTGGAGGCAGCACTGAAGGCGGCGGGGCTGGACCCCCACCAGATCCACGCTGAACGCTTTGGGGTGCCGCTGGCGTCCGCGCCGCGCAAAACGTCGACGGAACACCACGCCAGCCACGCCGGCACGGCCGAACTCGTGGTCGTGCTGGACGGCAAGCAGCACAAGATGCGCCTGCCGCTGGAAGACGCCAATGTGCTGGACACCGCGCTGGCGGCCGGGCTGGACCTGCCCTACGCCTGCAAGGGCGGGGTCTGCTGCACCTGCCGCGCCAAGGTGCTCGAGGGCCAGGTCGAAATGGAGAAGAACTACACGCTGGAGCCGTGGGAGATGGAAAAGGGGTTCGTGCTCACCTGCCAGGCGCGCGCGCTCACGCCCCGGGTGGTGGTCAGCTACGACGAACGCTAGTTGTTGCTGGTGGCACGACTGTTGCCGTGATTACAATGGCGGGACACGCTCCATGCGTCGCATCGTCCGCCACAGGGCCGTCCGCCGACGGCGGGGCCGATGGCGGCCGGGATTCCTCCGGGACACGTCGCACCCTATACAATCACGGTCATGCAATATATCCATGTCGTCAACGGCGATGTTGCGGGCAACACGCTGCGCCAGGCCCTGGCCCAGGCGGCCCGTCCCGACCCGGTGGTCGTCCTGCGCGACGACCTGGCCGTCGGCCCCATCGCGGACGTGGACAGCACCGGCCTGATCCGCTCCGGCTTCTGGCAGCGGGTGGCGCCCCATACCGATATCGACTTCGCGGCCGAGATGCGCCAGGCGCTGGACCAGCTCCAGTCGCTGCGCCGCGCCGACATGGAGGTCGCCATCTGGCACGGCCAGAGCGCCTCCGACCAGCTGATGCTGCGCCGGGTGGTCTTCCACCTGTACCAGGCGCCCCAGCGGATCAATGAAGTGTCGATGGACCTGCGCGAACTGGAGGTGCCCGCCCAGGGCAACCTCGCCGCCATCGGCATGTACCCGGCCGCACGGCTGGCGCGGCGGTTCTCGACCATCGCCCCGGTCTCGGTGCTGCGGCTGGGCCGGCTGGGCTACGAATGGCAGCAGAACGTGAAGGAGAACGCCGACGTGCGGCTCTGGAAGGGCAACACGCTCGTGCCGGCCGCCTACCATAACGTCGACGACGTGATCCTGGAGCGCGCCCCCGAGGACTGGAAGCCGGCCGCCGAGGTGGTGGCCAGCGTCATGGGCGCCATCGAGGGCCTGCTGGCCAGCGACTGGTTCGTGTTCTGGCGCTGCCGGGAGCTGATCGGCACGGGCCAGCTCGTACTGCGCGGCAACGCCGATTCGCTCCAGACCTGCGAACTGCGCCGCAACCAACTCAACGCGAGCGCGGAATAAGCGGCCCATGGCAAGAACCAAGGCGCCCGATTTCGAGGCACAGCGCGAGCAGATCCTGGACCTGGCCGCCGCCGCCTTCGCGGCGAGCAGCTACCCGAGCACCTCGATGGCCGACCTGGCAGCGGCCTGCGGCACGTCCAAGGCGCGGCTCTATCACTACTACGAGAGCAAGGAAGCGATCCTGTTCGACCTGCTGGACCGCTACACGCGCCGGCTGATGCTGATCGTCACCGAGGTGGAGGCCGAAAGCGAGCGCCAGGGCCGTACGGACGCCGAGAGTTTCGGCGATCTGCTGCGCGCCTTCCTCGCCGAGTACGAAACGTCTCAAACCCGACACATCGCGCTGATCAACGACGTCAAGTTCCTGGCCGAAGAGCAGCGCGACCTGATCCTGAAGCGCGAGCGCGACGTGGTGGCCGCCTTCTCCCGCAAGCTGCGGCTGGCCTACCCGGCGCGCGTCACGCGCGACAACCAGACCGCGCTGGCGATGACCGTGTTCGGCATGATCAACTGGACCTTCACCTGGCTCAAGCCGGGCGGCAAGCTGTCTTACGCCCAGTTCGCCGAGATGGTCGTGGACCTGCTCGACAATGGGTTGGCAACTGGGTTGGCAACCGGGCTGGCCAGCGGGCTGGCGCGCAGCGCGCCGGCCCAGCCCTGAATCAGGACCACTCCGCGTCTTCCTGCTTCTGCCGCTGCTCGCGGTCCTGGCGGAACATTTCCTCGAGTTCGTCGCGCGCCTGCCGCGCCAGCGACACCAGCTTGGTCTGGTCGCGGTAGTGCGGATAGAAGCGGTCGATCGCCTGGATATTGTGACGCCGGAAGCGCAATGCCACGCTGCGCGCATCGGCCGGATCGATTCCCAGCCCTTCCAGCACGCGGCGCCCCATCATCAGCGAACCCTCGAACATCTCGCGCTCGAAGATCTCCACGCCACGGTCCTTGAGCTGGTACACGTGCGAGACGTGGCGCGCCCGCGCGTAGATCTTCAGGTGCGGAAAGCGCGCCCGCACGCGGTCGATCAGCGCCAGGCTGTCTTCCATACCCTCGATGGCCACCACGAGGATCTTGGCCGTGCCGGCGCCCGCCGCCTCGAGCAGGTCCACGCGGGTGGCATCGCCATAGAACACCTTGAAGCCGAAGCCTTTGAGGAACTCGATCTGGTCCGGGTCGTGGTCGAGAATCGTCGCCGTAATGCCCTGCGAGTACAGCAGGCGGCCGACGATCTGGCCAAAGCGCCCGAAGCCGGCAATCAGCACCGGGTTGTGCTGCGGCGGGATCGCGTCATCCTTGCGGCGCGACAGCGCATGCAGGCGCGGCGCGATCAGGCGGTCGAAAACCAGCAGCAGCAAGGGCGTCGCCACCATCGACAAGGCCACCACCAACACCAGCAGCGCCTCCATATGCGGCGGCAGCAGGCCCGCATGGGCGGCCACGCCGAATACCACGAAGGCGAACTCGCCGCCTTGCGAGATCAGCAGCCCGAACAGCAGCCACTGGCCACGCGCGATGCCGAAGCGGCGCGCCAGCAGCGCCAGGATCAGCGTCTTGACCACCACGAAGCCCGCCACGAGGCCCAGCACCTGCCCTGGCGCCTGCGCGAGCACGCCGAAGTCGATCGACATGCCCACGGCCATGAAGAACAGGCCGAGCAGCAGGCCCTTGAACGGCTCGATATCGGCCTCGAGCGCATGGCGGTACTCCGAATCCGCCAGCAGCACGCCGGCCACGAAGGTGCCGAGCGCCATGGAAACGCCCACCGCGTCCATCATCAGCGCGATGCCCACCACCAGCAGCAGCGCAAACGCGGTGAACATCTCGCGCATGTCCGTGCGGGCGATAAAGCGCAGCACCGGGCGCACCAGGTAGCGGCCCACCACCACCAGCAGCGCCATCACGGCCACCGCCTTGCCGGCGGTCTGCCACGCGGGGGGGCCGTGCGGCACCGCGCCAACGGCGTCGGCGGCCAGCAGCGGCAGCAAGGCGATCATCGGGATCGCGGCGATATCCTGGAATAGCAGAATGCCGAAGCTGGCCGCGCCGGCCGGGGTGCTCATCAGGTTCCGCTCGGCCAGCGTGGCGAACGCGATGGCGGTGGAAGACAGCGCCAGGCCAAGCCCCGCCACCAGCGCCACCTGCCATGGCGCCCCCAATAGCGCGGCCAGGACGCCCAGCACCAGCGCGCAGGCCGCAAGCTGGGTCGATCCGTAGCCGAAAATTGATTTCTTGAGGTTCTTGAGCTTGCGCGGCTCCAACTCCAGGCCGATGACGAACATCATCATCACGACGCCGAATTCCGAGAAATGCAGGATCGACTCGACATTGGTGACCAGCCGCAGCGCAAACGGGCCGATGGCGGCGCCCGCAATCAGGTAGCCGAGCACCGCGCCCAGGCCCAGCCGCCGCGCCAGCGGCACGGCCACCACGGCCGCCACCAGGAACACCAGCAGCGCGATCAGGAAGTCATGCTGGTTCATGGCGCGTCCTCCGGCTCCTCGGACGGCACTTCATCGGCCGAGGACACCTCGGGCGGTACCGGCAGGGGCGGCGTCAGGTGCCGGGCCACGTGTTCGACATGCTGGGCAATGGCCTCCGGATCGGCATTGCCGGCATCGTGCAGCACCACCGGCGGCAGCCAGGTCATGCCGCACAGCAAGGCGGTCTGCTCCAGCGGCAGCAGGAAATCGGCAATCGGATGGCCGTGGGAGCCGTCCGGCCCGTAAGCGTCGGCGTGGCCGCCGGTGCTGACCACCACCAGCATCGACTTGCCGCGCAGCGCGGTGCCGCCCGGCCCGTAGGCCCAGCCGGATTCGAGGACTTCGTCGATCCAGAGCTTCAGCAGCGCAGGCACGCTGTACCAGCGCACCGGGAATTGCAGGACCACCGTCTCGGTGGTGGAAAGCAGCCGCTGCTCGGCCACGACGTCGATGTCGTAATCCACATAAAGCCGGTAAAGCTCGCGCACGGCCACGTGCGGCAAGGCGGCCAGCGCCTCGGCGAGTGGACGGTTGACGCGGGAACGGCGGGGCGCGGGATGCGCATAGATCACAACGATGGGGGGCTCGTGCATGGAGGGTGGCAAGGCGAAGATTCCGAGTTAGCGTCTGATAGCCACAGACCGCTGGAAGTGTGCGGCGTTGCAGCAAATCCACAGCCGTCACCCATATGACGTTGTAGTCTCTCCGGCAACCGCTTGATTTTACGGGATTTTCTGAGCTGTCACAGTCTGATGCAATTTCCTGCGGCGACTGTTGCGCCCGAAAGCTTACGCGACCCTGACAAATCCACTACAATACTTTTCGCATTGCAGCAACCTAGTGTTTGCCCCGAGTATCGCTGAAAGTGACTGGGCATTCATGGCGTGGGTGCTATTTTCATACTGATTGTCGCAAGAGGAAACCAAAGTGAACCCGCTCGAACTGAGCAAGGCCGTCGGTGCCGTAACCGATGAAGATCTTCGCCGTGCCGCCGAGGCCAGTGCCGCCAGCCGGGCCGGACAACGCTCCACCGTCCTGGTGCGGGAGTTGGCCGCGCATCACCGCTCGCGCCTGCTCAAGCATTTTCTCGCCCTGGGCGAGGAAGATCGCCTGCTCCGTTTTGGCCAGTCCGTTGGCGACCACGTGATCGAAGCCTACGTGGACAGCATCGACTTCGACCACGACACCGTATTCGGCGTCTATGACGAAGACCTCGTGCTGATTGGCGTGGGGCACTTTGCCAACCTGCGCGACAACGCCCAGGGCCGCGTGGCCGAGTTCGGCGTGTCGGTCTCGCAGAGCGCGCGCGGCCGGGGTATCGGCAGCGCGCTGTTCGAACGCGCCGCAATGCATGGCCGCAATACCAATGTCCGCACGCTCTATATGCACTGCCTGTCGCGCAATGCCGCGATGATGCACATTGCCAAGAAGGCCGGCATGAAGGTGCAATATGCCTATGGCGAGGCCGATGCCTATCTGGAACTGCCGCCCGCCGACACCGTGAGCCGCCTGACCGAGGCGCTCGACGAACAGGTGGCCGACCTCGACTACATGGTCCGCCGCAACCTGCGCGACGCACGGCGCTTCGGCCTGCGCTTCTGGCGCTCGCTGCTGCCGCAGAAGCGCGTGGTCTGACGGCTCGCCCGCAACGGCATGACCGAATCGGCGCACCCTGGTGGTGCGCCGATTGCGTTTAACGAACCACTTACCAGGCCGACTTCCCCCGATCAGCCCCCGGCCACCGGCAGCGCCGTGGTGTCCTTGATCGACTCCAGCGCGAAGCTGGACCGCACATCGATCACCGACGGATGCGCCAGCAATTGCTCCTGCATGAAGCGGGCGAAGTGCTCCATGTCCTGCACATAGACCTTGAGCAGCAGGTCCATCTCGCCGGTCATGGCGTGGCAGGCGGCCACCTCGGGCCAGTTCTGGATGGCCGCGCGGAACTGGTCCAGCGGCGCCTTGCCCTTGGGCGTACCGCCCTGCTTCTCCAGCCGCACATTGATATAGGCGAGCAGCCCCAGCCCGATCTTGTAGGGCTCGAGCAGCGCCGCGTACTGGCGGATCACCCCGATTTCCTCGAGCCGGCGGATCCGGCGCAGGCATGGGCTCGGCGACAGGTTCACGCGCTCGGCCACTTCCAGGTTGGTCAGCCTCCCGTTGGTCTGCAGGACCTCCAGAATCTTGCGGTCGATCTTGTCCAGCTCCACCTTGCTCACGTTTTGTTGCTCCGCAGTATATTTGTCGGCAATTTTTTTGCGCAAATTTAGCAAGTCAGGCACAAGTACGCAATTTATTTGATGAGATATCCGCCTGAACCGCCCTCGACGTGCGCCGGCGGTGCGCCCCGGAGAGGCAAGGATGGTGCCAACTTCGGCACTTTCCGGGGTACCCAGACAAAAAAAAGCGCGACCCGAAGGTCGCGCTTTCCAGCGGGGTGGCGAAGACTTAGCCGCCGCTGCTCGACGGCACCGCCGGGGCCGAGGCGCCTGGGCCGCGGCCGGGGCCGCCGTGGCGCTTCATGTGTTCGTCGCGCATCTTCTTCATGCTCGACTCCACTTCGGCGGTGGTCACCTTGCCGTCGCGGTTGGCATCGATCGCATCGAAGCGGTTGGCCATGCGCGGGAACGCGGCCTTGAACTCGTCACGGGTCAGCGCGCCGTCGTTGTTCTTGTCCGCTGCCTTGAATTTGGCTTCGAACTCGGCCTTCATCTTGGCGCGATGCTCTTCCATGGCGGTCTTGCGGTAGGCCGCCAGTTCCGACTTGTCGAGCTTGCCGTCCTTGTTGGTATCGATCTTGGCGAACATCGCGTCGGCCTCGGCCTTCGAGATGGCGCCGTCGCCGTCGGTATCCACCGACTTCAGCCACATGCCGCCATGGTGGTGGCCGGGGCCGCCGTGGCGACCTGCCATGTCGCCGCGCGGGCCGCCTTGGGGGCCTTGCGCCGCCGGGGGGGTGGTCGGTGCCGGGGCCGGGGTGGTGGCCTGGGCGAAAGCGGCGCCCGCCACCACGACCATGGCCGAAGCGGCCGCGAACTTCTTCAGGATGTGGGTCTTGTGAGTCCGTTGCATGTCTGTGCTCCTTTTCGTCATGTTGGGCATGTACGGATTAGAACGCAGACGATCTCGCAAAGTTGGCACTTTTAATACGATGTTACGGGCCTCACAGAATGGACGACTCGCGTAAACATGCGAAAGACAGCCCAATATTGCGCAACCGTTTGAAACGGTTGCGTCAGCCGCCCCCGGGGGCGTCAGGCATGCCTGGAGGCATCTGCGGCGGCGCCACCTGGGGCTGCGGCTGCATGGTCTGCTGCGGTGGTGGCTGATAAGGCTGATAAGGCTGCTGGGGCTGCTGGGCCGGTTGCGCCATCGCACCAGCCGTTACGGAAGGCGGCGGTGCGAGGTTGCCCGGCGGTTGCAACGGCGTGGAGAGCGGCGCGGCGGCGCCCGATGGCGGTGCCGCCGGCGCGGGGCCACGGCTGCCGGCGCTCACGCCGGTCTGGAGCGGCAGCGCGATTTCCTGCCGCACGCCGTTGCGTTCGATCACGATGTTGCGGCCGTGGATCTCGGTCAGCTTGATCTGCGGCGACAGCGACGTCCCGGCGCGCACGGACTTGGCCGGCCCGCCGTCGAGCGAGAGGATGGCGGCGGCCGGACCCACGCCGTCGAGGTCCGCCACCACGCCGATCAGCTGCACGTCACGCACGCCCGCCTGGGCGCTGCCGCCGAACAGCGTGGCCACGGCGCCTGTCTCCACCGCCTCCGTCTGCGCCACGCGCGCGCTCTTGGGCACCGGGATCGTGCGCATCGCGCTGAACGCGAGCACCCAGTGCGTCACCAGCGCGCACAGTGCCACAAATAGCAGCAGCCCCGCGACGCGGGGCAGCCAGGGAGCGGAGAGGTCGAAGCGAAGCGGAGACCGGGAAAGGGTGGCCACGAGACAGTACGCCGGCACGCCGACGATCAAAGAAGATCGCCTAGCGTACCAGACGCATGTGTCGGCTGTCAGTCGACTGTCAATCGGCGGTCCGCCAGCCGGTCAGAGCAGGTCGTCGAGCAGGTCGGGACCGAACACTTCGCGATGGATATGGCCCACCGGAATCCCTGCCGAGATCAGCGCCAGGCGCTGGGCCTGCATGAAGCCGATCGGGCCGCACATATAGAACTGGCCGTCCTGGAACGCGGAGGTTTCCTCGGCCGTCAGCAGCGCGTGGATCGGCAGCGTGCCGACGTGATCGTAGTCGTGCCCGGCCACGTCGCCCGCCTGGGGCGTCTCGTAGCTGATATGGGTACGCAGGTTGGGCATGCGCTCACGCGCCCAGGCCAGGTCCTTGCGGTGGGCGTGGTGACGGCCATGGCGCGCCGCATGGGCGAACAGCACCGGGCGGTTCGGGTTCTCCAGCGCCAGCGTGCGCAGCACGGCAATCATCGGCGTGATGCCGATGCCGGCCGACATCAGCACCATCGGCTTGGTACCGGCCAGCGCGGGCGCGAAGTCGCCCCACGGCGTGCTCACGTTCAGCGTCGTGCCGACATGGGCGGTGTCATGCAGCCAGTTGGAGACGGCGCCGGCCGGGGTCTCGGCATTGCCGGCCTCGCGCTTGACCGAGATGCGCCACGTCGGCAGGCCACGTTCGGCGGAAAGCGAATACTGGCGCAGCTGACGGCCGCCATCGGGAAAATTGGCTTCCACGCTGATGTACTGGCCCGGCGCGAAGTCGCGCAGCGGCGTGCCATCCTCAGCGGCCAGGGTCAGCGCCACCACGGCATCGCCCTCGTTCTCGCGGCGTACCACGCGCACGGCCTGCAGCTCGCCCGCCTTCACGTTGTGGCGGTCGTAGAGGCGTGCCTCGGCGGCAATCAGTTCGCCGGCCAGCAGCCAGTAGGCTTCGTCCCAGGCGGCCATCAGCGGCGGCGTGGCGGCGTCGCCCAGCACGGCGGAAATCGCTTCGAGCAGATGCTTGCCGACGATCGGGTAGTGCGCGGAGGTCAAACCCACGGCCACGTGCTTGTGGACAATGCGCTCCACCACGGGCGCGAGCACGTCGGCGCGGTCCACATTGGCGGCGTAGGCGAACACGGCCGAGGCGAGCGACTGCTGCTGCGCGCCATTGGCCTGGTTGCCCATGTTGAACAGCCGGGTCAGTTCCGGCCGCGCGGCGAACATTTCGCGATAGAAGTGCGTCGTGATGGCAAGGCCGTGCTCACGCAGCACGGGAACGCTGGCATCGATATAGGGGCGGGAAGCTGCCGACAGCATCTGGAAAACTCCGAATTATCATGCATGTTGGATGCATGTTTTATCGCACAATAAAGCCGGCGCATGGCTCGAGGGTCCGGGATCTGTGGTCCCGGAACCGTCAGGCTGCTCGCCGGCTCAGGAAATTACGATGCAGGGTGATGATCGACTCGGCGGTACGGCTGCCGATGACATCGCCCAGGGTGACGCCGTCCAGCGCGCGGTAGAAGGCCTCCTCGGCCTCGTCCAGCGCCAGCTTCAGCCGGCAGTTGCCCTTGAGCGCGCACGGCGGATCGGCGCAGTCGACCACCGACTTGTGCCCTTCCAGCTCGCGCAGGATCGTGCCCACCGACAGCCGTTCCGCACCCGGCCCAAGCTGCAGGCCACCATGGCGGCCGCGCGTGGCCGTGATCCAGCCGAGCTTCGACAGCCGCGCAGCCACCTTCACGAGGTGGTTGTGCGAGATGTCGAATTGCTGGCCGACCTCGGCAATCGTGATCGGCCGGCTGCCATCCGCCCGCGATACATACATCAGCAGGCGCAGCGCATAGTCGGAGAAACGGGTCAGTTGCATCGTGGATGAAATACTAGATAAGATGCATTGAAGATGCAAGTTATAAATGCGCGGTTGCCGGGTACGCCACACCCCACACGAAACAGTCACGCCGCGGGGGTTATACTTTCTGGCCATACCCGGCCGTGCCTGCCCGCCAGGCGCGGAATGTCCATCCCGATAAGGCCAGACACACGATGCGCAGATTCGCCAACTTCTCCTCCGCCCGCACGCCCGCCACCGCCCGCCCGCATGGCCAGCGCCGTGCCCGCGGCTTCACCCTGATCGAGATCATGGTGGTGATCGTCATCCTGGGGGTGCTGGCAGCGCTGGTGGTACCCAAGATCATGAGCCGCCCGGACGAAGCCCGTATCGTGGCCGCGCGCCAGGATATCTCGTCGATCATGCAGGCGCTCAAGCTGTACCGCCTCGACAACGGCCGCTACCCGACCACCGAGCAAGGCGTGCAGGCGCTGGTCAGCAAGCCGACCACCGAGCCGGTGCCGAACAACTGGAAGGGCGGCGGCTACCTCGAAAGGCTGCCGAAAGACCCCTGGGGCCATGCCTACCAGTACCTGAACCCCGGCGTGCGCGGCGAGATCGACGTATTCAGCTTCGGCGCCGACGGCCAGGCCGGCGGCAGCGCCAACGACGCCGATATCGGCAACTGGGAATAAGTCCTCCCGCCTCCCGCTCCTTCATCCACATGGTCCCGGCGACGCCCGCCTTGCTACCGCGCCGCCCTTGCCCGCAGCGCCGCCGGCCCGCCGGCTTCACGCTGCTCGAATTGCTGGTGGTCATGGTGATCGCCGGCATCGTCATCTCCCTGGTGGCCGTCAACGCCTCGCCCAACGAGCGGGGCCGCGTGCTCGATGACGGCCAGCGCATCGCCCGGCTGTTCGAACTGGCCCAGGAAGACGCCCAGCTGGGCGCCCGCCCGCTGGCCTGGGAGGGCGATGCCGGCGGCTGGCGCTTCCTGGAATCCACCCCGCAGGGCTGGGTGCCGATGCGCGCCGATGTCTTCGCGCCCGGCCGCTGGCGGCTGGGGCTGGACAGCGTGATGATCGTCGAAGGCGGCCGGCGCGTGGGCACTGGCCCGCAGCGGCTGGTATTCGGCCGCGAACTGGTGGACGAGCCGCAGCGGCTGGTCCTCACGCGCGGCGACATCCGCGTGGACATCACCGGCGACGGCAGCGGCCGCTACCAGGCCACGGTGCCGCAATGAGCCGCCGCACGCTCCCCCGATCGACCCTCCGTCCGCAACACCGGTCCGGCTTCACGCTGATCGAGGTGCTGGTGGCGCTGACCATCCTCGCCGTGGCGCTCACGGCCGCCATGCGGGCGATGGGATCGATGACCGAGTCGAGCGCCGCGCTGCAATCGCGCATGCTGGCCGAGTTCAGCGCCGAGAACCATTTCGCCACACTGCGCCTCTCCAAGACCTGGCCCGAGGCCGGCACGCGCGGCTACGACTGCCCGCAGGGCGGCACGCCGCTCTGGTGCGAGGAATCGGTCTCGGGCACCCCCAATCCGTCGTTCCGGCGCGTGGAAATTGCCGTGTACCCGTCGGCCACCGACAAATCGGTCAGGCTGGCCTGGCTCGTCACCCTGGTTCCCAATGAAACGCGCGGCGTCCTCTGAGCGGCCCTCCCCCCGCAGCCATGGCCGGAATGGCCGAGGTGGCTTCACGCTGCTGGAGATGCTCGTCGCCATCACGCTGATGGCCGTGATGGCCGTGATTGGCTGGCGCGCGCTGGATTCCCTGACGCGCAGCCGCGAACGCCTGACCGACCACGACGCGCGCCTCGACGCCCTGAAGGTGCTCTACGGCCAGTTCCAGTCCGATTGCGAGCACCTGGCCAACCCCACCCAACTCCAGGCCAGCCCCGTGGAACTCGGCGCCAACCAGCTGATGCTGGTGCGCGACCGCCGCGACGAAGGCCAGCCCACCGCCTGGCAGGTGGTGGTCTACCGTGTGGATAACAACACGCTGGTCCGCATGGCCAGCCGCCCCGCGCTCTCCCGCAACGCGGTGCAGGGCGCGATGGTGAACCTGCGCCAGGGCGCGCCCGGCGGCGCCCAGGTGCGGCCGCTGCTGCCCGATACGGCCGAGCTGGCCGCGCGCGTCTGGGTGGAGCCAGCCGGCTGGCAGGCCGAGAACGGCCGGGTACGGGCCGCGCTGATGCAGCAGAGCGCCATCGACAGCGCGGCGGCACAGGCCGCAACCGCCGCCACGGCTGCCGGCGCCAGTGACGCAGACGCCAGTGCCGCCAATATCAACGGCAACGCCACGCTGCGCGCGCTGGAGTTGACCGTGCTGGCAAAGATGGGCGATGGCGACGCGCCACGCCGGTTCCAGAAAGTCTGCATGACCGGCCTATGAACGCGCGCCCTGCCCTCCCTCGCCACCGTACCCACCAGCGCGGCGCCGCCGTGGTCACGGCCCTGCTGATGGTGACGCTGGCCGTGGTCATCGTCTCCGGCATGCTGTGGCGCCAGCAGGTACAGATCCGGTCGATCGAGAACCAGCGCCTGACCGCGCAGGCCGCGTGGATCGAGCGCGCGGCCGTGGACTGGGCGCGGCTGATCCTGCGCGACGACCAGCGCCGCTCCCGGGTCGACTATCTCGGCGAGCCGTGGTCGGTACCGGTGGCGGAGACGCGGCTGTCCGACTTTCTCGGCGCCGGGCTGCGCACGGACCAGGCCGGGGAGACCTCGTTCCTGTCCGGCCGCATCGTCGATGCGCAGGCGCGCTTCAACCTCAACAACCTCTATATCTGGAACGCCTCGGGCACCGGGCGCGTGGTGGAGATCGACCTGCCCTCGCTGCTGGTCTACCGCCGCCTGCTTCAAACGCTCGGCATGAACCCGTCGCTGGCGGAGCCCACCGCGCAGTATCTGGTACGCGCGGCGCGCGGGGCGTCGCCCGACGGCCAGCCCGTGCCGCGCCCGCCCGACACCGCCGCCGACCTGCTTGCCATTCCCGGCTACAACCCGGCGATGGTGGCCACGCTGGAGCCGTTCATCGTGTTCCTGCCCGAAGCGACCAAGATCAACGCCAACACGGCCGAGCCCGAGGTGCTGGCCGCCGCCATCGACAAGCTCCCACTGGATCGCGCCCGCGAGCTGGTGCGCCAGCGCGACAGCGCCTATTTCCTCGATGCCAGCGACATCGTCAAGCGGCTGCGCGCCGTGGCGCCGCAGGCCGACACCACCGCCGCCGGAGCCCTTGAGGTAAGCACCCACTATTTCCTGGTGTATGGTCTGGTGCGGCACGAGCGCGCGCGGCGGCTGCAGGTGTCGTTGGTGCAGCGCGCCCCCACGCTCGGGAGCGGCAACACCACCCGTGTACTCTGGGTACGCGACACCGACCGCCTCCCCGAGGCGCCCTGAGCCGCGCAGGCACCCCGGGTGCGGCATGCTCCATAGATGTGGGACGAATGTCGGACGAATGTCGGCCCCAGATTCAGACAGGACTGTATTGACGTGCTTTAGTCACACAGGCAAGGTACGCTGTTGCGCCGAACCCGGGCGGCCTGCCGCGCCGCCCATCCAGACCGAGCGATTCCATTTAGGTAACCCTTGAGCACCACCCTCTACGTCCGCCTGCCGCAACGGCCGCACGACCAGCCGCAACCGTGGCAGTTTGGCGCCATGGCGTTTGCCTTGGTCCGCACGCCGGTGGCGGACAAGAGCCGCCGTCCGGGCCTGCCGCACGCCCCCGAACTGTTGCGCGAAGGCCACGCCTTGGCCGCCGACATGCCGGCGGCGGACCGCCTGGTGCTGATCGTGGCCGCCAGCGACGTGCTGCTGACCACGGCGATGGTGCCCCCGCTGCCCCCCGCGCGGCTGCGGCTGGCCCTGCCGAACCTGGTCGAGGACATGCTGGCGACGGACGCCGCCCCGTGCCATATCGCGCTCGGGCCGGCGCTGGACCCAGCGGCCACCGCCCGTGGCGCGCGCCGCCGCCTGCTGATGGTGACGGACCGCGCCTGGCTGCGCGCCGCGCTCGACAATTTCGCCGAACACAAGCACCGCCGCCGCCACGTAGTGGCTGCGCAGCTTTGCCTGCCGCTGCCGGAACCGGTCGAGGCAGTGCCCGCCGACGCCGAGGCGCCCGAGCCGGTGTTAGCTGGCGCCGGCGCTGCCCAGCCGGCTCCGGCCGTCCCGGTATCGAAGCCTGTCGTCCCGGTCCAACCGGCCACGTTGATCGTGGAAGCGGCTGCTACGGCACTTTCGCAATCCGCCTCGCTGCTCGACGTCACGGCCACCGCCACGACGGAAGCAACGCGCATGTGGCAGCTCACCGCCCGCACCGGCCAGTACGAAGGCTTCGGCCTGTTGCTGGGCGATGCCGCGCTGGCGGCCTGGCAGGCGCTCGCCCCGGCCGGCCAATGGCATGGCGATGCCACGGCGCGCGCCCACGCCCCGGTGCCGGCGCTCCGCGCGCAGCCCACGGTTACCCGCGCCTCGCGGATTTCCGAAACCTGGCGCATCTGGCTGACCGGCGCCGAAGAATGCCTGCAGAATCCCCAGCTCGACCTCGCCCAGTTCGAGTTCGCGCAGGGCCGCATGGATCGCTGGAACCTGCGCGCGTGGCGCCTGCCCGTGGCGCTGGCCGTCGGCCTGCTGCTGGTGCAGATCATCGGCACGAATATCCAGTGGCTGCTGCTGCGCAACGAGGCGAAGCGGGTCGAGGCCGCGCAGGCGGACCTGCTCCACACCGCCTTCCCCAATGTGCCGCAGATCGCCGAGCCGCCGCTGCTGATGCGCCGCCAGGTGGAACAGCTGCGCACGGCGAGCGGGCGCAGCGTGCCGGGCGATTTCCTGCCGCTGGCCGATGGCTTCGCGCGCGGCGCCCAGCAGTTGCCGCCTGATGCGCTGCTGGCGCTCGAGTACCGTGCGGGCACGCTCTATGTGACGCTGAAACCCGGCACCAACACCGGCGCGCTGCGCAACGCGGTGCGCCAGACCGGCCTGCAGATGGAAGAAGACAAGAATCCGCCGGACGCCGCACGCGGCGGCAGCTCGCCCCCGCAGGGCGCCACGCGCTGGATCGTGAAGGCTGCATCATGAAGATTTCGCGCCCTTCCACCCGGCCCAGCACCGTTTCCGCCCTGTCCGCCCGCTTCGCGCGCCTGAAGCCGCGCGTGCCGGAACGCTGGCGCGAACGCTTCGATGCCTTCTGGAACGCCCGCAACCCGCGCGAGCAGGCCATCCTTGGCGGCGGCGCCGTGTTGCTGGTGCTCGTCTTCGGCTACCTGCTGCTGTGGGAACCGGCCGCCGATGGCCGTGCCCGCCTGAACCGCAACCTGCCGCAGATGCGCGCGGACCTCGCCGAGATGGAAACGCTGGCGCACGAGGCACGCGGCCTGGCCGCCAGCCCGGCGCCCACGCTGCGCGGCGATGCGCTGACCCAGGCGCTGCAGGACAGCATGGGCCAGCACGGCCTGAAACCGACCCGGCTGGCGCCGACCGGCGACAATGCCGTGCAGCTCCAACTCGACAAAGTGCCGTTCGGCGCGGTAGCCGGCTGGCTCCAGGACGTACGCGCGCAGCAGCGGCTCAAGGTGGTCGATGCCCGCATCGCCTACGTGGGCGCCACGGCGCTGGTCAACGTGACCGCCACACTCCAAGGCCCCGGCTCGGGCGGCCGCAACTGATGGTCCGGCTGGAATCGCTGCGTCTGACGCGCCGGCGCGCGCCCGTGGCGCATGGCTGGAAGCGCGTGCGCTGGGCCCTGCTGGGCGTGGCCACGGTAGCCGTGACGGTGGCGGCCTGCGCGCCCGCCGCGTGGCTGGCCGAAAGCGTGGCC
>NZ_CAJPVH010000040.1 GCF_905397395.1 Cupriavidus campinensis
GGCGGCGTCGAGCGCCAGCCGGACGCCCGGAATCTGCGCCGCCGTGGGCACGACCACATGCGCGCCGGCGGCGGCCGGCCCGCAATGGTCAAGGAAATACCACGTCGCGGTGGCGGCCTGCTCAAGGAAGGCGGGGCCGGGAGAAAACGAAAGCCGGGTCATGGATGGCGCGCCAGGCCACGTGGGGTCAGGCGCAAATGGGAGCACGGGGCCGTGGCGCGCCAGGGCGGCACGGCGTGGTCAGTCAGGGAAATACGATGGCGTTGGCCGGGGCCACCCGGCAGCCCGGGCGGGCGCGGCTCAGTGATCACCGCGCTCCAGCCGCGCGCGCAACTCGCGGGCGGTTTCGAGCAGCCCTTCGTAGCCGGAGCGGGCATGCTCGGGCAGGTCCGGGTCGCCAATCAGCGTGCCGAGCGTCTCCATCACGCTGTAGACCAGCCCGCGGGCCGCGCCCGTGGCAATGCTGTTGGTTTCCACCGCGCTGTTCAGGTGCGCCAGGGCGTCGCTCAGGTGATCCACGTCTGGCGCGCCCGAGGCTGGCGGCGTGTCGGGCAGATCGTCGGCGGGATCGGGCTTGCGGGGATCGGCAGTCATGGTCGGTGGCCTTGTGGTGCCTGCGGGGTTGGCATTCCCTGTCATTCTACGCGCGCGGCCGGGCCGTCGGCATGGGGAGGATTCTCAAAGTGCTTCTCAGATCATCCCGGACATCCGGATCTGGGGAATTCCCGGGCCCAAAGATAATCCATTTGAGTACTGGATAACCCGATGCCGATTGAGCGATTCTCTTGCCGTGATTAACACAATGTTGAGCAGGTATTACTGCGCGGGGGCACAATTGCACCTGTCCCAGGCCCTGCCGGCACCCCGTTCCGAGGGGGTATTGAAATTCGCCAAGCTGGTAACATATCGGCATCAACGGCACGGCCCGCCTGACCTGCCTGCCTTCGGTGCCATCGCAAACCGATTGCCGGATTCTCGTGTAAGGTAGCGGTCAGCCTTCAACATCAACTGAGCCCCAGAGGTTTCACGCCATGAGCGAACAAATCAAGTATGTGAGCGACGCATCGTTCGACGCCGACGTCCTCCAGTCCGACAAGCCCGTCCTGCTGGACTTCTGGGCCGAGTGGTGCGGTCCGTGCAAGATGATCGCCCCGATCCTGGACGAAGTGGCGCGCGATTTCGGCGACAAGGTGCAGATCGCCAAGATCAATGTGGATGAGAACCAGCAGGTGCCGGCCAAGTTCGGCATCCGTGGCATTCCCACGCTGATCCTGTTCAAGGAAGGCAAGGTTGTCGCCCAGAAGGTTGGCGCCCTGTCCAAGTCGGACCTGACTGCGTTCCTGAAGAACAACGTCCCGGCCCTGGCCTGAGCCAGACCCCGCGGCCAGCCCGGCATGGCTGGCTGCGGCACTGCATGATCCGGCTTCGCGTGCGCCAGCCCTGGCGCGCCGGCCGGATTGTGCTAAGATGCCACCAACAACTTCCCCGAGCGTTCGCTCATTCTTTCCCCCTTCCCTTTGGTCTCGCCCGTCCGGGCCACTTCTGTACCCCTCGTCTATGCACCTGACAGAACTCAAATCGCTTCACGTGTCTGCGCTTCTCGAAATGGCGGCAACGCTCGAGATCGACAATGCACAGCGGATGCGCAAACAGGAACTGATGTTTGCGATCCTGAAGAAGCGCGCCAAGATGGGCGAAACCATCTACGGAGACGGCACGCTGGAAGTCCTCCCCGACGGCTTCGGCTTCCTCCGCTCGCCGGAAACCTCGTACCTGGCCAGCACGGACGACATCTACATCAGCCCTTCGCAGATCCGCCGCTTCAATCTCCATACCGGCGATTCGATCGAAGGTGAAGTGCGGACCCCGAAGGACGGCGAGCGCTACTTCGCGCTGGTCAAGGTGGACAAGGTCAATGGACAGGCGCCCGAGGCGGTGAAGAACCGCATCATGTTCGAGAACCTGACGCCGCTGCATCCGAACCGGCCGCTCCAGCTCGAACGTGACATCCGCGCCGAAGAGAACATCACCGGCCGCGTGATCGACATGATCGCCCCGATCGGCCGTGGCCAGCGCGCGCTGCTGGTGGCCTCGCCGAAGTCCGGCAAGACCGTGATGCTCCAGCACATCGCCCACGCCATTGCGAACAACCATCCGGAAGCGGACCTGTTCGTGCTGCTGATCGATGAGCGCCCGGAAGAAGTGACCGAAATGATGCGCTCGGTGCGCGGCGAGGTGGTGGCGTCGACCTTCGACGAACCGGCCATCCGTCACGTGCAGGTGGCCGAAATGGTCATCGAGAAGGCCAAGCGCCTGGTGGAACTGAAGCGCGACGTGGTGATCCTGCTGGACTCCATCACCCGTCTGGCACGCGCCTACAACACCGTGGTGCCGGCCTCCGGCAAGGTGCTGACCGGCGGTGTGGACGCCAACGCGCTGCAACGCCCGAAGCGCTTCTTCGGCGCCGCGCGTAACCTGGAAGAAGGCGGTTCGCTGACCATCATCGCCACCGCGCTGATCGAAACCGGCAGCCGCATGGACGACGTGATCTACGAAGAGTTCAAGGGCACCGGCAACATGGAAGTGCACCTCGAGCGCCGCCTGGCCGAGCGCCGTGTCTACCCGGCCATCAACCTGAACAAGTCGGGCACGCGCCGCGAGGAACTGCTGATCAAGCCGGAAATCCTCCAGAAGATCTGGATCCTGCGCAAGTTCATCTCCGACATGGACGAAGTGCAGGCGATGGAGTTCATCCTCGACAAGATGAAGCCGACGAAGAACAACGCGGAGTTCTTCGACATGATGCGCCGCGGCGGCTGACCCGCCCCGGTAGTGCATCAGGCAGGAAAGGCGTACCCTTGGGTGCGCCTTTTTTGTCTCTGCCAACCGATCCGACGAACCACGCGACCACTCTCCGACCATGTTCGGCAAACTGACCAGCTACCTGCGCTCGCGCTCACGCGCCCGCAAGCTTGAGCACTACGCCATTCCGGACGACCTCTGGACGCGTACCGTGGCCGCCCTGCCCTATGTGCAGCGCTACGGCGCCGAGGACCAGGCCGCGCTGCGCGAGCTGGCCACGCTGTTCATCGCCGGCAAGGAATATTCGACCGCGCACGACCTGCCGCTGACCGACGAGATGGTGGTCAGCGTGGCCGTGCAAGCCTGCGTGCCGATCCTCAAGCTCGGTATCGAGTGGTATCGCGGCTGGCATGGCATCGTGCTGTATCCGGGCGAATTCCTGATCCGGCGCACCGTGGAGGACGAGATCGGGCTGGTGCACGGCGTGGAAGAGGAAGCGAGCGGCGAGGCGTGGGAGCGTGGCCCCGTCATCCTGTCCTGGCAGGACGTGAGCACGCCCGGCGCGGGGCTCGATTCCGACCATGCGCTGCCGGCGGACACCTACAACGTGGTGATCCACGAGTTCGCTCACAAGCTCGATATGCTCGACGGCGAGCCCGACGGCGTGCCACCTTTCTCGCGCGTACTGCATCCGGGCGTCGATGCCGATCAGTGGGCGGAGGCGTTCCTGAGCCAATACGATGTCTTCGCCGATGCCTGCGAGGCGGTGCCGGACAGCGCCTGGGACCATCCCGAACGGCTGCCGCCCCGGCTGCGGGTGATCGACCCTTACGGCTGCGAGGCGCCCAGCGAGTTCTTCGCGGTGGCGTCCGAGGCATTTTTCGTTGAGCCCGAGGGCCTGCACCGGCATTGGTCTACGCTATACGAAGCACTGGTCACGTTTTATCGTCAGGATCCGGCTGGAAAAATGCTGTAAAAGTCACTTATCAGCGACCGGCGAACCGGCTATGACGACGCGTCGATTGTTGTCCAAGCGCTTGTTTTTCTGGCATAATCCCGGTTTGCCCGTTATCGGCAAGTGGTTCGCTCGTCGCAAGCATTCGTCATCCGATGCACGCACGCGGCAGACATGAGCGGACTGGCTACCCAACCTGAAAGGAAGCACCATGAAAGAAGGCATTCACCCGAATTACCGCGAAGTCCTGTTCCACGACGTGTCGAACGACTTCAAGTTCGTGACCCGCTCGACGATCCAGACCAAGGATACGATCGAACACGAAGGCAAGACCTACCCGCTGGCCAAGATCGAAGTGTCGTCGGAATCGCACCCGTTCTACACCGGCACCCAGAAGATCATGGACACGGCCGGCCGCGTCGAGAAGTTCCGTCAGAAGTTCGGCAGCAAGCTGAGCACGATGAAGAAGTAATCTCGCGGAGCCGCGAGCATGCCGCGCACGAGGGAACAGATGCTCCCGCCGCGCGCGACCTGACAAAGAGGCAGCATCGGCTGCCTCTTTGCTTTTGTGCAGCCGATTGTTGCTGTCCACGATTTCACCGCCGATGAGTCAAGCCAAGACCTCTCCCGTCCACCTGACCGCCGCCGCCACCGGCGCGCTGCCGCGCGCCCTGCTGCTGGCCATCTGCATCATCTACGGGCTGGCCGGCCTGTTCGGCCGCGACCCGTGGAAGAACGAGGATGCCGCGGGCTTCGGCGTGATGTGGCAGCTTGCCACGGGCGGCACGCAGGATTGGCTGATGCCGAACATCGCCGGCCGGCCGTTCAGTGAGGACGGCCCGCTTGTGTTCTGGCTCGGCGGCATCATGATCCGGCTGTTTGGCGGCTGGCTCGGCGCGCCGGACGCGTCGCGGCTGGCCACGGCGCTGTTCTACTTCGGCACCTGCGCCTTCATCTGGTACTCCACCTATTTGCTCGGCCGGCGTGACGAAGTGCAGCCGTTCGCGTTCGCCTTCGGCGGCCAGCCCGATGCGCGGTCCTATGGCCGCGCGCTGGCCGATGGCGCGCTGCTGCTGTTCCTGGCATGCGTGGGCCTGGCGATGCGTGGGCACGAGACCACGGCGCAGGTCGGCCAGGTCTGCTTTATCGCCTTCATGCTGTACGGGCTGGTGCGCAGCCTGGACAAGCCCGTGCAGGGCAGCCTCTGGTACGGCGTGGGGCTGGGCGCACTGTGCCTGGCCAGCGGGCCGATCCTGGCCGCCGCGTTGCTGGTGGCCACGGCCCTGGCCGTCGTGGCCTGCCGCCCGCTACCCGCGAAGTGGCTGACGGCGACTGGCCTGCCGCTGGCGCTGGCCATCGTCGCGGTGTGGATGGCTGTGGTGTATCTGGGCGCGGCCGACCGCGACGAGGCTGTCACCTTCATCCGCGAGTGGGCCCGCTACGACCGTCGTACTTATGGTGGACCGTCGCTGGCCGCGGCCGGCTTCATCGCACGAAATTTGTTCCTGTTCGCGTGGCCGGTCTGGCCGGTGGCCGTCTGGGCGTGGCTGTCGTGGCGTGGCATGCGGCGCGCGGCCCACGTGGCGCTGCCACTGTCGATGCTGACAGCGCTGCTCCTGCTGCTGGTGCTGCAACGCAGCCCCGGCGATGTGCAGTTCATCCTGTTGCTGCCGCCGATGGCCGTGTTGGCCGCGTTCGCGCTGCCCACGCTGGCACGCGGCGTGATCAATGCGATCGACTGGTTCGCCCTGCTGTTCTTCACGATCTTCTGCGGCTTCCTGTGGTTCATGTGGATCGCCCGCACGACCGGTTTCCCGCCCAAGATCGCCAACAACGTGTACCGGCTGATTCCGGGCTTCCAGCACTCGTTCACCTGGAGCGCGGTGGTCATCGCGCTGGCGGTGACGCTGGCCTGGGTGCTGGTGGTGCGCTGGCGCCTGTCGCGCGCGCCCAAGCAGATCTGGCGCCCGGTGGTGATCTCGGCCGCCGGCACGACGCTGATGTGGGTAATGGCGATGACGCTGTGGCTGCCTGCCATCAACTACGCCAAGACCTATCGCGATGTGGCGCAGGCCGCCTCGATGGCACTGCCGTCGACCTACACCTGTGTGCAGCCGATCCGCATGGGGAATGCGCAACTGGCGTCGTTCTCGTATTACGGCCATATCCGCTTTGGCGGCCCCGATGACGGCTGCGACGTGCTGCTGCGCCACGACCAGGTGGACTACGGCCCGCCCGGCAACATTTCGCACTTCGAATGGCGGCTGGTCTGGGAAGGCCGCCGGCCTGCGGACCGGGACGAGCGCTTCCGCATGTACCGGCTGGTTGATGTCGGCCGCGCTGCGCCGCCCCGGCCCACGCTGCCGCGCCGCCTGCCGCGCCAGCCGTAACCCCCGCGCCGGACGCCCCTCGCCCCCACGCGCCGGACTCACGACGGAGCCGGCGCGCCACGCTTTCCGACAAGAACAATGAGCAGCGCGCTGCAAGACATTCGCCGCATCCTCCACCTCGCCGCGCCCGTCCTGGTCGGACAACTCGCCGTGGTGGCCTTCGGCGTCATCGATACGGTGATGGCCGGACGCGCCTCCGCCACCGACCTCGCCGCCGTGGGCCTGGGCGGCTCCATCTACATCACCATCTATATCAGCCTGATGGGCGTGCTTCAGGCGCTGGCGCCCATCGCCGGCCAACTCTATGGCGCGGGCCGCACTGCCGAGATCGGCAGCGAAGTGCGCCAGGCCGCGTGGCTGGGCGTGGCGCTGGCCGTGCCGGGCATGCTGTTGCTGCTGTTCCCCGGGCCGCTGCTCACGTTTGCCAAAGCGCCGCCCGAGCTGGTCGAGAAGGCCTCGCACTATCTTCATATCGTGGCGTTCGGCCTGCCGGCTGCGCTGGGCTTCCGCATTTACATGGCGCTGAACAACGCGCTGTCACGGCCAATCATGGTCACGGTGCTCCAGATCGCCGGGTTGGCGATGAAAGTGCCGCTCAACGCATGGTTCATCCATGGGGGGCTGGGGCTGGCGCCGATGGGCGGCCCGGGCTGCGCGCTGGCCTCCACGCTGATCAGCTGGACCTGGTGCATCGCCGGCCTGATGATCCTGCGAACCGGCGCCGCCTACCGGCCGCTTGCGCTTTTTGCCGGCTGGGAATGGCCGAGCTGGAGCAAGATCCGCCCGCTGCTGCGGCTGGGTGTGCCGATGGGTCTGACCTATCTGATCGAAATCACGTCGTTCACGCTGATGTCGATCTTCATCACGCGACTGGGCACGGAGACGCTGGCCGGGCATCAGATCATCGCCAATCTGAGCGCGGTGGCGTACATGATGCCGCTCTCGCTGGCGATTGCGACGTCCACGCTAGTAGCGCAGTCGATTGGCGCGCGTGACCTGGCGGGGGCGCGCCGGCTGGCCTGGCGCGGCATCCGCTTCGGGGCCGGGCTGGCACTGCTGACGGGCGCCCTGCTGTGGCTGCTCCGCGAACCGCTGCTGCAGGCCTACGCCAAGGATCCCACCGTCGTGGCCAAGGCGCTGCCGTTGATGCTGTTCGTGGCGTTCTATCAAGCGTTCGACGCGGTGCAGGTCATGACCGCTTTCATCCTGCGCGCGTACAAGATCGCCCTGATTCCGACGTTGATCTACGCGGGATCGCTGTGGGGCGTGGGGCTGGGTAGCGGGTATGTGATGGGATTCGGCCTGATCGACGCGCTGCCCGAATGGACACGCGGCGCCGCCGGTTTCTGGTTCGGCAACAGTATCAGCCTGGCCGTGGCCGGCACGCTGCTGGTACGGTATTTCATGCGGGTGAGCAAACCTGCATGATTATGTTCAGGCGGGCCACGCGGTGAAATAAGCGAATCGACGGACAAAAAAAATGCCTGCTTGCGCAGGCATTTTTAATATTGGCGGAGCGGACGGGACTCGAACCCGCGACCCCCGGCGTGACAGGCCGGTATTCTAACCAACTGAACTACCGCTCCGTGTTGGTGTGCCGTGCGAAGCTATTGCTTCGGACGACTAGCTGAACGTTTGATTACGCCCTGCTTTTTTTGGCGTCCCCTAGGGGATTCGAACCCCTGTACTCACCGTGAAAGGGTGATGTCCTAGGCCTCTAGACGAAGGGGACAGAAACTTGTTGCAACGTTTCCGTCTGCGCTGCGAAGTCCGTAACTATAACAGACTTTTCAGCCACTGAAGCACCTTTTTTGCTGGGTCGGTGCCTCGAAAATCCTTGGTGGAGCTAAGCGGGATCGAACCGCTGACCTCTTGCATGCCATGCAAGCGCTCTCCCAGCTGAGCTATAGCCCCGTGGTACTGCTATTGCTACCGGTACTGCATAATCGCGTTTCAGCGAAGCCGCGATTATATTACGATTTTCTTTCGAAGCGCAACTGCCGCATGGCATTTGCTTTCGCTGAAAACCGCGAGGCGATTATCAGATAATCAACCTCTCACCCAAAGAAAAACCCGCTTGGTTTTACCCAAGCGGGCTCAGTTTTGGCGGAGCGGACGGGACTCGAACCCGCGACCCCCGGCGTGACAGGCCGGTATTCTAACCAACTGAACTACCGCTCCGTGTTGGTGTGCCGCGCGAAGCTGTTGCTTCGGACGACTAGCCGGGCGTTTGATTACGCCCTGCTTTTTTTGGCGTCCCCTAGGGGATTCGAACCCCTGTACTCACCGTGAAAGGGTGATGTCCTAGGCCTCTAGACGAAGGGGACAGAAACTTGGTGGAGCTAAGCGGGATCGAACCGCTGACCTCTTGCATGCCATGCAAGCGCTCTCCCAGCTGAGCTATAGCCCCAATGTTACTGTCATTTACTGCTTCTTGCTGCCGCGGGATTTACTACGTTTCCGGCGAAGCCGAGATTATATAGCAACCCAACCGCTTTGCAAGTCCCTTTTTTCGGTCTTTCGATCGATCCGCGCAGTTTTTGCCGCGCGGCAGGGAGAACGAAATTATGCTGAATTCCCGGCCGGAGCGCAAGCCCCTGCCGAGATTTTTCCGCACTTTTCTCAGGCAGCCGCCAGGCGGCGCAGCACCGTATCGCGGCCGAACAGCTCCAGCACCGCGTCGATGCTCGGCGTCTGCAACTGCCCCGCCACCAGCAGGCGCACCGGCATGGCCAGCTTCGGCATCTTCAGGCCGAACTCGCCCAGCACGGCCTTGAAGGTGGCGTTGATGGCCTCGCGCTTCCACTCGGGCAGTGCGGCCAGTTGCGTGGCCAGCGCCTGCAGCGCCGGGCGGATCTCGTCGGTCAGGTGCTCGGCGCGCAGCGCGGCGTCCGGCTGCGGCTCGCCACGATAGAACAGCATCGCGGTCTGGGCCACTTCCTTCAGCGTATTGGCGCGGTCCTTGACCAGCGCAATCACGTCGACCAGGCTCGCGCCTTCCACCTTCCCGCCCAGCGCCTCGATGAACGGGCGCGTCAGCTCGGCCAGGCGGGCGTTGTCGCCCACCTTGATGTAGTGGTTGTTGAGCCAGGCCAGCTTTTCCGGGTTGTATTGCGCCGGCGACTTGCCCAGGTGCTCAAGATCGAACCATTCGATGAACTGCTCGCGCGAGAAGATCTCGGCATCGCCATGCGCCCAGCCCAGTCGCGCGAGGTAGTTCAGCACCGCCTCGGGCAGGTAACCTTCGTCGCGGTAGCCGGTCACGGGCATCGCGCCATGGCGCTTGCTCATCTTCTCGCCCTGCTCGTTCAGCACGGTCGGCAGGTGCGCGTAGACCGGCACGTGGCCCCCCATCGCGCGGATGATGTTGATCTGGCGCGGCGTGTTGTTGACGTGGTCATCGCCGCGGATCACGTGGGTGATCTTCATGTCGAGGTCATCCACCACGACGCAGAAGTTGTACGTGGGCGTGCCGTCCGGGCGGGCGATCACCAGGTCGTCCAGCTCGTCGTTCGAGATCTCGATGCGACCCTTCACGGCGTCTTCCCAGACCACGCTGCCGCCGATCGGATTCTTGAAGCGCACCACGGGCTGCACGCCGGCCGGCGGCTCGGGCAGGACCTTGCCGGGCTCGGGGCGCCAGAAGCCGTTGTAGCGCGGCTTCTCGCCGGCGGCGCGCTGGGCCTCGCGCAGCGCGTCCAGTTCCTCGGTGCTCATGTAGCAGTGGTACGCGAGGCCGGTCTCCAGCATCTGCTGCACCACCGCGCGGTAGCGGTCCATGCGCTGCATCTGGTAGAACGGACCTTCGTCGATATCCATGTCGAGCCAGGCCATGGACTCCAGAATCACGTCGACCGCCTCCTGGGACGACCGCTCGACATCGGTATCCTCGATGCGCAGGATGAAATCGCCCTTCATGCGGCGGGCGAAGGCCCAGGGATAAAGCGCGGAGCGGATGTTGCCGAGGTGGATGAACCCGGTCGGGCTCGGCGCGAAGCGGGTGCGGACGCGTTGTGTCATGGCGGAGTGAAACAAAAAGGCCCGCGCATGGCGGCGCGCAGGCCAGATTCGAGGAATGGCGCATTATACGCCCTGCCCGCCGCCGCTTTTTCGCTACGCGCCGGCAGGAATCATTTATCCTGCCAGCGGTCTGAAGCCACGGATGCTACCGCGCACGGCGCCGGCATCACTTCCAGTAGATTCCCGTTCCTCGATGAAACGACGCCATTTCCTGGGCGCCTCCGCGGCGATGCTGCTGGCGGCCTGCTCTACCGGCCCGAAGCCGACCCCCACCCTGCCGAGCCAGCCCGTTGTCACGCCGCCGGTGGCCACGCTGCCACCGCGCCCGGTACGCATCGGCCTGGCGCTGGGCGGCGGTGCCGCGCGCGGCTTTGCGCATATTGGCGTGATCAAGGCGCTGGAGGCGCAGGGCATCCATGCCGATATCGTCACTGGCACGAGTGCCGGGTCGGTGGTGGCCGCCCTTTACGCATCCGGCATGGATGGCTTCACGCTGAACAAGCTCGCCCTGACCATGGACGAAGCGGCCATCGCCGACTGGGCGCTGCCGTTCGGCACCAAGTTCGGCGGCTGGCTCAAGGGCGAGGCGCTCCAGAACTACGTCAACCGGCTGGTCAAGCAGCGCCCCATCGAACAGATGAAGCTGCCGCTGGGCATCGTCGCCACCGACCTCAAGACCGGCGAGCGGATCCTGTTCCGGCGCGGCAATACGGGCCAGGCCGTGCGCGCGTCCAGCAGCGTGCCGGGCGTGTTCCAGCCGGTGTCGATCCAGGGCCATGACTATGTCGATGGCGGGCTGGTGGAGCCGGTGCCGGTGGATGCGGCGCGCGAGATGGGCGCCGAGTTCGTGATCGCGGTGAATATCTCGGCCGATCCGTCGAGCCAGAAGAATGGCGGCCAGAGCGGCGTGCTGCTGCAAACCACGGCCATCATGGGTCAGTCGATCAACAAGATGGCGCTGGCGCGTGCGGACATTGTGATCCGCCCCGACCTGCCGGACATGAGCGGCAGCGATTTCACAGCGCGCAACCGCGCGATCCTGGCCGGCGAGCAAGCTACGGCGGCGGTGCTGGCAAGCCTGCGCGACAAGTTGGCCCTCGCCCGTACGCGCCCACTCCCGACCGGGACCGTTGCCACCCAATAGTGGGGTAAATCGACAATCCTTGTCACGACATCGGCTTGCTTCGTGACAATTCGTGTCACCTCACGTGACGGATCATGTCACCCTTTAGTGGGGTATTTGTCTTATTTGTACTGTTCAAGCCGATAAAAAAGGACTGCCGAGGCAGTCCTTTTTTTGTCTGGCGAGCAGCCGGGTCAGCCGCCGTACAGCGAGCGGCCCTGGGCGGCTGGGTCGAAGCGCTTGAGCGTCTCGACCATGCTGCCCATGCCGTTGTCGGCTTCGCCGCGCTGGGCATCGTCGATGCGTCGTGCGCCGTTGTAGCGCGTCACCCAGTAGCTGGCGCGCATGTCGTCCACCCGGATCTTGCTGCCGGTGGACGGCGCGTGCACGAACTTGTTGTCGCCAATATAGATGCCGACGTGCGAGAACGTATGACGCATGGTATTGAAGAACACCAGGTCACCCGGACGCAGTTCGTTGACCGCCACAGTGGTGCCAACCTTGCTGATTTCGACAGAGCGACGCGGCAACACGAAGCCGAAGGTGTCGTTGAACACGTAGCGGACAAAGCCGCTGCAGTCCAGGCCGGATTCGGGGCTGTTACCGCCGAAGCGGTAACGCACGCCAATCAGGCCCAGCGCGTTCATGACCAGGTCGCCAGCCTTGCTGGCAACGTTGCTGGTGGAGTTCATCACCGACGACAGCAAGCCACGCTTGCCTTCCGGATGGGCATCCGCGCTCAGTTCCGCGCGGGCATCGATCCGGGCGTCCGGGTCCTTGAACACCGTATCCGCCAGCACTCCATTCGACACAGTCGCACCGCATGCAATGGCAATTCCAATAGCGGCGCGCGCCAGGGAATGAAGTACCGTTCGTTGCATTGGTTCTCCTGATAATCGGATTTATCTGACCGGCATGTCAGACATCATTGCCGGACAAACGCTAGACATCAGGGCGGTATGTACGCAAGACATATGCCAGCGCACGGTGCACGATCCGGATGCGTGATTGACCTTCCCAAAGGTCAGCATGCGACCGACAGACCACCCCCAAAAATAGCCATCGCGGGATGTTAAATGACTGTCATTGTCGTGTCAAAGATGGTTACAAATTCGCCCGAAATCGCAGCCAAATCAATGAGCTAGCGTGAAAAACGTATCTTTTTTCTCGTATTCCGCATAACGGCGATGTGATACATCCCGCTGTCATGTTAGTGCGGCATGCCTGCTGCGCCGCACATCACTCAGACGGCCCCCAACTGCGCGGCCGCCATCAGCTTGCGCGTATACGGATGCTGCGGTGCACCGAGTACCGTTTCCGTCTCACCGGCCTCCACCACTTCACCGTTTTTCATCACGACCACGCGGTGCGCCATCGCACGGATCACTGCAAGATCATGGCTGATGAACAGATAGCTGAGGTTGTACTTGTGCTGGAGCTGGGAAAGCAGCGCCAGCACCTGCTGCTGGATCGAGACGTCAAGTGCAGAAGTCGGCTCATCGAGCACCAGCACCTGCGGCTTCAGGATCAACACGCGGGCAATCGCAATACGTTGCCGCTGGCCGCCCGAGAACTCGTGCGGATAGCGGCCCAGCGCCGTGCGGTCCATCCCCACCTCGCGCAGGGCCTCGATCACGCGCTCGCGCATCGCCTCGGGCGATAGCCCCGGCTGATGCAGGGCGAGGCCCTCCCCGACGATCTGCTCGATGGTCATCCGGGGCGACAGCGAGCCGAACGGGTCCTGGAACACCACCTGCATGCGCGACCGCAGCGCACTGCGCTCCTTGTGCGTGCACGCATCGAACGCACGCCCCAGGAAGCGGATGGCCCCGCTGCTCTTGCGCTGGAGCGCCAGCACCGCGTGGGCCAGCGTGGTCTTGCCAGAGCCAGACTCACCGACGATACCGACCGTCTCGCCCTCGCGCAGTTGCAGGTTCACGTCCTTCACGGCCACGAACTGCTCCTTCGAGAACCAGCCGGCAAACCCGGCGCGCTTCTTGGCATAGCTGACGCAGAGCGCATCGGTCTCCAGCAGCACCGGGGCCAGTGGCACCAGCGGCAGCACCTCGCGGCGCGGGCGGCTGTCGATCAGCTTGCGCGTGTACGGATGGCGCGGATTGGCAAACACCTCGGCTGTCTCGCCGGACTCCACCAGCACGCCCTTCTCCATTACCCCCACGCGCTGCGCGAACGCACGCACCAGGTTCAGGTCATGGGTGATCAGCATCACCGCCATGCCGAACTCGGCCTGGAGGTCGCGCAGCAGATCCAGGATCTGGGCGCGGATGGTCACGTCGAGCGCCGTGGTCGGCTCGTCGGCCAGCAGCAACTTGGGCCGGCAGGCCAGGGCCATGGCGATCATCGCGCGCTGGCGCTGGCCGCCCGACAACTGGTGCGGGAAGCTGTTGAACCGGTTGGCGGCGTCGCTGATGCCGGTGCGCTCGAGCAGTGCGATGGCACGGTCGCGCGCGGCGCGGCGGTCCAGGCCTTCGTGCAGCGCCAGCGTCTCCACGATCTGGTTGCCGATGGTGTAAAGCGGGTTCAGGGCCGTCATCGGCTCCTGGAAAATCATGGCGATCTCGGACCCGCGGATGCGCCGCATCTCGCGGTCGGACACGCGCAGCAGGTCCTGGCCCTCGAAGCGGATGGCGCCCTGGTAGTGAGCGTCGCCAACCAGCCGCAGCATGGCCAGCGCGGTCACGGTCTTGCCCGACCCGGATTCACCGACCAGCGCGTAGCGCTCGCCGGCACGCAGGTCGAAGCTGACCTCGCGCACGGCGCGCGTGGCGTGCTCGCCCTCGCCGAAGGTCACGGACAGCCGGTCCACACACATTAGTTGCGTACCGGGCGCCGGCGGGGCCACGGCATCGGGGAACGTTGCAGCGAGGCTCATTGCACGGCCTCCGCGGCAGGACTTCCCGCAGGCGCCTTAGGCTCCACACGGCCACGCAGCTGGGCCAACCCCAGGCGCGTATCGAACGCATCGCGCAGCGCATCGCCCATAAAGGTCAGCAGCAGCAGCGTGATGACGAGCACCGCGAACGTGGACAGCGAAATCCACCAGGCATCGAGGTTGCCCTTGCCCTGCGCCAGCAACTCGCCCAGGCTTGGCGTCGTCGGCGGCACGCCCAGGCCCAGGAAGTCGAGGCTGGTCAGCGCCAGGATGGCTGCGCTCATCCGGAACGGCAGGAAGGTAATCACCGGCGTCAGGCTGTTCGGCAGGATATGGCGCCACATGATCTGAACGTTGGACAGGCCCAGCGCGCGTGCTGCCTTCACATAGTCGAGCGAGCGGTTGCGGTAGAACTCGGCCCGCACGTAGTCGGACAGCCCCATCCAGCCGAACAGTGACAGCAGGATGATCAGCAGCGCCAGGCTCGGCTCGAAGATCGACGCGAAGATGATCAGCAGGTACAGCTCTGGCATCGAGCTCCAGATCTCGATCGCACGCTGCGAGAACAGGTCGAAACGCCCGCCGAAGAAGCCCATCAGCGCGCCGGTGAGCGTGCCGACCAGTACGCCGATGATCGTCAGCGCCATGCCGAACAGCACGGACACGCGGAAACCGTAGATCAGCCGCGCCAGCACGTCACGGCCGCGATCGTCGGTGCCAAGCCAGTTCTCGGACGACGGCGGCGCCGGATTCGGCTCCTTGGCGAAGTAGTTCAGCGAATCGTAGGAATACTGATTCACAGGAAAAATCGCGAAATTGCCATGCGTGGTGATCCGGTCCCGGATAAAGGGATCGAGGTAGTCGGTACGGGTCGGGAAGTCGCCGTCGAACGTGGTTTCCGGGTAGACCTTAACGATCGGGAAGTAGTATTCGCCCTTGTAGCGCACCACCAGTGGGCGGTCGCTCGACAGCACCTCGGCGCACAGGCTCAGGACGAAGATCACCACGAACAGGATCAGGCTCCAGTAGCCCAGCCGGTTGCGACGAAAGCGTTGCCACGCGCGCTGGCGCGGCGACGGCGAGTGCGGCAGCCCGTTGGGCACCGCGCCGTGGGAGAGTATGCTCATCGGTGCATGCCCTCAAAGTGAATGCGCGGGTCAACCATCACGTAGCAGACATCCGAAATCAGGCGCGTGACGAGCCCGATCAGCGTGAACAGGTAGAGCGTGCCGAGCACAACCGGGTAGTCGCGGCGCAGCACGGCTTCATAGGACAACAGGCCCAGCCCGTCGAGCGAAAACAGCGTCTCGATCAGCAGCGAACCGGTGAAGAACGCGCCGATGAACGCCGCCGGAAAGCCGGTAACGAGCGGGATCAACGCATTGCGGAACACGTGCTTCCAGAGCACGCGCCGCTCCGCCAGGCCCTTGGCCCGTGCAGTCAGCACGTACTGCTTGCGGATTTCCTCCAGGAACGCGTTCTTGGTCAGCATGGTGATGACGGCGAAGCTGCCCACCACCGACGCCGTGATCGGCAGCACCAGGTGCCAGAGATAGTCCATCACCTTGCCCATCAGCGTGAGCTGGTCCCAGTTGTCAGAGGTCAGCCCGCGCAGCGGAAACCACTGGACGAACGTGCCGCCACCGAACAGCACCAGCAGCAGCACCCCGAGCACGAAGCCCGGTATCGCGTAGCCCACCAGCACGATCATGCTGCTGATGACATCGAAACGACTGCCCGCCCGGATCGCCTTCGAGATCCCGAGCGGGACCGATATCAGATAAGTCAGAAAAAACGTCCAGAGCCCGAGGCTGATCGACACCGGCAGTTTCGACTTCACCAGTTCCCAGACGCTGCGGTGCTGGAAGTAGCTCTGGCCCAGGTCGAACTGGGCGAAGCGCTTCAGCATCATGAAATAGCGCTCGATCGGCGGCTTGTCAAAGCCGTAGAGCGCCTGGATTTCCTTGATCTTGTCCGGGTCCACGCCGCGCCGGCCGCGGTATTCCGCCCCGCCGCCGCTGGCCTCCCCGCCGCCGCCACGGCCCTTGAGTTCGAGCATCATCTGCTCCACCGGGCCGCCCGGCACGAACTGGATCACGACGAAAGTCAGCGTGATGACCCCGATCAGGGTCGGAATCATCAGCAGGATGCGTTTGAGCAGGTAGGCAATCATGCGCGTCCGGGTTCCGTCAATGCCGTCATTGGGTCTTCGGCGTCAGATCGTTCCGCCACCAGTTGGAGAGGATCCAGCCCTCCGCCGTATAGAAGTACGGCAGGCGGGTCGGGTAGGACATCGTCTTGCGATAGGCCACGCGATGCGAGGCACTGTACCAGTTCGGCACGATGTAGTACCCGTGCATCAGCACGCGGTCCAGCGCACGGCCCGCCGTGACGAGTTCGTCTCGGGTGTGCGCGTGCAGCACGTGGTCCACCAGCTTGTCGATGGCCGGCGATTTCACGCCGAACAGGTTGTCCGAGCCAGGCGTGGTCGCGGCCTCGGTCGTGAAGCGGTCGCGCAGCTCGTTGCCGGGGCTTTGCGAGTCCGGGAAGCGGATCGACACCATGTCGAAGTCGAAATCCTCCAGGCGCTTCTGATACAGGGCGAAGTCGGTGGTGCGCTGGTGCACCTCGATGCCGAGTTTCTCCAGATTGCGCACATAGGTGGTGATCACCCGGCTCATCGCCCCGCCGTCATCGAGGAATTCGAACACCAGCGGCTCGCGCTTGGCGTTGCGCAGCGCGCCGTCCTCGTAGGTCCAGCCGGCCTGGGCCAGCAGGCGGCGGGCTTCGCGCAGGTTGTCGCGCAGGGAGCGCGGCGCATTGGTGGTGGGTTGCACCACATCGAGGCCGAACACCTCCGCCGGCAACTGGGCGCGCAGCGGCTCCAGCAGCGCCAGCTCGCCCGGGCCGGGGCGACTGTCGAACGTGGCGCTGGCGGCCAGCTCGCTGTTCGAGAACCAGCTGTCCAGCCGCTTGTACGCGCCATAGAACAACTGGCGGTTCAGCCATTCGAAGTCCAGCGCCAGGATCAGCGCGCGGCGGACGCGCACGTCCTGGAACACCGGTTTGCGCAGGTTCATCACGAAACCCTGCATGCCGGCGCCGTTGCGGTGCGGGAACTCGGTCTTGATCAGCTCGCCGTTGCGAAAGTGCGTGCCGACATAGCTTTTCGCCCAGTTTTTCGACCGATACTCGACGATGGCATCGAATTCGCCGGCCTTGAACGCCTCCAGCTTGGCCGTCTCGTCCTTATAGAGCCGGTAGACCACGCGACCGAAGTTGAACGTGCCGCGCCGCACGGCCAGATCCTTGCCCCAATAGCTCGGATTGCGCTTGAAATTGATACCGCGGCCGGCGTCATAGCGTTCGATGACGTAGGGGCCGCTGGTGATGGGTTCCTCGAAGGTCAGCTTGTCGAACGGCACCTTGGCGGTCCATTTCTTCGAGAACACGGGCAACGAGCCGACGATCAGCGGCAATTCCGTGTTGCGCTGCTTGAAGTCGAAGCGCACGGTGCGCTCGCCGGTCACGACCACGGCCTTCACGTCGGTACACATGCTGCGGTAGCCAGGGCTGGCCGCCTTGCTCATCAGCATGTCGTACGAGTACTTGACGTCCGCGGCCGTGACCGGATCGCCATTGGTGAAGCGCGCCTCGGGCCGGATGTGGAAGGTGACGGACAGCGCGTCGGGCGCCACGGTAACGTCATCGGCCAGCAGGCCATAGGCGCTGGCAGTTTCGTCCGCGCTGCTGATCAGCAGCGACTCGAACATCAGCGCGTTCAAGCCGGGCGCCGCGGTGCCCTTGAGCGTGAACGGATTGAATTTGTCGAAGCTCGTGCGTCGGTCGGGGTTGGCCAGCGTCAGCGTGCCGCCCTGGGGGGCATCGGGGTTGACGTAGTCGAATTGCTTGAAATCGGCCGGATACTTGAGGTCGCCGTGCAGGGCAAATCCGTGCGCGGCATGCGCCAATACGGGAAAACCCGAAGCCAGTACGAACATCCACAGCGCCAATGGCGCCAGCCCCCGCACCTTCTGCAGCAACGCGCCACCACGAAAGCACTGCCCTGCCGCCTGAAGCGGCCAACGTGCGCGAATAGGCATCCCGTTGCAGACCTCCACTCTGACCTGGACATGCCCGGCGTCTTGTGGCCGGGCGAAGTTGTGCGACAATTTTACATGCGTCCGGGTGGCTCCCAGCCATCCGGACATTCCCTCTACGCGGCGCAACAAACTGCGGGGAACTTTACCCGTCGTGCACCGGCCCCGGGGCCGAGCATGAAACATGCCCGCCCCACCCTCACATATCTTGGAGAACTTATGGGATTTCTGGCAGGTAAGCGGATCCTGATCACCGGCTTGCTGTCCAACCGCTCGATCGCCTATGGCATCGCCTCCGCGTGCAAGCGCGAGGGCGCCGAGCTGGCCTTCACCTATGTCGGCGAACGCTTCAAGGACCGCATCAGCGACTTCGCCAAGGAATTCGGCTCCGACATGATCTATGAGTGCGACGTGGGCAGCGATGAGCAGATTACCGCGACTTTCGCCGCGCTGGGGCAGCGTTGGGAAAAATTCGACGGTTTGGTGCATTCGATCGGCTTCGCGCCGCGCGAAGCCATCGCCGGCAATTTCCTGGACGGGCTGTCGCGCGAAGGCTTCCGCATCGCGCATGACATCTCGGCCTACAGCTTCCCTGCACTGGCCAAGGCCGCGCTGCCGCTGCTGTCCGACAAGGCATCGCTCCTCACGCTGACCTACCTCGGCGCCGAACGCGTGGTTCCGAACTACAACACCATGGGCCTGGCCAAGGCGTCGCTCGAGGCAAGCGTGCGCTACCTCGCCGAAGCCGTGGGCGGGCGCGGGATCCGCGCCAACGGCATTTCGGCCGGCCCGATCAAGACGCTGGCTGCGTCCGGCATCAAGGACTTCGGCAAGCTTCTCAAGCATTTCGAGGAAGCCGCGCCGCTGCGCCGCAACGTGACGATCGAGGAGGTGGGCAACGTAGCCGCCTTCCTGCTGTCCGATCTGTCCAGCGGCGTGACGGGCGAGATCACCTATGTCGACGGTGGTTTCAATGTTGTCGGCGCGGGGGGCGTGGGGGAGTAATCCCGGCACACGGCCTGCGACCATGGAGAGCGCCCCAGCCGGGGCGCTTTTTTTTTGCGTTTCTTCGTCGATTGCCTTCCGCCGTATTTGCTGCACTGCAACAAAGACGGCCTCAGGTGTCCGGTCGGCTATCATGGCGATCCTCCCCGAAGTAGCTCCCCCATGATTTCCGTTCGTAATGTCACGCTGCGTCGCGGCGTCAACGTCGTGCTCGACCGCGCGTCCGTCACCTTCAACCCCGGCGAGAAAATTGGTCTTGTCGGCCGCAACGGCGCCGGCAAGTCGTCCTTCTTTGCCCTGCTCAACGGCACGCTGCACGAAGACAGCGGCGAGTTCTCGATTCCCGCCGCGTGGAAGATGGGCCAGGTCGCGCAGGAGATGCCGGAGACCGAGCAAAGCGCTACCGATTTCGTCGTCGAGGGTGACACCGTGCTGTTGGCCGCACAGGCCGAAGTTGCCGCCGCCGAGGCCAGCGACGACGGCATGCGCATGGCGCACGCCTACATGGCCCTGCACGACGCTGGTGCACACGATGCCCCCGCACGTGCCCAGGCGCTGATCCTGGGCCTTGGTTTCGGTGCCGCGCAGCTCAGCCAGCCGGTCAACAGCTTCTCCGGCGGCTGGCGCATGCGACTGCAACTGGCGCGCGCGCTCATGTGCCCATCCGACCTGCTGCTGCTCGACGAACCGACCAATCACCTTGACCTCGACGCACTGGTCTGGCTGGAAGCCTGGCTCAAGCGCTATCAGGGGACCATGGTCGTGATCAGCCACGACCGGGAGTTCCTCGACGCCGTGACGCAGGTGACGGTGCACGTCGACAATGCCAAGCTGGTGCGTTACGGCGGTAACTACAGCAAGTTCGAAGACATGCGCGCCGAGCAGCTCGTGTTGCAGCAGGCCGCGGTGGCGAGGCAGGCAGACAAGATCGCCCACCTGCAGAAGTTCATCGACCGCTTCAAGGCCAAGGCCTCGAAGGCGAAGCAGGCGCAGAGCCGGGTCAAGGCGCTTGAACGCATGGAGAAGATTGCACCGGTGCTTGCCGATGCGGAGTTCAACTTCGAGTTCAAGGAGCCTCTCAACGTCCCGAACCCGCTGCTGTCGATGCTGGACGCAAGCTTCGGCTACCCGGCGCCGGCCGGCGCGCTGCCAGGCACGCCGCCCACGGTCATCGTAAAGGGCATCAACCGTTCCGTGCTGGCCGGGCAGCGCATCGGCATTCTCGGTGCCAACGGCCAGGGCAAGTCCACGCTGGTGAAGACAGTGGCGCACGCGCTGGCGCCCGTGGCCGGCGAAATCAGCGAAGGCAAGGGCCTGAATATCGGCTACTTCGCGCAGCAGGAACTCGATGTGCTGCGCCCGCTCGACACGCCAATGGAGCACATGATCCGCTTGGCCAAGGACACGCCGCCGCACATGCGCGCCCCCGGCCAGAGTGGCACCGAGCAGTCCCTGCGCACCTTCCTCGGCACCTTCAACTTCAGTGGCGACATGGTCCATCAGGCGGTCCACACGATGAGCGGCGGCGAAAAAGCGCGGCTCGTGTTGTGCATGATCGTGTGGCAGCGCCCCAACCTGCTGCTGCTCGACGAGCCGACCAACCACCTCGACCTGGCCACGCGCGAAGCGCTAGGCATGGCACTCAATGAATTCGAAGGCACGGTGATGCTGGTCAGTCACGACCGGGCCCTGCTGCGCGCTGTCTGCGATGAATTCTGGCTGGTCACCAAGGGCGGCGTCGAGCCCTTCGACGGCGATCTGGACGATTACCAGCAGTTCCTGCGCGACGAAGCCCGTCGCATGCGCGAGCAAGCTGCCGCGGCGCCGACGGTCATCGCCTGAGAAGCCCTTCATCGGACTGCAATCTTTTGCGGGGACCCGTGTTGACGCCCCTCAGATAGAACAATTGCGAATCTCTCCGGGCAACTGATCCGGATCAATCACCAGACAGGCGGCCCATGGAAAAACCTTCCTTTCCAACTCGAAGAGGAAAGGATCATGATGAAAAAGCTGGCCCTGGCGTGCTGCATCGTTGGCGGGCTTAGCGGGTGCGGCGGCGATGGCGGGTCCGACCATCCCCCTGCGCCGCCTGTCCCACCCAATCCACCCGCCCCGGCTGCTCCCCAGCCTTCGGCCGATCTGCTGTCGGTCGCTTGCACCGGCTGTGGCGCCGTCGACGCCAATACGTATGCCGGCACCCACGTGGGGGTCTGGCGGCATGTGAATGCCAGCGCCGCCCCGGTCGATGTGCCGGTCAATATCCGGGGGCTCTCCGGGCACGACGTCACGCTGGTCTTCACCAACCAGGGCGCCGAGCCGCAGGCAATGCCGGCCCTGCCGCTGGTGCCCAAGGCATCCGCGTCGGCGATCGGCAAGAGTTGGCGCCTCGATGGGGAGGAAAGCACCCTCATGCGACGCATCGGCGAATTCAACGCCCACGGCTGGGCCCGGCTGGCGGCCACACGCCCCCTGGCGGCGCGGGAGGCGCGGGAGGCGCGGGAGGCGCGGATCACCCCGCGCCAGGCCACGCTCAACGAGACCCGCACCTGGCATGACGCGCAAGACCAGCCGCACACCGCGGCCCTGGTGCGCCAGTCACAGGCCAGTGATGGCACGGCCGTCAACTTCTGGATCGAGAATACCGAGCACGGCCCTGCCAAGGTCAGTGACGCCACCATCGACGCGCTTGCCGCCAGTTTCCTGGGGCCGGGCAAGGTCTACGACCTGCTGACACACGTGGGCGGGCCGCTCTGGGGCGCGCATGGGTACGCGGATTTGATCCCCGGTACCGGTCAACCGCTCGATATCGTCATTCTCAAGCTGACCAGCGACAATCCATCCGCGCGGCTGATGGGCTATTTCTATGCACGCGACGTGATCCGGCGCAGTGCCGGCTTTCCCCATAGCAACGAAGCGGTGGGCTTCTTCCTGAACTCGGAATTGCTGTACGCTGCGAATGACGCTGCCGTGAGGGTAGTCGCCAGCACCATGGCGCATGAAGGCATGCACTTGCAGAACTTCTACCGCCGGGGCGCCGGCCACGGCCCGAAATACCTGTTCGATACCTGGCTCGACGAAGCCACCGCGATGATGATGGAGGACTTCGCCGGGCATGCCATCGACCCGGCCATGAACGAGATTCGCGATATCCGGTTCCGCGACTACATCGGGATCCGCAACGGCATGTACAACTGCAGCCTGACCACGTGGGAACCGTTCGGGGATACGTGCGAGAGCTACTCGGTGTCGGGCTCGCTGGGCGGGTTTCTCAATCGCCAGCTTGGCGCAGGATTCCTCTCGCGGCTGCTGCGCGACGTGAGCAGCGAGAACTCCCTGGCAGTCCTTGACTCGGCGATTTGGGCGGAGAGCACCGGCACGGGGCTCGGCGAGCAGTTCCGCCGCTTCTCGGCGACAGCCGGATCGCTGATGCGGGCCGCCGACAGCCCCGCTGGCTACGGCTTTCCGGCGCGCATCGACGGTGCGCTCCGACTGCCATTGATCGATCCGCAGAATCTGGCCGGGATCCGCGCGCTAACGCAATCCGTGCCGGCGCAACTGCAGCCGTACGCGAGCATTCCCATCGCCAGGCCAGCGCTGCACGGTATCTATAGCGAACGGGTGAGCGTGCCGCCCGGCACCGCGCTTTCGGTGGTCATCCAATGAGGAGCGTGACAAAGCGCAGCCTTCTGGCCATGGCGGCAGCCGGTTGCCTCGCGGCCTGCGTCGGGTCGACACCGCCCCCGGCGCTGGGCGCGCGCATCTCACTCACGGGCGAGGTGCGGATCATCGGCAATGCGCCCCACCCCATGGCCGTGCTGCAGGTGGACGATCAGACGATATGGGAGTTGACCGGGATCAGCATCGCGCTGGCTCGGCCACTGGTGGGCCGGCGGACAACGGTCACGGGGACTGTACGACGGGCGCCGGCACCCGGAACCTGGATGCCTGCCCTGGAGGTGGAAAGCACGGCGCCGCCGTGAACCTTCCGCATGAAGACTTGGCCCGCCCTAGAGGATTCGAACCTCTGACCGCTCGCTTAGAAGGCGAGTGCTCTATCCAACTGAGCTAAGGGCGGCCGGGGTGCCACGAGCCTTGCCGTGGCGGCAAGGCCAGCATTCTACTCCACCGCGCGCGCGAAATCAGGTGGATTCGCGCTCGCGCACGCGGGGCCGGCGCGGCATGCCGACCGGCTCGCCGCTGTCGTGCGACGACACGCAGTTGCGGCCCATCTGCTTGGCGTCGTAGAGCGCACGGTCGGCACGGCGCATGACGGCATCGGCGTTTTCGCCAGCCTGCCGCTCGGCCATGCCGATACTGACGGTATAGGCAATCGGGTCCGGTTCCGAGGGGCACGGCGCGCCGCGCACGATCGCGTTCAGCCGCAGGCTCACTGCACGGCCCGCTTCCATCCCGGTATCGGGCAGGACGATGGCAAATTCCTCACCACCCAGTCGCCCCAGCACCGCCCCCGGCGGCGCGGCCTTGCGCAGCAGCCCGGCGAAGTGGCGCAGTACGCTGTCGCCGGCCAGGTGGCCATACAGGTCGTTGATCGCCTTGAAGTGATCGAGGTCGATGAACGCCACGGTGAACGACTGGCGCGTGCGTTCTGCCTGCTTGCAGGCCAGCTCGAGCTCCTCCCAGAACGCGCCGCGCGAGAGCACATCAGTCAGGTCGTCGTGCCGCGCGCGACGCTCCAGCATCCGGCGCAGCCGATCGTGCGCCATCAGCGCGAAGCTGACCGACAACCCCACCACCCCGAACACGAACCAGACCGTGACGCCACCATCGGCATCGACCGGCGTGCGCGGGCGCGTCTGGCCCAGCGCCTCCAGCATCGGCAGCACCTGCATGCCTGCCAGCGCAGCGCAGGCCAGCGCCACGAAACAGAGGCACAGCGCAGCCAGCCGCCCGGTGCCACGCTTCTCCGACACGCACGGCGCCGTGATGCGGATGATCTCGAGCGACAGCAGTATGTGTATACAGGAAGCGGCCAGCGAGAGCGACACCCCGAGCGACGCCGACTCCGGCAGCGAGGCCGGCGCAAGGTGGCTGGCCGCATGAGCCCCCACGGCGACCAGGGCCGGCAGGTTGGCGATGGCCAGCACCCTGCCCCGACCCGGCCTGCCGACGAAATGGCGTGTGCCATAGACCATCATCGACAATCCCACGCTCAGCGCCAGCTCGGGCAAGCCGTGGAGCGGCCATTCGGCGCGCCACGCATGGGCCGCCAGCAGCACCACCGCGAGCGTGACAATCAGGTCCCCCAACGCCCACGAGGTCAGCCCGCTACGCTCCATCCCCGGCGCGCGCCGCAATACGGCACAGACGACCGCCATCTGCAGCGCAAACAGGCCTGCGATCAGCACTACCACCTGCGACTGAAACATCTTCCTTCCCGTTCACCGAGGCATCGCCAGGTGCTCCGCACGGCACCGGGAAACCACCTTCTGTTTGCGGCCTGCGATGGCCGTCCTGTTTTGTTTCCGCAGGTTCCGGGCGCCCTGGGCAGCCGGTGGCGCAAGGGCACCGGTGGGGCGTGGCTCAGGCACTGCCGCGCCGCTCGCGTCGCTCGCGGCGGCTGGCGCACCATTGTTGTGATAATCGGGACCGGGTCCGGATGGGAACAGCATCCCGGCGACATGCGCCGGTCGGACCTTTGCGGTGTGCGGATTATGTCAGCGCCCGGAACCAAGTCAAGCCCAAAGCGCCCCGCTGAAGCGGGGTGTTGGGCGCAGCGCCGATTACGTCACGTTTTGGCACCAGAAATGATCATTGCACGTCGTGATTGACCGCGCGAGCCGTACCGGGCTAGAATCGCCGGCTTCGGAGCGTAGCGCAGCCTGGTAGCGCATCTGATTTGGGATCAGAGGGTCGTAGGTTCGAATCCTATCGCTCCGACCAGTTTTGCAGGCAGTTTTAGGCAGTAGAACAAGTTGTGGAATCAAGGGCTTACGTCTTCGGCGTAGGCCCTTTTTTCATGGCGCCGCGCCAGCGGCTGCGCCATGCTGCAACGCCAGGCGTGCTATAATCCCGCGTCAGTTCCGGGGTATCTGAGCATGCCCTGTAACCGGGTCCGTGCCGCCAGGCACACTGGATTTTTCGGCGCCGCACCCCCAGATTCGGGGTATGTCGCGGCCGGCCAGACCCGGAAACACCTTGCCCGCCTGTCCCGAGACGCACAGGGCCGTGCCACGGCACGGTCCAGCCCGATCCATCATTCGTCGGGTGCTTCACACGCATTCCCTAAAAACTTACGCAGCTCTCGGGGCTGCCGCAAAGGAAAACAGATTGGCTAAGGAAGAACTCATTGAATTTGGCGGCGTGGTGTCGGAAGCCCTGCCCGACAACCGTTATCGCGTCACGCTGGAAAACGGCGTGGAAATCTGGGCATACGCCTCGGGCAAGATGCAGAAGCACCGTATCCGCATTCTGGCCGGTGACCGCGTGACCCTCGAAATGTCGCCCTACGACCTGACCAAGGGCCGCATCAATTTCCGCCACAAATCCTGAGTTCGCGCCGATTGGGCGAGCGCCGCTGTCACGCGGCTGACATCGCCCCCGCCGACACTGACGGGCTGCCTTCGGGCGGCCCGTTTTGTTTCCGGCGATTCGTTTGACGACGCGCATCCCGCGTCTTGCCTCCGGCCACCCGCTTCACCATACTCAAGGCACAACGAATACCTGCCGACATGAATCTGATCCTGTGGCGCCACGCCGAAGCCGAGGACCTGCCTGCCCCCCTCAGCCTCTCGCGCAGCGCCGACCTGCAACGCCCCCTCACGCGGCGCGGCCGCAAACAGGCCGAGGCCTCCGCCGCATGGCTGCGTGCCCATCTGCCCGCCGATCATCGCGTGGTCTGCAGCCCGGCCCTGCGCACGCGCGAGACGGCCGGCGCACTCAGTCGCAAGGTGGAAGTCATGCCGGACCTCGCGCCGGGCGCCGATGTCAGCGCCATCCTCGCCGCGATCGACTGGCCGCAGGGCCACGAGCACACCGTGGTGGTGGGCCACCAGCCATGGATTGGCCGCCTGGCCAGCCTGTTGCTGGCGGGCCACGAAATCAACTGGAGCGTGAAGAAGAGCGGCATCTGGTGGCTGTCTGCGCGCACGCGCGACACCGAGGCCCAGGTTGTCCTGCGCGCCGTCACCGGTCCCGATTTTCTCTAGGACGATGCACGCAGGTCCGCAATGGATCTGCCGCAATTCCGAGGCATGTACCTCAAACTGCAATACCTGTCTTTTTTTCGGATAACGACGATGGCGGTACGAAAGGCCGCTGGCTAGAGTCGGTAATGCGCCTCCCTGGAAGAGGGACGTCATGGAAGCGTCATCGCTGCTTCACGGCACTGTCACCGGCCCTCTCTACATTGTTTCGAAGCCGTTTCGTCACCGAAAGGACATACATGCGCGACCTTCCGACGCCTACCCAGCCGCTGTTTGACGCTCTGCCCACTGGCCGCTCCGGTCAGTCGGCGCGGAGCCGTCTTCCTCGTCAGCCAGCACAGCACCAAACCCATACACAAGCTCCAGCGCCTGCTTTCAGTGTGGCGTGGGCACGTCACCAGGACGAAGTAGCCGAGGCGCAGCGCCTGCGCTACAAGGTCTTCGCCGAAGAAATGGGCGCGCGGCTCCAGTCGTCGTCCACTGGCACCGATGTCGACATGTTCGACGCCTACTGCGACCACCTGATCGTGCGCGACCAGGAAACGCTGCGCGTGGTGGGCACCTACCGCGTGCTGCCCCCGCACCAGGCCAAGCGCGTCGGCTGCCTGTACGCCGAATCCGAATTCGACCTCGTGCGCCTGGCGCACCTGCGCCCCAAGATGCTGGAGCTGGGCCGCTCGTGCGTGCACCGCGACTACCGCTCGGGCAGCGTCATCATGGCGCTCTGGGCCGGGCTGGGCGAATACCTGCAACGCTACAACCTCGAGTCGATGCTCGGCTGCGCCAGCGTGCCGATGAGCGACGGCGGCCACTACGCGGCCAGCCTTCATCGTCTGTTCGCAGAGAAGTTCCTGGCACCGATCGAGTACCACGCGTTCCCGCGCACGCGCCTGCCGGTGGAAAACCTGAACCAGTCGCTCGACGTGGAACCGCCGGCACTGATCAAGGGCTATCTGCGCCTGGGCGCGAAGATCTGCGGCGAGCCGGCGTGGGACCCCGACTTCAACGTGGCCGACTTCCTGACGCTGCTGCGCGTGAGCGACATGAACCCGCGCTACGCCCGCCATTTCCTGGGCCTCAACCGCGGCTGAGTCCGCGACCGAAGCCTGTCGGCTCCCCGATCGAAACGGCACATTTCATCGGCATGAAAAAAGGCGACTCCGGAAACGGGGTCGCCTTTTTTGCTGGCTGCGCGAACGCCTGACGAATCAGACGTACACCACCTTGTAGCGCTTGCCCACGCGCTCCCATTCGTCGGACTCCTGCGCGAGGCTGTACTCGACGAGCGGGTTCGCGTCGATCCACACCTTGGGCAACCGCACCTCGAAACCTTCATCGAGCGCATCCGACCGCTGGCTGACCTCGATCTCGGGCAGCTTCACGTCCGCACGGCGCCGGCATAGTACAAACGCCAGACGCAGGCTGAACAGCATGCGCCAGTCGACGAACTTGCCGCTGCCGGACAGCTTGCCCAGCTTGCCCGCATGGCCCAGCAGAAGCGTCGCCAGCCGTGCCTGGTCGGTTTTCGAGAAGCCCGGCATGTCCGCATGCGTGGCGATATAGGCCGAGTGCTTGTGATAGCCGCTATGCGAAATCGACATGCCGATCTCGTGCAGACTCGCGGCCCAGCCCAGCAGGGCGAGGTTGTCGTCGCGGCGCTCGTTCGGCGGATCGGGGAACTGGGCGAGCAGTTCGCGCGCGGCCAGCCCTACCCGGCTGGCCTGCGCGCGGTCCACGCCGTAGCGGCGCATGAACTGGTCGACGGTGACCGTGCGCATGTCCTCGTGGTGGCTACGGCCGAGCAGGTCGTACAGCACGCCCAGCCGTAGCGCGCCGTCGGTCACGTCCATCCGGTCCACGTCGAGTTCGGCGAACACGCCCAGCATGATCGACAGACCGCCCGGCAGTACCGGGATGCGGTCGGCCTTGAGGCCGGCAAGCTTCACGCGATTGGCGTTCTCGGCCTTGATCAGCGCGCGCTTGAGCCGCTCCAGGCCCTCGCGCGTGATGCCATGCTCGGCCGGGTTGTCGTTCATGCCGTTCAGTTCGATCAACTCGGCCAGCGCACGCGCCGTGCCGGATGATCCCACCGCCTGCTGCCAGCCCGCCGCCCGATACTGGCGCACCAGCACCTGGATCTCGCGCCGCGCGGCCAGCTCGGCCTGCTTGAACGCGTATTCATCCACGTTGCCGCTGGGAAAGAACTGGCGACTGTGCGACACGCATCCGATATAAAGGCTTTCCATCAGCTTGGACTGATAGCCGCTGCCAATGATGAACTCGGTGGAACCGCCGCCGATGTCGACCACCAGCCGATTGCCCTGGCAGGCCGGCGCGTCATGCGAGGCGCCGAGGTAGATCAGCCGCGCCTCTTCGCGCCCGGCGATCACTTCAATGGGGAAGCCGAGCGCACTTTCCGCCTCGATCAGGAATTCGGACGCATTCTTGGCCACGCGCAGCGTGTTGGTGGCCACGGCGCGCACGTGCTCGGGCGAGAAGTCGCGCAGGCGGTCGCCAAAGCGGCGCAGCGCGTCGATGCCACGCCGCCGGGCGGGCTGGTCAAGGTATTTGTCAGGCGTGAGGCCGGCAGCAAGCCGCACGGGCTCGCGCAGGGCATCCACCTGGAAGATCTGGCTGGCGGGGCCGGAGGCCGTGGGCGTCTCGTCCACCCGCCCGATCATCAGGCGGAAGCTGTTGGAACCCATGTCGACGGCGGCCAGCAGGCGGGGATTCTGTGTCATTGCGTGCGTAAGTAGCGCAGGATCGGTGCAAGTTTGGCAAGAAACGCGCAAACCGGCCAAACGCGTAAGATTATGTCCTTGTCATGTCCACATCATGACAAAATCAAAGTGTCATCAAATTGACACGATTCTATGAAAAAGTCGCCACATCGCCAAAATAAGGTTCTACACATGATGACGACGCCGCCCGGCACGCTGCTGAACCGCGAGCTTGGCATTCTGGAATTCAATGCGCGCGTGCTGGCGCAAGCCGCCGACCCCAACGTACCGCTGCTGGAAAGGCTGAAGTTCATCTGCATCGTCTCCAGCAATCTGGACGAGTTTTTTGAAATCCGCATGGCGGGGCTGAAGGAGCAGATGCGCGATAACGCATCGGGCCTGACGCCCGATGGTCTCTCCTTCCTCCAGACCTATCAGCTCGTCACGGAGCGCACACAGCGGCTTGTGGCCTCGCAGTATGACATGCTGCAGAACGTGATCTTCCCCGCGCTCGAGCAGGAAGGCGTGTTTTTTCACCTGACCAACACCTGGACCGACGACCAGCGCCAATGGGCGCGCGACTTCTTCACGCGCGAGCTTGGTCCAGTGCTGACGCCGATCGCGCTGGATCCCGCGCATCCGTTTCCGCGCGTGCTCAACAAGAGCCTGAACTTCGTGGTCGAACTGTCCGGCAAGGACGCCTTCGGCCGCGACGCCGACCTCGCCATCGTGCAGGCGCCGCGCGCGCTGCCACGCGTGGTGCGCATGCCGGAGAAGCTGTCCGGCTACCCATATGGCTTTGTGATGCTGTCCTCATTCATGCAGGCGTTCGTGCATGAACTGTTCCCCGCCATCGACGTGGAGGGCTGCTATCAGTTCCGCGTCACCCGCAATTCCGACCTGTTCGTCTCCGAAGACGACATCACCGACCTGCGCGAGGCGCTCCAGGGCGAGTTGCCGGCCCGGCATTTCGGCGATACGGTGCGGCTCGAGGTCTCGTCCGATACTCCGCCCGCGCTCTCGCGCCGGCTGCTGCTGGAATCGGGCCTGACCGAGCAGGACCTGTACCGCGTGAGCGGCCCGGTGAACCTGGTGCGGCTGATGCAGATTCCCGATCTGGTCGACCGCCCTGCCCTCAAATACCCGCCGCACGTGCCGGCGCCGGTCAAGCCGCTCCAGGCCGGACTGGGCATGTTCGACGTGATCCGCCAGCAGGATGTGCTCCTGCACCATCCGTACGAGAGCTTCACCTCCGTGCTCGACCTGCTGCAACTCGCCGCGGCCGACCCGAATGTCGTGGCGATCAAGCAGACCGTGTACCGCACCGGCAACGAGTCGGCGGTCATGGAAGCGCTGATGACCGCCGCACGCAATGGCAAGGAAGTCACGGTGGTGGTGGAGCTGCTGGCGCGCTTCGACGAGGAGACCAACATCAACTGGGCAGAGCGGCTCGAGTCCGCCGGCGCCCACGTGGTCTACGGCGTGGTGGGCCACAAGTGCCACGCCAAGATGCTGCTGATCGTGCGGCGCGAGGCAGCCGGTCCGAAGGCCAAGCAGGTGACCCTGCGCCGCTATGCCCACCTGGGCACCGGCAACTACCATCCGCGCACCGCCCGGTTGTACACGGACTTCGGCCTGCTGACCGCCAACGAGAAGGTCTGCGAAGACGTGCACCACGTGTTCCAGCTGCTCACCGGCACCGCGGGCACGATCCGGCTGAACCACCTCTGGCAGTCGCCGTTCACGATGCACAGCAACCTCGTGGAGCATATCCGCGCGGAGGCGCGCAATGCGCGGGCGGGCAAGCGGGCGCGCATCATCGCCAAGATGAATGCGCTGCTGGAGCCGTCGATCATCGACGAACTCTACAAGGCGTCGCGCGCCGGCGTGAAGATCGACCTGATCGTGCGCGGCGTGTGCGCGCTGCGGCCGGGCGTGCCGGGGATGTCGGACAACATCACCGTGCGGTCGGTGGTAGGCCGCTTCCTGGAGCACCATCGGGTCTACTACTTCCGTGCCGATGGCGAGGACGTGCTCTACCTGTCGAGCGCCGACTGGATGGATCGCAACCTGTTCCGCCGCGTGGAGGTGGCCTTCCCGGTGCTGGATCGCACGCTGAAGGCGCGCGTGATCAAGGAAAGCCTGCAGGTGCACCTGCGCGACAACGCGTCGGCGTGGCTCATGCAGCCGGACGGCCAGTACGTGCGCAAGCGCTCGGTGGCCAAGCGGCAGCTCGTGAGCCAGGCGGAACTGCTGAGGATGTTCGGGAACTGAGAGGTTCGCCGATTCGCCCCTTCCCGCGTGCGGGAGGGGGCGATTTGCCGTGACCCTGTGTTACGCCGCGTGGCGGCGCGGGTCCGGCAGTTGCGGTGCCACGGCCGCCGGCTCATAGCCGCTGCGGTCCGTCGGGAAGACGATCCGGAAGGTGCTGCCGCGCCCGACCTCGCTGGTCACGCGCAGGTCCGCATGGTGGCGCGACAGGACGTGCTTGACGATGGCCAGTCCCAGACCGGTACCGCCCGTGTCGCGAGAGCGGCTGCGGTCCACGCGGTAGAACCGCTCGGTCAGGCGCGGGATGTGCTCGGGTGCAATGCCCAGCCCCGTATCGCTGACCGAAAACACCGAATGCCCGTCGGTATAGCTCAGCCGGATCGCAATCCGCCCGCCGTCCGGCGTGTAGCGCACCGCGTTCGACACCAGATTGCCCAGCGCCGACAACAGCTCGCTCTCCGCCCCGCGCAGCACCACACCTGCGTCGATCTCCGCAGCGATCTGGTGGCGGCCCTGCGACAGCGCCTCCGCATCGTGCACGAGGTGGGCCGCCAGCGCACCCACGTGTACGCGGTCCTGTGTCGGCGGCTGCACATCGCTCTCCAGTTTGGCCAGCGCCAGCAGGTCTTCGACAATGCGCTGCATGCGCATCGACTGCACCAGCATCAGGTCCACGTAGCGCCTGCGGTCTTCCTCGGACACCGGCAGGTCGCGCACCGTCTCCAGGAAGCCGGTAAGCACGGTCAGCGGCGTCTTCAATTCATGCGACACATTGGCCACGAAATCGCGCCGCATGGCTTCGGTGTTTTCCACCTTGGTGATGTCCTGCGTCAGCACGAGCTTGCGGCTCTCGCCGTAAGGAAGGATCTGGACAGAGGTGATGTTGCGCTTGTGCTCGCCCATGTCGCGCATGACCAGCGGTTCGTCGTAGCGTTCTCGGGTCAGATACTGGATGAACTCGGGGCGGCGGATCAGGTGCGTGATGCGCTGGCGCACATCGCGCCGCGCGTTCAGGCCGAAATGCTGCTCGGCCACGCCGTTGCACCATTCGATCTGGTCGGCGTCGTCCAGCATCAGCACACCGTACGGCGATGCCTGGATGGCCTGGATAAAGCGCGTGTGCTGCTGCTCCACCTGGAGCACCTGCGTGCGCCAGCGCTTGACCAGCCGATGCAGCCGGTAATAGACCTCGCCCCAGAGCCCCAGCGCGCTCGGGATTTCGCCATAGGCGGGGGCGTCGAGCACCTTCCACAGCCGGTTGATCTGGAACAGGTAGTAGCAAAGCTGCAGGAACAGCGCGATACAAAGGAAGGTCAGGCCGGCTACCGGCCCCACAAAGACGTACAGACCGGCGGCGATGACCGCCAGGCTGACGAGGATGGCCGCAGATCGGGCCCAGATGACATTCATGAGAGGGATGTGGAGTCAGGCGGCCGGCCGGATGCCGGGTCGACCGCAGTCATTGCGACGGAGTGTGCCACGATTCCGCCGTGGCGATGGTGCCGGCGCGGCCCCTCTTACTGCTGCTCCGCGCCAGACTTGCCAGGATCTGGCGGCCGGCGGATCAGTGGCTCGGCGAGCGTGCCAGCCGATACCCGCTGCCGCGTACCGTCTCGATCATATTGCTGTAGCCCCCGGGCGTCAGCGCGGCGCGCAGGCGCTTGATGTGCACGTCTACCGTCCGCTCTTCCACGAACACGTGGTCGCCCCAGACCTGATCGAGCAATTGTGACCGACTGTGCACACGCTCCGGATGGGTCATCAGGAAATGCAGCAAACGGAACTCGGTCGGACCGAGGTCGAGCTTGATCGGGCCGGTGTCGTCCTGACCGGTCACACGATGCGTGGCCGGGTCCAGCCGCAGGCCGTTGATGGCCACCACGTCGTCGGTCAGTTGCGGCGCACGGCGGCGCAGCACGGCCTTGATGCGGGCCAGCAACTCCTTGGGCGAGAACGGCTTGGTCACGTAGTCATCCGCGCCAGCCTCGAGCCCCATCACCTTGTCCTGCTCCTCGCTGCGGGCGGTGAGCATGATGATGGGAATCTGCTTGGTGCGGTCGTTGGTACGCAACTCCTTGGCGAAGGTCGCGCCCGACTTGCCCGGAAGCATCCAGTCCAGCAACACGAGGTCTGGCAGGACATCGCTCATCAGCGACAGCGCCTGTTCGGCGTTGTACGCTCGGATTGGATAGTGCCCCGCGTGCTGCAGGTTGACGGCGATCAGTTCCGCAATCGCCGGTTCGTCTTCGACAACGAGAATACTGCTTGGCATGTATGTTTTCTCCGCTCTCAGTCTTGCCGCCAGGGTCAGCTCAGCGCTTCGCGCTCCATATCCTCGCGCGAGGTATGACGCACGTCCGTCCCCTTGACGATGTAGATGATGAATTCTGCAATATTCTTGGCATGATCGCCGATTCGTTCGATCGCCTTGGCGATGAACAGGAAGTCCAGCGCCACCGAAATCGAGCGCGGGTCTTCCATCATGTAGGTGATCAGCTTGCGCACGAAGGCGCGGAATTCATCGTCGATGGCCTTGTCGTCCTTGACGATGCGCGCGGCCGCCACGGTGTCCAGCCGGGCGAAGGCATCCAGCGCCTGGCGCAGCAGCGTGATGGCCATCTCCCCCGACAGCTTCACCTCGGAGTAGTTGATATTGTGCGCCGCCGCGTCTTCCATGATGTGCTTGGTGCGCTTGGCCACCTTCTCGGCCTCGTCGCCGGCGCGCTCCAGGTTGGTGATGGTCTTCGAGATGGCCATCACCAGGCGCAGGTCGCGCGCGGTGGGCTGCCGGCGCGCGATGATGTTGTTGCAGTCCGCGTCGATCTCCACTTCCAGCGCGTTGAGCTGCTGCTCGCGGGCGATGACCTGGTCAGCCAGATCGGCGTCGAAGTCCGCCAGCGCGCGCATGGCGAGCTCGATCTGCGACTCGACCAGCCCGCCCATCTGCAGCAGCTTGGTGTTGATCGCGTTGAGGTCGGCGTCGAACTGGGTCGACAGGTGCTTGTCAGTCATGATGTTCTCCTGGCCGGGGCGTGGAAGGTCTGCGATCAGCCGAAGCGGCCGGTGATGTAATCCTCGGTTTCCTTGCGGTGCGGCTTGATGAAGATCTTCTCGGTCTCGCCGAACTCGATCAGCTCGCCCAGGTACATGTAGGCGGTGTAGTCCGAGCAGCGCGCGGCCTGCTGCATGTTGTGGGTAACGATGACCACCGTGTACTCGTCCTTGAGTTCGGCAATCAGTTCCTCGATGCGGCCGGTGGAGATCGGGTCCAGCGCCGAGCACGGTTCGTCGAGCAGCAGCACTTCCGGACGGATGGCGATGCCGCGCGCGATGCACAGGCGCTGCTGCTGGCCGCCCGAGAGGCCGTAGCCCGACTGGTGCAGCTTGTCCTTGGCCTCGTTCCACAGCGCAGCCTTCGAGAGCGCCCACTCCACGCGGTCGTCCATTTCGGAGCGCGAGAGCTTCTCGAACAGGCGCACCCCGAAGGCGATGTTGTCATAGATCGACATCGGGAACGGCGTGGGCTTCTGGAACACCATGCCCACCTTGGCGCGCAGCAGCGCGATGTCCTGCTTGCTGGCCAGCAGGTTCTCGCCGTCCATGTTGATCTCGCCCTCGGCCCGTTGCTCCGGGTACAGCGCGAACATCTTGTTGAAGGTGCGCAGCAGCGTGGACTTGCCGCAGCCGGACGGGCCGATGAACGCGGTCACCTTGCGGTCCGGGATGGACATGTTGATGTGCTTCAGCGCGTGGAACTGACCGTAGTAGAAGTTCAGGTTCCGCACGTCGATCTTGGCGCGCACGGTGTCGGGAATGTCGATGACGGTAGAGGTCATGCTCGTGTCTCGCTGGAATTCGATGATCGGGGCACGTGGCGCCGGCTTATTTCTTGAACAGCATGCGCGCGACGATATTCAGCGCGAGCACACCGATGGTAATCAGGAACACACCGGCCCAGGCCAGTTGCTGCCATTCGGTGAACGGGCTCATCGCGAAGCGGAAGATCGTCACCGGCAGGTTGGCCATCGGCTTGTTCAGGTCGCTGGTCCAGAACTGGTTGGACAGCGCGGTGAACAGCAGCGGCGCGGTCTCGCCGGCGATACGGGCCACGGCCAGCAGCACGCCGGTGACGATGCCCGCATACGACGACTTGACCGTGATCGCCATCACCATCTTCCACTTCGGCGTGCCCAGGGCCACGGCGGCCTCGCGCAGCGCGTTCGGCACCAGGTTCAGCATGTTCTCGGTGGTGCGGACCACGATGGGAATCTGCAGCAGCGCCAGCGCACAGATGCCGGCCCAGCCCGAGAAGTGCCCCATGCGCGTCACCACCAGCGCATAGACGAACAGGCCGATCACGATGGACGGCGCCGACAGCAGGATGTCGTTGATAAAGCGGATCAGGCTGGCCAGCGGGGACTTCTGGCCATACTCGGCCAGGTAGATGCCGGCCAGGATGCCCAGCGGCGTGCCGAACAGCGTGGCCACGCCCACCATCACGAAGCTGCCGAAGATGGCGTTGGCCAGGCCGCCACCGGCGGTGTTGGGCGCCGGGGTCATCTGGGTGAACAGGTCGAGCGACAGGCCGCCCACGCCCAGCGAGATGGTGGTCCAGAGAATCCACGCGAGCCAGAACAGGCCGAAGAGCATGGCCGCGAGCGACGCGGTCAGCGCGTAGACGTTCATGCGCCGGCGCGAAGCCTGCAGCCGGGTGCGCACGGCGTCCGCATCGGGGCGAACGGCCGGGATCTGCGTGGCAGACACGGTTTGGCTGGCTTGGTTCATTTGCCCCCCTCATTCTTGGCAAGGCGCAGCAGCAGCACTTTGGACAGCGCCAGCACCACGAAGGTAATGAAGAACAGGATCAGGCCCAGTTCCATCAGCGCGGCCGTGTGCAGGCCGGCGCCGGCTTCGGCGAACTCGTTCGCCAGCGCCGAGGTGATGGAGTTGCCGGGCGAGAACAGCGAGACGTTGTCCAGCAGGTTGGTGTTGCCGATCACGAAGGTCACGGCCATGGTCTCGCCGAGCGCGCGGCCCAGGCCGAGCATCACGCCACCGATCACGCCGGCCCGGGTGTACGGCAGCACCACGCGCCACATCACCTCCCAGGTGGTGCAGCCCACGCCGTACGCCGATTCCTTCAGCAGCACCGGGGTCACTTCGAACACGTCGCGCATCACCGAGGCGATGTACGGGATGATCATGATCGCCAGGATCACGCCCGCGCACAGCAGGCCGATCCCCAGCGGCGCACCCTGGAACAGCTTGCCGATCACGGGTACCTGGCCAATCGTATTGGCCAGCGGCCGCTGGAAGTACTCGCCGAAGATGGGCGAGAACACGAGCAGGCCCCACATGCCGTAGACGATGGAGGGCACGGCGGCAAGCAGCTCGATGGCGGTGCCAAGCGGCCGGCGCAGCCAGGCGGGCGACAGCTCGGTCAGGAACAGGGCGATGCCGAAGCTGACCGGCACAGCGATGATGAGCGCGATGATCGAGGTGATCAGCGTGCCGTAAATGGGGACCAGGGCGCCGTAGACGTCGGCGGGCGGATCCCATTCGGCGTTCCACAGGAACGAGATGCCGAATTTCTGGATCGAGGGCCAGGCGCTGAACGCCAGGGAGACGATGATGCCGCCCAGCAGCAGCAGCGTCACGATGGCGGCGCCGCGCGTCAGGCCGCCGAACAGGATGTCGCCCATGCGGCTGGGGGGCCGGACGGCGGGGAGATCGGGCGTAGTGGCCATGGTGGGATATGGAGTGCGTGGATGCAAGCGGCACGGCCCGCCTCAGTTGGATTACCTGGGCGGGCCGGCCAGCCCTGCGGATGACAGGGCACGCGATCCCGTGGATCCTCGCGCCCTGCCCGTGCCGTCAGTACAGCAGCTTAGTACAGCGCCTTGCCCGACGCGTCCTTGACGCTGGTCTTCCAGGTCGTGCGGATCTGGTTCACGACCGATTCCGGCAGCGGCACGTAGTCCAGGTCAGCGGCCATGTTGGCGCCGCTCTTGTAGGCCCAGTCGAAGAACTTCAGCACTTCAGTGCCTTGCGCGGCCTTTTCCTGGTTCTTGTGCACCAGGATGAACGTGGCGCCAGCGATCGGCCAGGCGGTCTTGCCTTGCTGGTTGGTCAGGATCTGGTAGTACGTCTTGCTCCAGTCCGCACCGGCGGCGGCGGCCTTGAAGGCGTCGTCGCCCGGCTGCACCACTTCACCCGAGGCATTCTTCATGTTCAGGTGGGTCATCTTGTTCTGCTTGGCGTACGCGTACTCCACGTAGCCGATGGCACCGTTCAGGCGCTGCACGAAGGCGGCCACGCCTTCGTTACCCTTCCCGCCCGTGCCGCCGCCCGGCCAGTTGACCGTGGTGCCTTCGCCCACCGAGTTCTTCCAGTCGGGGCTGACCTTCGACAGGTAGTTCGTGAAGATGAACGTGGTGCCCGAGCCATCGGCGCGACGCACCGGCAGGATGTCCTGGCTCGGCAGCTGGACCTTCGGGTTCAGGGCCTTGATCGCGGGATCGTCCCACTTCTTGATCTTGCCCAGGTAGATGTTGGCGAGCACTTCACCGGTGATGGTGAGGTCGCCCGGCTTCACGCCTTGCAGGTTGATCACCGGCACCACGCCGCCGATCACGGTCGGGAACTGCACCAGGCCTTGCTTGGCCAGTTCCTCGTCCTTCAGCGGGGCGTCCGATGCGCCGAAATCGACCGTCTTGGCGCCAATCTGCTTGATGCCGCCCGACGAACCGATGGATTGATAGTTGACCTTGTTACCCGTAGCTTTTTGGTAGGCGTCTGCCCATTTGGAATACACGGGCGCCGGGAACGAAGCGCCTGCACCGGTAATTTCCGCCGCGAACGCAGTACCCATCACTACCATCGAAACGATGCCTGCCACGGCAGTCTTGACCAGCTTCATATGTCCTCCAGAGAACATGGTTGGGAATGACAAATTTTTGACATCCGAACTTTATGCTTTCTGTATGACAGATCCGTGACAACACGAGATGTTCTTAAATGGGCGCTTGTGACCGATGAACAACGTGCAAAAAGTGGATAAACAGGCATAAAAAATGACGCCAGCATCATGCTGGCGTCATTTTTTAGTCAGGGACGGGTCAGGTCAGGCGCGCAGCGAGTCAGCCAGCGCCTGGGCGGCGCGTTCGGAGGTTTCGACCTGCTCGGCCTCCACCATCACACGGACCACCGGCTCGGTGCCCGAGGCCCGGATCAGCACCCGGCCGCGACCTTCGAGTTCGGGCTCGACCTTGGCGCGCATCGCCTGCAGACCGGCATGGGTCTGCCAGTCGAAACCTTTCTCCACACGAACGTTGATCAGCGTCTGCGGGAACAGCTTCACGCCTTCCAGCAGCTGGGCCAATGTCTTGCCGCTGCGGCGCAGCGCGGCCAGCACCTGGAGTGCCGACACGATGCCATCGCCCGTCGTGTGACGATCCAGACACAAAAGATGGCCGGAGCCCTCGCCGCCGAGCGTCCACTTGCGCTTGTTGAGTTCTTCCAGCACGTAGCGGTCGCCCACCTTCGCGCGGACGAATTCGACGCCGAGACGCTTGAGCGCCAACTCGACGGCCATGTTGGTCATCAGCGTACCCACTGCGCCATCTACCCGCTGGCCGGCGGCCTGGCGATCACGGACGATCAGGTACAGCAATTCGTCACCGTTGTAGAGCCGGCCGTCGGCATCCACCACCTGGAGGCGGTCGGCATCGCCGTCGAAGGCCAGGCCCAGGTGCGCGCCGTGCGCCTTGACGGACTCGATCAGCTTCTCGGGCGCCGTGGCGCCGTAGCCGGCGTTGATGTTGCGGCCGTCCGGCTGGTTACCGATGGAAATCACCTCGGCACCGAGTTCATGGAACACGTGCGGGGCGATGTGGTACGCCGCGCCGTGGGCGCAGTCCACCACAAGCTTGAGCCCGTGCAGATCCTGCTCATACGGGAACGTGCTCTTGCAGAACTCGATGTAGCGGCCAGCCGCATCCTCGATGCGGCGCGCGCGGCCGAGATCGTCCGAACGCACACAGGCCATCGGCTCCTCGAGCTGGGCTTCGATCTTCTGCTCCACCTCGTCCGGCAGCTTGTCGCCCGTCGACGAGAAAAACTTGATGCCGTTGTCGTAGTACGGATTGTGGCTCGCGGAAATGACCACGCCCGCCGCCAGCCGCAGCGCGCGGGTCAGGTAGGCCACGCCCGGCGTGGGTAGCGGGCCGGTCAGCAGCACGTGCACGCCGGCAGCCGTAAAGCCGGCTTCCAGTGCAGCTTCGAGCATATAGCCCGAGATCCGCGTGTCCTTGCCGATCAGCACGGTCGGCCGGCCCTGGCTGGTCTTCTGGCCCAGCGCCAGCACCTTGCCGGCGGCATAGCCCAGTCGCATCACGAAATCCGGCGTGATCGGCGCTTCACCAACCCGACCCCGCACGCCATCTGTCCCGAAATACTTGCGCGTCATCTGTTTCATTCTCCCGATTGCCCTGTACCGGCAACTGATTCATGGCGAATCGCCCACCAGGTCTTGATGGCGTCCACCGTCTGTTCCACGTCGTGCACCCGCACGATAAATGCGCCCCGCTCCGCCGCGCACACGGCCGCCGCCAGGCTGGCGGCCACGCGCTGCTGCGGCGGCCTGCCACCGAGAATGGCGCCAAGCGTCGACTTGCGCGAGAGCCCGGCCAGGATCGGCAGGCCGTCCACGGCCAGGCGCGGCATTTGGCCGAGCAGACGGAGATTATGATCCGGCGTCTTGCCAAATCCAAACCCCGGATCGAGCGAAATACGCGTGTCGTCCACGCCCGCCGCACGCAGGGTTGACACCCGTTCGCGCAGGAATTCCTCCACCTCGGCCACCACGTCCGCGTACTGCGGGTCTTCCTGCATGGTCTGCGGGTCACGCTGCATGTGCATCACGCACAGGCCCGCCTGCCCCGCCGCCGCGCCGGACACGGCTTCCACCGCGCCCGGCATGCGGAAACCCCAGATATCGTTGATCAGATCCGCTCCGCCCGCCAGTGCCGCACGCATGACTTCGGGCTTGTAGGTGTCGATCGACAACGGTTTGCCACACGCCGCCAGGGCCTCGACGATCGGCATCACGCGGGCCAGTTCCTGGTCCAGTGGCAGCGCCGCCGAACCCGGGCGGCTGGATTCCCCGCCAATATCGATGATGTCCACGCCTTCGGCGATCATCTGCTCCGCGTGGCGCAGGGCCGCGTCGCGGCCCGCATGCTGGCCACCGTCGGAGAACGAATCAGGCGTGACGTTGAGGATGCCCATCACCAGCGGGCGGCGGTTGCGGGCGAAGCGGTAGCGCCCGCACTGGAAGAACTCGGTCGACAAGATCTGGTGTCCTGGAATGGAAAAAGCCGGTGCGCAGGGCACCGGCTTCTGAACTGCCCGCCTGCGAAGGCAGGGCAATCGCGATCAGGCCGTGGCGGGCGCGTTGGTCGGCGCCACCGGCGAACCGCCCGGAGGCGTGTTGCCACCACCGTTCTGGCCCGACACGCCACGCGGCGGACGCGGCGGCTTGCCCGCCATGATGTCGTTCACCTGGTCGGCGTCGATCGTTTCCCACTCCATCAGGGCGCTGGTCATCGCCTCGACCTTGTCGCGGTGATCTTCGAGCAGGCGCTTGGCCAACGCGTACTGTTCGTCGATGATGCGACGGATCTCGCCGTCAACCTTCTGCTGGGTGGCCTCGGACACGGTCTTCGACGAGAGCTTGCCGAACATGCCGTCCTGCTCCGTATCGACATACACCATGGCGCCGAGCGAATCGCTCATGCCGAAACGGGTCACCATATCGCGGGCGATCTTGGTGGCGCGCTCGAAGTCGTTGGACGCCCCCGTGCTCATGGCGTTGAGGAAGACCTCCTCCGCCGCACGGCCGCCGAAGAGAATCGCGATCTCGTCGAGCATGTTGTCCTTGTACTTCGAATACTTGTCATGCTCCGGCAGCTGCCAGGTCACGCCCAGCGCCCAGCCGCGCGGCATGATCGTGACCTTGTGCACCGGATCGGCCTTCGGCAGCAGCTTGGCCACCACCGCGTGGCCGGACTCGTGGTAAGCCGTGGCCTTGCGCTCTTCCTCGCGCATGACCGTCGACTTGCGCTCCGGGCCCATGAAGATCTTGTCCTTGGCGTCCTCGAAGTCCTGCATGTCCACCACGCGCTTGTTGCGGCGGGCGGCGAACAGTGCGGCCTCGTTGACCAGGTTGGCCAGGTCGGCACCCGAGAAGCCCGGGGTACCGCGACCGATCACCGACGCGTCCACGTCGTTGCCGATCGGCACCTTGCGCATATGCACCTTCAGGATCTGCTCGCGGCCGCGGATGTCCGGCAGGCCCACGTAGACCTGGCGGTCGAAACGGCCCGGACGCAGCAGCGCCTTGTCCAGCACGTCGGCGCGGTTGGTCGCGGCGATCACGATGACGCCCGAGTTGGCCTCGAAGCCATCCATCTCGACCAGCATCTGGTTCAGCGTCTGCTCGCGCTCGTCGTTGCCGCCGCCCATGCCGGCGCCGCGATGGCGACCGACCGCGTCGATTTCATCGATGAACACGATGCAGGGCGCCTGCTTCTTGGCGTTCTCGAACATGTCGCGCACGCGGGCCGCGCCCACGCCGACAAACATTTCAACGAAGTCCGAACCGGAAATGCTGAAGAACGGCACCTTGGCCTCGCCGGCGATGGCACGCGCCAGCAGCGTCTTGCCGGTACCCGGAGGGCCAACCAGCAGCACGCCGCGCGGAATGCGGCCGCCCAGCTTCTGGAATTTCTGCGGATCCTTGAGGAAGTCGACCAGTTCGACCACTTCCTCCTTGGCCTCGTCGCAGCCGGCCACGTCCGAGAACGTGACGGCATTCTGGTTTTCGTCGATCAGGCGCGCACGGGACTTGCCGAAGGAGAAGGCACCGCCTTTCCCGCCGCCCTGCATCTGCCGCATCATGTAGAACCAGAAGACGATGATCAGCAAGGTCGGCCCGAGGTAGTACAGGGCCTGGACCAGCACGTTCGGCTCGTCGTCGGCCTTGCCGGTTACCTGGACGCCATACTTCATCAGGTCGCCGACCATCCAGATGTCGCCCGGCGAAATGATCGTGTACTTGGCGCCCTCTTTGGGCGAGACCACGAGATTACGGCCCTGCACGTCGACGCGGCTCACCTTGCCGTTCTTGGCGTCATCCATGAACTGCGAATAGGTGACACCGTCCTGGGCACGTGGTTTGTCGAACTGCTTGAAGACGGTGAACAATACCAGCGCGATTACGAGCCAGATTGCCGCCTTTTGAAACAGGTTGTTATTCAAGGCCGAACTCCTTTGCAATTGCCTTGCCAACGGGATAGCTGCATTGCATTGTAATGCAGCCCCCGCCCCCGCAGGGAATCTCTGAATCTATGGTCCCGATAGTGCCCGAGGCGCCCCATGCCGGCAAGCCGCCCGGGGTGTCCGGCGCACGTTTCAGTCCACCGACTTCAGGTAACGCCCAAGAATAAAGGTTTCTGAAGACTTGTCGCGCGACGCCTTGGGCTTGCGCTTGGCGACTACCTTGAATTGGCGCTTGAATTTCTCCACGATCTGGCTGTAACCGCTGCCGTGGAAGCACTTTACCAGCAACGATCCCTCGGGTTTCAGGTGCGCCTGGGCGAATTCGAGGGCCAGATCGCACAAATATTCGATCCGGGCCGAATCGGACGAAGACACACCGGACAAATTGGGGGCCATGTCCGAGATAACAAGGTCGATACGGGTGCCGCCGGAAGCGGCCAGGACCACCTCCTCGAACTCCCGGAATACCGATTCCTCGCGGAAGTCACCCTGGATAAAAGTGACGTCGGCGACAGGTTCCATCGGCAACAGGTCGATGGCGATCACCGCCCCGTCGATCTTGCCATCCTTGGCGCGCGGCGACGCTGCCAGCCGGTTACGGGCGTACTGGCTCCAGCTGCCCGGGGCGGCGCCAAGGTCGACAATGACGTGGCCCGGTTGGATCAGCTTGTCCTGCTCGTCGATCTCCTTGAGCTTGTAGGCCGCACGGGCGCGATAGCCCTCGCGCTGGGCCATTTTCACGTAGGGATCGTTGATGTGGTCATGCAACCACGCGTGATTAAACTTGTTCTTTGCCATTTTTTGCTGATATTTACCGCCTGCCGGCGCCATTTTGGCGGATAATACGCGCCATTCCGCTTTGCGCCCTGACATGCCCGCACTAGAACTGATACCTGCCCAACGCTCCTCCCTCCGCGCCCGCGCCCACGGTCTGAACCCCGTGGTCATGGTCGGCGCGGAAGGCCTGACCCGCGCGGTCCTGGCCGAGATCGACCGGAGCCTGGCGGCTCACGATCTGATCAAGATCCGTGTATTCGGCGACGAGCGCGCCACGCGCATCGCCATTTATGAAGCCATCTGCGACGAACTCGACGCTGCACCCATCCAGCATATCGGCAAGCTGCTCGTGATCTGGCGTCCGGGTCCGGCCCGCCTGGAAGAGAACCGGCCCGAGGAACTGGGTCGCATGGCCCCGCGCCGTCCGACCACTGGCGCCGCGCCGCGCACCGTGACGGTCCGCAAGCCCAGCGCTGCGCCGAACCGCCGGCCTACCCGCAAGGAAGTGACCGTACTCGGCAACGAGCGCGTGACCCAGGGCGGCAACGTCAAGCGCCTGCGCGCCCGCCCCAGCAGCCAGAAGAAGAAGGCGCTGGGCTGATCCGCCCTGCCCTGCCTGTTCTGGCCTGAAGAACGCCCGCTTGCGCGGGCGTTTTTTTATTCCCCGGCCGAACGCGGCGCCGCAGCGCGCCACACCAGCACCAGCGCCAGGATGCTCTGCACGAGGTAGATGACGCTCGACACGCCGTGCAGCATGCCGAACTGGCCCTTGAACGGCGATTCGGAGACGCCCAGGTTCAGCGCCTGCGCGCGGACCTTGAGCCCTTCCATGAACGGCTGCACGCCGAAGTAGCCAGCCAGCACGCAAACCAGCATGGCCAGCACGATCCAGCGCAGCGTGCGATAGCGCTGGGCGCCACGGCGGATCATCACATTGCACAAGACCAGTTGCAGCACGCCTACCGTGATGCCGAGGATCGCCTCGGTCCGGAACAGGTGGCCGGCAATCATGCCCGCCATCTCGCGGCTCGGCAGCACCGAAAACAGCGTCGGCGCCACCATGTAGCCTACTGTCCACAAACTGCCTGCCCAGACGACGGTCAGCAGCAGGAAAATCCGGTGTGGCAGCGGCGGCAGGTTCGAATATGAGGAGGAGAACACGTGTGGGCGCCCGTCAGACGTAGCGGACGGTGATCACTTCGTATTCGCGCTCGCCACCCGGGGCCAGCACGACGGCCACGTCGCCTTCGAACTTGCCGATCAGGGCCCGGGCGATGGGCGAGCTGACCGAAATCTTGCCGCTGTCGAGGTCGGCTTCGTCGTCGCCGACGATCTGGTAGCTCACGGCCTTGCCCGATCCCAGGTCTTCCAGGTCCACAGTGGCGCCAAAGACGATGCGGCCGTCCGTGTCGAGCTGGGTCGGATCGATAACCTGGGCAGCCGACAGCTTCGACTCCACTTCCAGGATGCGGCCTTCGATAAAGGCCTGCTTTTCCTTGGCGGCGTCGTACTCGGCGTTTTCCGACAGATCGCCCTGCGCGCGGGCTTCGGAGATCGCCGTGATCACCGCGGGACGTTCGACGGCCTTGAGGCGCTGCAGTTCTTCCTTCAGGAGTTCAGCGCCACGCTTGGTAATCGGAATGGTGCTCATATCTCGTTCAACAAAAAAATGAGCCGCAGCGGAGCTGGAGCCATGCTCCCGGCAAGGTTGCCGGAAGCACTTCCGCTCGACCGCGGCTTTCGGATAGGACCGAACGGCCCGAAGGCCGTTCAATCGACGAATTCGACGTAGTGTAGGCCAGAAAGCCCGCCGGTATCAACCCGGCGGGTCTGGCAGCGCAGCAATCAGGCCAGTTGCTTGTGCAGGCTCTGCAGGTCGTAGACCTCCAGGCTTTGCATGTGCTTCAGGCCCTCCACTGCGGCGCGGGCGCCGGCAATGGTGGTGTAGTAAGGCACCCGGCCAGCCAGCGCGGCAATGCGGATCGAACGCGAATCGGCGATAGCCGTGCGCGTCTCGTCCACCGTGGTGAACACCAGCGCCAGTTCGCCGTTCTTGATCATGTCCACGATGTGCGGACGGCCATCCTTGACCTTGTTGACCACGCGCACCGGGATGCCCGCCGCCTCGATGGCCGACGCCGTGCCGCGCGTGGCGACGATCGGGTAGCCCAGGTCGTGCAGCATGCGGGCCACGCCCACGGCGCGCGGCTTGTCGCTGTCCTTGACGGTGATCAGCACGGTGCCCTTCTCGGGCAGGCGCGAACCGGCAGCCAGCTGGCTCTTGAACAGTGCCTCGCCGAACACCTTGCCCACGCCCATCACTTCACCGGTGGAGCGCATCTCGGGTCCAAGCACCGGGTCCACGCCCGGGAACTTGTTGAACGGGAACACGGCTTCCTTGACGCTGAAGTACGGCGGCACCACCTCTTCGCCGATACCCTGCGAGTCCAGCGACTGGCCGGCCATGCAGCGCGCGGCGATCTTCGCCAGCGACAGGCCGGTAGCCTTCGACACATACGGCACGGTCCGCGAGGCGCGCGGGTTCACTTCCAGCACGTACACGGTGTCTTCGCCATTGTGCTGCTGGATGGCGAACTGCACGTTCATCAGGCCGATCACGTTCAGCGCCTTGGCCATGGCGGCAGTCTGGCGCTTCAGCTCGTCCACGGTAGCCTGCGAGAGCGAGTACGGCGGCAGCGAGCAAGCCGAGTCGCCCGAGTGCACGCCAGCCTGCTCGATGTGCTCCATCACGCCGCCGATAAACACACGCTGGCCGTCGCTCAGCGCGTCCACGTCGCATTCGATCGCGTCGTTCAGGAAGCGGTCCAGCAGCACCGGGGAGTCATGCGACACCTTCACGGCCTCGCGCATGTAGCGCTCGAGGTCACGCGGCTCGTGCACGATTTCCATCGCGCGGCCACCCAGCACGTACGACGGGCGCACCACCAGCGGGTAGCCGATTTCCTCGGCCAGGCGCAGCGCCTCGTCCTCGGCCCGCGCGGTGCGGTTCGGCGGCTGGCGCAGGCCCAGTTCCTGCAGCAGCTTCTGGAAGCGCTCGCGGTCTTCCGCGGCGTCGATCATGTCCGGGCTGGTGCCGATGATGGGCACGCCGTTGGCTTCCAGGTCCAGCGCCAGCTTCAGCGGGGTCTGGCCGCCGTACTGGACGATCACACCGACCGGCTTTTCCTTGTCGACGATTTCCAGCACGTCTTCCAGCGTCAGCGGCTCGAAGTACAGGCGGTCCGAGGTGTCATAGTCGGTCGACACGGTTTCCGGGTTGCAGTTGACCATGATGGTCTCGTACCCGTCTTCGCGCAGCGCCAGCGCGGCGTGCACGCAGCAATAGTCGAACTCGATGCCCTGGCCGATCCGGTTCGGGCCACCGCCCAGCACCATGATCTTCTTGTTGGCGGTCGGCTCGGCCTCGCACTCGCCGTGTTCGGCTTCGTACGTGCCGTACATGTAGGCGGTGTTGGTGGCGAACTCGGCCGCGCAGGTGTCCACGCGCTTGTAGACCGGACGCACGTTCTGGGCGATCCGCGCCTCGCGCACCGACTTGGCGTCGGTCTTGAGCAGCTTCGCCAGGCGGCGGTCCGAGAAACCCTTCTGCTTGAGCAGGCGCAGTTCAGGCGTCGACAGGCTGGCCAGCGTGCGGTTGCGCACGATGGACTCAGTCTTCACGATGTCCTCGATCTGGGCCAGGAACCACGGGTCGATGGCGGTCTCGGCATGCACTTCCTCGAGCGACATGCCCAGGCGGAACGCGTCGCCCACGTACCAGATGCGGTCCGGGCCGGCTTCGCCGATCTCTTCCACCACCTCGTCGCGGTCGGTCGACTTCTCGTCCAGGCCGTCCACGCCCACTTCCAGGCCGCGCAGCGCCTTCTGGAACGACTCCTGGAAGGTGCGGCCCATGGCCATCACCTCGCCCACGGACTTCATCTGCGTGGTCAGGTGGCTGTCGGCCTGCGGGAACTTCTCGAAGGCGAAACGCGGCACCTTGGTGACCACGTAGTCGATCGACGGCTCGAACGACGCCGGGGTCTGGCCGCCGGTGATCTCGTTCTTCAGCTCGTCCAGCGTGTAGCCCACGGCCAGCTTGGCCGCCACCTTGGCGATCGGGAAGCCGGTGGCCTTCGAGGCCAGTGCCGACGAACGCGACACGCGCGGGTTCATCTCGATCACGATCATGCGGCCGTCCGCCGGGTTGATCGAGAACTGCACGTTCGAGCCGCCCGTATCCACGCCAATCTCGCGCAGCACGGCCAGCGAGGCGTTACGCAGGATCTGGTATTCCTTGTCGGTCAGCGTCTGCGCCGGGGCCACGGTGATCGAGTCGCCGGTGTGGATGCCCATCGGGTCCAGGTTCTCGATCGAGCAGATGATGATGCAGTTGTCCGCCTTGTCGCGGACCACTTCCATCTCGTATTCCTTCCAGCCCAGCAGCGATTCCTCGATCAGCAGCTCGCGCGTCGGCGACAGGTCCAGGCCGCGCTTGCAGATTTCCTCGAATTCCTCGCGGTTGTAGGCAATGCCGCCGCCTGAGCCGCCCAGCGTGAACGACGGGCGGATCACGATCGGGTAGCCCGTCGTGCCGGTGTCCGCTGCAATGCGCGACTGCACGGCCACGGCCTCGTCCATCGAGTGCGCGATACCAGACTTTGCCGAACCGAGACCGATCTTGGTCATCGCGTCCTTGAACTTCTGGCGGTCCTCGGCCTTGTCGATGGCTTCCGGCGACGCGCCGATCAGCTCCACCTTGTACTTGTCCAGCACGCCATGGCGATGCAGGTCCAGCGCGCAGTTCAGCGCGGTCTGGCCGCCCATGGTCGGCAGGATCGCATCGGGACGCTCGCGCTCGATGATGCGCTCGACCACCTCCCAGGTGATGGGCTCGATGTAGGTCACGTCGGCCGTATTCGGGTCCGTCATGATGGTCGCCGGGTTCGAATTGACCAGGATGACCTTGTAGCCCTCTTCGCGCAGGGCCTTGCAGGCCTGGGCGCCGGAGTAGTCGAATTCGCACGCCTGCCCGATGATGATGGGGCCCGCGCCGATGATGAGGATGCTCTTGATGTCTGTGCGTTTTGGCATTGCACGCTCTCTTTGGTGGCCGGTGCGCGAAGGTGTCGCGCGCCGCGCCGGATATTCAGGTTATTGCGACTCGCCGGATCAGTTCAGCGTGGCCGTTGCCAGCTTCGCGCCGAAGCCGATGAACATGGCTCCCACGCCGCTCGCCATGCCTGCCGACAGCCTGCGGCGCCGGCGGAACGCTTCGGCAAGCCGCGCGCCCACAAGGATGATGGTGGTCAGGTAGGCAAAGCTGCAGATCTGGCAGACCAGCCCCAGCGCCACGAACGACAGCACCGGGCGCGCGAACTGCGGGTCCACGAACTGGATAAAGAACGAGATGAAGAACAGGATGGCCTTCGGGTTCAGCAGGCTGATGACGAGCGCCTTGCCGAACGGGTCCGTGGTGCGCTCGACCGGCACTGCCGTCGCCGGCTGCCCGGGCTCGCCCCGCTGCGACCAGCTGCGCAGCGCGCCGCGCAGCATCTGGAAGCCGATCCAGGCCAGGTAGGCCGCACCGATGGTCTTGACCACGTAGAACAGCGCCGGGCTGGCCTTGAGCAGCGACGCCACCCCCGCAGCCGACAGCACCATCAGGATCAGGTCGCCCAGGAACACGCCGCACGCCCCCCGGTAGCCGGCGCGCACGCCACGCTGGGCGGCCACCGACAGCACGTACATCGAGTTCGGCCCCGGCAGCAGCACGATGAAGATCGTGCCGAGCACAAAGGTCCAGAAATCGGTAATGCCCAGGCTGGCGTGCATGAACGCGTTCATGGTTTCTCGCTGTGTCCTTGTTCTCGTTCGCGGCGGCTTACTGCTTCGCGCCCTTCATCAGCTTGATGAAGCGGTCGAACAGGTAGGCCACGTCGTGCGGGCCGGGCGAGGCTTCCGGGTGACCCTGGAAGCAGAACGCCGGCTTGTCCGTCAGCGTGAAGCCCTGCAGCGAGCCGTCGAACAGCGACGTGTGCGTGACGCGCACGTTGGCCGGCAGCGTGGCCGCATCCACGGCGAAACCGTGATTTTGCGACGTAATCACCACACGACCATCATCCATGTCCTTGACCGGATGGTTCGCGCCATGGTGGCCGAACTTCATCTTGAGGGTCTTGGCGCCCACGGCCAGCGCCATGATCTGGTGACCCAGGCAGATGCCGAAGGTGGGGATACCGCGTGCGATGAACTCGCGCGTGGCGGCCACGGCGTAGTCGCACGGCTCGGGGTCGCCGGGGCCGTTGGACAGGAAGATGCCGTCCGGATTCAGCGCCAGGGCGTCGGCGGCGCTGGCCTGGGCCGGCAGCACCGTGACCTTGCAGCCGCGCTCGGCCAGCATGCGCAGGATGTTGAACTTGACGCCGTAGTCATAGGCCACCACGTGGAACTGCGGCTTGTCCAGCTTGCCGTAGCCCTCGCCGAGCTTCCACTCGTTCTGGGTCCATTCATACGGTTCCTTGACCGACACCACCTTGGCCAGGTCCATGCCGGCCAGGCCGGGGAACGAGCGGGCCAGGTCGATAGCCTTCTGGACGTTGTCCTCGCCAGCCAGGATGCAGCCGTTCTGGGCACCCTTCTCGCGCAGGATACGGGTCAGCTTGCGGGTATCGATGCCGGCGATGGCCACCACCTTTTCCTGCTTGAGGTAGTGGGCGAGCGTGTGTTCCTTGCGGAAGCTCGAGGCCAGAATCGGCAGATCCTTGATGATCAGGCCGGCGGCATGGACTTTCGTGGCTTCGACGTCCTCACGATTCACCCCGACATTGCCGATATGCGGATACGTCAGCGTGACGATCTGCCGGGAATAGCTCGGGTCGGTGAGGATTTCCTGGTAACCGGTGATAGCGGTGTTGAACACCACTTCGCCGATGGTATGGCCGGAAGCGCCGATGGAATAGCCACGAAAGACCGTGCCGTCTGCAAGCGCGAGAATGGCGGACGGAAAAGACGGTAACACGGGTAGGCTCCTGCTGGACTCACCCCGTGACCGACCTGCTCAACGCCTCGTGCCCCGGGGCGGCGCCTCGCGCGCATGGGCGAGGGACCGGCCGACTGCGTCTCATTCGTCACTTTGTGCAGTGCACGAACGGCGCGCGCGGATGGGGCGGCGGAAGGTGGAATACGGTAGGCGCTAGGGTGAAGGGTTCTGAAAGCGAAACTTTCGAATTATATCCCGCCGTGCCCAATTTCTCAAGTTTTCAAGGACTTGCGATGGCAAGCCCTGCCGTGATCGGTTATATATAGCGCCGCCACTAACCTGCCGACACAGCCGCCGGCACCACCGCCGTGACCTCGATCTCCACCTGGGCGCGCGGCTCCACGAGATCCGCCACCTCCACCGCCGTCATCGCCGGGAAGTGCCGGCCGATGATTTCCCGATAGTGCTGGCCGATGTCCTTGTAGGCGCCCACGTACGCGGCCTTGTCCTTCACGTACCAGGTCATGCGCGCGATGTGCTCGGGGCGCGCCCCGCCCGCCGCCAGCACCGCCACGATATTGCGCAGGGTCTGCGCCACCTGGAGCGCGAAGTCGTCGGTCTCGAACTCGCACTGGGCATTCCAGCCGATCTGGCCGCCGACGAAGATCAGGCGGCTGCCGACCGTCATCTCGGCAAGGATGCCGTTGGCGTAGCCCCGGGGCGGTGCCCAGTCGGGCGGTTGCAGCGTTTTCAACATATGACGATCCGGTTATGCGTGGGAATGAAGGTAGCGCGCCATCGCGGTGCGTACCCGGTCGGGCAGCGGCGTTGGCGTCATGGTTTGGGTATCGACGCAGACGAGCCGCTGCGCCACCGTCAGGCGGGTGCTGCCGTCCGGCCCGCCAAAGCGGGTGTCGATGGCGAAGCTGGTCCGTCCGATGTGCGTCACGCGCAACTCGCGCGTCAGCAACTCGCCCAGCCGGCTCGGCGCTGTGAAGCGGCATTGCAGTTCGGCGGTCGGCACGCCGGCGTGGCCGGCGAGATGCATGGCGTCGAACGGCCAGTCGAGCCCATCGGCGAACCAGTCCTCGATCAAGTCGTTCAGCATCTCGAAGTAGCGCGGATAGAACACGATGCCGGCCGTGTCGCAGTGCTTGAAGCGCACCCGCACCGTGTTGCGGAATACCTCGCTCATGGCTGGCCGCCCTCCGCCCCGGCGGCCAGCTGGCGCAGCCGGAACCGTTGCAGCTTGCCCGTCTCGGTACGCGGCAGCGCGGCCACGAACTCGATCCGGCGTGGGTATTTATAAGGCGCGATCTCGCGCTTCACGTAGTCCTGCAGCGCGGCGCGCGTGGCGTCGCCCGGCTCCACGCCGGGGCGCAGCACCACGTAGGCCATCACCACCTGCCCGCGCTCCGGGTCCGGCGCGCCCACCACGCCGCACTCGGCCACGGCCTCGTGGCGCATCAGCGTGCCTTCCACCTCGGGTCCGGCGATGTTGTAGCCGGCCGAGATGATCATGTCGTCCGAGCGCGCCTGATAGAAGTAGTAGCCATCGGCGTCGGCCATGAAGGTATCGCCCGGCAGGTTCCAGCCATCGCGCACGTAGTTGGCCTGGCGCGGGTCGTCCAGGTAGCGGCAGCCCGTGGGCCCGCGCACGGCCAGCTTGCCGACCGTACCCGGCGGCACCGGCTGCATGGCTTCATCGACGATGCGGGCCTCGTAGCCCGGCACCACGCGGCCCACCGCGCCGGGGCGCACGTCGGCGCCGGCGCTGGAGATGAAGATGTGCATCATTTCAGTGCCGCCCAGCCCATCGGTCATCTCGATGCCGGTGGCCGCCTTCCACGCCTGGCGCGTGGCGTCCGGCAGCGCCTCGCCGGCGGAGACGCTCTTCTTCAGGCTGGAGAGGTCGAACTGCGGCGCCAGCGTGGCCATCTGGCGATAGAAGGTCGGAGCCGTGAAGACGATGGTCGCGCGGTGATCCTGGATCAACTTCAGCAGCGTCTCGGGCGTGAGCTTCTCGGCCAGCGCCGTGCTCGCCCCGATCCGCAGCGGAAAACACAGCATCCCACCCAGCCCGAAGGTGAACGCCAGCGGCGGCGTGCCGCAGAAGATGTCGTCCGCCGTGGGCTTGAGCACGTGGCGCGGGAACAGGTCGCACATCGCCAGCACGTCGCGGTGGAAGTGCATCGTGCCCTTGGGCTGGCCGGTGGTGCCGCTGGTGAAGGCGATCAGGCAGGTGTCGTCGGCGGCGGTGTCGCAGGCGGTGAAGGTGTCGGGCTTGCCGGCCAGCGCCGTCTCCAGCGCGTCCGGGCCGGTGCCGTTGAAGTAGCGCACCGTCTTCAGGCTGGGGCAGAAGTGCTCGCCGCCGGCCAGCCGGTTGGCATCGAGTTCGGCCTGAAGCCGGGCATCGCAGAGCGCCGCGCCCACCTCGGCTTTGTCGATGACCTGCTTCAGCTCCTTCGCGCGCAGCAGCGGCATGGTCGGCACGGCGATCAGCCCGGCCTTCAGCGTGGCCAGCCAGCAGGCCGCCATCATCAGGTTGTTCGGCCCGCGCAGCAGCACGCGGTTGCCGGGCACCAGCGCCATATCCTCCACCAGCACATGGGCGATGCGGCTGACCAGCGCGGCCAGCTCGGCATAGGTCACGGTCTCGATGCGGCCGTCGCGCTCGTGCCGTATGGCCACGCGGGCGCCCTGCCCGGCTGCCACGTGGTGGTCCACCAGCGCCTCGGCGGCGTTCACCCGCGCCGGATAGGTGGTGTCGGCGTTGAAGCGGAATTCGGGCCATTGCGCCGGTGGCGGCAGGCGGTCGCGGGCGAAGGTATCGACCACGGTATCGCGCGTGGAAGTCGTGGAAGTGGAAGCGGCAGGGGCGGGGGCGGCCATGCTTGTCTCTCCTGTTTTCGTCGATTTACGACCGGCTGCGCTCGGCCGCGGCCAGCGTCTCGCGCGCGATGATCAGCTTCTGCACCTCGGTGGCGCCTTCATAGATCCGCAGCGAACGGATCTCGCGATACAGGCTTTCCACGCGCGTGCCGACCTTCACCCCGAGCCCGCCAAACATCTGCACGGCACGGTCGATGACCTGCTGGGCGTTCTCGGTGGCCACCATCTTGGCCATCGCCGCTTCCCGGGTGGTGCGCACGCCCCGCACGTCGCGCAGCCACGCGGCGCGGTAGGTGAGCAGCGCGGCGGCGTCCACTGCCGTAGCCATGTCGCCGATGGCGGCCTGGGTCAGTTGCAGGTCCGCCAGCACGCCGCCGAACATCGGGCGGCTGGTGGCGCGCGCCAGCGCATCGTCCAGCGCGGCCCGGCCGAAGCCCAGCGCGGCCGCCGCCACCGAGGCGCGGAAGATGTCGAGCGTCATCATCGCCACCTTGAAGCCCTGCCCCGGCTCGCCCAGCCGCTGGCCCACGGGCACGCGGCAGTTGTCGAATTGCAGCGTGGCCAGCGGGTGCGGGGCGATCACGTCGATCCGCTCGGCAATGCGCAGGCCCGGCGTGTCGGCATCCACCACGAAGGCGGTGATGCCGCGCGCGCCCGGTGCCTCGCCGGTGCGGGCAAACACGCAGTAGAAATCGGCGATGCCGCCGTTCGAAATCCACGTCTTGCTGCCGTTCAGCACGTAGTGGCTGCCGTCCTCGGCCAGCCGCGCGCTGCATTGCATTGCCGCCACATCGGAGCCAGCCTCGGGCTCGGACAGTGCGAACGCGGCAATGGCCTCCCCGCGCGCCACGCGCGGCAGGTAATGGGCGCGCACGGCGTCGCTGCCGGCCAGCGTGATCGCGCCCGAGCCCAGCCCCTGCATGGCGAAGGCGAAGTCGGCCAGCCCGTCGTGGCGGGCCAGCGTTTCGCGCAGCAGGCACAGCGCGCGCGAGTCCAGCGCCGGCAGCGCGCC
>NZ_CAJPVH010000041.1 GCF_905397395.1 Cupriavidus campinensis
CCTATCGGCGCATGCTCAAGGAGCATGCTGTGACGCAAAGTATGTCCCGCAAGGGAAACTGCCTTGACAATGCCGCCATGGAAAGCTTCTTCGGCACGCTCAAGGCTGAATACTTCCACCTGAACGAGTTTGCCAGCGTGGACGAGCTCAAGACCGGACTAGCGCGCTACATCCGCTACTACAACTACGACCGTATCAAGCTCAAACTAAAAGGGCTGAGTCCCGTGCAATACAGGACTCAGCCCTCCGGCGCCTAGCGTCACCGACCGTCCAACTTTAGGGGGTCAGTTCACGAGGGTGGCTTTTTTCTTTGCGACGACGCGCTCAGGCGGGCTGCCGCTTGTCGTGCTCGATCACGGCGTAGGCGCTGTGATTGTGGATCGACTCGAAATTCTCCGCTTCCAGCGTGTAGGCAACGATCCGCGCATCGGCATTGAGCCGCATTGCGATGTCCCGCACGAGGTCCTCGACGAACTTCGGGTTCTCGTAGGCGCGCTCGGTCACGAACTTCTCGTCGGGGCGCTTGAGCAGGCCCCACAGCTCGCACGACGCCTCTTCCTCGGCCATGCGCACCAGCGCTTCCACGGGCAGGTCGCCAGCCAGTTCCACGCGCATCGTGATGTGCGAGCGCTGGTTGTGCGCGCCGTACTGCGAGATCTTCTTCGAGCACGGGCACAGGCTGGTCACCGGCACCAGCGCGGTCAGCCACAGGCGCGATTGGCCGTCGCGGACCTCGCCGGTCAGCGTGACCGCGTAGTCCATCAGCGATTCCACGCCGGACACCGGCGCGGTCTTCGAGATGAAGTACGGGAACGTGACCTCGATGCGGCCGGCGTCGGCTTCCAGGCGCACCAGCATGTCGTCCAGCAGCGTGCGGAATGCGGCCAGGTCGAGCGGGGCGCGGTAGTCCTCGAGCAGCGCCACGAAGCGCGACATATGCGTGCCCTTCTGGTCCGCCGGCAGGCGCACATCGAGATCGAAGGTGCCCACGGTGGCCACTACGCCGGCCGGGGTCTTCAGCGTGAGCGGATAGCGTACGCCCTTGACGCCCACGCGCTGGATCACGATCTGGCGGGTATCGACGCTCGACTGCACGTCGGGCATGACGAAGGCGGGATTGATGTCGTTCATCTACGGTTTCCTTTACGGTCGCGGCGGTCATCCCCCGCGCAACGAGTGTGAAAAAAGAAACCGGCGCGGGATGAGCCGCGCCGGCTTTTACTGCCTGGTAATGCCGTGCGGGTCAGGCCACGCGCGGCGTGGCGACCTTGACGGGCGCCTCGGCGATGGCGAAGCGCTCGCGCACAGAACGCTCGATGCCGGCGGCGTCGAGGCCGCACTGCGACAGCAGGAACGCCGGATCGCCATGATCGATGAACTTGTCGGGCAGGCCCAGCACCAGCACCGGAATGTCGATGCCGGCCTCGGCCAGCGCCTCAAGCACCGCGCTGCCGGCACCGCCCATCGTGCTGCCCTCTTCCACGGTCACGAGGTAGTCGTGGTTAGCGGCCAGCGACTTCACCAGCTCCACGTCCAGCGGCTTGACGAAGCGCATGTTGGCCACGGAGGCGTCCAGCGCCTCGGCCGCGCCCAGTGCCGGGTGCAGCATCGAGCCGAACGCCAGGAACGCCACGCGCTGGCCCGCGCGGGCATGGCCCTCGCGGCGCATCTCACCCTTGCCCACCGGCAGCGCGGTCAGTGCGGCCTCGGTGGCCACGCCGGCGCCGGCGCCGCGCGGATAGCGCACGGCGGTCGGGCAATCCTGCTGGAACGCCGTGGTCAGCAACTGGCGGCACTCGTTCTCGTCGGCCGGCGTCATCACCATCATATTGGGGATGCAGCGCAGGTAGGCGATGTCGTAGGCACCGGCGTGCGTGGCGCCATCGGCGCCCACCAGGCCGGCGCGGTCCAGCGCGAACACCACGGGCAGGTTCTGCAGCGCCACGTCGTGGATCAGCTGGTCATAACCGCGCTGCAGGAAGGTGGAGTAGATCGCCACGACGGGCTTCAGGCCCTCGCAGGCCAGGCCGCCGGCGAAGGTCACCGCGTGCTGCTCGGCGATGCCCACGTCGTAGTAGCGGTCCGGGAAGCGCTTCTCGAACTCGACCATGCCCGAGCCCTCGCGCATGGCCGGCGTCACGCCGATCAGGCGCTTGTCGGCGGCGGCCATGTCGCATAGCCATTCGCCGAAAACCTGCGTGTAGGTCTTGCGCGACGGCTTGGCCGACGGACGGATGCCCTCGGCCGGATTGAATTTGCCGGGGCCGTGGTACAGGATCGGGTCGGCTTCGGCCAGCTTGTAGCCCTGGCCCTTCTTGGTCACCACGTGCAGGAACTGCGGGCCGTGGCCTTCCAGCGCGCGCTGGCGGATGTTCTGGAGCGTCGGCACCAGCGAGTCGAGGTCGTGACCGTCGATCGGGCCGATGTAGTCGAAGCCGAACTCCTCGAACAGCGTGGCCGGCACGACCATGCCCTTGGCATGTTCTTCCAGCCGTTTTGCGAATTCCAGCACCGGCGGCGCCACCGACAGCACGCGCTCGATGCCCTTCTTGGTGGCCGCGTAGAACTGGCCGGAGAGCAGGCGCGCGAGGTGGCGGTTCAGCATGCCCACCGGCGGCGAGATCGACATGTCGTTGTCGTTCAGCACCACCAGCAGCGGCAGGTCCTTGTAGACGCCGGCGTTGTTCATGGCCTCGAAGGCCATGCCGGCGGTCATTGCGCCGTCGCCGATCACGGCGATGCCTACGCGCTTCTCGCCCTTGGTGCGGGCGCCCAGGGCCATGCCCAGTGCGGCCGAGATCGAGGTGGACGAGTGCGCGGTACCGAAGGTATCGAACTCGCTCTCCGCGCGGCGCGGGAAGCCCGAGATACCGCCGTACTGGCGCAGCGTGGACATGCGGTCGCGGCGGCCGGTCAGGATCTTGTGGGGATAGCTCTGGTGGCCCACGTCCCAGACCACGCGGTCGGACGGGGTATCGAACACATAGTGGAGCGCAATGGTCAGCTCCACCGTGCCGAGGTTGGACGACAGGTGCCCGCCGGTCTGGGAGACCGATTCCAGCACATAGGCGCGCAGTTCGTCAGCCAGCGTGTTGAGCTGGCGGCGATCCAGCTTGCGCAGGTCTGCGGGGGCGTCGATTTTGTTGAGCAGCGTGTAGGTCATGATGTCCGTTCGGCCGCCGGATTCTCTATGTCCGGCTTGTCAGTTCAATTGGAGCGCAGCACGATCAGGTCGGCCAGTTCGGCCAGCCGGCCAGCCCGGGTGCCGAATCCCGCCAATGCCTCGTGGGCATCGGTGCGCAACTGGGCGGCCAGCTCGCGCGCGGCATCGAGGCCCATCAGCGACACATAGGTCGGCTTGTCATTGGCGGCGTCCTTGCCGGCGGTCTTGCCGAGGGTCGCCGTATCGGCCGTGACGTCGAGAATATCGTCAACTACCTGGAACGCCAATCCCACGGCGGCCGCATAGCGGTCCAGCGCGGCCAGGCCGGCCGGATCGATGTTTCCACACAACGCCCCCATGCGCACGCTCGCGCGCAGCAGGGCGCCGGTCTTCATCCGGTGCATGGCTTCCAGCGCGTCGCGCGACATCGCCAGGCCCACGTTCTGCAGGTCGATGGCCTGTCCGCCGGCCATGCCGACCGAGCCCGAGGCCACAGCCAGCTCATCCACCAGCTTCAGGCGCGCTTCGGGCGCCAGTGCCGGGGTGCGGGCCAGCAGGATGAACGCCTGGGTCTGCAATGCGTCACCCACCAGCAGCGCGGTAGCCTCGTCATAGGCCTTGTGCACCGTGGGGCGCCCGCGCCGCAGGTCGTCGTCGTCCATGCAGGGCATGTCGTCGTGGACCAGCGAGTAGGCGTGGATCATCTCCACCGCGCAGGCTGCCGCGTCACATGCCTCGGGTGTGGCACCGGCCACTTCGCCGGCCGCATGTACCAGCAGCGGGCGCACCCGCTTGCCACCGCCGAGGACAGCATAGCGCATGGCCTCGTGCAAGGTGTGTGGAATTGTGTCCGTGGACGGCAGTGCCGAGTCCAGGGCGGCCTCGGTCCGGGCGCCCTGCGCCCGCATCCAGGTAGCGAAATCGCTCATTCGAAATCTGTGCCGTTGCTGTTGTTATCAGGACGGGACTCGCCAGCCAGCGGCTTCAGCGCGTCGCCCTCCAGTACTTTGACCTGCTGCGCCACCCGCTCCAGGCTCTGCTGGCAGTAGCGCACCAGTTCGGCACCGCGGCGATACGCGGTGAGAGAGGCCTCGAGGGGCAGTTCGCCGCTTTCCATGCTGGCCACGAGGGTTTCCAGCTCCGCCATGGCGGCCTCGTAAGAGGCTGGCTGCGCGCCGGCTGCGGGCGCGTCGTCAGGCTGGACCTGTGCGGTCGTCGGTTTTGGCATGTCGGGCCTTGTTCAGGGGAATTCGGGATTTTACGCCAATCCCGGACTTGGCCGCAGATACGTATCGCCAACGTGGCGCACGCACACGCGATGTTATGCATGAATCACTCCATTTCACGGAAGTGACTTGTGCGCTATGGTCGTCATTCCGAATGCGCCCCAAAGGGCACCTCCATGACGACCCGGGTCGACTTTTTCGCTAAAAAGGCAAAATAATCAGACCCTTAAGTTTTTGGCTCGGGTACAATTCCGCCCTCGTCAGCGAGATCGGCGGCGCCGTGCCAGGGGTCGCCCGTTGCCAGCTTTTAAGTGCTTTGTGTAACGCAGCTCCCGCCCTGTGCCCGCCTGCACCGAACCTCAAGTTTCGGCCAGTCACGCCGGGGAACCGGACCGCGCCCGGCTCGTCTGACAGGGTTTCCCAAATCGATTTCATATTTCGATGGTTGGGTTGTTCACTGCTTTCGCCTGTTACTAGGGAGTGGGGATAATGTCCAATCTCAGCACCGCGCTCAAGCTGGCGCCGGCTGATTCGCAGTTGCCCGTGGATGTCTACTTTGACGAGGCGCTGCATCAACAAGAACTGGAACTGCTGTTCAGGAAAGGCCCGGGATACGTCGGCCATACGCTGATGGTCCCGGAGACGGGCGATTTCCACACGCTCGCCGCCGAGGACGAGGGCCGCATGCTGGTCCGCAATCCGGACGGCATCGAGCTGCTGTCGAATGTGTGCCGCCACCGTCAGGCCATCATGCTGAACGGCCGCGGCAACGCCAAGAACATCGTCTGCCCGCTCCATCGCTGGACCTACGACCTCAAGGGTGACCTGCTCGGCGCGCCGCATTTCGCGCAGCAGCCGTGCGTCCACCTGAACCGGTCGCCGCTCCAGAACTGGAACGGCCTGCTGTTCGAGGGCGCCCGCGATGTGCGCGCGGACCTCGCTCGCATGGGCGTGGCCGAGGACCTGAACTTCGACGGCTACATGCTCGACCACGTGGAAGTGCACGAGTGCGACTACAACTGGAAGACCTTCATCGAGGTCTATCTGGAGGACTACCACGTCGTGCCGTTCCACCCGGGCCTGGGCAGCTTCGTCTCGTGCGACGACCTGACCTGGGAGTTCGGCGAATGGCACAGTGTGCAGACCGTGGGCCTGCACCAGGGCCTGAAGCGGCCAGGTAGCCCGACTTACCAGAAGTGGCACGACGCAGTGTTGCGCTTCAACAACGGCAAGCTGCCCAAGCACGGCGCGATCTGGCTGACTTACTACCCCAACGTGATGGTGGAGTGGTACCCGAACGTGCTGGTCATCTCGACGCTGCATCCGGTGGGTCCGCGCAAGACCCGCAATGTGGTGGAGTTCTATTACCCCGAGGAAATCGCGCTGTTCGAGCGCGAGTTCGTCGAGGCCGAGCGCGCCGCCTATATGGAGACGTGCATCGAGGACGACGAGATCGCCGAGCGCATGGACGCTGGCCGCCTGGCACTGATGAAGCGCGGCGTCAGCGAGACCGGCCCGTACCAGTCGCCGATGGAAGACGGCATGCAGCACTTCCACGAGTGGTATCGACGGAGCATGCGGTACACCGGCTGAGGCGCCGGCAGGCGTGAGTGGTCGGTTATCGCCCGCTATTCGCCCAACCCCTGTAGCCAGCCCGAAACGGACCGTGAAAACGGTCCGTTTTGCGTTGGAGTGGCCATCTGGCCACTGATAGAATCGGGGTTTTCCCGCGCTGCGCCGGCCGCCACGAAGCCCGGCCGGCTGCCGTTCCACCTCTCTCGCCCCCGCCATGCAATCGCTCTGGATGCTGTTCGCCGCCTTCGCCTTTTCCTTGATGGGGGTGGGCGTCAAGCTGGCATCCGAGTTCTACACCACCGGCGAAATCGTCTTCTATCGCAGCATCATCGGTGTGACGATCATGTGGATCATGCTGCGCTCGCAAGGCATTTCCGTACGCACGCCGCACATGGCCACGCACATCAAGCGCAGCCTGTTCGGCGTGACCGCCCTGCTACTCTGGTTCACCTCGATCACCCTGCTGCCGCTGGCCACGGCCATGACGCTGAACTACATGTCGCCGGTCTGGATCGCGCTGATCCTGGGCGCCAGCGCGGCGCTGGCCGGCACGGCGGGCGGCGCGGACCGCAAGCTGATCGGCGCGATCCTGCTGTCGTTCGCCGGGGTGCTCTGCCTGCTGCAGCCGTCGGTCGGCAAGGACCAGCTGACCGGCGGCCTCATCGGCCTGATCTCCGGCGTGTTCACGGCGCTGGCCTATGTGGAGGTGCGCCAGCTCGGCCAGCTTGGCGAGCCCGAAGGCCGCATCGTCTTCTATTTCTCCGCCGTCGGCATGGTCTGCGGGCTGGTCTGGATGCTCTACTCCGGCGTCAGCCACCATACCTGGCACGGCGCTGGGCTGCTGCTCGCCATCGGCATCCTGGCCACGCTGGGCCAGACCTCGATGACGCGCGCCTACAAGCGCGGCAATACCCTCCTGACCGCCAACCTCCAGTACGCGGGCATCGTGTTCTCCAGCCTCTGGGGCATCCTGGTCTGGGACGACAAGCTCAACTGGATCTCGTGGCTCGGCATGGTGCTGATCATCGCCAGCGGCATCGCCACCACCCTCACCCGCGCCCGCGACACCGACAAGCACCCGACCCCGGCCACGCCTGTGAAGTCGGCGGAGGCGGAAGTGCATCCTGAGGTGTAGCAGAACGCCGAAAGCCTGCTGGGCTTTGATGATGGTCAGATCGGGCTGAGCTTGGCTGAGTAGAGTCTGCCGTCGTACCCAACGACGGAGCTTTGTCATGCAGCAGTGCAGTTTGGTGTTGAACGACCAGCCGATGAGTGCGTTCCGTGCAGGAAGTGCCGAGTTTCCTGCCTTTTCTGGCCTGGCTCCCCACATCAACAAGCGAACGAGCATCTGTATTCCAGACCATGGCCCCATTCCACCGGGCACGTACTACATCGTTGATCGTGAATCTGGCGGACGACTGGGGTGGTTTTACGAATGGTACGAACGCCAAACGGATTGGTTCGCGCTATACGCCGACGATGGCCGCATGGACGACTGGACGTTTTGCAATGAAATTCGTCGAGGCAACTTTAGGTTGCACCCAAAAGGTAGGCGTGGCATCAGCAAGGGCTGCATCACGATCGAGCGCCCTACTGACTTCCACGTCATCCGTCATTTGCTGACGGCCTCGAAGAAATTCCCGATCCCGGGAACACGGCTCCTCGCTTACGGAAAAGTGGTGGTCAGATGAGTCAGCTCCGCAATACAGTCCTGCTGGTGATCTGGCTGGTCGTCGCCACGCATATCTACGGGCTCGTATGGAGCCGCTATCCCGACTATTTCCCTGAATACCCTGAGTCAGTGGGCCGTTTCATCGACTGGCTGACAAGGGACTATCAGCCAAGGGGCATCGAGTCGCTGACGACCTACTACTACCTGATCCTCTCGTTCCCGCCGGTGGCCGTCCTGACGGCACTTGGCCTGTTCCTCCGGCGCAAGCTCCGCCGACGCGCAAAACCGCACTGATCGATCCCGCGGTGTAGCAGAACGCTGAAAGCCCGCCCGGCTTTGATGATGGTCAGATCGGGCTGAGCGTGGCTGGGTAGAGTCCCCCGTCGCACCCAACGACGGAGCTTTGCCATGCAGCAGTGCGGTTTTGTGTTGAATGACCAGCCGATAAGCGCATTTAGCGTTGGCAGCGCTTCATTCCCTGCCTTCTCGGGAAAGACCCCCTATATCAACAAGCGGGCGAACAGCTGCCTGGTAAAGCTCGGCCCCATCCCACCCGGCACGTACTACATCATCGATCGTGAAACAGGCGGAAAGCGCTCCAGAGGAAGTGCTGTCCCAGGCGCTGATTTCCGCGCCTATGGGAAAGTGGTGGTCAAATGAAATGGCTCGCCAATGCCTTGCTACTGGCAATCTGGCTGGTGATCGCCACGTTCCTGTATGCCATGGCCTGGAGCCACTACCCGGACGTCTTCCCTGACTACCCGGAGTGGGTGGCTGATGTCATCGGACGGATGACGACGGATCCGCAGATGGACGATGTCGAGTCTCTCGCCACCAACTACTACCTGATCCTTTCCTTCCTCCCCGTGGCCGCCGCCACGGCTCTCGCCCTTCTCGTCCGGCGCCTGCTCCGCCGACGCGCCAGCCGACGTTGACCCGGCGCGCGGTGTAGCATTGACGGCATTGCTCAACCCGATGCTTAACGCCAATGCCGAACCCACTGATTTCCGCGACGGAACTGGATGCGCTGCTTAGCCAGGGCAGCCACGACGTCGTGCTGTTCGACTGCTCGTTCGATCTCGCCGACCCGGCTGCCGGGCGCGAGGCCTATCACCAGGGCCACCTGCCGGGGGCCTACTACCTCCACCTCGACAACGAACTGTCCGGGCCCAAGACCGGATTCAACGGCCGGCATCCGCTGCCCGATGCGGAGCTGTTCGCCGCGCGGCTGCGGGCGCTTGGCGTGAACGATGGTTCGCTGGTCGTGGCCTATGACGCCCAGGGCGGCATGTTCGCGGCCCGGCTCTGGTGGCTGATGCGCTGGATTGGCCATGGGGCCGTGACGGTGCTCGATGGCGGGAAGAATGCCTGGGTGGCGGCTGGGCTGCCGCTCGAGCGCGGGGCAACCCCAGAGCCCGATACGGACACCGACAACGGCACCGGCGGTGACCTGTCACGCAAGGCGTCGCTGGTGCCGACCGTCGATGCCGAAGCGCTGCTGGCCAATCTCGCCAGCCCGTCCCGGCTGGTGGTGGATGCCCGCGCCGCCGACCGCTTCCGCGGCGAGAACGAGACGCTCGACCCCGTCGGCGGCCATATTCCCGGCGCGGTGAATCGCTTCTTCAAAGACAACCTCGCCCCGGACGGCTATTTCAAGCCGGCGGAGACGCTGCGTGCGGAGTTCGGCCAGGTGTTTGCCGGCAAGGCGCCGGCCGATACGGTGATGCAGTGCGGCTCCGGCGTGACCGCCTGCCACAACCTGCTGGCGATGGAAGTGGCTGGCCTGACCGGCGCGGCGCTCTATCCGGGGTCGTGGAGCGAGTGGTGCGCCGACCCGAAGCGGCCGGTAGCGACCGGCGCCTGAATCCCGGCGCCAATACGCGAAGCGGCGTCAGTGCGACGCCGCCTCCGTCTTCGTCCCACGGTGGTGGTCGTGCTCCTCGCGCACGCCGTTCGTGATGAACACGATCGCCGCGATGCCCGCCGCCACCAGCACCACCTGCACCGCCGACTCCTTGAGGCGCGGCCTGCGCTGCATCTGCGGCATCAGGTCGCTCACGGCGATATAGACAAAGCTGCTCGACGCAATCACGAGCACATACGGAATCCAGCCGCTCAGTTGGTCCAGCAGGAAATATCCCACCACGCCGCCGATCACGGCCGCCAGGCTCGACAGCAGGTTGAACGCGAAGGCACGCGCCTTCGAGAATCCCGCGTTGAGCAACACGATGAAATCGCCAACTTCCTGCGGAATCTCATGCGCGGCAATCGCCAGCGCCGTCACCACGCCGATCTTGGGATCGGCCAGGAAGGCAGCGGCAATCACGATGCCATCGGCAAAGTTGTGGAAGGTATCCCCGACGAGGATGGTCAGGCCGCTGCGGCCCGCTTCCTCGCGGTCATGGCCGTGATGATGGTGGTGCCCGTCGCCCTCATGGTGGTGCGAGTGGCGCAGCAACGAGATCTTCTCCAGCAGGAAGAAGCCCAGCAGGCCGGCCAGCAATGTGCCGAACAGCGCACGCGGGTCTGCGCCGGACTCGAACGCCTCGGGCAGCGAGTGAAGCAGTGCCGTGGCGAGCAACACCCCTACCGAGAAGCTCACCATGCGCTCGACCACGCGCGAGGCCACGGTCAGCGACAGCAGCGCCGCCCCGAGAATGCTCCCGACGCCCGAAATGGTCGCCGCCAGCAGGATGTACAGAAGCGTGGAATGGATGATGGGCTCCCGGCGCCCGGTATGCGGCTGTCAGGTCCGCCGCATACCGATTAACGCAACAAGGTTGCAAAAACTGGAAAGCCGCATTGTACGTATGTCCGCGCCGACTTTGCAATGTCCGCGATGTCCAACTCGGGGCAGGGTCAATCGCCCCCGCTCGCTCCCGCTCAGGCCACCTTGTTCGCGCGCAGCCAGGCCAGGCAGCGTTGCCAGCCATCCTTGGCGGCAGCTTCCACATAGCTGGACCGGTAATCGGCGTTAAAGGCGTGGCCCGCTTCGGGATAGACCACGAACGTCGAAGCCTTCGCATTGGCATCGGGCGACGCTACCAGCGCGGCCTTCATCTTCGCGACGTGCTCCTGCGTGATGCCGGTGTCCTTGCCGCCGTACAGCCCCAGCACGGGCGCGTGGAGTTGGTTGACGCTCTCCAGTGCGCTGCGCGGCTTGAGCGGCGTCGGCTCGCCTACCAGTTGGCCGTACCAGGCCACGCCGGCCTTCACCCGGGGGCTATGGGCGGTGTAGAGCCAGGTGATGCGTCCGCCCCAGCAGAAGCCGGTGATGCCGAGCCGGTTCAGGTCGCCGCCATGGGCGCCGGCCCAGGTGCTGGCGGCGTCCAGGTCGCCCATGACCTGCGCGTCCGGCACCTTGGCGATGATGTTGGTCTGCAATTCCTGGATCGTGCCGAAGCTGCCCGGGTCGCCCTGCCGCGCGAACAGTTCCGGCGCGATGGCCAGGTAGCCGAGCTTGGCGAAGCGTCGGCAAATGTCTGCAATGTGTTCATGCACGCCGAAGATTTCGCTGATCACCAGCACCACGGGCAGGTTGGTCTTGCCTTCGGGCTGGGCGCGGTAGGCGGGCATGTTGAAGCCGCCGGACGGGATGGTCACTTCGCCGGCGGTCAGGCCGTTGAAGTCGGTCTTGATGGTTTCGGCCGCCACCGGCAGGGCCGCCGCCGCGAAGGCGGAGCCCAGCGCGGTCTTGACGAAACGCCGGCGATCGAACGTCTGGCCGGGGACGAGGCTTTCCACTTCGGGCTGCAGCATGGGGCGGGCTCCTTGGGTTCGCTGGCGTGACGCATACGGTGCTCACGCAACGCCAGCGATTCTAAGCGCACTTTGCCGCCCCGTGCCACGCCCCCGCCCCTTCCTCCCCAATGCTCCTCAGTGCAGCTTCACGCGCGGGCTGGTCTTGCTGCGCAGCCAGTGCGTCACCGTATCGAGCCCCATGCCGATGGCACCGTGGAGCGCCAGCACGTGCATCCGGTACAGCGAGGTGTACATGAAGCGCGCCATCAGCCCCTCGATAAACATCGACCCGCCGATCAGCCCGCCCATCAGGCTGCCGACCGCGCTGAAGTGCCCCAGGGACACCAGCGAGCCGAAGTCCTTGAACGCAAACCGCGGCAGCGGCTTGCCGTCCATGCGGGCGCGGATCGCGTCATAGAGAAAGGTGGCCTGCTGGTGCGCCGCCTGCGCGCGCGGCGGCACGGCGGTCTGCTTCTCCGGCCACGGGCAGCTGGCGCAGTCGCCGAACGCGAAGATGTCCGGATCGGCCTCGGTTTGCAGCGTGGGGCCCACCACGATCTGGCCCTGCTTGCTGACTGGCAGGCCGAGCGTGCGGAGGACGCCCGGCGCGGTAATGCCGGCCGCCCAGACCGTCAGGTCGGCGTCGATGCGCTTGTCGCTGGCGGTGAGCACGGCGTCGTCGGTGACCTGCGTCACGCGCTCGGCGGTCAGCACGTCCACGTCGAGCTTGCGCAGCAGCTTGGTGGTTTCGGCGGACACGCGCTCGGACAGCGCCGGCAGGATGCGCGGGCCGGCTTCGATCACGTGGATGCGCACATCGCGGCGCGGGTCCAGCTGGTGCAGGCCGTAGGCGTTGAGCACGTGCGCGGTGTTGCGCAGCTCGGCGGACAGCTCCACGCCCGTGGCGCCGGCGCCGATGATCGCCACGTCCACGCGCGGCCGGCCATCCTCGCCGGTACGGCCCCGCCCATTCTGGGCGCGCACGCACGCGGCAATCAGCTTGCGGCGGAAGCGCTCGGCCTGCTCGACGGTATCGAGCGCAATCGCATGCTCGGCCGCGCCGGGCACGTTGAAGAAGTGCGTGACGCAGCCGATGGCCAGGACCAGCGTGTCATAGGGGAGTTCGCGCGCGGGCAGCAGCTCGGTGCCATCCAGATCGACGCACGCGGCCACCTGGATGACCTTGCGCGCCCGATCGACACCGGTCAGCTCGCCCTGCTGGAACTCGAAGTGGTGCCACCGCGCCTGCGCAACGTATTCGAGCTGGTGGGTGTTGGGGTCCATGCTGCCGGCGGCCACTTCGTGGAGCAGCGGCTTCCAGATGTGCGTGGGCGAGCGGTCCACCAGCACCACCTGGGCCTGGCCGCGCTTGCCCAGCTTGTCGCCGAGCCGGGTCACGAGCTCAAGCCCGCCGGCCCCGCCGCCCACGACGATGATGCGATGGGCGGATGCCTGCGTCGCGCGCAGCGTGTCGCGCTGCGCGTTGGGCGATGGTTCGACTTGTGTATCGCCCTGTGTACCGATGTGTGCCACCGTGCCTGCTGCTACCTCGTTACCGGTTGTACTGCCATCCGTGGTGCTCATGGTCTACCCGATCTTCTCTATTTGGAAACCGGTGTCGACCCGCGTCGGCGAGCGTTATGTTGTCGTTGTGGCGCCGCGCGGATCCTGTTCGTTGATGCCAGTTTGCTGCACGGCAATAGAACTGGCAAGCCTCCACGCGATGGTGTCGCGCATTCACCGCAACGCCTCTCCTGTACGCATCCGCATGCAGGAGAGGCGTCACCTTCAATGCGCCTCTTCCCAGTTGCTGCCGCTGCCCACTTCGGCCACCAGCGGCACGCGCAGCGTCGCCACGGAGCACATCAGCTCGGGCAGGCGCGTCTTCACCAGTTCGAGTTCGGCCTGCGGCACTTCGAGCACCAGTTCATCGTGCACCTGCATGATCTGGCGCGTACCGAGGTTGTCACCCTCGAGCCAGTCCTGCACGGCGATCATCGACAGCTTGATGAGATCCGCCGCCGTGCCCTGCATCGGCGCGTTGATGGCGGCGCGCTCGGCGCCCTGGCGGCGCGGGCCATTGCCGCCGTTGATGTCGGGCAGCCAGAGGCGGCGGCCGAACACCGTTTCCACGTAGCCCTGCTCGCGCGCGGTCTGGCGCGTCTCTTCCATGTAGTGGGCCACGCCGGGGTAGCGCATGAAGTAGCGGTCGATGTAGTGCTTGGCCGCCTCGCGCTCGATGCCGAGGTTGCTGGCCAGCCCGAACGCGCTCATGCCATAGATCAGGCCGAAGTTGATGACCTTGGCGTAGCGGCGCTGCTCGCTGGACACCGCCTCGCGCTCCACGCCGAAGATCTCGCCCGCGGTGGCGCGGTGGATGTCCTCGCCGTTGGCGAAGGCGCGCAGCAGGTTCTCGTCGCCCGAGATATGGGCCATGATGCGCAGCTCGATCTGCGAGTAGTCGGCGGAGACGATCACGTTGCCCGGCGCGGCGATGAACGCCTCGCGGATGCGCCGCCCCTCCTCGGTCCGCACCGGGATGTTCTGGAGGTTCGGCTCGGTCGAGGCCAGCCGGCCTGTCACGGCCGTGGCCTGCCCGTAGCTCGTGTGCACGCGCCCGGTCTGCGGATTGACCATCTTCGGCAGCTTGTCCGTGTAGGTGGACTTCAGCTTGGACAAACCCCGATAGTCGAGCAGCAGCTTGGGCAGCGGATAGTCCTCGGCCAGCTTCTGCAGCACCTCTTCGTCCGTGGATGGCGCCCCGCTGGCGGTCTTCTTGACCACCGGCAGCTTCATCTGCGTGAACAGGATCTCGCCGATCTGCTTCGGCGAACCGAGGTTGAACGGCTGCCCGGCGGCCTCGAAGGCGGCGGCCTCCAGCGCCATCATGCGCTGGCCGAGTTCGGCGCTCTGTGCGCCAAGCCGCGCGGCGTCGATCAGCACGCCATTGCGCTCGATCTTCTGGAGCACCACCGAGACGGGAATCTCGATGTTCTCGTACACATACTTGAGCCCGCTGGCCGCTTCCAGCTGCGGATGCATCTTGCGATGGAGACGCAGCGTCACGTCAGCATCCTCGGCCGCGTACTCTGTGGCGCGCTGGAGGTCGATCTGGTCGAAGCCGATCTGGCTCGCGCCCTTGCCGCAGACTTCCTCGTAGGTCAGCGTCTTCAGGTTCAGCAGGCGCTCGGCCAGGCTGTCCATGCCGTGGTTACGGTGCGAGGCCAGCACGTAGCTTTCCAGCATCGTGTCCTGGGCGATGCCGAGCAGCTTGACGCCGTGGTTGGCGAAGACATGGGAGTCGTACTTCAGGTGCTGGCCGAGCTTCGGCCGCGCCGGGTCTTCGAGCCACGGGCGCAGCCGCTCCAGCACGTATTCGCGCGACAGCTGGCCGTGGTTCTCCATGCCGGCCACATCCGGGCCGCGATGGGCGACGGGGATGTAGGCGGCCTCACCCGGCTCCACCGACAGCGACAGGCCCACCAGCTGGGCCTGCATCGGGTCGAGCGAGGTGGTTTCGGTATCGATGGCAGTCAGCGGCGCATCGATGATCCGGGCGATCCAGGCGTCGAGCGCGGCCTCGGTGGTCACGGTCTCGTAGCGGATCTCGGCGGGGGTGGTGTCGGGCGCGGGGAGGTTGGCCGAGGCATCGGCCGGGCCATCGAACAGCCCGCCCTGCGGCGAAGGTGCCGGCGCCGCACCGGCACGCGACGAGCGGGCGGCGGCGCGGGCGTTCGGCAGGGACTCGCCCGTGGCCTCGCGCAGCCAGGTCTTGAAGCCATAGCGCGAGAAGAAGGCGACCAGCTTCTCGTTGTCCTCGCCCAGCTCGCGCAGCGCGTGGAAGTCCGCCACGGCGTCGCTGAGGTCGCAGTCGGTCTTGACCGTAACCAGCTCCCGCGCGCGCGGCAGCCAGTCGAGCGTGTTGCGCAGGTTCTCGCCCACCACGCCCTTGATGCCGTCGGCGCCGGCCATGATGCTGTCCAGCGTGCCGTACTCGGCCAGCCACTTCACGGCGGTCTTCGGCCCCACCTTGGGCACGCCGGGCACGTTGTCCACCGCATCGCCAATCAGGGAGAGATAATCGACGATCCGCTCCGGCGGCACGCCGAACTTGGCCACCACACCGGGCGGATCGAGCACTTCGCCGCTCATCGTGTTGACCAGCGTGACGTGGTCGTTCACCAGCTGCGCGAGGTCCTTGTCGCCCGTGGATACCACGGTACGCACGCCCTGCGCCGTGGCCTGGCAGGCCAGCGTGCCGATCACGTCATCGGCTTCCACGCCTTCCACCACCACGATCGGCCAGCCCAGCGCGCGCACGGCCTCGTGGATCGGCTCGATCTGTTTGGCCAGATCCTCGGGCATGGACGGGCGATGTTCCTTGTATGCGGGGTATAGCGCATCCCGGAACGTCTTGCCCTTGGCGTCGAACACGCAAGCGATATACTCTGCCGGGAAGTCGTTGCGCAGCTTGCGCAACATGTTGATCATGCCGTAGATTGCCCCTGTAGGCAGCCCTTCGCCATTCCTCAGGTCCGGCAGAGCGTGATACGCGCGATACAAGTAGCTCGATCCATCGACGAGCAAAAGCGTTTTTTGACTATCCGACATTCCCATGGACTCTAAATTGACTGGCGCCCCCGCTGGCGGCGCAGCGACCGGCCCCCTGGCCGATTCGGACGTTTCCGACATCTCCGGCGATACCGTGAACCCGCCGCCCGAAAAAGCCTCGGCGCATGCCGCCGCCATCGCCGCGAAAGCCGATGCCGCGGCGGCGGGCAAATCGCCCGAAGCCCAGGATGCAGCCGCCGCGGCGGCGGCAGCGCGCGCCAACCCGCGCAAGATGATTCCAAGCCTGCGCGCGCTGGCGGATGAAGACCGCGCCACCGCAAAGAAGGCGCGTGCCTCGTGGCAAATGTTCACGATTATGGCAGAGTTCATCGAGGCCACCGAGTACCTCTCGGAGATCCGCCCGGCCGTCTCGATCTACGGCAGCGCACGCCTGCGCGAGGACTCGCCGTACTACCAGAAGACCATCGAGATCGCCCGGCTGTTCTCGGACGCCGGCTTCGCGGTGATCTCCGGCGGCGGCCCCGGCATCATGGAGGCCGCCAACAAGGGCGCGCACGCCGGCAAGTCCGCCAGCGTGGGCCTGAACATCGAGCTTCCGCACGAGCAGCAGGGCAATCCGTACCAGGACATCGCCATGCGCTTCCGCCACTTCTTCACGCGCAAGGTCACCTTCGTGAAGAATTCGGACGCGTTCATCGTCATGCCCGGCGGCTTCGGCACGCTGGACGAGCTGGCCGAGGTGCTCACGCTGGTGCAGACTGGCAAGTCGCGCTCGGTGCCGGTGGTGATGTACGGCAGCCGGTTCTGGAAGGGCCTGCTGGACTGGTTCCGCTTCACGCTGCTGCCGATGGGCCTGATCGCCGAGCACGACCTCGACCTGATGAAGATCGTGGACGAGCCCCAGGAAGTGCTGGAAGCGGTCTATGACTATTACGAGAAGCGCGGCGGCGACCACCCGATCCCGCCGAAGGAAGAAATGTTCTATCTGTAAGGCATTGGCGGCGTCTCCGGTCGGCGAGGAGGCGCAGGACGCACGTGCCGGGGTGCCCCGGGGGTCACGAGAGCGGCCCGTGGGCGGCAGGAATTGCTAGAATGGAAGCCTGTCAGTCTGCCAGGTCCAGCGCCGCCGGGCCGCAGACTCAATCCGCGTGGCGGGGCCTGCCGGCCCGCACGCACAGGAGCCCCAGATGACCTCCCCTTCGCACCCGGCTGCCGTGCTCGCCGCGACCGTGCTGGCACTGACCATGCCGGCCCTGGCCGCCGCACAGGGCAACGCGGAAAGCAGTGCGCTGACACAACAAGAGCTGAACCAGATCAACAACCAGCCGATCGCGCCCGCGTCCAAAAGCCAGCTCAACCAGCCGCGCGAGCCGAGCTTCGTGCTGCACGAGCGCGATGGGACCCAGGTGACCGAGTACCGGAACAAGGGGCAGGCCACCGATATCCAGGTACGCTCGGGCATGGGCACCAAATACGAGATGAGCAAGCCGGAAGACAGCTCGCCCAAGATCCGTGACCATGACGTGAACCGCGTGCCGTCGGTCAACCTGAAATTCTGAGCGTCTCAACGATCCTATTCACCCACGACCCGGCCGGACGGCAACGCCCGACCGGATCGCGCCGGCCCTCCGGCAGTCATGCCGCGGCGGCGGACGGTCTTTGTCCAGAACGGCCTGCCGCGCCCGATTCGCACCAATAAAACAGTATGGCCGTATTCACCACGGTCTCGCAGGACGAGATCGCCCGCTGGCTGCTTGACTACGACCTTGGCGAAGTCCGCGCGCTGCGCGGCATTGCTTCCGGGATCGAGAACAGCAATTTCTTTCTGACCATGGAGCAGGATGGCGTCACGCGCGAGTACGTGCTGACCATCTTCGAGCGGCTGAGCTTCGCGCAGCTGCCGTACTACCTGCACCTGATGGACCATCTGGCCCGGCATGGCATCAGCGTGCCGGCGCCCGTGGCCGCGCGCGACGGGGAGATCCTGCGCGCGCTCAAGGGCAAGCCGGCGACCATCGTCACGCGGCTCTCCGGGGCCTCGCAACTGGCCCCGCAGGCCAGCCACTGCGCCGAGGTGGGCACCATGCTGGCCCGCATGCATCTGGCCGGGCAGGACTATCCGCGCCAGCAGCCCAACCTGCGCAGCCTGGCCTGGTGGCGCCAGACCGAACCCGAGATCCTGCCGTTCCTCGACCCGGCCCAGCGCCAGTTGCTGGCCGGCGAGATCGCCCACCAGACCGCGTTCTTCGGCAGCGCCGACTACGCCGCGCTGGCCGGCGGCCCGTGCCACTGCGACCTGTTCCGTGACAACGTCCTGTTCGACACCGATGCCAGCGGCGCGCCGAAACTCGGCGGTTTCTTCGATTTCTACTTCGCCGGCAACGACAAGTGGCTGTTCGACCTGGCCGTGACCGTGAATGACTGGTGTATCGACCTGCCCACCGGCGCGCTGGACGTTGACCGCGCGCAGGCCATGCTGCGGGCTTATCATGCGGTGAGGCCACTCACGGCCACCGAGGCCGCGCACTGGCAGGACATGCTCCGCGCGGGCGCGCTGCGCTTCTGGGTATCGCGTCTGTGGGACTTTTTCCTGCCGCGCGAGGCCGACATGCTCCAGCCGCACGATCCGACCCACTTCGAACGCATCCTGCGCCGGCGTCTCGACGCCGACGCACCGCTCCCCTGGATCTGATTCGCCATGCAACTACTGGAAGTTCCCGCCAAGGAAGGCTACGTCTGGTTCCGCCAGGGCATCTGGCTGTTCCGCAAGAACCCGCTCGCGTTCCTGATGCTGCTGTTCATCTACCTGATTGCCGCGCAGCTCGCGATCTTCGTGCCGCTGTTCGGCATCATCGCGCTGCTGGTGGTCACGCCGGGCATCAATGTGGGGGTGATGACGGCCTGCCGCGATGTCATCCAGAGCAAGCGCGTGCTCCCCACGGTGCTGCTGGCGGGGTTCCGCAGCAATGGCAAGCAGGCCATGCGGCACCTGTTCGTGCTGGGCGGCATCTATGCGGCGATGGTGTTCCTGCTGAGCCTGATCGCCACGTCGGTGGTCGATATCGGTGCGCTGGCGCAAGTGGTGCTGAAGGGCGAGGAGCCCACGCCGGACGCGATGCGCCAGCTTTACCTGGCCATGCTGACCGGGGCGGCGCTCTACACGCCGATCGCAATGCTGTTCTGGTTCGCGCCGATGCTGACCGCCTGGCACGGCGTGCCGCCGGTGAAGGCGCTGTTCTTCAGCTGGACGGCCTGCTGGCGCAACCGGGGCGCGTTCTTCGCCTACGCCGGGCTGTTCGCCGTCCTGATCGTGGCGCTGCCGCTGTTCCTGGAAGTGATCTTCGCCGCGATCGGCGCGGAGACGGTGCTGTCGTTCCTGGTCACGCCGTACTCGCTGCTGATGCTGGCGATTCTGTACTGCTCGTTCTACGCCACCTATCGCGGCTGCTTCAACATCGTGCCGGCCGAGGCCACCGACGCCCAGAACGTCAATACGTGACGTATTAGGCACCTAGCCGGGGCAACCCCGGCCGGGTGCCGGCTTCAGTCGATGGTGTCGAGCTTGGCCACCGCCAGCGCCAGCCACTTGGCGCCGTGGCGCTTGAAGTTGATATTGGCGCGCGCATCGGCGCCCTCGCCTTCCAGCGCCGTGATCTTGCCTTCCCCGAACTTGTTGTGGAATACGTTCTGGCCGACCCGGAAGCCGGTGTCGGCTGCGCGTTTTTCCTCGGCGTAGGTCTTGCCGGTGTCCATGCCGCCCGTGGGCCGGGTGCCGCTGTAGGGCACGTCCTCGGGCTTCTTGAACCAGTCGCGGCCCCAGCCGCTCTCCCGCTCCCCGCCCTGGCGGTTGCGGCCATAGCCCTCCCGGCCATAACCGCCACCACCGCCACCACTGTACGAACCGTAGGCCTGCGCCGGCGGCGTGATCCACTTCAGCGACGCCTCCGGCAACTCCTCGAAGAACCGCGAGCGGATGTGGTAACGCATCTGGCCATGCAGCACACGGCTCTGGGCGAAGGACATATAGAGCCGCTCGCGCGCGCGGGTGATCGCCACGTACATCAGGCGGCGCTCTTCCTCCAGCCCATCGGCCTCCATCGCGCTGTTCTCGTGCGGGAACAGCCCTTCCTCCAGGCCGGTGATGAACACCACGTTGAATTCGAGGCCCTTGGCCGCGTGCACGGTCATCATCTGCACCGCGTCCTGGCCGGCCTGGGCCTGGTTGTCGCCGGCCTCCAGCGAGGCATGGGTCAGGAACGCCACGAGCGGCGTCATCACCACCGGCAACTGCTCGGGATCGAGCACCTGGAGCACCTGGTCGCCATCGGCCAGCACCGGCGCGGCGTCGCCGATCCGGTTGGCGGGTAGCACGCTGGCCAGTGCGTCGAGCCCGTAGCCCTCTTCCACCACAAAGGCCTGCGCGGCGGTAACCAGTTCCTGCAAGTTCTCGATGCGGTCCTGACCTTCCTTCTCGGTCTGGAAGTGCTGGATCAGGCCGCTGGTGTTGATCACGTACTCCACCGTCTCCGGCAGGGTCATGCGCCGCGTCTCGGCCCGCATCTGCTCGATCAGGCGGATAAACGCGCCCATCGTGCTGCCCGCCTTGCCCGGCACATAGGCCACCGCCTCGGAGAGCGAGACGTTGTACTGGCGCGCGGCGTCCTGGAGCAACTCCAGCGAGCGCGCCCCAATACCGCGCGTGGGGAAGTTGACCACCCGCCCGAACGCCGCGTCGTTGCGCGGGTTCTCGATCAATTGCAGATAAGCGAGCGCATGCTTCACTTCGGCCCGCTCGAAGAAGCGCAGGCCGCCGTACACGCGATAGGCGATGCCGGACGAGAACAGCGCGTGCTCGATCACCCGCGACTGCGCGTTGCTGCGATACAGGATGGCAATCTCGGAGCGCGACATCCCCTGGGCGATCTGGTCGCGGATCTCCTCGACGATCCAGGAGGCCTCCTGCCCGTCCGACCCGGCCTGGAACACCCGCACCAGCTCGCCGTGGCCGGCGTCCGTGCGCAGGTTCTTGCCCAGCCGCCGCGCGTTGTGGGCGATCAGATGGTTGGCCGAATCGAGGATGTGGCCGTGCGAGCGGTAGTTCTGCTCCAGCTTGATCAGGTGGCGTACGCGGAATTCGTTCTCGAAGTCGCGCATATTGCCGACGTTGGCGCCACGAAACGCGTAGATGCTCTGGTCGTCATCGCCCACGGCGAACACCGCCGCCGCGCTGCCCGTGCCATAGCCGGCCAGCAGCTTGAGCCACTGGTACTGGAGCACGTTGGTGTCCTGGAACTCGTCCACCAGCACGTGGCGGAACCGGTGCTGGTAGTGCTGGCGGATGGCGTCGTTGTAGCGCAGCAGTTCGTAGCAGCGCAGTAGCAATTCGGCGAAATCGACCACGCCTTCGCGCTGGCACTGCTCATCGTAGGCAGCGTACAGATCGACGAAACGGCGGTTGAAATCGTCGTTCGCCTCCACGTCGCGGGGGCGCAGCCCCTGCTCCTTGGCGTTGTTGATGAAGTACTGGAGGTTCTTGGCCGGGTACTTCTCGTCATCGACATTCAGCGACTTCAGCAGCCGCTTGAGCGCGGAAAGCTGGTCCTGGGTGTCCAGGATCGAGAAGGTCTGCGGCAGCCCGGCGTCACGGAAGTGCGCGCGCAGCATCCGGTTGCAGAGCCCGTGGAAGGTGCCGATCCACATGCCGCGCGTGTTGATGGGCAGCATGGATGACAGCCGGGTCTGCATCTCCTTGGCCGCCTTGTTGGTGAAGGTGACGGCCAGCACGCCGGCCGGCGACACCCGGCCGTTCTGGATCAGCCAGGCGATGCGGGTGGTCAGCACGCGGGTCTTGCCACTGCCCGCCCCCGCCAGGATCAGGGCCGGTTCATCGGGCAACGTGACGGCGGCGAGTTGTTCGGCGTTGAGATTGGCAAGCAGGCTGGACATCGGGGAAGGGGCCTTTTGGCCGCGTGGGGCCGGGGAATGGCGGCAATTATACCGGGGGGACCGGGGCCGCCAGCGGTGCCCGGCGGCCGTCGGCGTCGGCAAATGCGCACCGGCACCCCCGCCTCCCCTATAATTTGACGTTTTCCCGGCCCGACGCCGTGGCGCCCCGACTGTTTTCGATGGAATCCGATCAGTCCGCCCAGCGGCCAGCCCCGACCCGCATACCTCGACATCCCCAAGCATGACCGCCCAAGACCAGTCCCTTGCCAAGAGCTTCGAACCCGCCGCCATCGAGGCGAAATGGGGCCCCGAATGGGAGCGCCGCGGCATCGCCCAGCCCACGATGGACGCCAATCGCCCCGATTTCGCCATCCAGCTGCCGCCGCCCAATGTGACCGGCACGCTGCACATGGGCCACGCGTTCAACCAGACCATCATGGACGGCCTGACGCGCCACGCGCGCATGCGCGGCGCCAACACGCTGTGGGTGCCGGGTACCGACCACGCGGGTATCGCCACGCAGATCGTGGTGGAGCGCCAGCTGGAAGCCCAGGGCGTGTCGCGCCATGACCTCGGCCGCGAAAAGTTCGTCGAGAAGGTCTGGGAGTGGAAGGAGGAGTCGGGCTCCACCATCACGCGCCAGGTGCGCCGCATGGGGGCGTCGATCGACTGGACGCGCGAGTACTTCACGATGTCGCCCGAGATGTCGCAGGCCGTGACCGAGGTGTTCGTCCGCCTGTTCGAACAGGGCCTGATCTACCGCGGCAAGCGCCTGGTCAACTGGGACCCGGTGCTGGGCACGGCCGTGTCCGACCTGGAAGTGGACAGCGTGGAAGAGGAAGGCTCGCTCTGGCACATCCACTACCCGCTGGCCGAGCCGGACGCCGTGCACGGCCTGACCCACCTGACCGTGGCCACCACGCGCCCGGAAACCATGCTCGGCGACACCGCCGTGATGGTCCACCCCGAGGACGAGCGCTACGCGCACCTGATCGGCAAGTTCGTGCACCTGCCGCTGACCGACCGCCAGATTCCGGTCATTGCCGATGAATACGTGGACCGCGCGTTCGGCACGGGCGTGGTCAAGGTCACGCCGGGCCATGACTTCAACGACTATGCGGTGGGCCAGCGCCACAACCTGCCGCAGCTGTCCATCCTGACGCTGGACGCCAGGATCGTCGCCGACGCACCGGCCGCCTACGCCGGCATGGACCGCTTCGCGGCGCGCGAGAAGATGGTCGCCGACCTGAAGGAACAGGGCCTGCTGGGCGAGGTCAAGAAGCACAAGCTGATGGTGCCGCGCAGCGAGCGCACCAGCACCGTGATCGAGCCGATGCTGACCGACCAGTGGTTCGTCGCCATGAGCAAGCCGGCTCCCGAGGGCACGTACTATCCGGGCCGCTCGATCGCCGAAGTGGCGCTGGACGCCGTGCAGAGCGGCGAGATCAAGCTGGTGCCCGAGAACTGGAACAGCACCTACAACCAGTGGCTGGCCAACATCCAGGACTGGTGTATCAGCCGCCAGCTCTGGTGGGGCCACCAGATCCCGGCCTGGTACGACGACGCCGGCAACTGCTTTGTCGCCCGTACCGAGGAAGACGCCCGCGCCAAGGCCCAGGCGGCCGGCAGCACCGGCCCGCTGCGCCGCGAGGAAGACGTGCTGGACACGTGGTTCTCGTCCGCGCTCGTGCCGTTCTCGTCACTCGGTTGGCCCGAAAAGACGCCGGAGCTGGAGCACTTCCTGCCATCGTCGGTGCTGGTCACCGGCTACGACATCATCTTTTTCTGGGTGGCGCGCATGGTCATGATGACCAGGCACTTCACCGGCCAGGTGCCGTTCCACACCGTGTATGTACACGGCCTGGTGCGTGACTCCGAAGGCAAGAAGATGAGCAAGTCCGAGGGTAATACCCTGGACCCGGTGGACCTGATCGACGGCATCGAACTCGAACCGCTGCTCAAGAAGCGCACCACCGGCCTGCGCCGCCCGAAAGACGCGCCGCGCATCGAATCCAAGACCAAGAAAGAGTTCCCGGACGGCATTCCCGCGTTCGGCGCGGACGCCCTGCGCTTCACCTTCGCCTCGCTGGCCACGCTGGGCCGCAACATCAACTTCGACACCGGCCGCTGCGAGGGCTACCGCAACTTCTGCAACAAGCTCTGGAACGCCACCCGCTTCGTGCTGATGAACACCGAGGGCCATGACTGCGGCATGGGCCCGTGCAGCAACGACTGCGGCCCGGACGGCTACCTGCACTTCTCGCAGGCGGACCGCTGGATCGTCTCGCTGCTCCAGCGCGTGGAGGGCGAAGTCGAAAAGGGCTTCGACGAATATCGTTTCGACAATATCGCCAGCGCAATCTACAAGTTCGTCTGGGACGAGTACTGCGACTGGTACCTGGAACTCGCCAAGGTGCAGATCCAGACCGGCACCGAGGCCCAGCAACGCGCTACGCGCCGCACGCTGCTGCGCGTGCTGGAGACGGTGCTGCGCCTGGCGCACCCGATCATCCCGTTCATCACCGAGGAACTCTGGCAGAAGGTGGCCCCGCTGGCCGGCCGTGCCAAGGGTGACGGCAGCGAGACCATCGCCCTGCAGGACTACCCGCTGCCGGCCGCCGCCAAGATCGACGAAGCCGCCGAAGCCTGGGTGGCCCAGCTCAAGGCCGTGGTGGATGCCTGCCGCAACCTGCGTGGCGAGATGAACATCTCGCCGGCCCAGCGCATTCCGCTCTACGCCCACGGCGACAGCACATTCCTGAACGCCGCCGCGGCGCAAATCCAGGCACTGGCGAAACTTTCCGAGGTGAAGGTGTTCGAAGACGAGATCGCCCTCCAGAAGGAAGGCGCCGGGGCGCCAGTGGCCATCGTCGGCGGCAATCACCTGCTGCTGAAGATCGAGATCGACGTCGCGGCCGAGCGCGTGCGCCTGGGCAAGGAGATCGACCGGATCAGCAACGAAATCGGCAAATGCCGGGGCAAGCTGACCAACGAAGCCTTCGTGGCCAAGGCGCCGCCCGCGGTTGTGGCGCAGGAAACACAGCGTTTGTCGGATTTCGAACAGACGCTTGCCAAGCTCCAGGATCAACTACAGCGTCTGCCCGCCTGACGGGTCCGCCGCTTCTGCGCCGCCGGCACGGAAGTTGCGACTCGACTGGCATCCGGCCTCGTTCATGTGTAACGGTATGTGACCGTTACGTCAGCGTCGGACGAAGCCGGACAGACGGCGCCCTCCCCGTACGGCACGGTGTTACACCGGATTGAAAAGGAAAGCTGAAATGGAAAACCGCGTCACCAAGGCCGTCTTTCCGGTCGCTGGGCTAGGTACCCGATTCCTCCCTGCGACCAAGGCGAGTCCCAAGGAAATGCTGCCAGTGGTGGACAAACCGCTGATCCAGTACGCCGTGGAGGAAGCCATGGCCGCCGGCATCACGGAAATGATCTTCGTCACGGGCCGCTCCAAGCGCGCCATCGAGGACCATTTCGACAAGGCGTACGAACTGGAAATGGAGCTGGAGGCCAAGAACAAGCAGGCCCTGCTCGATGTGGTGCGTTCGATCAAGCCCTCGCACGTGGAGTGCTACTACGTGCGCCAGCCCGAGGCCCTGGGCCTGGGCCACGCCGTGCTGTGCGCGGCCAAGCTGGTCGGCGACACGCCGTTCGCCGTCATGCTGGCGGACGACTTGCTCGACGGCGAGGTGCCGATCATGAAGCAGATGGTCGACGTCTATAACCACTACAACTGCTCGGTCCTGGGCGTGGAAGAGATCGCGCCGGAGCAAAGCCGCTCCTACGGCGTGGTGGAAGGCCGCGAATGGGACGAGCGCGTGATCAAGATGTCCGGCATCGTCGAGAAGCCGGCCCCCGAAGACGCCCCGTCGAACCTTGGCGTGGTGGGCCGCTACATCCTCACGCCGCGTATCTTCGACCACATCCGCGAACTGAAGCCGGGCGCGGGCGGCGAGTACCAGCTGACCGATGCCATCCAGTCGATGCTCGACCAGGAGCAGGTGCTGGCCTACCGCTACAACGGCGTGCGCTACGACTGCGGCAGCAAGCTCGGCTACCTGAAGGCCACTGTCGAGTTCGCCCTGAAGCACCCGGAAGTGCGCGACGAATTCCGCGCCTATCTGGCCCAGCGCGGATAAGCGCACCGCCCCCGGCATGAAAAAGCCGCCTCGGATCGAGGCGGCTTTTTTTGTGGCCAGATGGGCCCAGATAGGCCAGGCGGTCTTAGCGGCGCTTCATGTAGAACACGAATACCTTGTCCACTTCGGCGTGCGACAGCAGCTCGTTGCCGGTCTGCTTGGCGAAGGCCTGGAAGTCACGCGTGGCGCCCGGGTCGGTGGCCAGCACCTTGAGCACGTCGCCGCTGGCCATGTCCGCCAGCGCCTTCTTGGTCCGCAGGATCGGCAGCGGGCAGTTCAGGCCGCGCGCGTCCACTTCTTTCTGGAAGTCCATTCCTCTCATCCCACTTATTTTTGGTCGATGCCGTATTGTAACGAAGCGGCGACAAGGCTGAAGTCCGTCGGCCGGCGCGGGTCGGGGATGTCCTCGCCCGAGGCGCGGTCGAAGAAGCGCACGGGCAGCCCGCGCCGCTCCAGGAAATCGGCCACGGCAAAGCCGGTGCCGGCGTTCCAGATCCGCACCTTCTCGGGCGCCACGAGCTTGTATTCGGCCAGTTCCTCGGACAGTTCGATGCGCCCCGTCGCCTTCACGTGATAGGCGATGATCAGCTCGTTCTTGCGCATGAACTCGTAGACGCCGATCAGCGACGCGGATTCCGTGTCGAGATTGGTCTCCTCCTTGAGTTCGCGCGCCACGCCCAGCTCCGGCGTCTCGTCCCGCTCCATGAAGCCGGTGACCAGCGCAAACATCCCCTCCGGCCATACCGCGTTGCGCGCCAGCAGCAGCTTGTCCTCGTACTCGACCACCGCCGCCAGCACCGGCAGCGGGTTGTTCCAGTGCACGAAGCCGCAGCCGTCCTGCACGCAGGCATGGCGATAGCGGCCGGACATCGGCAGGTGCTCCAGCGGCGCCCCGCATTGGGGGCAGAAACGGTACGGTTGCATCGGAGGGGGCTCCAGGGGTTCAGAGGGCGCAGGCCCCGCGGATATCGGCGGCGAACGCTTCCACGGTCTCGGGCTGCAGGTCCCACGAGCACATCAGCCGGCAACCGCCCGCGCCGATGAAGGTGTAGAACAGCCAGCCCTTGGCGCGCAGCGCCTCGATGGCCGGCAGCGGCAGTTCGGCGAAGACCGCGTTCGATTCGGTCGGGAACATGATCCGCACGCCGGGAATGTCGACGATGCGCTGGTGCAGCAACTGCGCCATTGCGTTGGCATGCCGGGCGTTGGACAGCCAGACATCGTTCTCGAGCATGCCCAGCCACGGCGCCGAGATAAAGCGCATCTTCGAGGCCAGCTGCCCGGCCTGCTTCACCCGGTAGGCGAAGTCCTCGGCCAGGCGGCGGTCGAAGAACACCACGGCCTCGCCCACCGGCAGGCCGTTCTTGGTGCCGCCGAAGCACAGCACATCCACGCCAGCACGCCAGGTGATCTCGGACGGATGCACGCCGAGCGCCGCCACCGCATTGGCAAAGCGCGCGCCGTCCATGTGCACGCGCAGCTGTCGCCGCTTGGCGATGGCGGCGATGGCGCGCACCTCCTCCACCGTATAGACCGTGCCGACTTCCGTCGACTGGGTGAGCGAGACCACGCGGGGCTTCGGATAGTGGATGTCGGTGCGCCGCGTGACCAGCGCCTCCACCGCATCGGCGGTCAGCTTGCCGTTGACGCCGGGCGCCGTCAGCAGCTTGGAACCGTTCGAGAAGAATTCCGGCCCGCCGCACTCGTCCGTCTCGATGTGCGCCAGCTCGTGGCAGATCACCGAGTGGTACGACTGGCACAGCGACGACAGCGCCAGCGAGTTGGCCGCCGTGCCGTTGAACACGAAGAAGACCTCGCAGTCGGTCTGGAACAGGTTGCGGATGCGGTCGCAGACCTGCTGGGTCCAGGAATCGTCGCCATAGGCCTTCTCGTGGCCGCTGGCGTTGGCCTCCAGGAAGTATTTCAGCGATTCCGGGCAGAAGCCGGCGTAGTTGTCGGAGGCGAAGTGCTGCATGGCCCGGGCTTTACTTCTTGTCGATCCAGAGCTCGCCGCCGGTGGCCCAGTTCTCGCGCTTGATATCGGTGATGATGATGTCCACTGCCGACACCGAGCAGCCCAGCGTCTCGCAGGTGACGCGCGTCACGGCCTCGACAAACTTGCGCTTTTGCTCGACCGTGCGGCCTTCGAACATCTCGACGTGAAACGTGGGCATGCTACTGACTCCATTTTTAGGGATTTTCCGAGACTCAGTCTCGGTAAGAGGGATCGATTCTATCGAGTTTGCGCAGCAGCGAGGGCCATTCCATCTCGCCCTCGACGGCGCCGTTGTCGTACAGCTGCATCGAGGTGCGCTCGGCCACGTCGGCCGGCGGCTGCACCGTGGCGCGGCCCGCCTGCGCCCCAAGCTGGATCTCGCAGGCCTTGATCAGGGTAGCCATCAGCACGTAGGCCTCGGCCACCGTGCGGCCCACCGTCAGCGTGCCGTGGTTGCGCAGCAGCATGGCCGGGTGCTGGCCCAGCGACACCGTAAGCCGGGCCCCTTCGGCCGGAGTGAACGCCAGGCCCTCGTAGTCGTGATAGCCGATGCGGCCGTGGAAGCGCATGGCGTGCTGCGACAGCGGCAGCAGCCCGTCTGCCTGGGCCGAGACCGCGATGCCGGCCGTGTTGTGCAGGTGCATGACGCAGTGCGCATCGGCCCGCGCGGCGTGCACGGCGGCGTGGAGGGCGAAGCCGGTCACATTGACCGGGTGCACGGTCTCGCCGACCACCTCGCCCCGGCCATTGATCTTGACGAGGTCCGACGCGCGGATCTCGTCGAACGCGAAGCCGAACGGGTTGATCAGGAAGTGGTCAGGCTTACCGGGCACGGTGGCGGAGATATGGGTGTAGATCAGGTCGTCCCAGCGCTCCAGCGCAGCCAGCCGGTAGGCGGCGGCGAGGTCGGTGCGCACGCGCGCCTCCCCGGCGCTGACGGGAACAGCCGGGCCCGCGGCACGCGCGGGCTGCAAGGCAAAAGACATGGGGACATTCGCTCCGCGGCCGCCCTGCTGCGAGGCGTGTTCCAGACACGTGCGGGTTCAGTCCCGGTCGAGTGGACGGCGCAGGCGTAACTGTAGCGCAGTCAGCGCGGGGCGGCAGCGTGCCGCACCGGCATGGCGCGGACCATCCAGCCGAGGATGCCCGCCCCCACCATCAGCGCGGCGGCGGCCGTGGCCAGGGAGGCCGCAAAGCCGCCGGTGCGCGCCACCAGCGTGGTGGCCAGCGGCGGGCCGGCAATCTGCCCGAGGGCGTAGGCGGCCGTCATCAGCCCGATCAGCTTCGGCGCGGCGGCGCCCCACAGCCGGCGCGCCTCGCGCATCAGGAACGACACCAGCGCCGTGAACGGCAAGCCGACGAGCAGGCTGCTCAACGCGAAGCCCGGCACGGTCGGCCAGAATGCCGCCACGGCCACGCCAATCGCCTGCACCGTGTACAGGATCATCGCCACGCGGCGATTGTCGTGATGCATGCCTACGCGCGTGGCCAGGAAGGCGCCCACGGCCACGCCGACGCCCAGAATCGGCCAGAACAGGTCCGCCCAGACCGTGCCGGGTATCGCCTGGCGGGCGATCACCGGCAGGAAGGTCGCCGTGATGATGTAACCGAAGCCGGCGAGGCCATAGGCCACGGTCAGGGCCCAGGTTTCGAGATCGAGCCGGGGTGCCGGGGCGGGCGCATCCTTGCTGCCCGCCTGCCCTGCCCGCGCCGGAACGGACGGCGGCGCCGCGCCGAACACGCGCCAGACCGGCACCAGCATCAGCACGCCCAGCACCGTGAAGGCAATCCAGCCCCAGTTCGCCAGCCAGTGCGCGCCCACCATGCCGAACACCGACAGCCCGGTCACGACAATCCCCACGCCCGGGCCGCAGAACATCAGCCCGCCCAGCGTGGGGTGGCCCAGTTCGTCCAGCCGCTGCATGCACCACGCGGTAGCGTAGACCATCACCAGCGCACTGACCACGCCCGCAATCGTGCGCCATGCCAGCCACGCGGGCATGCCGCCCGGCAGCGCCATGGCCAGCGTGAGCACCACGGTGAGCACCAGCGACACGCGCACCATGCGCACGGGATCGGGGCGGATAAAAAGGCACAGCAACGCGCCCAGCAGGTAGCCGATGTAGTTCAGCGTGGCCAGCGCCCCGCCTTCGGCCAGCGTGACGGTGCCGTCGTGCAGCATCATCGGCAGCAGCGGCGTGAAGGCAAAGCGGCCGATGCCCATGGCCAGCGCCACCGACACGAAGCCGGCCAGGGCCACCGCCCACGGTCCGGCGGTTTGGGGGGCGGCCTGGGCGGCGGAGACATCGGTATTCACGAGCGACATGATCGGGGAGGGGGCGGGTTCGGCTGGCGGCCAGCGGGGTTCCTGACTATCCTAGTCGCATTCATCCATCACCTAAAATGAATTATTGAGATAGCATCGATCTCAATTCAAGAAGGAAGTCGATCATGGACCTCGCCGAACTCGAGATTTTCCGCGCCGTGGTGGAGGCCGGTGGCATCACACGCGCCGCCGCGCGGCTGCACCGCGTGCAGTCGAACGTGACCACGCGCATCCGCCAACTGGAGCAGTCGCTCGGTGTGGAGCTGTTCCTGCGCGACGGCAAGCGCATGGTGCTCACCCCGGCCGGGCAGACGCTGTTCGACTATGCGCGGCGCATCCTGCAACTGTCCGACGAGGCCCGCCACGCGGTGCAGCCGGTGCGGCCCCATGGGCGGCTGCGGGTGGCATCGATGGAGAGCACGGCGGCCAGCCGGCTGCCGACGGTGCTGGCGCGCTATCACCAGGCGTGGCCGGACGTCGAACTGGAACTCGTGACGCTGCCGACCCGGCAGGCGCTGGACGCGCTGCGCCGCTTCGAGGTCGATTGCGCCTTCGTGGCCGAGCCGCTCGGCGATGCCGAACTGGTCACCCGGCCCGCTTTCACCGAGGAACTGGTCATCATCGCCAGCGCACAGCATCCGCCGATCCATTCGCCCGCCGACCTGGAGCGCCCCACCCTGCTCGCGTTCGAGGCCGGCTGCAACTACCGCACGCGCTTCGAGCAGTGGTACACCCGCGATGGCCACGCGGCGGGGCGGGTGATCCAGCTGGGCTCCTACCATGCCATCGTCACTTGCGCGGCAGCCGGTATCGGCGTGGCGATCATGCCGCGCTCGGTGCTGGCGCTGTACCGCGACCTGCCAGAGATCAGCATCCACGCGCTTGGCGACGAGGGCGACGTGACCACCGTGCTGGCGTGGCATCCGGCGATGGGCAGCGCAGCGCTGACGGCGCTGGCCGACATGCTGCCGGGTGCCCCGGACGCCACGCAGAAGGCGGCCTGACCCCTTCCGCTGTGTGTCCCTTGCCCGCGCCGCGGCGTGCAAGATGTGGCCGGTCGCCTACACTCGAAGTGGCGCGGCCACGGCATACTCGCGGGCCGCGCCCCGCCATGACATTCGTCTTTGCGTCGCTACGATCTTTGGTTTGCCGAATGGCGATGGGAGTGGCCCTGACCATGCTCCTCGCCCTGCCCACAATGGTCTTCGCCCAGGGCGCCTCCGCCCCGGCCGCCGGGGCCGGCGTGGCCCCCGTCTACGTCATCCCGATCAAGGGGGCCATCGGCCCGGCCAGCGCCAGCTTCGCCACGCGCGGCATGGCACTGGCGCAAAAGCAGAACGCGCAGTTGATTGTGCTGGAGATGGACACGCCCGGCGGGCTCGACGTGGCCATGCGCGACATCATCCAGGCCATCCTCGCCTCCCCCGTGCCGGTAGCGACCTTCGTCTACCCGGGCGGCGCGCGCGCCGCGAGTGCCGGCACCTACATCCTCTATGCCAGCCACATCGCCGCGATGGCGCCCGGGACCAATGTGGGCGCGGCGAGTCCCGTCGCCATCGGGGTGGGCGGCCCGAAGCCGGGCGCCGCCCCCTCCCCCGCCAGCGCACCGGCGGGCGCCCCTAGCAACGAGGACACCATGGCCCGCAAGCAGATGCACGACGCCTCTGCCTACCTGCGCGGGCTGGCCCAGCTCCGCCAGCGCAACGCCGACTGGGCCGAGCGTGCGGTGCGCGAGGCCGTGAGCCTCTCCGCCGATGAAGCGGTGGCCCAGCACGTGGTCGACCTCGTGGCGCCGGACCTGCCGGCGTTGCTGCGGCAGGTGGATGGCAAACGGCTCCAGGCCGCCGGCGTGCCCCGCGTGCTGCACACGGCCGACGCGCCCATCGTCACGGTCACCCCGGACTGGCGCGCGCGGCTGCTGGCCGTTATCACCGAGCCCAGCGTGGCGCTGATCCTGATGATGATCGGCATCTACGCGCTGATGTTCGAATTCTCCACACCAGGCATGATCGTGCCGGGCATCGTCGGCGCCATCTGCCTCCTGCTGGGCCTCTTCGCGCTGCAAATGCTGCCGGTCAACTATGCGGGGCTGGCGCTGATCGCGCTCGGCATCGGCTGCATGGTGGCCGAATTCTTCCTGCCGACGTTCGGCGCGCTCGGGGTGGGCGGCATCATCGCCTTCGCCTTTGGCGCGGTCATGCTGATCGACACCGACGTGCCCGGCTTCGGCGTGCCGCTCACGGTGATCGCCGCGCTGGCCGGGGTCTCGGCGCTGTTCCTGGTCGGCATGTCCGCAATGCTGATGCGCTCGCGCGAGCGCCCCGTGGTCAGCGGCGCGGACACGCTGGTCGGCAGCCTGGCCACCGTCATCGACGATACGCCGGCCGACGGCTGGGCGATGGTGCATGGCGAACAGTGGCGAATTCATGGCGAAGGCCCACTCGCGCGCGGTCAGCGGGTACGCGTGACCGGGCGGCGCGGGCTGGTACTGGAAGTCGTGGCCGACATGGCCGCATCCCTGGAACACAACGGAGCGTGATATGGCATTCGGATTCAGTTTCGGTGGGCTGATCTTCCTGCTGGCATTGCTCGTGGTGGCCGCAATCCGCGTGCTGCGCGAATACGAACGCGGCGTGGTCTTCATGCTCGGGCGATTCTGGCGCGTCAAGGGGCCCGGGCTGGTGCTGCTCATCCCCGGCATCCAGCAGATGGTCCGCGTGGACCTGCGCACGGTTGTCTTCGACGTGCCGCCACAGGACGTGATCTCTCACGACAACGTGTCGGTCAAGGTCAACGCCGTGGTCTATTTCCGGGTCGTGGACCCCGAGCGGGCCATCATCCAGGTGGCCAATTTCCTGGAAGCCACCAGCCAGCTCTCCCAAACCACGCTGCGGTCCGTGCTAGGCAAGCATGAACTGGACGAAATGCTAGCCGAGCGCGAGAAGCTCAATTTCGACATCCAGAAGGTGCTCGACGCCCAGACCGATGCGTGGGGCATCAAGGTGTCCAATGTCGAGATCAAGCATGTGGATTTGAACGAGACCATGATCCGGGCCATCGCCCGGCAGGCAGAGGCCGAGCGGGAACGGCGGGCCAAGATCATCCACGCGGAAGGGGAATTGCAGGCTTCGGTGAAACTGCTGGAAGCGGCGCAGATGCTGGCGCAACAGCCGGAGGCGATGCAGTTGCGGTATCTCCAGACGCTGACGCAGATTGCTGGGGATAAGAGTTCTACGATTGTTTTTCCGTTGCCGATGGATTTGGTTAGGGGGTTGATGAAGTAGAGCGGGTGTTGGCTGTTGAGCCGTTGGGCTCAAAAACCAACACCGTAACAAAACAAAAAGGGCGCCCCAAACCCCAGGGCGCCCTTCTCAAAAAGCTAGTAAAACCTTCAAACCTTACCAGCCACCCACTCCTTCACCCCAGCCAGCGCCGCCGGCAGATTCGCCGGCTCCGTCCCGCCAGCCTGGGCCATATCCGGCCGGCCGCCGCCCTTGCCGCCCACCTGCTGGGCCACAAAGTTGACCAGTTCCCCAGCCTTGACCTTGCCAGTCGCATCGGCGGTCACGCCCGCAATCAGCGAAACCTTCCCGTCGGACACCGCCCCCAGCACGATTGCCGCGCTCTTGAGCTTGTCCTTGAGCTTGTCCATCGTTTCGCGCAGCGTCTTCACGTCGGCGCCGTCGAGCTGGGCGGCCAGCACCTTGAGGCCGTTGATGTCGATGGCCTGCTCGGCGAGTTCGTCGCCCTGCGATGCCGCGAGCTTGCTCTTGAGCTTCTCGAGTTCCTTCTCCAGCGCCCGCACCTGCTCCTGCACCTGGCCGATACGCGGCACCAGTTCGGAAGGCTGCGCGCGCAGCGCGGCGGCGGCTTCGTTCAGGCGGGCGTCGAGCGACTGCAGGTAATGCAGCGCGTTGTCGCCGGTAATCGCCTCCACGCGGCGGATCCCCGCGGCCACACCTGCTTCCACGACGATCTTGAACAGCCCGATGTCCCCGGTGCGCGTCACGTGCGTGCCGCCGCAGAGTTCCTTCGAGGTACCGATCGACAGCACGCGCACGTCATCCGCGTACTTCTCGCCGAACAGCGCCATCGCGCCGCTCTTCACCGCGTCGTCGAACGGCATGATCTCGGCATGGGTCGGCGCGTTGGCCAGGATTTCGGCGTTGACGATTTCCTCGACCTGACGGATCTCCGCGTCGCTCAGCGGCGCGTTGTGCGAGAAGTCGAAACGCGTCTTGTCGGCATCGACCAGCGAGCCCTTCTGCTGCACGTGGGTGCCCAGCACCTCGCGCAGCGCCTTGTGCATCAGGTGGGTGGCCGAATGGTTACGTACAGTGCGTGCACGGCGGATGGCATCGACCTGCGCCGCCACCGTGTCGCCCACCTTCAGCGGACCGTTGGTCAGCGTGCCCTGGTGGCCGAACACATCGGCCTGCACCTTGGTTGTGTCAGCCACGTTGAACACAGCCGCACCCGCCACCAGCGTGCCCTGGTCGCCCGCCTGACCGCCGGACTCCGCATAGAACGGGGTGTGATCCAGCACCACCACGCCGGTCTGGCCCGGCTGCATGGTGTCGACGGACGCGCCGTCGACGTACAGCGCCGTCACGCGGGCGCGCTCGAAACCCAATTCTTCATAGCCGTGGAACACGGTCTTGTCGCCCGTGTACTCCAGGCCGGCAGCCATCTTGAACTTGCCGGCCGCACGGGCCTGCTCGCGCTGGCGGTTCATGGCGGCGTCGAACGCGGGTTCGTCCACCGCAATCTCCTGCTCGCGCGCCACGTCCTGCGTCAGGTCGAGCGGGAAGCCGAAGGTGTCGTGCAGCTTGAACGCCAGTTCGCCGTCCAGCACCTTGCCACCCTTGGCCTTGAGGTCGGCCACGGCGGTGTCGAGGATGGTCATGCCGTTCTCGATGGTCTCGAAGAAGCGCTCTTCCTCGGCCTTGAGCACTTCCACCACGCGCGCCTGCGCGTCGGCCAGCTCCGGATAGGCCTCGCCCATCTGCGCCACCAGGTCCGGCACCAGCTTGTGGAAGAACGGCGTCTTCTGGCCCAGCTTGTAGCCGTGGCGGATCGCGCGGCGCACGATGCGGCGCAGCACGTAGCCGCGGCCTTCATTGCCCGGGATCACGCCATCGACGATCAGGAACGAGCACGCGCGGATATGGTCGGCAATTACCTTGAGCGAGTTCTGGTTCAGGTCGTCCAGATGGGTCTCGCGCGCGGCGGCCTTGATCAGCGCCTGGAACAGGTCGATCTCGTAGTTGCTGTGCACGTGCTGGAGCACGGCGGCAATCCGCTCGAGGCCCATGCCGGTGTCCACGCACGGCTTGGGCAGCGGCGTCATGTTGCCCTGCTCGTCGCGGTTGAACTGCATGAACACGAGGTTCCAGATCTCGATGTAGCGGTCGCCGTCTTCCTCGGGCGATCCCGGGGGGCCGCCCCAGACGTCCGGGCCGTGGTCGTAGAAGATTTCCGAGCACGGGCCGCACGGGCCGGTGTCGGCCATCTGCCAGAAATTGTCCGAGGCGTAGCGCGCGCCCTTGTTGTCGCCGATGCGCACGATGCGCTCGGCCGGCACGCCGACTTCCTTGGCCCAGATGTCGTAGGCTTCGTCGTCTTCGGCGTAGACCGTGACCCAGAGCTTCTCCGCCGGCAGCTGGTAGGTCTTGGTCAGCAGTTCCCAGGCGTACTGGATGGCTTCGCGCTTGAAGTAGTCGCCGAACGAGAAATTGCCCAGCATCTCGAAGAACGTGTGGTGACGTGCCGTATAACCCACATTTTCGAGGTCGTTGTGCTTGCCGCCGGCGCGCACGGAGCGTTGGGACGACGTGGCGCGCGTGTAGGGACGCTTATCGGTGCCCAGGAACACGTCCTTGAACTGCACCATGCCCGAATTGGTGAACAGCAGCGTCGGGTCGTTCGCCGGCACGAGGCTGGACGAGCGGACCACGGAATGGCCCTTCGACTCGAAGTACTGCAGGAACTTGCTGCGAATGTCGGAGACTTTCATGTTGTATCGGGCGCATCCCGCATCGTGGCAGGGCGCAGTCAGTCAGGTTGGATTTGCAAACCGTTGATTATACGGGGCAAGCCCCCTCCCGGGGCATTCTCGCGGCCGGCCGCCCGGCGGCGTGCGCCCGGCGCGCTGGCAATGGCCGAATATCGCCCACCGTTGGCCCGACGCCGCCCCGTACGGGTGCATCGGCGCGGCGGGCCGGTGGTAGAGTGCTCCCCCACTATATCTACCGAGCCGCCACTGCCATGGGAGCCTTGAGCCATCTCCGCGTCCTCGACCTGACCCGCGTCCTCGCCGGGCCATGGTGCGCCCAGAACCTCGCCGACTTCGGCGCCGACGTCATCAAGATCGAGCGCCCCGGCGCAGGTGACGATACGCGCACATGGGGTCCGCCCTGGCTCAAGACCGAGGATGGCCGGGACACCGCCGAAGCCGCCTACTACCTGGCCGCCAACCGCAACAAGCGCTCGGTGACCTGTGACATCAGCACGCCCGAGGGCCAGCAGCTGGTGCGCGACCTGGCCGCCCAGAGCGACGTGGTGCTCGAGAACTACAAGGTCGGCCAACTCAAGAAGTATGGGCTCGACTACGAATCGCTCAAGGCGGTGAAGCCGGACATCATCTATTGCTCGGTCACCGGCTTCGGCCAGACCGGCCCGTACGCCCAGCGCCCCGGCTACGACTTCATCATCCAGGGCATGGGCGGCTTCATGAGCCTGACCGGCGAGCGGGACGACCTGCCCGGCGGCGGCCCGCAGAAGGCCGGCGTGGCCATCTCGGACCTGATGACCGGCCAGTACGCCACCATCGCCGTGCTGGCCGCGCTGGCCCACCGCGACCGGACCGGCGAAGGCCAGTACATCGACATGGCGCTGCTGGACGTGCAGGTGTCGATGCTGGCCAACATGAACACCAACTACCTCGCCAGCGGCGTGGCGCCGCGCCGCTGGGGCAACGCCCACCCGAACATCGTGCCCTACCAGACCTTCCACGCCGCCGACGGCTGGATCATCGTGGCAGTGGGCAACGACGGGCAGTTCCGCAAGTTCGTGACGGCCGGCGGCCGCCCGGAACTGGCCGATGACCCGCGCTTCGCCACCAACCCGCAACGCGTGGCGCACCGCGACGTGCTGGTGCCGATCATCGCCGAGATGGTCCAGCCGCGCACCCGCGAGCAATGGATTCTCGATCTGGAGCGCGCCGGCGTGCCGTGCGGCCCGATCAATACGCTCGACGAGGTCTTCGAGAACGAGCAGGTGCTGGCGCGCGGCCTGCGCGTCGATTTGCCGCACCCGACGGCCGGCGAGGTCAAGCTGGTCGGCAGCCCCATGAAAATGAGCGCCACGCCGCCCGAGGCGCTGCGTCATCCCCCGTTGCTCGGAGAGCACACGGAGGTGGTGCTGGGCGAGACACTCGGCTACAGTGCGGAGCACATCGCCGCACTGCGCGCCAAGGGCGTGGTCTGACCCCGATTCGGTAACAACGCCGGCCGCAGCCGAAGGCGAGATTCTCTGTTTGCGTCCCCTGACGAATGAGGAGCATGCATGCTGACCGATGCCTTCCTGGCGTTTTTCCATTTTCTGGCGATCTTCCTGCTGGTCACGCTGCTGGCCGCCGAGGCGGTGGTATTGCGCCCCGGGATGACGCCCGCCATCGTGCGCCGGCTATCGCTGTACGACCTGTTCTACTTCCTGTCAGCCATGGTGGTGCTCGCCACCGGGCTGCTGCGGCTGTTCTACGGTGCCAAGGGCGTGGATTTCTACCTGCACAACCCGTGGTTCCACGCCAAGGTGACCGTGTTCGTGCTGATTGCCCTGTGCTCGCTGCCGCCGACGCTGGCCATCGCGCGCTGGCGCAAGCAGGCGCGCAAGCTGCCCGATTTCGTGCCGATGCCGGACGAGATCAAGCGCGCCCGCCGCTGGGTCATGATCGAGGCCCATGTGTTCATCCTGCTGCCGCTCTGCGCCGTGATGATGGCGCGCGGCATCGGCGCGCGCTGACCTTTCATCGATCCGTTGAAGACTCCCGAGATGCTGAAGACCCTGCTGACGGCCACGAAGATGGCCGCCTCCGCCGCCGCGCTGGCGGTGGCCACCCTGGCCACGCCGGCCCACGCCGCTGCCCCGGCCCCGGCCAACTGGCCGACCAAGCCGATCAAGTTCGTGGTGCCCTACCCCGCCGGCGGCCCGCTGGACACCGTGGCGCGCGCCATCGGCGAGCGCCTGCGCGAGAGCCTGGGCCAGCCCATCGTCGTGGAGAACAAACCCGGCGCGGGCGGCAACCTCGGCGCGGACTACGTCGCCAAGCAGCCGGCCGACGGCTACACCATCGTGATGGGCGCCGTGGCTACGCACGCCATCAATCCCACGCTGTTCGCCAGGATGCCTTACGACCCGGTGAAGGACTTCGCGCCGATCACGCTGGTCGCCGACGTGCCGAACGTGCTGGTCATGCACCCCGGCAAGGCCGCCGAGCTGCATATCAATACGGTGCGCGACCTCGTGGAGTACGCGCGCAAGCATCCGGGCAAGCTCGACTACGCCTCTGGCGGCAACGGCAGCGCCGGCCACCTGTCGGGCGAACTGTTCAAGAGCATGGCCCGCGTCAGCATGGTCCATATCCCGTACAACGGGGCGTCGCCGGCGCAGTTGTCGGTGCTGTCGGGCCAGACCGACCTGATCTTCGACAACCTCGCCTCGGCATCGGCCAATATCAAGGCCGGCAAGCTCAAGGCCTTCGCCGTGACCACGCCGGCCCGCGCCGCCGCGTTCCCGGAACTGCCGACCATCGCCGAGGCCGGCAAGGGGCTCGGGCTGGAAGGCTTCGACATCTCGACGTGGTTCGGCGTCCTGGCCCCGGCCGGCACCCCGCGTGAGATCGTCGAGCGCCTCAACCACGACATCGTGGCCATCCTCAAGACCGAAGACATGAAAGCCCGCCTGGCCCGCATCGGCGCCCAGCCGGCCCCCACCACCCCTGAGCAGTTCGGCGCGCTGATCCAGCGCGAACTGAAGAAGTACGGGCAAGTGGTGAAGGTGTCGGGGGCGAAGGTGGATTGAGGGGGTAGGCCCGGTACCGCCGCCGTCAGTCAATAGTGATAGCGGCAAGCCACGATGTTGACCTGGTCTTCCGTGGCTTCATAGACGAGGCGGTTCGCATCATCGATCCGCCTCGACCAGAAGCCGGTGAGGTTGCCGACCAAAGGCTCGGGCTTGCCAATCCCCTCGAACGGCGTGCGTTGCACTTCCTTGATCAACTGATTGATGCGTTTCAGGGTTTTACGATCCTGACCCTGCCAATACACATAGTCTTCCCGTGCATCCGGCGTGAATAAGACCTTGCGGGTCATTCATCGCCCTCGGGCTCATGGAGCGCGCGCTCCTTCGTGTTGCCTCCACGCAATTGCGCAATCGAGCTGGCCAGACGGTCTGCATTGGCACGCGAACGGAGAAGATGCAGGGTTTCGGCGATGCTCTCGTAGAGATCCTGAGACATGAGCACGGCGTTCGGCGCGTCACGGCGCGTAATTAGCGTGACGTCGGCGTCGTCGATGGTCTGATCGATCACTGCCTTCAGATTGTTCCGGGCATCCGAGAAGTGGACGGTGCGCATCATGGCCTCACTTGTTCAAGTACCTGTACGTATAGCCGATCGCGCGCAGCCGAAAAAGAAGACGATTCTGAAATTTGAAATTGAACCGTCAAGGCACCTTGCGCCTTAACTGCCACATCTTGTCCTTGATCGTTTCCTCCGTGGCCGGGCCGCGCGGCAGGAGCAGGCCGACCTGGACGATCCGCGGGCCTTCCATGCGGGTCACGGTCAGGCGCAGGCCGGCGATTTCCAGGGCGTCGCCTTCCACGGGGGGCGATGGGAACACCGCCAGCATCGCCGCTTCCAGGGTCCGCGCCGCCTCGTCAGCGGTCAGGGGGCGGGTGGCGTAGAGGGGGGCCACGTCGCGCAGCAGGGCGTCGCCAGTCAGCAGGAAGTCGTGCGAGAGCTGCGCCCAGGCCGGGGCGCGCGCCGCGCTCTGGAACAGCCGCGACAGCAGCGGCACCGACCCGCCGGGGGCCAGCACCGAGACCGCATCGCCCGCGCGCAGCACCACCTGCTCCAGCGGCACCAGCGCGCCGTCGCGGGCCACGGTCATCAGGCAGCTGCGCGGGGGGAGTTCGAGCTGGTCCGCGCGGAGGTTCTCCACCGGCGCGTCAGCCGCCACCACGAACTGCATCAATTCCAGCGCCGGCGACCGCGTGCCCTGCAGGCGCTCGCGCGAGACCGGATCCTGGTAGGCCGGCCGCAGCACCCGGGCCAGCCGTGCCGCCAGCGCCACCGTGGTGCCCTGGCACAGCAGGCTGAGCAGCACCACGGCGAACGCCACCCGGAACAGCAGCCCCGAATCCTCCATGCCCTTCAGCAGCGGGAACAGCGACAGCACGATCGGCACCGCGCCGCGCAGGCCCATCCACGCCAGGAACCCCTTCTCCCGCCCGTTGAAGCGGAACGGCAGCAGGGCGATCCAGACCGCCACGGGCCGCGCCACCACCATCAGGAACAGCGCCACGGCCCCAGCCGGCAGCGCCACGTCCCAGATCCGGCTCGGCGTGACCAGCAGGCCGAGCAGCAGGAACATCACCGATTGCGCCAGCCACGCCATGCCGTCCATGGCGCGCATGGTGTCGTCGGTCACGGCCCGCTCGCGATTGCCGACGATCATCCCGGTCAGGTAGACCGCCAGGAAGCCGCTGCCGTGCGCCGACTGGACCAGCGCGAAGACCATGCAGCCGGCCGCGCAGACCAGGATGGCCTGGAGGCCCTCGGCCACATGGATGCGCTCCATCACCCGCGCCACGCCCAGGCCCAGCACCACGCCGAGCACCCCACCCACGCCAAACTGCACCACCAGCCGCCACGCCAGCGCGCTGGCAGTCAGGCCGTCCGGGGCGGTGATCCATTCGATCAGCGTCAGGGTCAGGAAGATCGCCATGGGGTCATTGATGCCCGACTCGATCTCCAGCACGCTCGCCACCCGCTCCTTGAGCCGGATGCCGCTGCCGTTGAGCAGCGAGAACACCGCGGCGGCGTCCGTCGAGCCGACGATGGCGCCCAGCAGCAGGCCGAGCTTCCAGTCGATGCCGAGCATCCACGCCGCAAACAGCCCGACCAGCACCGCCGTGATGCCCACCCCCACCGTCGCCAGTGACAGCGATGGCCGCAGCGCCACGCGGAAGGTGGCGAAGCGCGTGCGCAGCCCGCCGTCGAGCAGGATCACGGCCAGCGCGATATTGCCCACCAGGAAGCTGAGCCAGGTGTTGGCGAAGCGGATGCCGCCTGGCCCGTCCACGCCGGCCAGCATGCCGACCGCCAGGAACACCAGCAGGAACGGTATGCCAAAGCGCGCCGAGAACACGCCGAGCAGGATGCCCAGCGTCATCACCACGGCGCCGATCAGGATGGCATGGTCGATACTTTCCAAACGATTCCTTTCGATGCGCCACGCTGCGCCGGGGGGAGTGCGACCGATGATAGCGCACGCCCCTCCGCCGTCCCTTCCGCCGTCCCTTCCTGTACCGGCGGCGACACCTCCACCGGACACCCCTCCGCGCAAATTCCCTTGCCTTGTCAACGACTTACGTTCGGCTTTCGGACAACTTTCGACTGACTTTCAGACGTCTGCGTAGGGAGATACCCTGAAGTTGACCCTGATTGCAGACATATGAAAGGTAGCTGAAAGGATGCGCTTTTAACTTCCACCCTGCTCGTGACGGGGTTGGGGGGAGCTGTCCCTTCGGGACGGTGCGCAACACGCGTACACCAATCACCGCACGCGGATTTCAAGCTTTATATCGAGGAGAATCATTTTGCGCATACGTAGCCAAAAGGACTTTGCCTCCGGCCTGATGTTCATGCTGGTCGGATTCGGCTTTTCCTTCGTCGCCCGTGGCTATTCCATGGGAACGGCCGCCAAGATGGGACCGGGATACTTCCCGTTCTGGCTCGGCATCGTGCTCGCCATACTCGGCGCGCTGGTCCTGTGGGGATCGCTGTCGTCCAAGGGCGAGGAAGACCAGCTGGCCCGCTGGGATATCAAGACGCTGCTGTGGATCCTGGGTGCCGTGGTGCTGTTCGGCCTGCTGCTCAAGCCGCTTGGCATGGTGCTGTCCGTCATCGTGCTCGTCCTGGCCTCCTCGATGGCCAGCCATGAGTTCAGCTGGAAGGGTGCGATCCTGAACGCTGTCATCCTCGTGGTGATCAGCATGGGCGCCTTCGTGTACGGCATCAATCTCCAGATGCCGGTGTGGCCGGCCTTCCTGGCAAACTGAGGAGACGGCCGAAATGGAACTGTTGACCAACCTGGGTCTGGGCTTCTCCACCGCCCTGACCTTCCAGAACCTGGCATACGCCTTTGCGGGCTGTATCCTCGGGACCCTGATCGGCGTGCTGCCGGGCCTCGGGCCCCTGGCCACGATCGCCATGCTGCTGCCGGTGACCTACACGCTGCCCCCGGTGGCGGCGCTGATCATGCTGGCCGGTATTTACTACGGCGCCCAGTACGGCGGCTCCACCACGGCAATTCTGGTGAACCTGCCGGGTGAATCGTCGTCGGTGGTGACTACCATCGATGGCTACCAGATGGCGCGGCGAGGCAGGGCCGGGGTGGCGCTGGCCACAGCGGGTCTCGGCTCGTTCTTCGCCGGCTGCGTGGCCACGCTGATCCTGGCCGCTTTCGCGGCCCCGCTGTCGGAACTGGCGTTCAAGTTCGGCCCCGCCGAGTACTTCTCGCTGATGGTGCTGGGCCTGATCGGTGCCGTGGTGCTGGCTTCGGGCTCGCTGGTGAAGGCCATCTCGATGATCGTACTGGGCCTGTTGCTGGGCCTGGTCGGTACCGACGTGAACTCGGGCGCAGCGCGCTTCTCGTTCGACGTGCCGGAGCTGACCGACGGCCTGAACTTCGTGTCGGTGGCCATGGGTGTGTTCGGCTTCGCGGAAATCATCGCGAACCTGGAGCAGAAGGAGCACCGCGAGACCTTCACGGATCACGTGACCAACCTGTTCCCGACCAAGGCAGACTTCAAGCGCATGATCCCGGCCATCCTGCGTGGCACGATGCTCGGCTCCGCGCTGGGTATCCTGCCGGGCGGCGGCGCCTCGCTGGCATCGTTCGCAGCCTACTCGCTCGAGAAGAAGACCTCGAAGTACGCCAGCGAGTTCGGCAAGGGCGCCATCGAGGGCGTGGCAGGTCCGGAATCGGCCAACAACGCCGCGGCACAGACCTCCTTCATCCCGCTGCTGACGCTGGGCATTCCGCCCAACGCCGTGATGGCGCTGATGGTGGGCGCGATGACCATCCACAACATCCAGCCCGGCCCGCAGGTGATGACCAGCAACCCGGCGCTGTTCTGGGGCCTGATCGCCTCGATGTGGATCGGCAACTTCATCCTGATCATCCTGAACCTGCCGATGATCGGTATCTGGGTCAAGCTGCTCAAGGTGCCGTACCGCTTCCTGTACCCGGCCATCCTGACGTTCTGCTGCATCGGCGTGTACTCGGTCCAGAACACCACGTTCGACGTGTTCCAGACCGCGGCCTTCGGCGTGATCGGCTACCTGTTCATCAAGCTGAAGTGCGAACCGGCGCCGCTGCTGCTCGGCTTCGTGCTGGGGCCGATGATGGAAGAGAACTTCCGCCGCTCGCTGCTGCTGTCGCGTGGTGACTTCACCGTGTTCGTGACGCGCCCGCTGTCGCTGGGGCTGCTGATTGCGGCTGTGATCCTCGTGTTGATCGTGGCAATGCCGTCGATCAAGGCGAAGCGCGAAGAAGCGTTCCAGGAAGAATAAGGCTTACCCTGGCCGGGGGTATCCGGCCACACAACGCAAGCTCAGGGCGCCTTATGGCGCCCTTTTTTTATGCGCTTTCTTCCTGAAATGCCAATGGCCATGCGGCATGCGCCACGGTCATTGTTGGCAGCCATGGCAATGGTGCGATTGGTGTTGAAACGTACATAAGGCACCCCGGCGTCCCGGCAACATGCGCGTGTATTCCCTCAAATACATGCGTCCAGAGGACTTGCCATGATGCGAACCGCAAGCCATCGACCGCACGGGTTCTCCCACGGGTCTGCCACGACGCCCGCCGGGATGGTCACCGCCTTGGTCATTGTGTTCTTCTTCAGCCTCGCCATGCTGCTGTCCAGCGGACGGCTGTCCAGCGGCGACGCAGGCGAGCAGTACCGCTCGGCGCAACTGCTGGCGGCCACGGGCCAGCTCGGAAGCGCGGTGAATCCCCCCCTCGTCACGTACTGGAACAAGGGGCCCGACGGGCTCTACTACGAGCCTCACGACGTTGGCGCGCTGCTGCTGATGATGCCCGGCGCGCTGATCGACGAGGCACGCGGCGACATCGACCCCTACCGGCTGGTGCGCGACCGCTACGTCGGCCGCACGTATGGCAAGTTGATCACCTCGTTCATCTACGCGGCCTACAACACGCTCGGCGTGGTGTTCATGTTCCTGCTGATGCGCGAGTTCTATTCCACGCGCGCGGCGTTTGGCCTGGCGCTGGTGTTCTATGCCGGCACGACCTTCATGCCCTACGCCAAGACTGCCTGGGACGTGACCCCGGCAGCAGCCAGCCTCTGCGCCTGGCTGTACTTCATGGCGCGCGCGCTGCGGCCGCCGACGTCACTGGCGTACTTTGTGGCCGCCGGCGTGGCGCTGGGGCTGGCCTGCTCGTTCCGATACTCGCTGCTGCCGTTCTTCGGCATGGGCGTGCTCTGGTTGCTGTGGATGGAGCGCGCACGGCACAAGACCGGCTTCGCGTTGATGCTGGTGGCGCTTGGTATCACCATGCTGCCCGCGTTCTACTACAACCACATCCGCACCGGCCTGTTCCTGCGGCCGGCCATCGCCGCCGACCTGCACATCTCGGACAGTCTCGCACTCAACGGCAACCCGGTGACCGGCCTGCTCGGCCTGCTGGCCAGCCCCAACATGGGACTGTTCCTGTTCGCGCCGGTGCTGCTGCTGGCCCTCTTCGTGTACAAGATGCGGCACACGCTGCAGGTGCGCCAGAAGCAACTGCTGTACGCGGCGCTGGCCTCCGGGATCTGCTACCTGTTGATGATCGCGCACATGAAGAACTGGGGACACTTCGGCTGGGGGCCGCGCTACATGGTGCCGCTGCTGCCGGTGCTGTTCTTCGCGGCGGTACCGGGACTGTTGTGGATGTGGCAGCACGCGCGGCGCACGGCGGTGCCGCTGCTGGTCATCTCGGTCCTGCTCAACCTGGGGCCCACGCTGATCAACTGGCATGTGATCGTCGGCGAATTCCCCGGTGCGCGGCCGCAGAATTCCGCCCTGCCCTACCAGCACATCGGCGTCTGGACTGGTATCGAAATGAGCCTGTCCGGCGAGCCGCTGATCTTCCCGAAGACCAACGATCCCCAGACCGCCATGACTGATGCCGCCCGGCGTTTCCCCGACCTCTTCGCGATGCGGCTGGTCGAGCTGTCCCCGGCCGGCAAGGCGGCGGGCATGCTCTGGGCTCTCCTTTGCCTGGGAGGAATGCTGCTGTCGTTGCGGCACATCATGTCTGCCACGTCGCCCACGCACGTGTCCGGGCCGCCCCAGCGCGGGATGGCCACCTTGCATGTGACGCCTTCAGCACCCCAGGCTTCCCGTCACGTCGGCGCCGATCGACGATAGGCTCAGGCAGCCTAGCTGCCGAACAGCGCCTCGCAGGCTGACCGGATCGCCTCCGTCACATGGGCGCGCCCGTGGTCGCGCCGCTCCAGCATGCCGAGCGTGCGCACCACGGGCTCGCCGCCTGCCTGCAGCGGCAGCAGGCGCAGCGCGTGATCCTCGTGCCAGCGCGCCAGCCGCAGCTGCGGCACCACGGTCACGCCCACCTCCTGCCGCACCAGTTCCACCAGCGCCTCGATCGAATTCAGTTCGAGGAATTCGTTGGTGCGCAGGTGCGCGCGCCGCAGCGCGCGCTCCACCAGGGCGCCGGTGCGCTGGCTCCGGTCGAAGCGCAGGAAGGGATTGGCCGCCAGCGCCTCGCGCGCGGTCTCGCCGGGGCTGCCGCGCGCGGCAATCGCCACCAGCGGCTCCTGGTAGAGCGGCGTCCAGCGCAGCGTGCCGGCGGGCCGGGCCGATCCCTCCACCAGGAACGCAGCGTCCAGTTCGCCACTTTCCACCTGCTCGGCCAGGTCGATGGACTTGGCGCCGACCAGCCGCACGTCCAGCGCCGGATAGGCCCGCTTGAGCCGCGCCACCACGTGCGACAGCCCGCCCATCACCGATACCACCGCCCCCACCGCCACCGCGCCGGCCATGTCCTCGGCGCCCCCCTGCGGCAGGCGCATTTCCTCATACAGCGCCAGCAGCCGGCGCGCCTGCGGCAGCAGTTCGCGGCCGTCCGCGTTCAGCACGGCCACCCGGCCGCTGCGGTCGAACAATTCACGGCGCAGTTCCTGTTCGAGCGAACGCATCTGCAGGCTGACCGCCGCCTGCGTCAGCGCCACCCGGCCGGCAGCGGCGGCAAACGAGCCCTGCTCGGACACGGCGACGAAGGTGCGGAGAAATCGGATGGTACTCATGCAGGTCAAACCACAAGGTTTTCTTGTTTATCACAAAAGGAATATTAGCTTTCATTGTGACCCGGTGCGCGGAATAATGATGGACGAGCCTTGATTTGGCTCGGTTTTTCCTGCCTGCCCGTTTTCCGCATCGGAGAAGAAGAATGACTTCCTGGCTACGCCTGCTCGGCATCGGCCTTACCACGAGCCTGACCCTGGTTGCCGCGCCGTCGCACGCGGATACGTATCCGTCCAAGCCGATCCGGCTGATCGTGCCGTTCCCGGCCAGCGGCGCCACGGACCTGCTGGCGCGCGCCATCGCCCAGAAGGTGGGCGCCAGCATGGGCCAGCAGATCGTGGTGGATAACCGTCCGGGCGCAGGCGGCGCCATCGGCTCCGACATGGCGGCCAAGGCCCCGGCAGACGGCTACACGCTGCTGATCGCCACGACCAGCACGCACTCGATCGGCCCCTATATCAATACCCACCTGCCCTACAACACCGAGACCGACTTCACGCCGATTGGCCAGGTGGCCGTGGCCACCAACGTGCTGGTGGTACCGAACCAGCTGCCGGTGAAGAACGTGAGGGAGCTGATCGACTACGCCAAGAAGCACCCGGGCGAGCTGAACTACGCGTCCAGCGGCAACGGCACCATCGGGCAACTGACGGCCGAAGCGTTCAAGGCCCAGGCCGGCGTGTTCATCACCCATATCCCGTATCGCGGCACGGCGCTGGCGGTGCCGGACCTGATCTCGAACAAGGTGCAGGTGCTGTTCGACAGCATCGTCTCCGGCATGCCGCACGTGAAGGATGGCAAGCTCAAGGCACTGGCCGTGACCAGCGCGAAGCGCTCGCCGCTGGCACCGGACCTGCCCACGGCCAGCGAATCGGGCCTGCCGGGCTTCGAATCGGACACCTGGTTCGGCATCTACGGCCCCAAGGGGCTGCCGGCTGACGTGGTCAACCGGGTCAACGCCGAGTTCAACAAGGCGATCCAGTCGCAGGACGTGCGCGACCGCCTGGCCAAGCTCGGCGCCGAACCGGTCGGCGGCACGCCGGCGCAGTTCGCGGCCATGGTCAAGAAAGACAGCGCCCGCTGGGGCAAGCTGATCAAGGATCGCAAGATTCTGGTGGACTAAAACGAGACAACCCATGAAGAACTTCAACTGGACCAACCCCTACCCCACCGTGCGCATTCCGCTGTTCGCGCGCAACGTGGTCTCCACCTCGCACCCGCTGGCGGCACAAGCCGGCCTGCGCATGCTGCTCAAGGGCGGCAATGCCGTCGATGCAGCCATCGCCGCCGCTGCCGCCATCACGCTGGTGGAGCCGGTGTCGTGCGGCCTGGGTAGCGACGCCTTCGCGATCCTCTGGGACGGCAAGGAACTGCATGGCCTGAACTCGTCGGGCGTGGCCCCGGCCGCCTGGAACCCCGAATACTTCAAGAACAAGTACGGCGTGGACGGCAACGGCCTCGCCAATCGGCCGATCCGCGGCTGGGATGCGGTCACCGTGCCGGGCATGGTGGCCGGCTGGGCCGCGCTGCACGAGAAGTTCGGCAAGCTGCCGTTCGAAGACCTGATGGAGCCGGCGATCGAGATCGCCGAGCGCGGCTACGCCGTGCCGCCCGTGGTGGCGCACAAGTGGGCCGCCGCCGTGCCGGACCTGAAGACCCAGCCCGGCTTCGCCGACACCTTCATGCCGCATGGCCGCTCGCCGAACGTGGGCGAGAAGTTCGTCTTCAAGGCCGCCGCCGACACGCTGCGCAAGATCGGCGCCACCAAGGGCCGCGCCTACTATGAGGGCGAGATCGCCGAGAAGATCGCCGCCTTCAGCAAGGAATGCGGCGCGGCGATGACGCTGGACGACCTGCGCAACTATCGCCCGGACTGGGTCAAGCCGATCAGCCAGTCCTATCGCGGCTACGACGTGCACGAGATTCCGCCCAACGGCCAGGGCATTGCCGCGCTGATCGCGCTGGGCATCCTCGACCAGTTCGACGTCGGCTCGCTGCCGGTGGACTCGGTGGACTCGCAGCATCTGCAGATCGAGGCGATGAAGCTGGCCTTCGCCGACCTCTACCGCTACGTGGCCGACCCGCGCACCATGGAAGTCACGCCCGAGCAGATGCTGGACCCGGCCTACCTGAAGTCCCGCGCGAAGCTGATCGACATGCAGCGCGCCACGGCTTTCACGCCGGGCATGCCGAAGACCGGCGGCACCATCTACCTGACCGCCGCCGACGAGAACGGCATGATGATCTCGTTCATCCAGTCGAACTACATGGGCTTTGGCTCGGGCGTGGTGGTGCCGAATACCGGCATCAGCCTGCAGAACCGTGGCGTGGGTTTCTCGATGGACCCGAAGTCCGCCAACGTGGTGGCTGGCGGCAAGCGCCCGTTCCACACCATCATCCCGGCCTTCCTGACCAAGGATGGCCAGCCGGTAATGAGCTTCGGCGTGATGGGCGGCGACATGCAGCCGCAGGGCCACGTGCAGACCGTGGTGCGCATGCTCGACTACGACCAGCAGCCGCAGGCCGCCTGCTGCGCGCCGCGCTGGAAGGTCAACCGTGACTTCACGCTCGATGTGGAAGGCACGATGGACCCGACCACCGTGGCCGGCCTGAAGGACCGTGGCCACCAGCTCAAGTCCGTGAACGACCCGTACATGGACTTCGGCTCCGGCCAGTTCATCTGGCGCCTGTCCGACGATGCCGAGCAGGGCTACGTGGCCGCCAGCGACAGCCGCCGCGACGGCCAGGCCGTGGGCTTCTGACCGCCCGCTATATATATAGAAGCACCGCAGTACCGCTGTAGCCGTCCTGCAAGGCGCCGAGGGGCAACCCCGGCGCCTTTTTTCATGGCCGGCGGGCGGGCGGCGCGCCAACTGTCCTGTTCGCGGCGCGTGGAACTGTGCATGGTGTGCCGCGCCGCGCGCACTACACTGGCAATTCGTCCAATTTCCTGCCCGCTCCCGCCATGGCCTCCTACGCCTTCCGCATCGTCAACGTCTTTGCCGAGACCACGCTTGGCGGCAATCCCCTGTGCGTGTTCGAGGACGCACGCGGCCTGGACGACGCCACGATGCAAGCGCTGGCGCTGCAATTCAACCTCTCCGAGACCACCTTCGTGCTGCCGTCCGAGCGCGCGGCGGCAGCCGTGCGGATCTTTACCCCGGGCTACGAGATGCGTTTCGCCGGTCACCCAACGCTGGGCACCGCCCATGTGGTGCGCGACCTCGCAAAAACCGGGGATGCGCTGACCCTCGAATTCAAGGCCGGCGTGGTGCCGGTGACCGCCGCCGGCGACCGCTGGACCCTGACCGCGCCGCACGAGGGCGCCCCGCGCACCGCGCCGGCCGGTCTGCCCGATGCCGAGATGGCCTCGCTGCTGGGCCTGTCCGCAGACGACCTGGCCGGCTCGCCGATGTGGGTGGATACCGGCGCCGACCAGCTGCTGGTACCGCTGAAGACGCCCGACGCCGTGCGCCGCGCCGCGCCCGACAGCAGCCGGCTGGACCAGTGGCCGCAAAGCAGCCTGGGCCGCAAGACCGCCTATGTGTTCGCCTTCGACCCCACGCAGCCCGGCAAGGTGCTCGTGCGCTACTTCTTCACCAAGCAGGGCGGCGGCGTGGCCGAAGACCCGGGCACCGGCTCGGCCTGCGCCAATCTCGGCGGCTGGCTGCTGGCCACGGGCCACGCGCTGCCGGCCACGTACGAGGTGGAGCAGGGCGAACAGGTCGATCGCCGCTGCCGGCTGGACCTCGCCGTGACCGCCGACGGCGCGATCCGCGTGGGCGGCCGCGTGGTCGAGATCGGACGTGGCACTATTACGATCTGACACGATCCGATCCCTCGCCTCCCTCCCCCTCCCCGCCATGACCTCACACGACATCGCCGCGCTCGCCGACCTCGAATCGCTGTACGCCGAGCCCGCCGGGGCCTCGCTGGCCAAGGAAGTCGACTACCTGCACCCGCACTACCGCGCCTTCGTGGACGCCTCGCCGTTCTGCCTGCTGTCCACCCGGAACGAGCATGGCGGCGACTGCTCGCCGCGCGGCGACCAGCCCGGCTTCGTGCAGGTACTGGACGACCGCACGCTGCTGCTGCCGGACCGGCGCGGCAACAACCGCATCGACAGCCTGCGCAATATCGTCAACGACCCGCGCGTGGGCCTGCTGTTCCTGGTGCCGGGCGTCAACGAAACGCTGCGCGTGAGCGGCACGGCGAAGATCTCGACCGACCCCGCGCTGATCGCGCGCTGCGTGCATGACGGCAAGGTGCCGACCACGGTACTGGTGATCTCGATCCGCTCGGTGTTCTTCCAGTGCGCCCGCGCCCTCGTGCGCTCGGCGCTGTGGTCGCCCGAAACCCAGATTCCGCGCGACCGCCTGCCAAGCACGGGCACCATCGTCGCCGAACTGAGCAACAACGCGATCGACGGCGTTGCCTACGACCGGGAAATGCCCGAGCGCATGCGCAAGACGCTGTACTAGCTGCACTAGCGGCCTGCCCCACCCCACAAGAAGAGAACCCTGCCATGTACATGCCGTCCCACTTCGCCAGCGACGACCCCGACCTGATCGACGAGGTCATGCGCCGCTACGCTTTCGCCACGCTGGTTGGCACCGATGCGGATGACCTGCCCTTCGCCACGCACCTGCCGGTGGTGGCGGAGCGGGCGTCCGAGGGCGGCTGGCGCATCGAGGGGCACGTCGCGCGCGCCAATCCGCACTGGAAATGGTTGGAGCAAACCCCGAAGGCGCTGCTGGTGTTCCAGGGGCCGCATGGCTACGTGTCGCCGTCGCTCTACGACCAGAAGCTGTCCGTGCCGACCTGGAACTACGTGGCGGTGCATGTCTACGCCGAGGTCACCACCATCCACGACGCCGCCGACAAGGACGCCCTGCTCAAGCGGCTGATCGGCCGCAACGAACCGGGCTACGCCCAGCAGTGGCGCGACTTGCCCGAGGATTTCCAGCAGAAGATGCTGGGCGCCATCGTCGGCCTGCGCCTGGTGCCGACGCGGGTGGAAGGCAAGTTCAAGCTGAGCCAGAACCGCCCCGCCACGGACCGCGCCCGGATCCTGGAAGCCCAGCGCGCCGGCTCCGCCATCGAGCAGGACATGGCCGACTGGATGGCACGGCTGACCGGCGCGAACTGAGTCCCACGAACTGAGTCCCATCAAGGCTCACCCGCGCGGCAGCCACTCCGGCACATGGGTGCCGAGCGGCACCGAGGGCAGTGCCCAGTGCGCCGGCGTCTCGGAGAGCCGCGCGGCATGGCGCACCACGGTCAGCTCGCCAAACCCTGACTCCTGCACCTCGAGCAGGTCTGACATCTCGTCGAAATGCGGGTCCGGCACGCGCCAGCCCTCCGGCACGCGGCCCAGGCCGCGCAGCCATTGCCCCACCTGCGCCAGCGACACCCGCACGTGCCAGCTTCCGCCCTCCACCGCGCGCCGGTGCAGCGCGGCCATCGCCCCAAACGCCAGCAGGTAGCCGGCCGCGTGGTCCAGCACCTGGGCCGGCAGCGGCTTGGGCTCGGCACTGCCGGCCGCCCGCGCCTCGTCGTCGTTGAAGCCGGTGGCCGTCTGCACGAGCGAATCGAAGCCGCGCTTGCCCGCCCACGGCCCGACATGCCCGTAGGCCGACAACGACACATAGACGATGCCGGGCCGTGCGCGCGCCGCCGCCTCCGGGCCGGCGCCCAGTTCGGCCAGCCCGCCCGGGCGATAGCCCTGCACCACCACATCGGCGCCATGCAGCAGCTTGTGCAGCGTGCGCTTGTCGTCCGGGTCGCGCAGGTCGAGCTGGCAGGACCGCTTGCCGCGCCCGGTATCGATCACCAGCGGCGCGATAGCCGGCAGGTGCGCCGCCGTCACCAGCAGCACGTCGGCGCCGTGCGCGGCCAGCGTGCGCCCCGCCACCGGGCCGGCGATGATCCGCGTGAAGTCGAGCACGCGCACGCCGGTCAGCGGGCGGGCATCGACATTGATCTCGGCATGGGGCGGCAGCGCCGGCAAGGGCTGCGGCGGCGCCTCGCCGATCTTCTCGATGGTCACCGGCGGCAGCCCGGCAATGGCCTGCGCCTGCGGATGCGCGCGCCAGGTGTCGTAGGGCCGCATGGCGGCCACCACGAGCCCGGCGTCCGAGGCGGCGGACTCGAATGCCTCGGCCTCCCAGCGGCCCAGCGCCGCGCGCACCGCATTCTTGTCATGCGCGCACTGGAGCAGGCGCAGCACGCCGTCGCGGTGATGGGGGAAATTGGTGTGCAGCCGGACCCAGCGCCCGTCGCCGCACGGGTACAGGCCGGCGATCTTGTCCCAGAGCTCGGGGGCGGGCCCGCCGTTCACGCGCAGGTAGCGCTCGCTGCGGAACTCCGCCAGCGCGTGGCGCATGTCCACCGCCACGTCCTGCCAGCGGCCCGTGCGCTGCGCCCAGAGCGCCGCCGCGGCC
>NZ_CAJPVH010000042.1 GCF_905397395.1 Cupriavidus campinensis
GGATGGCCGGACTGGCCATGCACGCGCCACGGCATGGCCAGCGCGCGGGCGAGGAACAGCGCCACGCCGGTCGGCCCCAGGGCGGCCCCGGTCTCGCCGGGCACGTTGCGCTGCCCGGCATGAGCCGCAGCGGCGCTCAGGCAGTGCTGGAGCGCGGGCTGGGCCAGCGGCTGCGCGGCCTCGGCCAGCGAAGCCAGCGCGAGTTCCCATCCGGCCTGATCGTCGGCAGCCGCGCGCTCGATCGCGGCGGCGGCGTTCTGGAGGTTGCGCGTGTCGATCGGATCGAGCCAGCCGTAGTAGCGCCGGCGATAGTCGGCGCGCGCCACGGCGTGGGCCGGATCGACGCGGAAAGCCTGCAGGCCGCGCGCGATGTCGGCACGCAGCACCTGCACGGCGGCCTGCACCGCCGGCGGCGTGGTGTCCTCCGGGCCATCGGGCGTCAGGCCGGTGCTGACCAACAGGAACACGGCATCGTTGAGCAGCGCCTGCGGCACGCGCACCTGCCCCTGCAGGTACTGGCGCAGCAGCAGGTGGGCGCGCGCGGCGAAGCGCTTGGCGAGCAGGTCGGACGGCAGCAGCCCGTGCGCCAGCGCGCGGAACACCATCGACAGCGTCAGCCAGATGCCCCGGTCCGGGGTATCGGTGGTGCGGCGCGCGTGCTGTTCGTGGTTGCGAACATCGTCCAGCGCGATCTGCAGCGGCAGGTAGGCTTCGCGCAGCAGCGCGCCGTCCGTGCAGGGCGTGGGCAGGCGCAGCGCCTTGAGCAGCGCGGCCTCGAAGCGCTGGCGGGCGCGCGTGACCGACGACGTGGAGCGCGTGGGCAGCACGATGCCGGGCAGCATCTGCAGTTCCTCCAGCCACAGGTCGGCCGGATGCACGCGCTCCTCCTTCATCAGGACAAGGGCGTCGGCGTAGGGCTGGAACAGGCGCAGCGGATCCTCGGGATCGCCGGCCATCAGGTCATCGACATACTCGGCCAGGGCCTGCACGCCGCGCCGGAACACGCCGAGCGTCTCCGGGCTGGCGGCGACGGTACCGGCGTCGATGGCTTCCAGCAGGCGGCGCATGGCCTGGCAGTGCGCATCCACGCCGCGCAGGCCGACGATGTGCACCGCCCCGGCGGCCTGGTGCAGCTGCTGGCCGGCCAGGCGCAGCGACGTGGTGTCGCGCGCGCCCAGCGCCTCGGGGGCCTGCTGGATCTCGTCCACATAGTGGCCAAGCTCGGCGGCGGCGTCGTCCAGCGCGGTGCGCAGGCTTGGCGCAAGCCAGGCCAGCACCGACAGGTCGCGCTGCGGCACGGGGGCCGGCACGGCCGCCTCGCCCTGCACCGGCGGTTGCGGCGCGGCCGGGTCAGCCACGTCGCTCGATACGGAAAAATTCAATGACATGACACAATCCGTTGCGCCCGCGCGCGGGCCTCGATGCAGGTTTTATGCAAGTCAGGCGATCTTGAACCGCGACACCGAGTTACGCAGTTCTTCGGTCAGTGCCGTCAGCTGGCGCACCGAGGTGGCGGTCTGGCGCGTGCCGGACGTGGTCTGGGCGGTCACCTGGAGAATGCCGTCGATGTGGCGCGCCACGTTGGTGGCCAGCCCGGCCTCGTGCGAGGTGGTCTGCGAGATCTGCTCGATCAGCTCGGCCAGCTGGCGCGACACGCGGCCAATCTCGACCAGTGCGGCACCGGCGTTATCGGACAGCCGCGCCCCTTCCACCACGCCCTGCGTGCTGCGCTCCATGGCGTGCACGGCGTCCTGGGTATCGGTCTGAATCGTGCGGATCAGCGCGCCGATCTGCTTGGTGGCCTCGCCGGAACGTTCGGCCAGGCGCTGCACTTCTTCCGCCACCACCGAGAAGCCGCGGCCTGCCTCGCCGGCTGAAGCCGCCTGGATGGCGGCGTTCAGTGCCAGCACGTTGGTCTGTTCGGTAATGTCCGAGATCAGCTCGACGATTTCGCCAATCTCCTGCGACGACTCGCCCAGACGCTTGATCCGCTTCGAGGTTTCCTGAATCTGGTCGCGGATGCCGTTCATGCCGGTAATCGCGTTTTCCACCGCCTGCTGGCCCTGCTCGGCAGCGGCCAGCGAGGCGCGGGCCACGTTGGCGGATTCCGCCGCGCCGCGCGACACCTGCGTGATGCGGTCTGCCATCTCCACCACCGACTCGCCGGTCTGGCGGATCTGGCGCGACTGCTCCTCGGTCGTGGCAGCCAGCTGCACCGAGGTTTCCTGCACCTGGCTCGAGGCCTGCTGCACGTCCACGGCGGTCTGCTGCACCCGGCCGACCAGTTCCTTCAGTTCTTCCACGGTGTAGTTCACCGAGTCGGCGATGGCGCCGGTGATGTCCTCGGTCACGGTGGCCTGACGCGTCAAGTCACCATCAGCGATGTCCTGCAGCTCGTTCATCAGCTGCAGAATGGCCTTCTGGGTGGCGTCGTTGTTGCGCTTTTCGTCGAGGCGTCGGGCTTCGGCCTCGCGTTCGCGCGCCTCGGCTTCCAGCGCCCGGACGCGCGAGTCGCGCAGGTAGAGCGCGGCCAGCCCGGCCAGGAAGATCAGCGTGGACAGCGCGGAGACGATGGTCGCGCCCAGGGTCCAGGGGCGGTAGCGCGCGCCATCCGAATAGGCGGTCTGGAGCGTGGACAGCTCGCCGCGCAGGGCCTCGTTGTCGTTGAAGATCTGCTGCTGGGCGCGCTTGGCGGCGATCAGGCCCGGCAGGTTCTGGAGAATCGTCTGCGTGGTCTTCTGCACCGCCTCGAAGCGCTGCGAGAGCTGCTGGAGGTAGCTGCGGGTCTCGGCGTCGGTGGCGGCGGACAGCCGCAGGGCTTCCGAGCCGTTCATCAGGCCGTCCAGCGTCTCGCGGAAGGTGTTGGTGTCCTTGCCGAGCAGGAACGCGGTCTCGGGGTTGACGCCTTCGCCGGAGAGGAACTCGTTCAGGTTCTTGCCCAGGCGCTGGGTCAGCATCACCAGCTGCGCGGAGGCGGCCACCTCGCGGGCGTTGGCGCCGGCCTGGAGCTTGATGGCGGCCACCTGTTCGGCGGCTTCGAGCAGTTCCGGGTTCGAAGCGTTGAAGATCTGCAGCGTCTGGCCGATGGTGGTCAGAATCGGCTGCTGGGCCAGCACGTCGCCGGCGCTCTTCTCGGAGCGCTTCCACGAGTTCATGGCGGTTTCGAGCAGCGGCACCGCCGCGCCCGAGGTGGCACTCACGTGCTTCTCGTCGCTGCCGTTCTGGAGCGCCAGCAGGTCGGCCGTGAGCTGTTCCTTGGACTGGCGCAGCTGCGTGAACGCCTGCGCGTTGCCCAGCAGCGCCACCGGCACCGCCTTGCCCAGACGCTGCGAGTGCATCAGCATGTTACCGGCGATTTCGATCTGCGCCGCGCCGTTGGTGGCCTGGCGGTTATCGAGATACACCGAAGCCAGCAGCGCCACCAGCGACACCACCACGCCCACCGTCAGCGTACGCTGCTGCGACGCGAACGGCATGCGCGACAGCCAGCCGGACAGTTGCTCCACCGGGGTACGGCCCAGGCCGCCCTTGTCAGCGCCGGCGCTGCCCTTGGCGAACACCGACCGGCGCGGCGCCGCGGCCTCGGCAGCGGCACCCGCGGCAGCCGTCCGGCGTCCCAGGCTCATCTTCTTGATACCCATAGCAACCCTCTGTCCGTTTGTTTTTTGATTCGTTGGTACTGCGTCTTGGTGTTCGACTATTTGGCTATCGACTATCGGCTATCGGCTCAGGCCACCACGCGGCCCACCTGGAGGAACGCCGGGGCGTCCAGCAGCTGGCGGATGTCCAGCACCTGCCAGTCGCGGCCGTCGCGGTCCGCGAAGCGCGGGCCGTGCCATTCGGGCGCGAGATCCGGTGCGTGGCCCGCCGGGGCGTCGCCGTGCGGCAGCGAGAGGTCGCCGGCATGGCGCAGCCCCACCACCCGCGTGGCGATGATCCCGCAGGCCCGCTCCACCTGGCGGGACAGCACGACGATCTTGCTGCCCGGCTGCACGGGCGTGGGCCCCTCGCCGCAGAACAGCCCGAAATCGATCACCCCGAGCAGGTTGCCGCGCGCGTTGACCAGGCCGCGATACCACGGCTGGGTCAGTGGCACGCCGGCCGGCTGGCGCATTTCCAGCACCTCGCCGGTATCGGGCAGCGGCAGCAGCCAGTGGCGCTGGCCGACCAGCACGCCGAGGTAGCTGTCCACGGCGGGCAGGTTGCGCGCGTCGCGCAGGCGACGGGCCAGCATGGCCTGGTAGTCCTGCAGGCGGGTCTGGCGGGCACGGATGTCTTGGCGCGGCGCGTTCATGGTCGGCATACCGTTGGATGAAAGACCGCCTGGCGGCGGGCGGACACAGCGTCACCCCCGCCCGCATCGCGGCGGGCGGCGTGACGGCAAACCCCGGGCCCGGGGGCCCGGCAGGTCGTTCTGCGCTGGCTCAGTGGGCTAGCGCGGCGATCTTCGTCAGCAGTTCGTCGCTGTCCACCGGCTTGACGATGTAGTCCGATGCACCCTGGCGCATGCCCCAGATGCGGTCCGTGTCGAGGCCCTTGCTGGTGCACATGATCACGGGAATGTCCTTGAAGCGGTCGTCGCGCTTGATGGCGCGGGTGGTCTGGTAGCCATTCTGGCCGGGCATGACCACATCCATCAGGATCAGGTCGAAAGGTTCCGCCTCGAGCCGGGCCATGGCCTGGTCGCTGTTGCCGGCCACCGAGACCTTGAAGCCCTTCTTGCCGAGCAGGTCGGACATGAACAGCGCTTCGGTGGGGGAATCGTCGACGATAAGGATTTTGCTGATGGTCATTGGTGTGTTTCCTGGATGCTTTTGCGTGGCGGCGTTCAGGGTCAGGCCGCCACGACCGCACCCTCTTCCTGCGCACAGCCGCCAAGGCAGGTCTCTACGGCCTGCATCAGGGCTTCACGGGAAAAGGGCTTGGCGAGATGGTCGTGCGCGCCGACGAGCTTGCCGCGCGAACGGTCGAACACGCCGTCGCGGGACGACAGCATGATCACCGGGATCGCGTGGAACCTCGGGCTTTTCTTGATCAGGGAACAGGTCTGGTAGCCGTCCAGCCGGGGCATCAGGATGTCGCAGAAGATGACGTCCGGGTGCATGTCGCCGACCTTGGCGAGCGCCTCGAAGCCATCCTCGGCGAGCATGACCTGATAGCCTGCCTGGGACAGGAAGATCTCCGCCGTCCGGCGGATCGTGCTGGAATCGTCGATCACAAGGATCTTGCGGCGCAATGCCGCGGCTGCCTTGACGGCACCGGCGTCGCCGGTGTTGACCCCATCGACGGACGTGTTTTCTTCTGTTTGAGCGACCCGCATACTGTTCCCGCGACCAGCTGCCCGCACGAATGCAGGCGCCGGTATTCACTTGAGAACACCCGCACGGCAGCGCTTGGCGCGCCGGCGGCCCCCGATTTCCAAATTCCCAATCAAAAAAAGCCCGGTCAATCCGACCGGCGCCGGCGGCGCGACCCGTGCGTCCGCCTGCGTCTTGCTATCTTATTGCGCTGTTATGGCGATGTTATGGCGGTATTCTTCGCCCCTTGCCGTGCTGCCAGACGGCGGCATGGCCGGGACGGAGGTTCCGCTTTGCCGCAAAGTGTGACAACTCGCGGTTGGGCCGTCAATCCGGTTTGTCCGGCGCGGCCCGCCGATCTGTCGCTTTGGCGCGACGCGTCGGCCTTTTCGGCTTGTTCGACGACTTACGCGGGATGGTGCGATGACCCTCGACGGCTGGCACAGTGGCCAGACGTCAGATCGCCACCATCTCGAAGTCTTCCTTGCGCGCGCCGCACTCCGGACAGGTCCAGTTGATCGGCACGTCTTCCCATTTGGTGCCCGGCGCGATGCCGTCTTCCGGCGAACCGGTGGCCTCGTCATAGATCCAACCGCAGATCAGGCACATCCAAGTCTTGTATTCCATATGCAGGCTCTTGCCACTCTCCATTAAAATTCCAGCGCAGATGGTACATAAACCGCGCCGCCGGCGCCACCCATGGGGCGGCGCAACTATGCGAATATCGTCGCGTTCGCGCATGTTAGCGTGCAGATACCGTTCAAACGACGCGCATTTCGCCCAGATTGCCTGCTTTTTCGGCATCTGACCGCAAGCCGCCCGCCTCCGCCCCCGGCGAGCCCATTTTCATCCCGTATCGGATTACAACTCCTGCCATGTCCCGTAACCAGCAGCTTTTCGACCGCGCCCAGCAGACCATTCCCGGTGGCGTGAACTCGCCCGTGCGCGCTTTCCGCTCCGTGGGCGGCACGCCGCGCTTCATCACCCGCGCCGAGGGCGCCTATATGTGGGATGCGGACGGCCAGCGCTATATCGACTACATCGGCTCCTGGGGTCCGATGATCCTCGGCCACGCCCATCCGGACGTGGTCCGCGCCGTGCAGGAGACCGCCGCCGGCAGCTTCTCGTTCGGTGCGCCCACCGAGGGCGAGATCGAGATGGCCGAGGAAATCTGCAAGCTGGTGCCGTCGATCGAGCAGGTGCGGCTGGTGTCGTCCGGCACCGAAGCCACCATGAGCGCGCTGCGGCTGGCGCGCGGCTTCACCGGGCGCGACCTGATCATCAAGTTCGAGGGCTGCTACCACGGCCACGCGGACAGCCTGCTGGTCAAGGCCGGTTCGGGCCTGCTGACCTTCGCGGACACCACCCAGAACGCGCCTTCCTCGGCCGGCGTGCCCGCCGACGTGACGCGCCACACGATGGTGCTCGAGTACAACAACGTCACCCAGTTGGAAGAAGCCTTCGCGCGCCACAAGGGCGAGATTGCCGCCGTGATCGTGGAGCCGGTAGCCGGCAATATGAACCTGGTGCGCGCCACGAACGCCTTCCTGCAGTCCATGCGCAACCTGTGCAGCGAGCACGGCGCCGTGCTGATCTTCGACGAAGTGATGACCGGCTTCCGCGTGGCGCTGGGCGGCGCGCAGGCCCACTACGGCATCAAGCCGGACATGACCTGCCTGGGCAAGGTGATTGGCGGCGGCATGCCCGCGGCGGCGTTCGGCGGCCGGCGCGACATCATGGCCAAGCTGGCCCCGCTGGGCGGTGTCTACCAGGCCGGCACGCTGTCCGGCAACCCGCTGGCCGTGGCCGCCGGCCTGACCACGCTGAAGCTGATCCAGGCGCCGGGCTTCCACGACCAACTGGCCGCACAGACGCGCAAGCTGACTGATGGCCTGACCGCCGCTGCCCGTGCCGCCAACGTGCCGTTCGCCGCGGACGCCATCGGCGGCATGTTCGGCCTCTATTTCACCCAGACCGTGCCGACCAGCTTCGCCGAGGTAACCAAGGCCGACGTCGGGCGCTTCAACCGCTTCTTCCACGCCATGCTGAACGAGGGCGTGTACCTGGCGCCGTCGGCGTTCGAGGCCGGCTTCGTCTCCGCGAAGCACGACGACGCGATCATCGCCACCACCGTGGAAGCGGCCGCGCGCGCGTTCCAGGCCGGCTGAGCGCCCGTCGTGTGAAGGATGGGGCGCGTCCGGCGCGCCGCATCCTTCCCTCACCTTGGGCGCGGCGCCCCAATGCCGTGCGCTACACTTGGATTTTGCCGACCCCGGCCATTCCAGGAGTCTCATCAATGCGCGCCGCCTTCCCATCCCTGTTCGTCCTGCCCTCGCCCGCCGCCCTGGGCCGCTGGCTGGCCATGGCCATCCTCGCCAGCCTGCTCAGCGCCTGCGGCTACAACGATTTCCAGTCGAAGGACGAAGCGGTCAAGGCGGCGTGGGGCGAAGTCGTCAACCAGTACCAGCGCCGCGCGGACCTGATCCCGAACCTGGTCGCCACGGTCAAGGGCTACGCCAGCCATGAGCGCGAGACGCTCGAGGCCGTGACCAAGGCACGCGCGCAGGCCACCAGCATCCAGGTGACGCCGGAGACACTCAATGATCCCGAGGCCTTCGCGCGCTTCCAGCAGGCACAGGGGCAGCTGACCAGCGCGCTGTCGCGCCTGCTGGCGATCTCCGAGAACTATCCTCAACTGAAGGCCGACGCCGCGTTCCGCGACCTGCAATCGCAGCTTGAAGGCACCGAGAACCGCATCACCGTGGCGCGGCAGCGCTATATCGCGGCGGTGCAGGAGTACAACGTGCTGGCGCGCAGCTTCCCGACCAATCTCACGGCCAAGGTGTTCGGCTACCCGGTCAAGCCGTCGTTCACGGTGGAGAACGAGAAGGCCATCTCCGCGCCGCCGGCCGTCAAGTTCTGACGCGGCGCATCGCCATCATGCGTGCCCCTCTGCTCCGCTTTTTCGGCATCTGGCTATGCCTTGCGGCGATGTTCGCCGCCCATCCCGCCCGGGCGGCAGACGGCTTCGTCGCGGTGCCGCCGCTCACCCAGCGGGTGACCGACCTGACCGGCACGCTGGCCCCCCAACAGCGCGCGGCGCTGGAGAACGTGCTGGCCGAGTACGAGCAACAGCGCGGCAGCCAGATCTTCGTGCTGATGGTGCCGACCACCGAGCCCGAGACCATCGACCAGTACAGCATCCGCGTGGCGGACGCGTGGAAGGCGGGGCGCCAGAGCATCGACGACGGGGTGATCCTGCTGATCGCCAAGGACAATCCGCCCGGCTTGCGCAAGATGCGGATCGAGACCGGACGCGGCGTGCAGGGGTCGCTCACCGACGCGGTGTCTTCGCGCATCCTGCGCGACGTGATGGCCCCGCACTTCCGCCAGAACGACTTCTATGGCGGCCTCGCGGCGGGCATCTCGGCCATCCAGGCCGCGATCGACAAGGAGGCGCTGCCGGGGCCCGACAGGAAAGCCGGCAACGCGGCGGCCTCCGCTCTCAATGACTGGCTGCCCGTGCTGTTCCCGCTCGCCATCGTCGTATTTTTCTTTCTTTCGGCGATCCTGCGGCGCGGACGCGGCCCACAGATCGTGACCGGCCGGCGCGGCTGGCCCACCACCACGGCTGGCGGATTGGGCGGCCTGGGTGGCTATGAGGCCGGGCGCCGCTGGGGCGGCGGCGGTGGCGGCTTCGGCGGTGGGGGTGGCGGTGGCGGATTCAGTGGCGGAGGCGGCGGCGGCTTCGACGGCGGCGGCGCCTCAGGTAACTGGTAATCGGGAGACGGGCTGATGAAAGCAATCAGGGAGAAGTCTCTCAAGCGGGCGCTGCGGCACCTGAGCACAACGTCATCGGCGGCGCGCAGGGCGTTCCCCGCCGAGGCCCAGCACCAGTTGCAGGTGGCGGTGCATGCCGGCGAACAGCACCATCGCGGGGAAGTCCGCGTGGTGATCGAGGCCGGCATGCCGTGGGAACTGGCCTGGCGCGGCACCACCCCGCGCGAACGCGCCCGGGCGCTGTTCGGCGCGCTGGAGGTGTGGAACACCGAGGACCACTCGGGCGTGCTGCTCTATATCAACCTGGCCGACCACGCGGTGGAAATCCTCGCGGACCGGGGCATTGACGCCTGCGTCAGCGCGCGGGTCTGGGAAAAGGTTTGCGCCGACCTGACGTTGGGGCTCAGGGAGTCGCTGTCGGTACGGCCGGTGCTGGAGGCGGTGGAGAAGATGCATGCGCTGCTGACGGAGCATTTTCCGTCGGGGGATGGGTTTAATCGGAATGAGCTGGAGGATCGGCCGATCGTGCTTTGAGGGGGTTTTGGCTGTTGAGCCCAACACCCTCAAATCTCAAACCTTCCCCCCTCTCTTCTCCATCAAATACCACCCCGCCGCCAGCACCTGCAGCCCCACCAACCCACCCCACACCACCCAATGCGCCGCCACCGGATAGTGCCCGCCGGATGACGGCCAGAAGTCCAGCACAAACCCGATCCCCACCTGGAACACGAAGGTTGCCAGGAACACGGTCAGGGTCATGGCGGTTGTCGCCCGCCCGATCAGCGCATCGGGAAAACGGCGCGCCAGCAGCGCGTAGGTCAGGATCCCGCTGGACCCGAAGACCCCGTAGGCGGCCCACAACACGCCCAGCGGCAGGAACGGCAGCCGTGCCATCAGCAGCAGTTGCACGGCGATGAAGCCGATCATCCCGAAGCCGGCGAACGCGTAGAGGCTGACGCCGCGCCGCTCCAGGTGCCGGGCGGCCCAGCCCGCGCCGACGCAGCCGGCCATCATGGCGAAGCCGATCACCGACACCAGCCGCGCGCCCTCGGACGGCGCCAGCCCCTGTACATCGCGCATGAATGCGCTGACCCAGAGCGTCTGCACGGCCAGGAAGATGCCCTGGTTCAGCAGCGTCAGCGGCACCACCCGCCAGAATTTCTCGCTGACCAGGATCAGCCGCGTGCCGCGCAGTTGTTCGGCGAAGGTTTCCTTGCCCGCGCGACGGGCGTCCGGCACGCCAAACCAGAGCAGCACGGCCATGGCGAACGTCAGCGCCGCCAGCCCGATGCTGACGGTGCGCCAGTCCGTCCAGGCCAGCAGCCAGGACAGCGGGCTGCCGACCACCACCGCGCCCAGCCCGCCGATGGCCATCACCAGCCCGTTCAGCAAGGGCATGCGTGACAGCGGGAACCACATCGACAGCGCCTGGATGGCCGCCCCGAGGCAGACGGACACCCCCACGCCGATCATCGCCCGGCCCGCGGCCAGGCCGGCCATGCCCGGGGCGAAGGCGAACACCAGCGAGCCGGCCACGGCCAGCAGCAGCAACGCGGCCTCGGTGCGGCGCGGGCCGTAGCGGTCGAGCAGGATGCCCGCCGGCAGTTGCGCGCAGGCAAAGCCGAGGAAATAGAAGCTGGTGAGCAGCCCCAGGTCGGCCGCCGACAGCCCGAGCTCGCGCGTGAGGAATGGCGCGAAGCCGAGATTGACGCCCCGGAAGATATAAGAGACCAGAAAACCGAGCGAAAACACCGCCAGCACGCGCCAGCGGGCGTTGGCGGCGGGGTTCGGTTGCGAAGCGAGGGAATCGGAGGGAGTTGTCGGGGAGGCGCCTGGCATGATCTTCACCATCATGGTGCAAAACCTGCGAAAGATACCACGCCCCCGCCAGGCGAGCAGACCGTGTAACGCTTACCAATCATTGCCGCTGTCTGTTTCCAAGCTGTAACAGCACCTGACGCGTCGCAACGCCATGCGGCCCCGACCTTACTTCATGATCGAAACGAGAATCGTTGATTTGGGGGTCTAGTTTCACAATTGAAACGTTTTTGCCCAGCGGCCATTTTTGGCGATTTTCGGTCCACCCTTAGGTCACGAGGATGAGGCCACGTGACGGAGGCAATCCTTCTGCGATTGGCCTCGCCCAAACGGACGATCCGCATACCCCCGCCGGGGCGCACTCTCGGGCGGTCCCAACGCATCGCCGACTGTTTCGGTGTACCGCGTTTCAGTTAGGTGTGTCCCCCATACCGCCAGCCCATAAGGATGATGGCCACCGAATATGACGTAATCGGCGCTTCATAAATGGTACGTTTTTGGCCACTTGCGCTTCTACGCCTTTCGGCGGGGCCCAGAGCAGGCTGGTGCCAGGTATTCGGTACATTCCCGTCCGAATATAGGAACTGCACTGCCTATATCGCGCAAAAACCCGCAACCGAGTGCATGAGCCGACTCGTAACCGCCGAGAAACATTTGGTTACATCGTCTCGCAAACGACGCATTGGCAAACCCCCACCCCTATAAAAATCAACGACTTAGCCTCCGTGGCACGTTCGTCGCTGGATGTGTCGCAACCACGGAACGCCAGGCCAACCGGCAAAGACAGGGGCCAGGCGGATCCAGAGAACAAGTGGGAACGGGGGCGGCGATGACGCGAGTCAGCGCCCAGGGAGGAAAAAGCGACCGGCCAGCTGCATGGCCGGTCCGGCCCAGCGGCACGCCGCGAAGCCTCGCAGTCTTGCAGCATTTCAGGCGCGTCTCGGTCCCTGGAGAAGTTCGGACCGGTACGCGGCACCCGCCCAGGATGCATGCCGCAGGGAGTGGCCATGCATCGGGTGACAAGCGCTAGACCGGCCTTGCCGGGCGTGCGCAAGCCTGAGCCAGGTGGAATCGGAAAGATGTCACGACAGTGCAGCTTTTTCGGTTTGGCCTCGGTCGGCAGTTCGGCCGAAACCTTGTGCCCGATCTCCAGCGGGCGCTTTTTTCCCCACCAACCGTGAAGTGAAGGAGAAAGACATGTCCACCATGTTCGATGGCATCAAGCGTTTCGTTCGTGAAGAAGACGGCGCAGCCGGTGTGGAGTACGCCCTGCTGCTGGCCTTCGTGGCCCTCGTGATGGTGACCTATGGCACCACCGTGAAGACCGCCGTCGGCACCATCTGGAATTCGATCGCCACCGCGCTCTCCGCGGCCTGAACGACTTCCGGTACCCCCGGACCGGGCTCCGCGCCATGGGCCCCGGTCCGGCCAGATTCCTGACATGCCGATCGCATCGATCGCACCGATCCACGGGAAGGCCGCCATGTTCTCCGTTGCCGCAGCCGCCAATCTGAGCCTCGTCGCCATGGTGATCGTCGCTGCCGTGAGCGATGTCCGCTCGCGCCGCATCCCGAACTGGCTCGTGGCCGCCGGACTGGCCCTGGCCCTGGTGGCGCAGGTCGCCACCCACGGCCCGGCGGACGGCGCCCTGGTCTGGATCGGCGGGGCCGCCACCGGCGCGGTCATGCTGCTCGCGGTCTACCTGATGGGCGGCATGGGCGCCGGCGACGTGAAGCTGATGGGGGCCGTGGGGGCCTTCATGGGCGTGGCGGGCGCCGCGCATGTGGCCGTGGTCGGCTTCCTGGCCGGCGGCGCGCTGGCCATCGCCGCCCTGCTGCTGCGCCGCATCGCCGCGGCGCGCCGGGCCGCCGCACGCAAGCCCGTCCGGCTGCCGTATGGCCTGGCCATCGCCACGGCCACGCTGCTGGTGAAGTGGGAGCTGTTCTGAACAACACGGAGACGGCGCGCCTCCGGCTTGCGCGCCACTAACGAGAAGGTCCCGATGCCGTGACAACAGGGACCAGGAACGGGGGAATCGCCATGCACCACAGCAGCCGCATGCATGCGCCACATGGAGACGCCAGGCCCTGCGCCTCGGCACACCGCCACGGGTCCGGGTCGCGCCCAGGCCACCACATGACAGCCGCCGGCGGCCAGGATGCCGCCCGCCGGCCCGGACGCCACCGCGCCGCCAGACGCACCGGACGCCCCGCCATTCCCGCCACGTGCCCGCGCATCCTGGCACATCGCACCATCTTCTTCTGAGCAAGAGGAGCCGAAAATGAAGAACCTGCGCATCCTGTTCATGCTGCTGATCGCCACCGTCGCGGGGCTCAGCGCCGTCATGCTCGCGTCCCGCTGGCTGCTGCAGCAAGGCAGCAACGGCATCACCAAGGTGGCCGTGGCGGCCGCCGACATCAGCCTGGGCCAGCAGATCACCCCCGAGGCCGTGAAGCTGGTGGACTGGCCCGCCGCCAGCCTGCCGCCCGGCGTGGTCCAGGACGCCGCCTCGCTCGCCGGCCGCGTCACCAAGGCCAGCCTCTCGCGCGGCGAGCCGGTGCTGGAGTCCAAGCTGACGCCGGTGGGCACCAAGGGCGGCCTCTCGGCGGTCATCGCCAACGGCAAGCGCGCCATCACCGTGCGTGTGAACGACGTGGTCGGCGTGGCCGGCTTCGCCCTGCCAGGCAGCTTCGTCGACATCATCGTCAACACGCAGAAGGACAAGCAGGACGGCAAGGCCAGCGCGGAGCGCACCGACCAGTCGATCTCGAAGATCGTGCTGGAGAAGATCCTGGTGCTGGCCGTGGCCCAGGAGGTGAACCGCGACGAGACCAAGCCGAAGGTGGTGAACGCGGTCACGCTGGAAGTGTCGCCCGACGAGGCCGAGAAGCTCGACCTGGCACGCAGCGTGGGCTCGCTCTCGCTGGTGCTGCGCAACCAGATGGACCCGCGCCCGGCCGAGACCGCCGGCGCCACCAAGCATTCCCTCCTCAAGGAACCCGTGATCGCGGCGGCCGCCCCCGTGACCCGGACAGTACAGGTGGTGCGGCGCGTGGCGGAGAAAACCTTCTCCGGTACCTGCATCGGCGTCATCAGCGGCAACCAGCACAACCAGGAATGCTTTTGAACCACGGCTCACGCGTCTGAGAAAGGCAGGCCCACGCGGTAACTGCCCGCAATGACTGCGCGAACCCACCGGGGGAACATCATGGATCGCATCACCACGCATCAAGGCGCAGCGCGCCGTATCGCCCCGCAACTGCAGGCCACCGTGCTCGCATTGACGGCTTTGTGCATGTTGTGGGGCACGCCTGCCCGGGGGCAGGCTGGCATGGAGGCGGCGATGGCCACGGCCAACGCCGCCGGCCCCGCCCGGCCGGTTCGCCTCGCGGCCGTTGGGAACATGCAGGGCAACATGCAGGGCAACATGCAGGGCAGTGTCCAGGGAGGGGTCGCCGCCGCGGCGGCCGCGCCGCGGGACACCGCGCCGGCACGCGGACCGAACTGCGTCGGCGCCATGCGCGAACGGCGCGAGGTGCAGGTGCCGGTTGGCAAATCGACGATGATCGAGATGCCGGAGGCGGTCAAGGCCCGCTCGCTCGGCAACCCCAACGTGGCGCAGGCGATGCTGGTCTCCCCGCAGACGCTCTACGTGCTGGGCCAGGAAGTGGGCACCACCAATATGATCGTGCAGGGTCGCAGCGGCTCGTGCAGCGTGATCGACCTGGTGGTCGGCGCCGATCCCGGCGGGCTCCAGGCCACCCTGCGCGACCTGCTGCCCGACGCAGGCCGCGTGCGGGTCTCGTCCGCCGCAGACAGCCTGGTGCTGACCGGCACGGTGAAAGACTCGGTGCAGGCGCAGAAGGTGCTGGACATCGCCAACGCCTTCGTCATGCGCCAGACGCGCGGCCCGGCGCAGAACCCGCAGGGCGCGGCCCAGGGCCAGCAGCAGAACGGGACCATGTCCAGCAATTCCGCCAACAACGGCATGCCGGTGCGCAGCCCGCGCATCATCAACATGCTGGTGGTGGAAGCGCCGCAGCAGGTGATGCTCGAAGTGAAGGTGGCCGAGGTCTCCAAGAGCCTGATCGACCAGATGGGCTCCGCCGCGAACCTGAACGCCGCGTTCGGCAGCTGGAGCTTCGGGCTGCTGGCCAACTTCCTCTCGGGGGCGCCGGACCTGCTCTCCTTCAGCAAGGCCAACAACCTGCCGCTCCAGTTCGCGATCGACGCGCAGAAAGGCGACGGGCTGGTGAAGATCCTGGCCGAGCCGAACCTGATGGCGATCAGCGGGCAGGAGGCGAGCTTCCTGGCCGGCGGCAAGGTGTTCATCCCGGTGCCGCAGAGCTTTGGCGGCACGGGCACCACCATCATCCTGCAGGAGGAAACCTTCGGCGTCGGGCTGAAGTTCACGCCGACGGTGATGGAGAACGGCCGCATCAACCTCAAGGTGGCACCGGAGGTGTCCGAGCTCTCGCCGACCGGGGTGGCGCTGACCGCGCCGAACGTGTCGGGCACGTCGATCCTGCCGCTGATCAACACGCGGCGGGCCTCCACCACGCTGCAGGTCTACGACGGCCAGAGCTTCGCCATCGGCGGGCTGATCAAGAACAACATCACGGGCAGCCTCAAGGCGCTGCCGGGCGTGGGCGAACTGCCGGTGGTGGGCACGCTGATGCGCAGCACCAACTTCCAGCAGGACCGCACCGAGCTGGTGTTCGTGGTCACGCCGCGCCTGGTGAAGCCGCTGCCGGCCAACTACCCGCTGCCGACCGACACCTTCGGGCCGACCACCCCGGGCGAGGTCTACCTGAACGGCAACATGGAAGGCCACCCCGCGCGCCCGGCCCCCGCCGCGCTGCCCGCCCCTGCCGTGCCTGCTGCAGCCCCGCTGACGGCCCCATCCGCCGCGCCCACCACCAGCGTGCCCGTCCCCGCCGCCGCAGACGCCGCCGGCGAATAAGCGCAGACCCGAACCAGGAGCACATCATGACGACCAACTTCCTTCGCCCCGCTGCGCTCGTGGCCCTGCTCGGCACCGTCGCGGGTCTCTCGGGCTGCATGGCCACCACGCCGATGTACGACCAGCAGTTCGGCGACGCCGTGCGCACCCTGCGGGCGATGCAGATCCTGAACCCCGATGCCTCGAACAACACCGACCCCGTGACAGGCATCGACGGCCGCGCCGCCACGGCGGCGATGGACCGCTACGGCACCCAGTTCCGCACGCCGCAGTCAGACGCCAACGCCTTCACGATCGGCGTGGGCGCCTCCAGCGGTCTCAACAACATGGGACGGTAGGCCGCACGGCCGCCGCACGCTGTCTCCAGGAGTGAAGCCATGGCAAAGATCGCCGTAGTATCCGCCGACGAAGCGCACCTGCATTACGTGGCGGGACTGATCGCCCAGAGCGCCAACCACGTGGTACAGCGCGTGCGGGCCGCGCCGGCCGTCGCGCTGGCCGACCCCGCGCTCACGCTCGGCACCGACCTGCTGATCGTGGATGCGCCCGAGGTCGGCGCGGACGACATCGTCCAACTGCGCCGCATCACCACCGAGCACCCGGAAACGCTGTGCATGCTGCTGACCGCGCACCCGTCCGCCGACCTGCTGATGCGGGCCATGCGCGCCGGCGTGCAGGGCGTGCTGCCGTGGCCGCCCGAGGCCCAGGAGTTCCGCGACGAACTCCAGCGCTGCACCAGCCACGCGCTCAGCAATGGCCGCGCCGAGGGTCAGGTGCTGGCCTTCACCGCCTGCAAGGGCGGCAGCGGCACTACCTTCGTGGCGGCCAACTTCGCCCACGTGATGGCCACCCGGCACAAGAAGCGCGTGCTGCTGGTGGACCTGAGCCAGCAATATGGCGACGCCGCCTTCCTGATGACCGACCAGACGCCGCCCGCCACGCTGTCGGACGTCTGCCGCCAGGTAGACCGGCTCGACGCCGCGCTGCTGGACGCCTGCGTGACCCACGTCTGCCCCGGCTTCGACGTAGTGCCAGCCGCCGGCGACCCGATCAAGGCAGGCGAGATCAAGGCCGCACACCTGGAGCGCATCCTGGCCGTGGCGCGCCAGCAGTACGACGCGGTGGTCTTCGACATCGGCCAGGACATCAACCCGGCCACCCTCGTGGTGCTGGACCACAGCAACCTGATCTACGCGGTGATGCGCCGCAGCCTGGCCCACCTGCGCGCAGGCCGCCGGCTGTTCGACCTCTGCCAGTCGCTGAGCTACCACACCGACCGCGTGCGCCTGGTGCTCAACGGCGACGACCGGCACGCCAACATCGCCCAGCGCACGCTGGAAGACGCCTTCGGCGTGCGCGTGGCCCATGTGCTGCCGCTCGATGCCGGCCCGGTCCGGGACGCCAGCGAGCAGGGCGTGCCGGTAGCGCAACTGGCGCCGAACTGCGCCATCGCCCGCGCGCTGGCCGACATGGCCCGGCAGCTCTATCCCGACACCCAGCCGCGCCGCGACAACCTGCTGCGCAAGCTGTTCGGCCAGAACAATCAGGTCCATGCCCCGGCGCGCGCCTGACCGGGCCCGCCACGGCGACACCAGGAGTCCAAGATGTCACTGCGAGAACAACTCTTCCGCCAGGCCGGCGAAGCCCTGCCCGAGCGCGTGGCGCGCGCCAACGGCGCCGCCGTGCATGGTGCCAACGGCAGCCACGCTGCCAGCGGCACGGCCGGCTCGGGCGCGGTGACGCCCGCCTACCAGCAACTGGCGCTGGAGATTCACCAGACGCTGGTCGATCGCGTGGAGCTCAGCCGCCTGCAACACATGCCGCCCGAACAGGTCCGACGCGAGCTGGCGCAGCTGGTGGAGCGGATCATCGAGGAAGGCAACCACCCGGTGAACGAGTCGGAGCGGCGCCGCCTGGTCTCGGACGTCCAGGACGAGATGCTCGGCTACGGGCCGCTCGAGCCGCTGCTGGCCGACCCCACCATCTCGGACATCCTCGTCAACACCGCCCGCCACGTGTACGTGGAGCGGCGCGGCAAGCTCGAACTGACCGACGTGACCTTCCTCGATGACGCCCACCTGCTGCGCGTGATCGACAAGATGGTGTCGCGCATGGGCCGCCGCATCGACGAATCGAGCCCGATGGTCGATGCGCGCCTGCCGGACGGCTCGCGCATCAACGCCATCATCCCGCCCTCGGCCATCGACGGCCCGCTGCTCTCGATCCGCCGGTTCGCGGTGAACCCGCTGCAGGTCAAGGACCTGATCGGCCTGAGCACGCTGACCGACGAGATGGCCCAGCTGCTCGACGCCATGGTGCGTGCCAAGCTCAACATCCTGATCTCGGGCGGCACCGGCAGCGGCAAGACCACGCTGCTGAACATCCTCTCGGGCTTCATCCCGGCCGACGAGCGTGTGGTGACCATCGAGGACGCGGCGGAACTGCAACTGCGCCAGCAGCACGTGCTGCGCCTGGAGACGCGCCCCGCCAACATCGAGGGCCGGGGCGAGATCACCCAGCGTGCGCTGGTCAAGAACGCACTGCGGATGCGGCCGGACCGGATCATCCTGGGCGAAGTGCGCGGCGCCGAGGCGCTGGACATGCTCCACGCGATGAACACCGGCCACGAAGGCTCGCTGGCCACCATCCACGCCAACACGCCGCGCGATGCACTGACGCGGCTCGAGAACATGATCAGCATGGCCGGCCTGGCGCTGCCCACGCGCACCATGCGCCAGCAGATCACCTCGGCGCTGTCGGTGGTGGTGCAGGTCTCGCGCCTCACCGATGGGCGCCGCAAGCTCGTCAGCGTGCAGGAGATCACCGGCATGGAGGGCGAGGTCGTCAACATGCAGGAGATCTTCACCTTCCGCCGCCAGGGCGTGGAGCGCGACGGCCGCATCCGCGGGCACTTCTGCGCCACGGGCGTGCGGCCGAAGTTCTGCGAGCGGCTCCAGGCCTTCGGCATCCACCTGCCGGAAGCGCTGTTCGACCCCGCCGTGCAGCACGAAGTCTAGGAGCGCGCCATGAATCCGATGATGATCGCCTTCGCGCTGTCGGTGTTCCTGGCCATCGTGCTGGGCGGGATCGGCGCCTACCTGTGGTGGAACACGTATCACAGCCAGCACGCGCGGCGCTTCAGCCATCGCGTGGAGGCGGCGCTGCTCAACAGCGCTGGCCACGGGCAGGACGCCGGCATCCTCAAGCAGCGCGTGATGAGCCAGTCGCCGGCGCTGGCCCGTCTGCTGCGGCGCCTGCCGCGCATGCAGGCGCTGGATCACATCATGCTGCAATCGGGCATGAACATGTCCGTGGGACGCTTCCTGGCCCTCACGCTGGCCGCGCCCAGCCTCGCCGGCATGGTGCTGACGATGCTGAACGCGCCGTGGTACGCCGTGCTGCTGATGGCCGGCGCGGCCAGCACGCTGCCGCTGCTGTGCGTGCTGCGCAAGCGGGCCCGGCGGCTCGCGACGCTGGAAGCGCAGCTGCCCGAGGCCGCCGACCTGATCAGCCGCGCGCTGCGCGCCGGCCACTCGCTGCCCAGCGCGCTGGACATGGCCGGGCACGAGCTGCCGGCGCCCATCGGCACGGAACTGGGCCTGGTGTTCGGCGAGATCAACTACGGCATTCCGCTGCACGACGCGCTGGCCGGCCTGACCGACCGGGTACCGATCGAGGACCTGCGCTACCTGGTCATCGCGGTGCTGATCCAGCGCGAATCCGGCGGCAACCTGGCCGAGATCCTCGACAACGTGGCGGGCCTGATCCGCAAGCGGCTGCAACTGCTGGACAAGGTGCGCGTGCTGTCGGCCGAGGGCCGGCTCGGCGGCTGGATCCTGACGCTGCTGCCGGTGGTGGTCGGCGGCATCGTGTTCCAGATCAATCCCGAGATGATGGCCACGCTGTGGACCGACCCGACCGGCATTCAGATGCTCTGGTACGCCGTCGCCATGACCTGCGTGGGCATCCTGTGGATGCGCCAGATCGTGCGGATCCACGTCTAGGGCAGGCATTCAGGCACCCCAATTACCGAGGCGGGAAGATTCCCGGACAACCATGCCAACCACAACGATCCTGCTGTTGGGCGTCACTTTCGCCATCGTCTTCGGCGCGGCCTGGGTCGCGATGATCGTGATGCGCCCGAACCCCGTGGTACGCCGGCTCGGCCAGATCGAGCGCGAGGCGCCCGGCGGCGCGCCGATCCCGGACGGCCGCCGCGAATGGATGCGCCAGATGGAGCGGCTGGCCCGGCCGCTGGCGCAGCTCTCGCTGCCGAAGGAGGGCTGGGAGAACTCCGCGCTGCGCACGCGCTTCATCCATGCCGGATGGCGCTCGCCCGAGGCAATTCCGCTCTACTTCGGCGCCAAGACCGTGCTCGCGTTCGGCCTGCCGATGGCGCTGTGGGTGGCGCTGGTCGGCGAGGTGGAAGCCGCGCGGCAGTCCGAATTCATGACAGGGCTGTTCGCAGTGGCGGTGGCGGGCTTCTACCTGCCCAACTTCGCGCTGCGCTGGAAGGTGCGCCACCGCCAGCGCGACATCTTCGAGTCCTTCCCGGACAGCCTGGACCTGATCATGGTCTGTGTGGAAGCCGGCCTGAGCCTGGATGCCGCGATCCTGCGCGTGGTGGCCGAGATGCGCACCGCCCGCCCGGCCATGGCCGAGGAATACGAGCTGCTGACGCTGGAACTGCGCGCCGGCCTGCCGCGTGACAAGGCGCTGCGCAACCTGTCGGCGCGCACCGGCGTGGAGGATGTGAGCATGCTGGTGGCGATGCTGATCCAGGCGGACCGCTTCGGCACCAGTGTGGCGGAATCGCTGCGCGTGCATTCGGACATGCTGCGCACCAAGCGCCACTCGCTGGCCGAGGAACGCGCGGCCAAGATCGGCACCAAGATCCTGTTCCCGCTGATCTTCTGCATCTTCCCGTCGCTGTTCGTGGTGCTGCTCGGGCCGGCCGCCATCCAGGTGGTGACCGCCCTGCGCAGCGTGGCCAGCAACTGACCCCGCCGGAGACCGCCATGCGCCGACCTGCCTCCCTCCACCTTCGCCGCCTTCGCACCCTTCCCCCCCGGCACCACCAGCCGGGCGGCCCGCGCCACGCCGGCGCCGCCGCCGTGGAATTCGCGCTGATCTTTCCGCTGCTGCTGTTCATCGTCTTCGGCGTGATCGAGTTCGGCACCGCGCTCTATGACAAGTCCGTGGTCACCAACGCCAGCCGCGAGGCCGCCCGCGCCGGCGTGGTGCTGAAGTCCCCGGCAATGACCAGCGCCCAGATCAAGCAGGTGGCGCTCAACTACTGCACCAACAAGCTGGTCACCTACGGCGCCGCCGCCACCTGCACCTTCCCGCTGACGGTCTCGCCATGCGCATCGACCGGGACCGCGCTGACCGTGCAGGTGTCGTACACGTTCAACGGCCTGCTGCTCGGCCCGCTGATCCGGCCCTTCACCGGGCCGCTGACGATCAACGCGCTCACCACCATGCTGTGCGAGTAGCCCAATCCAGAGACAGGAGGTGTGCCATGCGCCAGGAAACCCCGCAGCAGAACCCGCCACGCGCCCGACCGACCCGCCGGCAGCGCCAGCGCGGCGCCATCGGCATCATGATGCCGTTCATGCTGATCTCGGTGCTGTCGGTGGGCGCGCTGGCGGTGGATGTCGCCCATCTGGCCATCGTGCGCAACGAGTTGCAGAATGCCGCCGATGCTGCCGCGCTGGCCGGGGCGGCCGGGTTGTTCCCGGCCAATCCCAATCCCGCCTGGACCACCGGCGTTACCAAGGGCACGAACGCCATCAGCCTGAACAAGGCCGCCGGGGTCACGCTGACCAGCGGCACGGTGCAGGCCGGCTACTGGAACCTGACCGGCACGCCGGCCGGGCTCCAGCCGCAGGACATCACGCCGACATCCAATGACGTGCCAGCGGTGCAGGTGACCATCAGCCGGGGCGCCGGCAGCAACGGCGGGCCGGTGCCAACCCTGCTGGCGCAGATCTTCGACGGTGCCGCGGCGAGCACCACGGCCACCGCCGTGGCGGTGATCGCGGCGCCGGGCATCATCGGCAACGGCGGGCTGTTCCCGGTAGCCCTGAGCCAGTGCCTGTACAACAACTTCTGGGACAGCGCCACCAACCAGCCCAAGCTCGATCCGGCCACCAACAAGCCCTATGTGTTCCGCATCGGCTCCGCCTACCACTACGGGCCGTGCGAATCGGGCCAGTGGACCACGTTCAAATCCACCGACAACAGCGCCACCGCCACGCGCGACCTGATCCAGACCGGCAACCCGGCGCCGGTGGCCATCGGCGACCAGATCTGGATGCAGGACGGCACCAAGACCTCGAACTACAACTATGTCGGGGTCAACCAGGACTACCTGCTGCCGGTCACCTCGTCGCTCAACCCGGGCTCGCTCGGCCCGGTCACCGCCTTCGCGGCGTTCCATATCACCGCCTCGGTGGGCGGCAGCGGCAAGTACATCGAGGGCTACTTCATCCCCAACTTCAAGGTCACGAACAGCGGCGGCGGCGTCGGGCCGTACTACGGCGGCTACGTCCCCCCGCGCCTGGCCCGCTAGCCAGGACAGGAGCCAGTGGCACGGCCGGGTCTCCCGGGCACGGCCAGCCCCTCGCGCTGCCCCCCATGAGCAGCGCCGAGGCCCCCCTGGCTCCTCTTTTGCAGCCTGGTCTTGACCAGGCTGTCTTTTTTTTGAAGAATCGACCGCACATCCACATGGCGAGTCCGGGAGCCCCCATGAAGTTGCGCATCCTCAGCGACATCCACCTGGAGCACAACCAGACCGACGCCGTCCCCGCGTGCGCGGCGGACCTCGTGATCCTGGCCGGCGACATCGCCAACGGCCGCGACGGCATCGACTGGGCCGCCCGCACCTTCGATGTGCCGGTGGTCTACGTGCCCGGCAACCACGAGTACTACGAGAACGACTTCGACACCGTGGACCGTCTGATGGCCGAGGCGGCCGAGGCAGCGCCCAACGTGGCGCTGCTCAACGGCGCCGTGGCCGAGTACGCCGATGCTGACGGCCGCCCGGTGCGCGTGATCGGTACCACCTGGTGGACCGACTACTGCCTCTTTGGCACCGACCGCATCGACGACGCCATGCAGGCCTGCGCCCGCGTGGTGGTGGACCACCGGCTGATCGAGACCACTGACGCGGCCGGCCAGCACCGCCCCTACACCCCCGCCGACGCCCTGGCCCGCCACCGCGCCGCTACCGCCTGGCTGACGGACACGCTGGCCGAACCCTTCGACGGCAAGACCGTGGTCGTCACCCACCACGGCCCCGACCTCGGCAGCCTGGACCCCCGCTACGCCCACGACATCGTCTCCGCCGGCTTCCTCTCCCGCCGCCCCGACCTCGTGGCCCAAGCCGACCTCTGGATCCACGGCCACACCCACACCAGCTTCGACTACTGGATCGACCAGTCCCGCGTGGTCTGCAACCCGCGCGGGTATATATCGCGACGGACCGGAAACCCGGAGAACCCGGTGTTTGACTGGGGGCGGGTGGTGGAGATCTAGACCACCACGTACTTTCTTTAAATCGATCGCAAAACGCGCCAACAGGTGCCGATTGCGGCACGAAAACTGGACATGCTCACGCCGCGCCCGACATAGTGGCCGCTCTTCTGACAGCGAGGAGCAGTGATGGGCAGACCTTCGTTTCAAGCCGTCTGGAATGCGTTTGTGGCCGTTAGGGTTCCGGTTCGAGCGGTTGGCAAGCTGATTGGCGGAAACGTCCAGATGAATATCGAAATGCCGGACGGCTTCGAGAACGCATGTGCCATCAGGATGAGCTATGTCCTGAACAAGACCGGATTTCCGATTCGCAAGACATCGAAGTTCCGCATGGTGAGCGGTGGTGATCGGCAACAGTACATCTACCGCGTCGACGACATGCTTGCTTATCTTGAGCACAACCTTGGTAGACCTGACAAGACTGTCCATTCGCCTCGACCGGTCGCATTTGCGAACATGCGCGGCATCTTGGTCGTCAAAGGGTATGGATGGATTGGCGCTCACGGGCATGCGACGCTGTGAGATGGGGCGCAATGTGTAGACAAATGCCATTTCGCCAACGACCCTGACAATGGGACGTTCATACCCAAAACCGCCTCCCTATGGAAACTCCCATGAGGAAGATCGGAATCGCGGTCATATGCGCGACATTCGTAACGTCGGCCTATGCAGACGGAAGACCATCCCAGTCGGCTGAAAATACACATCCCTTGCAAAGATTCTCGCAACGTACGCTGCTGAAAAACTGGGCCTTGAGCGCTTGCCTTGCAAGAATTGCGACGAGCCCGGCTGACAGAGCCGATGCCAGGGCAACGGCAGGCGCCTACTTCGAATTTGGGAAGCAACCGATCGAAAGCTACGACGCCATCCGAACCCTCATCGGCAAGTTCGTCGCCCGTAAATACGGCTCGAAGCCCGAGATCGGCGAGACGCCCACGGAGTTGAACACCATGAAATGCATCGACCTGTTCTACAGCAAGGAACTGGACCAATTGGTGCGCAAACAGCCCCGGGTCAACTAGCGCCTACCTGCGAAGCTACCCCCAAAACAAAAACCCCCGCGAGCTTGCGCCCGCGGGGGTTTTTGTCAGACGTTGACGAGACCCGGAGGCCCCGTCTGGTCCGGCGTGATTTACATCATGCCGTCCATGCCGCCCATGCCGCCCATGCCGCCCGGCATGGCCGGAGCCGACTCTTCCTTCGGCGATTCCGCCACGGCGCAGTCCGTGGTCAGCATCAGCGAAGCCACCGAGGCGGCGTTCTGCAGCGCGGTGCGGGTCACCTTGGTCGGGTCCAGCACGCCCATTTCCACCAGGTCGCCGTACTCGCCCGAGGCAGCGTTGTAACCGTAGTTACCCTTGCCTTCGATCACCTTGGCCACCACGACCGAAGCCTCTTCACCAGCGTTCAGCACGATCTGGCGCAGCGGCTCTTCCATGGCGCGCAGCACGATCTTGATACCGGCGTTCTGGTCAGGGTTTTCGCCTTGCAGGGCCGAGATCGCAGCGCGGGCGCGCAGCAGGGCCACACCACCGCCGGGGACGATGCCTTCTTCCACGGCAGCGCGGGTGGCGTGCAGCGCGTCTTCCACGCGTGCCTTCTTTTCCTTCATTTCGACTTCGGTGGCAGCGCCAACCTTGATCACGGCAACACCGCCGGCCAGCTTGGCCACGCGCTCTTGCAGCTTTTCACGGTCGTAGTCCGAGGTGGCTTCCTCGATCTGGGCGCGGATCTGCTTCACACGGCCTTCGATGGCCGAGCCGTCGCCGGCACCGTCGATGATGATGGTGTTTTCCTTGCCGATCTCGATGCGCTTGGCCTGGCCCAGGTCCTGCAGCGTGGCCTTTTCCAGCGTCAGGCCGATTTCCTCGGCGATGACGGTACCGCCGGTCAGGATGGCGATGTCTTCCAGCATGGCCTTGCGGCGGTCGCCGAAGCCCGGGGCCTTCACGGCGGCGGTCTTCAGGATGCCACGGATGTTGTTCACCACCAGCGTTGCCAGGGCTTCGCCCTCGACGTCTTCGGCGATGATCAGCAGCGGACGGCCAGCCTTGGCCACTTGCTCCAGCACCGGCAGCAGGTCACGGATGTTCGACACCTTCTTGTCGAACAGCAGGACGAACGGGCTGTCCAGGGCAACAACCTGCTTTTCCGGGTTGTTGATGAAGTACGGCGACAGGTAGCCGCGGTCGAACTGCATGCCTTCCACGACTTCCAGCTCGTCGGCCAGCGACTTGCCGTCTTCCACGGTGATCACGCCTTCCTTGCCAACCTTGTCCATGGCTTCGGCAATGCGCTCGCCGATCGAGGCGTCGCTGTTGGCCGAGATCGCGCCAACCTGGGCGATTTCCTTGCTGGTGGTGGTGGGCTTGGACAGCTTCTTCAGCTCTTCCACGGCAGCGCCGACAGCCTTGTCGATGCCGCGCTTCAGGTCCATCGGGTTCATGCCGGCGGCCACGAACTTCATGCCTTCGCGGACGATCGACTGGGCCAGCACGGTAGCGGTGGTGGTACCGTCACCGGCGTTGTCGCTGGTCTTGGAAGCCACTTCCTTGACCATCTGCGCGCCCATGTTCTGGAGCTTGTCCTTCAGTTCGATTTCCTTGGCCACGGACACGCCGTCCTTGGTCACGGTCGGGCCGCCGAAGCTGCGCTCCAGCACCACGTTGCGACCCTTCGGGCCCAGGGTCACCTTCACTGCGTTGGCGAGAATGTTCACGCCTTCGACCATCTTGGCACGGGCGGCGTCGCCAAACACTACGTCTTTTGCTGCCATGTTCTGTTTCTCCTGATCTGTACGAGTGACGCGTGGATTACTTGTTGACCACGGCCATGATGTCTTCTTCGCGCATGACCAGCAGTTCCTGGCCATCCACCTTCACGCCCTGGCCGGCATACTTGCCGAACAGCACGCGGTCACCCACCTTGACGTCGAGGGCAATGTTGTTGCCCTTGTCATCCTTCTTGCCGGGGCCGATGGCGAGGACTTCGCCTTGATCGGGCTTCTCGGCAGCATTGTCGGGAATCACGATGCCGGATGCGGTCTTGGTTTCATTGTCCAGACGCTTCACGATCACACGGTCGTGCAGAGGACGCAGGTTCATACGGACTCCTAGGTACAAAAAGTGAGTTTTGATTCACAAATGGCCGTCTGAAGGCGACGGCCAACGAGTTTTCGGGTACCGCGAGGGCTCTGTTAGCACTCACCCCCGGGGAGTGCTAATTATAGGGACGAGGGTTGTCGTTTTCAAGACAAGGGCTGAATACGGGGTTTCCCTAGGCAAGGGTTTACCCTATAGCTTATGATCCGCCGCAACCGTGGAGTCTATATCTTGGCGAATCCCTTTCCGATGCCGATGCCGATGCCGATGCCGAACGACCCGGACCTCGTGCCGGGCATGCCCTACCGCCACTACAAGGGCGGCGCCTACCGTGTGACCGGCCTGGGCCGCTTCGAGGCCGACCTGGCGCCCGTGGTGGTCTACGAGTCCATGCGCGACCGCTCGATCCTGTGGGTGCGCACGGCGGAAGTCTTCACCGAGCCGGTGCGGACCGACGCGGGCGAGATGCCCCGCTTCGCGCCGGACTGGCCGGCCGCGCTGGCCTGTCTGGACTTCCTGCCGCGCCAGACCGTGCTCCAGGCGCTGGCGCTCTATGAGGCGCCCTATCGCCGCTACCACGACCGCACCCATGTGCTCGAGATGTTCGAGGTGGCGCACGCCCGGGGCCTCGCGCTGAGCCCGGCGCAGGCGCTGGCGGTGCTGTTCCATGACGCGGTGTACGTGCCCGGCTGCGAGCACAACGAAGCCGCTTCGGCGGCGTTGATCGAAACGATGGTGGGGGATGTGGATGCCGACGTGCTCCGCCAGGCCATGCAGATCGTCCTGGACACCCGCACGCACACGCCGACCGCGCCCGACGCGGCCACGGTGCTCGATCTGGACCTGTACCGGCTGGCGGCCCCCGCCGAGGCGTTCGATGCCTACACGGCCGCCGTGTTCGAGGAGAACCGCGCGCTGCTGGCCCGCCGCACCGGGCTGGCGGGCGCGGCGCTGCACGCCGCCTTCATGGCGCGCCGCGTGGAATTCCTCACCACGCTGGCGCAGCGCGAGCGGCTGTTCCTGACGCCCGCGTTTGCCGATGCCGAGCAACCCGCGCGCGACAATATCGCCCGGATCATCGCCCGGATTGCGGCCGCCCTGCCCCAGGCTTAGTCGAGTCCGCTGCTGTCGAGGTAGCTCAGCGCCTCGCGCACCTCGCGGCGCGCCTTGAGCACATAGCCGACCCGGCGGTCACGAATCACGAGGACGAGTACTTCGGCCTGCACCATCTCGCCGAAGTGATGGGCCGCGCGATGGAGGGTGAGCCCGGCAAGCTGGGCGAGCTGGTCGGCCGGCAGGCCGTCATCGCCGGCCTCGAGCAAGGCGCGGCAGATGGCCGCGCGCGCGGGCACGGCGAGCAGCGCAAACGTCAGCGCGCTTTCCTGAGTGGCCATGGCCAACCCCGTGTCGTGATGGTTGCGTTCGTTTGTACCGTGCTGACGCGGCAAACGCAAGTCTGCGGTCCGGGTGTTGCGCTGACCCCTCATCCGGCAGGCCGTGCCGGTCACCACGCGTATCGCACGCCCACACGCACCGCGTACTGGTAGTAATCCTGCTGGCCCCATGCGCCGGACACGCTGGTCCAGCCCGACCACGACTTGTTCAGCGCCAGGTTCATGCCCACCTTGGCTTCGAAGCGGTTGCGCGGGTACATCGAACCCAGTTGCACCTGGTTGAAGGCGATGTGGCTCTCGGTGTCCGAGTACCACCAGTTGAGCGTGACATAGGGTTGCAGCTTGCGACCGTCTTCGCGCACGAACGTGCGGTGCGTTCGCACGCCCAGCCGCGTCAGGATGCCGCTCGCACTGGCGCCACGCACGCGGGTGCCGTTCGGCTCGTCGATGTCGCTCTCGTTGTAGTCGACGTAGATCAACTGCGCCTGCGGTTCGACGACCCAGCCGCCGCGCAGCGGCATGGCATAGCCGACCTCGCCAGACACCGCCAGCCCGTTCGCGCTGTACTTCACCGTGGGCAACTGGTCGCCTTCCACGCGGTTGCTGAACCAGCCGTACTGGAACCATGCGTCGGCATAGGCGCCGTGCTTCTTCTCGTCGTCCTGGTACCAGGTGCCGTAGATCCCGAGGCTCCAGCCCTCGACCTTGCCTTTCGCGTGTGCACTGTTGGCTTGCGCCTCGGCATCGCTGCTGGCGTAGCCGTAGCTGCCCATCACGCCCGCATGCAGGCGGCTCGCCACGCCGCCCGCCTGCCACGTCGCCAACTCCGCGCCGCCTTGCAGCAGGAACGAATCGGTGCTGGTCTTGAACACGCCATCCTTGCTACGCCCGCCTTCCCACTTGCCCACCATGCGCAGCCAGCCCGCACCCGGCTTGCCTTGCCCCACGAGGCCCACCCCCTCCGCATACTGCGGCTCGCCGCGGCGATCATGCAGGCTATGCACGAACATCTGGCCCGACAGGCGTTGATTGGCAAGATACGCGCCCACCTCTGGCCGATACAGCGGACGTACCGGCCTGGGCACATCGGGCACAGGGTCCGGCGCAGGGCTCGGAGCGGGGCCCGGCGCGGGGTCGGGCGGCGGCGGAGGCGGGTCCTGCTCGGAGCGCAGGTACCAGGCTTGCGGCGCGGTGCCGTCGATGCTGCCCCGGAACAACCGGTATTCATAAGGGCCAGCCACCGCGCGGCCGTCGATCGAGAACGCACCGGCCTGCGTCGTGCCGCCGTTGATCGTATCGACGAGCTGGATGCCGCTCGCGCTCGTGACCAGCCCCGGCCCCCCCGCATTCGTCACCCGTAGCCTGGACGTGCCGGAGGCGGTCCCGCCGTCGATCACCAGCTTGTCCGATGGCGAGCCATCGCCACCCAGATAGGTGTTGAGCCCGATGACGCCGTCGCCGCTGTACTGGCCGACGGTCAGCGTCTTGAACACCCCGCCCACCGGTGCGGAGAACAGGATCTGGCTTGGGTCGTTGTTGAGCGTCGTGAGCCGCGAGTCGCCGGTGAGGTTCCACGTGCTGTCCCGCAGGACGAGATTCGACGTACTGCCTGCCTCGGTCAGCGCCGCACCGGTCAGCGTGGAGCCGGCGTCAGCATTCAGGTTCAGCGTGCCGCCACCCGTGACGTTGAACAACGCCGCGCTGCCATGCAATGATGACGTTGTCATCGACACGTTCATCGTCCCCCCGTTCATGGCAATGCCAGCGCCCTGCTGGGAGACGAGGGTCGAACCCGCAGCGGTCAGCGTGCCCGCGCCGCCGGCCGCTTCGTATTGCACCGCGTTGGCGCCGGCGCCGCTGGCCGTGACCGTGCTGTCGACCAACGACAGCACACTGTCGCCACGCACACGAACGCCATGCGACCCCGTACCGCTTGTGTTGACGGTGACCCCGGTCGCCGCGAGTGAGGCGCCGCCCACGGACGCGCCTGGAATGATCGCCGCATCCGGATCATTCACGGCACCCACCTGGTCAGGTTCGCCCGAGCCCACCGTGCTGAGGCCCACGGCGTCATTGCCCGTCGTTGTCACGGAACCACCGTTCATGACAAGTCGCGCGGCGTTCCTCGCCGTAGCGCCTTCGCTGCCCACGCCACGCGTGGTCACGGCGACGTTGCCCGCGGTCAGCGTGGTCTGCGTGATGGCAACCAGCCCGATGGCGCCATCACCCGACGTCTCCACCGAACCGCCCGTCATCGTTACGGATGCCGGCGTGCCCGTTCCCGCGCCCGCAGCACGTGCTCCATAGGCGGTGGCGCCAGACGTGCTGATCCGCACGCCATCGGCCACGACCACGCCACCTGCCCCGCCCGCACTGTCGCCGTAGGCCACCAGACCGTCACCGTCAGCGCCCGTCGTCGTCACCGTGCCGCCGCTTACCTGGACACGCCCTGCGGTCAACGCCACGACACCCGCACTGCCAGGGCCCCGCGCTGTCATGCTCGTATTGGTCACTGTGGTCACGCCGCCGGCAATCGCGTTGGCGGCCCGCGCCTGGTTTCCATCGGCTTCAATCGACAGGTCGCGGGCGTTGATCGTCGATTGCACGTCTTGCGCGACAAGCCCCCGCGAAAACCCGCCGGCCGCCAGGACGAAGCCGCCCACCAAGTCGAGCTTCGCGCCAGTATCAGCCACCACCGCGGTGCGCAGCCCGCCCGTGGCAATGACCTCGATGGTCCCTCCCGTGTTGTCGAACGTTCCGGCTGCGCCGCCGCGCACCCATAACCCGGTACCTGCCACGCGTATCAACCCTGCGTTGGTGCCTGCCAGCGTATTGGCGCTGAAGACGACCCCATTCAGGCCAGAAACCTGGCCCGTGGCGCCCTGCGTGAACGTCCCGCCCTGCACGAAGATGACCGTGTCCTGCCCCCCTTGCAACAGTCCGTTGTTGGTCACCGTGCCGGGCGCGCCCATGTGGATGGCACGGTCTCCGCTGGAGATCGTGGCGCCGGCGTGATTGATCACCGTCGCCCCGCTATTCGCGTACAAGCCGCCGAATGGTCCGACCCCCGTCGTTGCCGAGGTGCTCACCGTGCCGTAATTCTCGAAGCGTGAGCCACCCGGAGTGAGAGCGCCAAGGGAGATCCCGTCATTGGTTCCCGTGATCGTGCCGCGATTGACGAGATTCCAGTTCCGCGTGTTATTCGCATTCAGGCCATCATCCGTGGCTACCGCGATAACGGTACCGGCGGGCGCCTCAAAGTTCGTCGCCGCAGGATCGAGCGTCTGCAAACGGACCGTGGAGGTCGAGGATGGAACGGTGACGACTTGCGCATGAAGCAGTGAATATGGCGCCACCAGCGTTGCCGCAGCGAGCTTCGCTTTGAAGGTTTTCATATGCGCCCTCTCTAGAAACATCCTTGTCAGAGTCTGCGTGGACTGCGCCATCACGCGGCATCGGCGTGAAAGTACAACCATCCTAGGCGCTGAAAGAGGTACGTCAAATGATGATGTTTTACATCGCCACAACACATCCTCGGGGGATGTGCGAGTGACTGCGCGCGACAATTCAGGCCCGTCAGATTCGGGGCGGAACACTACTGTCAGAGGAGGATGGAGGCGCGGCGTCGCCGCTGGCACGTAACAGCGGTGTCGCTGTCGGTGATGGCCCCTCTCCCACTTGCAGGATGCATGGCAGGAGAGGGGCGGGAGGTGAGGAACGATATCTGGCCGACGCGGCCAGCGCGCCTCAGACCACGAACGGCAACTGGCGCTGGCGCTTGCCGGTGAGGCGGAACAGCGCGTTGGCCACCGCCGGCGCGATGGCCGGCACGCCCGGTTCGCCAAGGCCGGTCGGGTTGTCCTGCGAGGGGACGAAGAACACGTCCACCTGCGGGGCATCCGGCATGCGCGGCGGCGGGTAGTCGGGGAAGTTGCTGTTCTTCACCGCGCCGTTCTCGATCTCGATGGCAAACCCGGGCCGGGTCATCGACAGCCCGAACACGCAGCCGCCCTGGATCTGCGCCTCGGCCGAGAGCGGATTGACCACGCGGTTGGCATGCACGCCGGCGGTCACGCGGTGCACGCGCGGCTCACCTTTGACCACCGACACGTCCACCACATAGGCCACCACCGAGCCGAACGACTCGTGCACGGCCACGCCCCAGGCATGCCCCTTCGGCAGCTTCTTCTTGCCGTAGCCGGACTTGTCCACCGCCAGCTGCAGCGCGGCGCGGTGCCGGGCGTGCTTCTGCGGGTCCAGCCGGGCCAGGCGCCACGCCACCGGGTCCTGCTTGGCGGCGGTGGCCATCTCGTCGGCCAGCGTCTCCTTGACGAAACCCGTGTGCGTGTTGCCCACCGAGCGCCACCAGAGCACCGGCACGTCCACCTTCGGATGGTGCACGGCCAGTTGCAGCGGCAGGTCGTAGTCGTTCTCGACGATGCCCTCGGTCATCGTCGCGTCCACGCCGTTCTTGACCATCATCGGCTCGAACGGCGTGCCGGCGATGATCGACTGGCCGACGATGGTGTGCTGCCAGCCCACCACGCCGCCCTTGGCGTCCACGCCAATGCGCGCGCGGTGCACGTGCAGCGGCCGGTAGTAGCCGCCCTTGATGTCGTCCTCACGGCTCCACATCACCTTGAGCGGCTCGGTGTGGCCGTTGCCGATCCACGTGCGCAGCACGTTGGCGGCCTCGACCAGATAGTCCGAGGTCGGCACCGCGCGCCGGCCGAAGCCGCCGCCAGCCATCATCGTGTTCAGCGTGACCTTCTCCGGCGCCAGCCCCAGCGTGCGGGCGATGGCGGCCTGGTCGATGGTCTGGAACTGCGAGCCCACCCACACCTTCACCGCCGTGGCCTTGTTGCCGGCCACCTCGGCCTGCATGGTGCAGTTGAGCGGCTCCATCGGCGCGTGGGCCAGGTACGGCAGGCGGTATTCGGCGTCGATCACCTTCGCCGCGCCCTTGAGCGAGGCGTCGATGCCCTCCAGCGGCTTCGCCACCGTGCCCGGCTGCGTGGCCAGCTTGCTGTACTGGTCGAACAGCGCGGCGGTGCTCACCGTCGAGCCGCTGTCTTCCCAGACGATCTCCAGCGCCTCGCGCGCGGTCTTGGCCGGCCAGTAGCCGTCGGCCACCACGGCCACGCCGGTGCCGCCGCGGTCCACGGGCACCAGCATCACATCGACCACGCCCTTGATCTTGCGTGCGCGGTCGGCGTTGAACGACTTGACCTTGCCGCCAAAGCGCGGCGGGCGGGCCACCACGGCCACGACCATGTCCTTGAGCCGGGTGTCGATGCCGAACACGGCGTCGCCGTGCAGCTTGGCGGCCGAATCCAGGCGCGGCGTGGGCTTGCCGACGATGCGGAACTGCGCCGGGTCCTTGAGCGTGACCTGCGCCGGCACGGGCAGGCCCATGGCGGCGTTGGCCAGCTCGCCATAGGTGGCGCGATGGCTGCCGGAGGTGACCACGCCGAGCGACGTGCTGCAGCTCGCCGGGTCCACCTTCCACTGCTGCGCCGCCGCCGAGATCAGCATCGCCCGGGCGCGCGCGCCCAGTTCGCGGTACTGCTGGAACGAGTGGTTCAGGGCCGTGGAGCCGCCTGTCATCTGGATGCCGAAGGCCGGGTCCTTGTACGCGTCGCCGGCCGGGGCCAGCACCGCGCGCACGTTCTTCCAGTCCACGTCCAGTTCCTCGGCCAGCGCCATCGGCAGGGCCGTCTGCACGCCCTGGCCGAACTCGAGCCGGTTCACGGCCACCGTCACGGTGTTGTCCGGGGCGATGATCAGGAACGCCTGCGGCGCGGACGGCGCCTTGGGCGCGCCCTCCTCAGCCTGGGCGACCGTGCTGAGGCCGGCCATCCCGCCAATTCCGATCGCCAGCCCGCCGCCGGCCATCCCGCCCAGCTTCAGGAAGCTGCGCCGCGAGAGCGGCGCAATGCCTTCGGCCGGCGCGGACGCCTCGGTCACCGGCGCGCCGCTGCCGCCGGCCAATGCTTCAATGCCACGAATTCGCATGATGATTCCCCGCTCAGGCGATGGCCCGGGCGGCATCCTTGATGGCCGCGCGAATCCGTTGATAGGTGCCACAGCGGCAGACGTTGCCGGCCATGGCCTGGTCGATGTCGGCGTCGGTGGGGCGCGGCTTGCTGCGCAGCAGGCCCACGGCGCTCATCACCTGCCCGTTCTGGCAGTAGCCGCACTGGGCCACATCGTGGCGCAGCCAGGCGTCGAGCACGGCGCGGCCGATCTTGTCGTCCGGCATCGATTCGATGGTGCCGACCTTGCTGCCGGCCACGGCCGAGATCGGCATCACGCAGCTACGCGTGGCCTGACCGTTGATGTGGACCGTGCAGGCGCCGCAGGCGGCCATGCCGCAGCCGAACTTGGTGCCGGTCATGCCGAGGTTGTCGCGCAGGGCCCAGAGCAGTGGCGTGGACGGATCGGCGTCCACGTCCACGGTCTTGCCGTTGAGGGTGAGGGTAGTCATTGCGGGGAACTCCTTGGGTGCGTTGCCCTTAGTCTTCTTGCATCGCACCGCCGGGCTCGTTGGCATGCAACGTGGCACGGGATCCCTGGCCACCCGGCGGCGCCCACGGAGGATAGAACAAATTCGAGAAACGTGCGTCGGCCCCCGCACATGGGTTGGCGTGCACCGGGATGGGGCGAAACCGAGGTTTGCTGGCCCTGCTATTTAATAGCGTGCCCCTTCTATTTAGTCGCGGACAAATAGAGATGCAGCGCGTTGAGATCGGTGTCGTTCATCTTGGCGAACGACGAGAACGGCATGACCCGGCTCACGTCGGTGCCGTCGGGGCGCTTGCCGGTGCGCATCATGGCGACGAACTGGTCCGGCTGGGGGTAGCGCTTCATCACGCCGTTCGGGCGCAGGTCGGCGGCCGGCGGCCAGTCGGGCGGGGCACCGGGGATATGGCCGCCGCGCAGGTCGCCGCCATGGCAGCCCATGCAGGCGTTGGCCATGTACTGGCCATAGGCCGGCGTCACCGCGGCGGCAATCGCGGGCGCGGGCGGCAGGTCATGGTTGATCTTCTCGGCGGCGTCCCGGATCACGCCTGCGCCGTACAGCCCCTGCGCGAACCACGGGAAGCGCACTTCGGCCGGCTGCCCGTTGGCCGGCGGCAGGCTGCGCACGTAGGCCACCAGCGCGCCGAAGTCCTCATTTGAAAGCCGGTTGTAATCCTCGCTCGGCATGATCAGCAGCGGCCGGCCCGACTGCGCCACGCCGTGGCGGATGGCGCGGTCCCAGTCCTCGGGGCGGTATCGGGCGACGTCGGGGTTGGCCTGGGTGATGTCGGGCGCCCGCACGCGCAGGCCGTTGGGCTCGTCGAAGACCTGCTTGCCGGCGCCCTTGGCGCCGTGGCAGTCCATGCAGCCGCGCGATTCGTAAAGATATTTGCCATGGGCAATGGCGGCGGCGTCGGTGGGAATCGTCACCGGGGCCACGCTGACGTCCACCGTCCGCGCGAGCTTGCGTCCGCCCCACCAATAGGTACTGCCCACGGCCACCGCCACCACGACAACGAAGGCAATCGACGCCGAACTGGCGATGCGGAAGAATCGCGCAATATCCATGGGTTCCCCTCTCCGTGGCGGAGGCACGGCCGCCGCGCGGCCCGCCCCGGCCTGATTGCAGCCGGAACGGGGCGCGGATTCTGTGCGCGATGATACAGACGCCGACCGCCCGCGGCATCGGGTCTTCCCCACCCCCTACCAAAAAATGCGCCCGAGCGCCAGCCCCAACAACGCCCCGCCATGCCCCGTATCTCGGGTCTGGTCCGCCCCGCAGAACGACTACATTGCGCCATACGCTGGGCAGGGGTGCGACCATTGCGCCGGCGCCCGCCGTATCCCGGACCGCCTCCTGATGCACAGGGGCAGCCATCGACAACACAAGACATGACGCCAGAGACGGCCGCGAACCCCCTCCAACCCCCGCCACCGGCGGCTGCCCCGTGGCGGCGGCCGCTGCAGGGCGGGCTGCTGGCACTGTGCACGCTCGGCGGGGTGGCAGCCATCTGGGCCGGCCACGAGCTGCTGGTCTCGGCCGCGCTGGTGACGGTCTTCCCGGCCTGCATCGCCTTCATGAGCGCGCAGAATCGCAAGAGCCGCGCCAACCTGCGCAGCAGCGAGCAACGCTTCCGCCAGGCGCTGGAGCATTCCGCCATCGGCATGGCGCTGGTTGGGCTGGATGGGCGCTGGCAGCTGGTGAACCGCGCCATGTGCGAGCTGCTCGGGTACACGCCCGAAGAGTTCCGCGAGACCCCGTTCCAGCTGATCACCCACCCGGACGACCTGGGCGCCGACCTGCGCCAGCTGGAGCGCCTGACCGCCGGCGAGATCGACGCCTACCGCATGGAAAAGCGCTACCGCCACAAGGACGGCCGCTACCGCTGGGCGCTGCTGGCCGTGTCGATGGTGCGCAACGAGCAGACCGGCCACCCGGACCACTACATCGCCCAGGTGGAGGACATCCACCGCCGCAAGCTGGACCACGAACGCATGGAACAACTGGCGCGCCGCATGGAACTGGCCGTGGAAGCCGGCGGCGTGGGCATCTGGGAATGGGATTTCACCAACGCCACCATCACCTGGGATGCCCGCATGCACGCGCTGCACGGCACCCCGGTGGAGCTGGGCGCGCCCACGCTGGCGCAGTGGATTGCCATGCTGCACCCCGAGGACGTGAGCCGCGTCAGCACCGAGATGCGCCAGGCGATTCGCGGCGTGCATCGCTTCGATACCGAATACCGCGTGGTATGCCCCACCGGCGAGGTGCGCCACGTGCGCGCCATGGCCATGGTCTCGCACCACGAGGATGAGGACGAAGGTAACCACGGCGGCGGCGCCAGCACAGGCACCCCCACGCGCCGCGGCATGACGCGCGCGCTGGTCGGCACGAACTGGGACATCACCGAGCAGCGCCGCCTGAACCGCGCGCTGTTCGAGGAGAAGGAGCGGCTGCACATCACCCTGCGCTCGATTGGCGACGCGGTGATCTGCACGGACCGCGTGATGCGCGTGACCTTCATGAACCCCATCGCCGAGCAGCTCACCGGCTGGAGCCTGGACGCCGCGATGGGCCAGCCGCTCGAGCAGGTCTTCCGCATCGTCGATGAAATCACCGGCGTGACCATCCCCAGCCCGGTGGAGCAGTGTCTGCAGACCCTGCGCCCGGCCTACCTCCAGGAAGGCGCGGTGCTGCAAAGCCTGACCGGCGAGCGCCATGACGTGCAGGACTCCGCCGCACCGGTGCTGACCAATGACGGCGGCGTGCTCGGCGCCGTGCTGGTGTTCCAGGACATCACCACCTCCCGGGCGCTCCAGCGCGAACTGGCCCACTCGGCCACCCACGACGCCCTGACCGGCCTGCCCAACCGCGCCTGGTTCGAAAAGCGCCTGCGCGAGTCCTGCGAGGCCGCCCGGCTGCACGGCCACCGCGCCGCGCTGTGCTTTATCGACCTGGACCGCTTCAAGATCGTCAACGACACCGCCGGCCACGGCGCCGGGGACGTGCTGCTGCGCGAACTGGGCTATGTGATCCGCCACCACGTACGCCCCGACGACCTGCTCGCCCGGCTGGGCGGCGACGAATTCGCGCTGCTGCTCAAGGACTGCTCGGTGGACCACGCCGAGCACGTGTGCCAGAAGGTCATCGACGCCGTGCACGAACGCCGCTTCCCGTGGGAAGGCCGTGTCTACGATGTGGGCGCCAGCATCGGCATCGCCGCCATCGACGCCGACGCCCCGCCGGTGGGCGAGCTGATGAGCCGCGCCGACGTGGCCTGCTACGCCGCCAAGGCTGCCGGCCGCAACCGGGTCTCGGTCTACCGGCGCGATGAAAGCGACGCGCGCCGCCATCACCGTGAGCTGGAGGTGGCCGCCGGCATCCATTCGGCCCTCGACGCCAACCGCTTCCGCCTCTACGCCCAGGAGATCCGCTCCCTGCGCGAGGGCGAGCAGGGCCGGCACGTCGAGATCCTGGTCCGCATGGTCGACGAGCAAGGCGCGCTGATCATGCCCGGCGCCTTCATTCCGGCGGCCGAGCGCTATGACCTGATGGGCCACATCGACCGCTGGGTGATCCGCAACGTGCTGCACCAGTACGGGCGGCGGCTGGCGGCGGTGCCGGGGCTGTCGGTGTCGATCAACCTGTCGGCCAACTCGCTGGGCGAGCCTTTCCTGCTGCCCTTCCTGCACGACGCCCTGCGCGACTCCGTGCTGCCCGCCAGCCGCATCCGGCTGGAGATCACAGAGACCGCGCTGATCAACAACATGACCGCCGCCAGCCGGCTGGTGGCGGAGATGCGCAGCACCGGCTGCACCGTGGCGCTGGACGACTTCGGCGCCGGCCTTTCGTCGTTTTCCTATCTGAAGCAGTTCCCGGTGGACTACCTCAAGATCGACGGCAGCTTCATCCGCAACCTCACCGGCAGCGTGGTGGACCGGGAGATCGTCAGCTCGATCAACGACATCGGCCACCGGCTGGGCGTGCAGACCGTGGCCGAGTCCGTGGAGGACGAGGAAACGCTGGGCACGCTGCGCGCGATTGGCGTGGACTACGCGCAGGGCTATGTGATCGGCCGGCCGGTGCCGGTGGAGCAACTGCTCGAGGCGTGGGAGCGCGAGGCGGACACGGCCTGACACCCTTGGGGTGCCGGCATCACACCGGCCCGCCCTGCCGTTCGGATTTCCGAATGGGCTTCCCACCCGGTTGTCCGGATTTCCGAACGCCGCGCCGCCATCACATCGAAATTCCCTTTTTATTCATCGACTTACACCCTCCCTCGGGGGCCGCCGCGCTGGCACGCCTCGTGCACGCCTAGGCGCCGCTGTCAGGGCGCGATGCCTACGTGCCCGACCCCAAGGAGGATGTACTGACGATGACAATGAAGCGACTGCCCACACTGATCTTCATCGCGATGCTGCTCGGCGTTCTGGCCGGCACCGCTGCCCACCACCTGGCGCCCGACGCCGCCACCGCGAAATCGATCGCGGATCACTTCTCCATCCTCACCGACATCTTCATGCGGATGATCAAGATGATCATCGGCCCGCTGGTGTTCGCCACGCTGGTCTCCGGCATCGCCGGCATGGGCGACGGCAAGGCCGTCGGCCGCATCGGCCTGAAGGCGATGGCGTGGTTCCTGGGCGCCTCGATCACCTCGCTGCTGCTGGGCCTGGTGATGGCCAACCTGCTGGCGCCGGGCCACGGCATGAACCTGCCGCTGCCGGCCGCGGACGCCGCCTCGAACCTGAAGACCGGGGCGCTGAACCTGCGCGAGTTCATCGCGCACATGTTCCCCAAGAGCTTCGTGGAGGCCATGGCCACCAACGAGATCCTGCAGATCGTGGTGTTCTCGCTGTTCTTTGGCTTCGCGCTCGGCACCCTCAAGGACGGCATCGGCAAGCCGGTGCTGCAAGGTGTGGACGGCCTCGGCCACGTGATGCTGAAGGTGACCAACTACGTGATGGCGTTCGCGCCCATCGGCGTGTTCGGCGCGGTGTCCGCCGTGATCACGGCGCAGGGGCTGGGCGTGCTGACGATCTACGCCAAGCTGCTGGGCAGCCTGTACCTGGCGCTGGCGCTGCTGTGGGTGGCGCTGATCGCCGGCGGCTACTACTTCCTGGGCCGCGACATCTTCCGCCTGATCCGCCAGCTGCGCGCGCCGCTGATGATCGGCTTCGCCACGGCCAGCAGCGAATCGGCCTACCCGAAGGTGATCGAGCAGCTCACGCGCTTCGGCGTGAAGCCGCGCATCACCGGCTTCGTGCTGCCGCTCGGCTACTCGTTCAACCTGGACGGCTCCATCATGTACACCTCGTTCGCCGCGCTGTTCGTGGCGCAGGTGTACGGCATCCAGCTCTCGCTCACGCAGCAGATCACCATGCTGCTGGTGCTGCTGGTGACCAGCAAGGGCATCGCCGGCGTGCCGCGTGCCTCGCTGGTGGTGGTGGCCGCCGTGCTGCCGATGTTCGGCCTGCCGGAGGCCGGCATCCTGCTCGTGTTGGGGATCGATCACATCCTGGACATGGGCCGTACCGTCACCAATGTGCTGGGCAATGCCATTGCCACGACCGTCGTCGCCAAAAGCGAAGGCGCGATCGGCGCGCCGGATCTTTCCGACGAGGACGACACCTCGGCGGACAGCAACACCGGCCTGACACCCGCTCAGGCGCTGGCCAGCAAGTAAGCCGGCCAAGGCGTGCCAGGGCCCGGTTGCCGATCAGGCGGCCGGGCCTTTTTGCGTTTACCGGGGCGTCTGACCTGTCCGATTTGGCCGGCATTTGGGCGGGGGGTGGGCGGGGTGTGGTAAAACGTGGGCCTCGCCGCCGATCCGGCCCGATCCGCGCACGCGGAATGCGGTGTCTGCGTCACCTGGCGGCTGTGCATCCGCCTCACAGAATTCCTCATGACCGGCCCCCTGTCTTCCGCCGATACCGGCCTCGCTCCTGGCGGGGGCGGCGGCATCTCGCCCTGGCGCCGCGCCGCGCCGATCGTCGCCCTGCTGGCCCTGGCCGCGCTGGTGACGGCCGCGGGCTGGCTCGGCTATCGCCTGACCTATGACACCGCGCTGGACCGCCAGGCCGAGCGCGGCCAGGTGCAGATGCGCCTGTACGCCCAAACGCTGGAGAGCGAACTGGCCCGCTTCGACTACGTGCCGAGCCTGCTCTCGCTCGATGCCCGCGTCGAGGGATTGCTGCGCCAGCCGGGCAACCCCGAGCGCGTGGCCGCCGCCAACGCCTACCTCGCCGCGCTGAACGGCCGGGCCGGCACCCGCGTGGTCTATATCCTCGATGCGCGCGGCAAGGTCCTCGCCACCAGCAATTTCCAGCGTCCGGACAGCTACCTCGGCGAAGACCTGAGCTTCCGCCCCTACTTCCGCAGCGCCATCGAAGGCCAGCTGGGCCGCTTCTACGGCGTGGGCACCACGCGCAGCGAGTCTGGCTACTACCTCTCCGCGCCGCTGGGCGACCGCGACAAGCCGGCGGGCGTGGCGGTGGTCAAGATCGGCCTGGAGCCGCTCGAGAACCGCTGGCAGGGCAATGACAGCCAGATGCTGCTGACCGACGAGAACGGCGTGGTGATCCTGGCCTCGGACCCGTCCTGGAAGCTGGCCGCGCTGCGCCCGCTGGCACCGGCCCAGCGCGAGAAGCTGGACCGCTCGCTCCAGTACAACCGCGCCCCGCTGCCCCCGCTGGCGCTGACCACGGTGCGCGAACTCGGCCCCGGCCCGAGCGAAGGCGGCGACGCGCTGGTGCGGCTGCGCCAGGGCCCGCCGATGCTGGCCCAGCACCTGGCCCTGCCCGGCACCGACTGGAACCTGACGCTGCTGACCAATATCTCGCAGGCCCGCGTGGCCGCGCTCAACAGCGCGGCGCTGAGCGGCGTGCTGGCGGCCTTCGTGCTGCTGCTCGGAGCGGCCTGGAACGTGCGGCGGCGCATTGTCAGCGAGCGGCTGGCGGCGCGCGCGGCGCTGGAGGCGGCCAACAGCGAACTCGAACGCAAGGTGGCCGAGCGCACCGCCGACCTCTCCGCCGCCAACCAGCAACTGCATGCCGAAGTGGCCGAACGCACCCGCACCGAGACCTTCCTGCGCCAGGCGCAGGATGGGCTGATGCAGGCCGGCAAGCTCGCCGCGGTGGGCCAGATGTCGGCCGGCATCGCCCATGAACTGAACCAGCCGCTCGCGGCGCTGCGCACGCTCTCGGGCAACACCAGCAAGTTCCTCGAACGCGGCGACCACGCCACGGCGCAGGAAAACCTCGGCAAGATCATTGGGCTGGTGGACCGCATGGGGCGCATCACGGGCGCGCTGAAGTCTTTCGCGCGCAACCCCTCGGTGGGCCAGCGCGGCACGGCCCGGCTGGCCGAGGCGGTGGACAACGCGCTGTTCCTGCTGGAGACGCGCATCGCGGCGGTGGCACCGGCCATCGAGCGCGACATCGACCCCCACCTGATGGTGGCCTGCGACCCGAACCGGCTTGAGCAGGTGCTTGTCAACCTCGTCGGCAATGCGCTCGATGCCATGGCCGCGATGGCCGGCCGCGGGGCGCCCCGCCTCTCGCTGCACGCCTACCAGAGCGGCGGGCTGGTGCACCTGACCGTGCGCGACAGCGGCCCGGGGCTGTCCGAGGCGGCCTTCGCGCGGCTGTTCGAGCCGTTCTTCACGACCAAGCCGGCTGGCGAGGGGCTGGGCCTCGGCCTGACGCTGTCCGCCGGCATCCTGAACGAGAACGGCGGCACGCTGACCGCGATCAACCATCCCGAGGGCGGCGCCTGCTTTACGCTCGCCCTGCCAGAGGCCGGGCCGGAGGCGCGCCATGTCGGCTGAGGTGCAGCAGCCGGACGCCATGACGGCTGGCATGACCGCCATGACCGCCATGACCGTGATGATCGTCGAGGACGACCCGGACGTGCGGCTGGGCTGCGAGCAGGCGCTGCGGCTCGAGGGCATGGCCACGCGCGCCGTGCCCAGCGCCGAGGCCGCGCTGCGCGAGGTGCAGGCCGGCTACGCCGGCATCGTCGTCAGCGACATCCACCTGCCCGGCGCCGACGGCATGGCGCTGCTGCGCGAGCTGATGGCCCGCGACGCCGCGCTGCCGGTCATCATGATCACCGGCCACGGCGATGTGTCGCTGGCCGTGCAAGCCATGAAACAAGGCGCGTACGACTTCCTCGAGAAGCCGTTCTCGCCCGAGCGGCTGGTAGCCACGTGCCGCCGCGCTCTCGACAAGCGCCGGCTGGCGCTGGAAGTGGCCGAACTGCGTGCGCGGCTGGCCGGGCGCGAGGCGCTGTCCGCCCGGCTGATCGGCGACTCGCCGGCCATCGGCCGGCTGCGCCAGATGATTGCCGACCTGGCCGACACCGCCGCCAACGTGCTGATCCACGGCGAGACCGGCACCGGCAAGGAACTGGTGGCGCGCTGCCTGCACGAAGCCAGCGGCCGGCGCGCGCGCCATTTCGTGCCGATCAACTGCGGTGGCCTGCCCGAACAGCTGTTCGAATCGGAAATCTTCGGTCACGAGGCCGGCTCGTTCACGGGCGCCGCGCGGCGCCGCATCGGCAAGATCGAGCATGCGGAGGGCGGCACGCTGTTCCTCGACGAGATCGAGAGCATGCCCATGCCGATGCAGATCAAGCTGCTGCGCGTGCTGCAGGAGCGCGTGGTGGAGCGGCTGGGCTCCAACCTGCCGGTGCCGGTGAACGCACGCGTGGTGGCGGCGACCAAGGCGGACCTGCGCGCACTGGCCGACGCCGGCCAGTTCCGCGCCGACCTGTACTACCGGCTGAACGTGGTGACGCTGGCGCTGCCGCCGCTGCGCGAGCGGCGCGAGGACGTGCCGCAGCTGTTCGAGCATTTCGTCGCCCAGGCAGCGCTGCGCTTCGAGCGCGAGGCCGTGCCGGCCACGGCGGCCGAACTGGCGCGGCTGGTGGCCTATCCCTGGCCCGGCAATGTGCGCGAGCTGCGCAACCTGGCTGAACGCCATGTGCTGGGCCTGGGCTGCGACCCGGCCCAGGGTGGCGCCGCGCCGCACGCACTGCCGCTGCCCCAGGCCGTGGAGCAGTTCGAGCGCGCGCTGATTGCCGATGCGCTGCGCCGCCACGACGGCAATCTGACCCGCGCCAGCGAGGCGCTGGGCGTGGCCAAGACCACGCTGTTCGACAAGGTAAGGAAGTACGGATTGAACTGAAAAGTAACGCCATCGACGGCAATGTATCGAATGTACCAAACGGGGGAACTGCGGCGCCTGGCACCTGTCACTTCAGAGGTGCGCTAGGACCGGCACGCGGGCAGAAATGCCGGCGTGAATGCGAACCGACAGCGTTGTGCCGTCCACCGAAGCTGCCCGATGTACGTTAAACAACAAAAGTGTGATGCCAATCGCGGGTTTCCCCGTGGCGGCACAGCGCGTTGAAGCCATACTATTGGCATGGCGGAACGCCAACAGGCGGCACAGACTGCCAGGTTCCTACACCGTGCACGGGCACCTGAGCCCGGGCGAGGGAAAAAGCAACAAAGACCGGCCGGGGAGCGGGTCGCAAATGTCAGGGTCAGTAAATCCGGCAGCCCGGATCAAAACGGCGTGGCGCGTCCGAGGGTGCCACGCGGCGAGCAACTGGCGCCGTGCTGCCGATCGACACTACGGGTGATTGGATGAAACTGGATCCGGAACTGGCTGAAAAGCCCTACTACAGCACGCGGACTGCGGCAAAACTTCTCAACGTCTCGTTGGGCACCGTCCAGAAAATGGTCGAACGCGGCGAATTGGGCGCGTGGAAGACCAACGGCGGCCATCGGCGCATTCACAAGGAAACTGTCCACCGCCTGCTGGCGAGCCGCGCCGCGCCCGACATGGCCGCCGAGCACGACCTCGACCTCGTGGTGTTTCACCCGAACCACCAGGAAGCGCAGCGCATCAGCGCCCAGCTGGGCAAGTGGTCGCTGCCGCTCAAGAGCCAGGTGCTCGAGGACGTGGTCGACACGGTCATCACCTCGGTCGATGCCCGGCCGCGCGTGGTGCTCTACTACGTGGAAGAGCTGAACGACGCCGAGTCGGCGATCATCGAGAAGCTCCAGAACTTCTTCGCCCGGCAACGCGTGATCTTCGCCGTCATCACCAACCGCCAGGCCTATGACGGCGTGGCCGATGCGCTCCAGCAATGGGGCATCATGGTGTTCCTGAAGACGCCGTCGCTGGAAGAGATCAAGGGCTTCCTGCGCGCGCAGCTGATGATGGGGCGCGTGGGCGCCTGAGCGCCCGGGCTGACTCCCCTGCTCCTTCGGGAGCGGGGAGCCCATCGACCCGTCCGGTATTAAGTAAGAGCCCCGTACACTCCCCCGCCCGCACCCCTCACGCACCCCTCACGCTGCCACGGCTTCCTGGCAGGAAGCCATCATCCAGCCGTACAGGTCGCGCGGGTCTGGCGGCAGCGCCACCAGCGCGATCGGCCGCCCCACGCCATGCGCGCGCGCGGCGGCATGGAGCCAGCGCAGCACGGCATAGTCCTCCAGCGCGAATCCCACCGAATCGAAGATCGTCACGTCGTCCGCCGACACCCGGCCTGGTGCGGCGCCGGACAGCACTTCCCACAACTCCTGCACCGGCGCCTCGGGCCATTGCTGGATCTCGCCCTCGATGCGCGACTGCGGGGCGTACTCCACCACGATCCGCGCGGCGTGCAGGATGTCTGCGTGCAGCTCGGTCTTGCCCGGGCAATCGCCGCCCACGGCGTTCAGGTGCATGCCGGGACGGATCATGTCCGGCGTGAGGATGGTGGCGTGGGTCTTGTCGGCCGTGACCGTGGTCACGATGTCGGCCCCTGCCAGCGCGGCGGAGATCGACCCCACCGGCACGATCGACAGGCCCGCCACGCCGGCGAGGTTGTGCACCAGCCGCGCGGTGGCGGCCGGGTCGATGTCGTAGGCGCGGATCTCGCGCACGCCAAGCAGCGCGTGGAAGGCCAGAGACTGGAACTCGGCCTGCGCGCCATTGCCGACCAGCGCCATCGTGCGCGCGCCGGGCCGGGCCATGGCGCGCGCCGCCAGCGCCGAGGTGGCAGCCGTGCGCAGCGCCGTGGCCAGTGTCAGGTCGGCCAGCAGCAGCGGGAAACCCGTGCGCACATCGGCCAGCATGCCGCAGGCCATCACCGTCGGCAGTGCCTGCTGTGCATTGCCGGGATGCCCGTTGACGTACTTGAAGGCGAACTGGGTGCCGTCGCTGACCGGCATCAGCTCGATCACGCCTACCGGCGAATGGCTGGCCAGCCGGGCCGATTTCTCGAAGGCAGGCCAGCGCAGGAAGTCATGCCGGACGTGCTCGGCCACCTCGCCGATGGCCCGGGCGACGCCGAGGCGGCGCACCAGCGTGGCGGCATCGGCGGCGTCGAGGAAGGTTGTCATTCTGGGCGTCATGGCGGTCTCCTGGTCATGCGGCCACGGCGCGGCGCGCGGGCGTGCTGGTGCGATCCAGGCGCAGCGTCATGCAGTAGGCCCCGCCGCCGGAGAGCATGTACGGCGACAGGTCCACCTCGTGCAGCCGGTAGCCGCGCCGGCCCAGTTCGCCGCGCAGATGCGCCGTGGTGCGGGTCATCACCACCTGGTCGTCCAGATTCACGGCGTTGACGCTGAAGTGGCGCAGGTCTTCCTCGGTGGCCTCGATGCGCAGCGCCGCCGGCACACGCGCGTGCAGCAGCCGCAGCGCCGCCGCTGAGAACGCGGGCGGGTAATAGAGCACCTCGCCGCCGGCCAGCGGGCAGAAGCAGACGTCGAGGTGATAGCTTTGCTCGGTGGCCAACTCCAGCGCCACCACCTCCTGGCCGAACTGCGCGGCCATGGCATCGGCGGCCTCCCGGGAGGAGCGCGGGCCGAAACCGGCCCAGAAATGGCCGCGCTGCGCGTCCCAGATGCAGTCGCCCGCCCCTTCCTGATAACAGCCCTCGCGCAGCGTGGTCACGCTGTCGAGCAGGCCGCGCGCGCGCAGCGCCTCGAAGATGGCCGCGAACGGCGCTTCCTCGCCCCGGCGCTGCGGGTAGCGGAAGCGTGCCAGCACGGCCTTGCCGTCGAGCACGACCGCCGCGTTGGCCGGGAACACCATGTCGGGCTGACCCGGCGCCCCTTCGGCCACCTCGACCGCAAACCCGGCGGCGGTCAGCGCGGCGTGGAGCGCGTCGAACGACGCCCGGGCCTGGCGATGCATGCCGCGCGGGTCGCGCGCCCAGGCCGCGGGGTCCATCCACGGATTGATGCTGTAGGACACGTCATAGAACGTGGGGGCGATGAGGAGGATGGTCGGGCGGTCGGTCACGGGGGCTCCTTTGTCTGATGTGGCTGCCGTGGGTGCATTCTGATGCCCGCCCACGCCAACAAATAGCCAGCAAAGTGGACAAATTGCGCGCACGATTCGACAATCCGCCAACATAAGGCGACAAATCGCCAGAGGAGCCCCCAATGGACGCCACCGACCAGCAACTGTTGAGCCTGTTGCGCGACAACGCCCGCACGCCCGTGACGGCGCTGGCCAAGGCGCTGCGCGTCTCGCGCGCCACGGTGCAGAACCGGATCGACAAACTGGAGAAGGAAGGACTGATCGTCGGCTACACGGTGCGGCTGAAGGCCGAGGCCGAGCCGCACCGCATTCGGGCCTGGATGACGGTGGCCGTGGAGGGCAACCGCGCCCGGCAGGTGCTGCAGGCCCTGCGCGGCGAGCCCAATGTGCAGACCCTGCATACGACTAACGGCCGCTGGGACATCATCGCCGAACTGCGCGCGGATACGCTGGAGCAGTTCGACCGCACGCTGGACCGGATCCGGCTGATCGAGGGGATCTCGGCCACCGAGACCAGCATCCTGCTGACGAGCTACAAGCTCTGACCGACGCCGCGCACCGCGCGCACCGCCCCGCGCAGCCGCTCGCGGCGGGTTTCCTCGTGCATCACATGGCCGCTCGGCGCCAGCAGGTCGCGTAGCGAGACGATGCCGACGATGCGCATCGTCGCCAGGCTCTCCACCACCGGCAGGCGCGCCACGCTCAGTTCGGCCATGCGGCCGGCTGCGGCGCGGCCGGTCAGTGCGGGCAAGAGTACGGCGGCAGGAGCATCGCCCTGCCCCGCCACCAGATCCCCGCAACGCAGCCCCGCATTGTCCCCGGCATGGGCCGCGACGATGGCCGTGCGATTGAGCATGCCGACCAGCCGGCCCGCGCGCACCACCGGGTAGGCGCGATGGGCGGCGCGCTGGGCCGTGTGATCGCCAAAGTAGCGCGGCAGCGCGTCGGCCACCGGCAGGTCGGCGTCGATGGTCACCACCTCGCGCGTCATCAGCTCGTCCACGTGCGCGCGTTCGAGCGGGTCCACGCCGTACTCCCGATAGATATGGAGCCCGCGCCGGGCGATCTTCTCGGTCATGATCGACCGCTTCATGGTCAGCACCGAGAAGCCGTAGGCCACCGCCGTGGTCAGCAGCAGCGGCAGCAGCGCCTCGCTGTCATGCGTGAGGCCGAAGGCGAACACGATGGCGGTCAGCGGCGCGCCCAGCACGCTGCCGAGCACGCCAGCCATGCAGACCAGCGCCCAGAGCGCCGGCGAGCCGCCCGACAACACCGGCGCCAGCACCACGCCCAGGCCGGCGCCCAGCATCAGCAGGGGCGCCAGCACCCCACCCGAGGTGCCCGAGCCCAGCGCGGCAATCCAGATCACGGCCTTGACGGCCAGCAGCGCCACGGCCACCTCCAGCGCGAGGCGGTTGTTGAGCAGGTCGCCGATCACGTCGTAGCCCACGCCCAGCGCGCGCGGCTCGAAATAGCCGCCAATGCCCACCACCAGGCCGCCGATGGCCGGCCACCACATCCAGTGCAGCCGCAACTTGCCGAACGCGTCCTCGGTGCGATAGAGCGCCAGCGTCAGCCCGGCGCCAAGCACGCCGCACAGCAGCCCGGCCAGCACGCACGAGCCCAGCGCCAGTGTGCTGGCCGGCGCGGTCTGGAGCGGGAACAGCGGGCCAGCCTCGAACACGAGCGGCCGCAGGAAACCGGCCACGGCGCAGGCCAGCGCCACCGGCAGCAGGCTGCGCGGGCGCAGCTCGAACAACAGCAGCTCGATGGCCAGCAGCACGGCCGCCACCGGCGTGCCGAATATCGCCGTCATGCCGGCGCAGGCGCCCGCCACCAGCAGCGTCTTGCGCTCGGCGGCGGTCAGGTGCAGGTACTGGGCCAGCAGCGAGGCGATGGAGCCGCCGGTCATGATGATCGGCCCCTCGGCCCCGAACGGCCCGCCGCTGCCAATCACGATGCCGGACGACAGCGGCTTGAGCACGGCCACCTTCGGCGACATGCGGCTCTTGCCGAACAGCACCGCCTCGATGGCCTCGGGGATGCCGTGGCCCCGGATCTTGTCGCTGCCGTAGCGCGCCATCAGGCCGACGATGAGCCCGCCGATGACCGGCACGACGATCACCCAGGCGCCCAGCGCGTGGCTGGCCGGCGAGCGCTCCGCGAAGGAGATCGTCTGGAAGAAGAACAGGTTGGTGAAGAAGCGGATCAGGTTCACCAGCACGAAGGCGGCGCCGGTGCTGACCGCGCCGATCGCCAGCGCGATGCCGGCCAGCATGGGCAGGCGGCCGTTGGCGGCGTAGTCGCGCTTCTCGAACGGGGCAGGGCCGGAATGTGATGAGAGGGGCATAATCGGGTTCGGGGCAGGGGTGGGCAGTCCGGAGGCCGGCGCAATATATCACGCCATGATATATTTGCGGACCCCCGCATCCTGAGCGCCCCCGCCCCCCGATTTCGATGCCCGCCGAATTCGACTCTTCCCAACCCTCCCATCCCCATCCTGTTACCGAGGCACGTGCCTGGCTGCGCACTTTCGTGCCGATGCCGATCGCCGCGAGCCTTGGCGAGCGCCTGAAAAGCTGCCTTGGCGCGCTAATCGGCCTGTTCCTGACCGAGTGGATCTGCCGCCGCTTCCTGCAGGGCTTCAACCCGTGGTTCATCGCGCCGATGGGCGCGTCGGCCGTGCTGCTGTTCGCCGTGCCGTCCAGCCCTTTGGCCCAGCCGTGGTCGATCATCGGCGGCAATCTGGTCGCCGCCACCGTAGGCGTGGCCTGCGCGCGCTGGATTCCGGACCCCGGGCTGGCGGCCGGCGTGGCCGTGGCGGTCGCCGTCGCCCTGATGTTCCCGCTGCGCTGCGTACACCCGCCCAGCGGTGCCGTAGCCGTCACAGCGGTACTGGGCGGCCCAGCCGTGCAGGCGCTGGGCTTCGGCTTCGTGGTGATGCCGGTGGCCATCAATTCGATGCTGCTGCTGCTGACCGCGCTCGCCTTCAATAACTTCGCCCGGCGGCGCTATCCGCACCGGCCGCCCGAGGCCGCCACGCAGCACCACACCCGCGACGTGCCGCCAAGCCAGCGCGTGGGCGTGACGCGCGCCGACCTGGACGCCGTGCTGGCCGCGCGCGGCGAGTTCCTGGACATCGAGGAAGACGATCTCGAGGCGATCATCGTGGAGGCGGAGCTGCGCGCCTACCGGCGCCGCTTTGGCGATGTGTCGTGCGGGGACATCATGTCGCGCGACGTGGTGGCGGTGCGCCCCGGCCAGGCCGCCGCGGACGCCGCCGCGCTGCTGGCGCGCCATCACATCAAGGCGCTGCCCGTGGTGGACGGCCGGCGCCGCCTGCTCGGCATCCTCACCCAGACCGACTTTTTCCGCGCCCAGCGCATGCACTCGCGCCGCGTGAACGGCACCGTGCGCGACCTGATGACCCGCGCGGTGGTCACCGCGCGCCCCGACCAGCCCATCGTGGAGCTGGGCCGGGCGTTCTCGGACGGCGGGCTGCATCACGTGCCCGTGATCGACGACAACCGCTGCGTGGTCGGCATGGTCACGCAGACGGACCTCGTGGCGGCCCTGCTGCGCCGGGGGGTCACGGAGCCATAAGGCAACCATGATGGCGCGCTGACGCCCGATTACACTCATCCAGGCCAGCGCCCCCGGCGGCGCTGTCATCGATTTCCGCTATGCTTACGGCGTTTCCGTCACACGGCGCCCCTGGAGATCTGCCCGATGAGTTCCGGACAATTGATTGAAAAGCTCGCCGCCGTCTTTGCACTGATCGTGCTGATCGGCGGCTCGCTGCTGGTGCTGGCCCCGTTTGCCACTGCGCTGCTGTGGGGCGCGATCCTCGCGTACGCCTCCTGGTACCCCTATACCGTGCTCACGCGCTGGCTGGGCAACCGGCGCAGCATCGCCGCCCTGATCTGCGTGCTGATTTCCACGGTCATTGTGCTCGGCCCGTTCGTCTATGCCGGCGCCAGCTTCTCCGCCCATCTGGACGAACTGCAGGCGCTGTTCCAGCGCTATACCGAGCATGGCATTCCGCAACTGCCCGAATGGCTCAGCAGCCTGCCGTTCGTCGGCAGCCAGCTCTCCAGTGCGTGGAACCAGGTCATCACGGCCGACTCCGAGATGGTGGCCAACCTGCGCAAGCTGATCGCGCCGGTCGGCCATGTGCTGCTGGGCGCGGGCTTGTCGATTGGCGCCGGGCTGGGCCAGCTGGCGCTCTCCATCGTCCTGGCATTCTTCTTCTATACCGGCGGCGAACTGGCCGTGGAGTGGCTGCGCGGCGGCATGCGCCGCGTGGCAGGCGAGCGTGCCGACCACCTGCTGGCGCTGGCCGGCAGCACGGTCAAGGGCGTGGTCTACGGGGTGCTCGGCACCGCCTTCATCCAGGCCGTGCTGGCCGCCATCGGCTTCTGGATTGCCGGCGTGCCCGGCGCCGCCATCCTCGGCTTCATCACCTTCTTCCTTTCCGTGGTGCCGATGGGCCCGCCGCTGATCTGGATTCCGGCCGCGCTGTGGCTCTACCATTCGGGCCACACCGGCTGGGCGGTCTTCATGGTGATATGGGGCGGCGCCGTGGTCGGCATGGCGGACAACGTGGTCAAGCCGCTGCTGATCAGCAAGGGCACCGGCCTGCCGCTGATCTGGATCATGATGGGCGTGCTGGGCGGGGCGCTGGCCTTCGGCTTCCTCGGCGTGTTCATCGGCCCGACCGTGCTGGCCGTGGCCTACGCGCTGCTGCGTGACTGGACCATCGGCACGCACGAAGGGCCGCCTGTGCCCGCCGTCACGACTGCGCCGCCCAAGACGCTCACCCCGGACGCATGACGCCGGCGCCGCACGCCCCTTCCGAGACCCCGCGGGACCTGCCTGCGGACCTGCACCCGGACCTGCACCGGCTGGTGGCCTGCGAATACTGCGACGCGCTCTACGAACGCACCGCGCTGGCCCCCGGCGAGCGCGCCGCCTGCCTGCGCTGCGGCGGCCCGCTCTACCGCGAAAGCTCGCGCGCCTACCGCCGCCTGCTGCCGCTGGTGGTGACGGCGCTGATCCTGTTCCTGATCTCCAACGCCTTCCCCATCGTGGAGATGGACCTCAAGGGCGTGCGCACCCAGACCACGCTGATCGGCGCCGTGCAGGCGCTGTTCGCGGACCAGATGGCGCCGGTGGCGCTGCTCGTCTTCGCCACCACCATCCTGTTCCCGCTCTCCGAGATGCTGATGATGGGCTACCTGCTGGTGCCGATGGCGCGCCGGCAGATGCCGCCCGGGTTCGACCGCATCGTGCGCGGCATCCGCCAGACCCGGCCCTGGGGCATGATCGAGGTGTTCATGATCGGCGTGCTGGTCACGCTGGTGAAGCTCTCCACCATGGCGCAGGTGCTGCCGGGCGTGGCGCTGTGGTCGTTCGGCGCGCTGGTGGTGGTGCTGGCGGCAATGCTGTCGTTCGATCCGCGCGACCTGTGGCACTACCTCGAGCCGCCCGGCGCGGACGAGGTGCCGCCCCGTGACGAGGCCCATCGCCCATGAGCCCCGCCGCGCCCCCCCAGCCCCCGCGCCCCACCCACGCCTCGCGCACCGCC
>NZ_CAJPVH010000043.1 GCF_905397395.1 Cupriavidus campinensis
TACAATCATGACCGCATCAAGCTCAAACTAAAAGGGCTGAGTCCCGTGCAATACAGGACTCAGCCCTTTCCGGCCTAGCCATCAACCGTCCAACTTCTGGGGGTCAGTTCATTGCCATCGGGCGTTTTGCCATCCTGCGAAGGATCGGACCGCGCTCAGACCACCACGGTCTGGGCCTGGCCTTCCTCGCGTTCGCGGATTTCGCCGATCTGCCACACGGCTTCGCCAGCCGCCTGGAGGTGACGGATGGCGCGTTCGGCGTCTTCCTTCGCCACGATCACGACCATGCCGATGCCGCAGTTGAACACGCGGTGCATTTCCGCATCGGCCACGCGGCCCTGCTCCTGGAGCCACTGGAACAGCGGCGGCAGGGTCCAGGCATCCTTCTGGATCACGGCGGTGACGTTGTCGGCCAGCACGCGCGGCACGTTCTCGGTCAGGCCGCCACCGGTGATGTGGGCCATGCCCTTGACCGGCAGCGTCTCGATCAGCGAGAGCAGCGGCTTCACGTAGATGCGCGTCGGCGCCATGATGGCGTCCTGCAGGCGCTGGCCGTGGAAGTCGGCGTTCAGGTCCGGCTTCGCCACGTCGATGATCTTGCGCACCAGCGAGTAACCGTTCGAATGCGCGCCCGACGAGGCCAGGCCCAGCACCACGTCGCCCGGGATGATCGTGCTGCCGTCGATGATCTTGCGCTTTTCCACGGCGCCCACCGCGAAGCCGGCCAGGTCGTACTCGCCGTCCGGGTACATGCTCGGCATCTCGGCGGTCTCGCCGCCGATCAGCGCGCAGCCGGCCAGTTCGCAGCCGTGGGCGATACCCTGGATCACAGTGGCAGCCGTGTCCACGTCCAGCTTGCCGCAGGCGAAGTAGTCGAGGAAGAACAGCGGCTCGGCGCCCTGCACCAGGATGTCGTTGACGCTCATCGCCACCAGATCCTGGCCCACGGTGTCGTGGCGGTTCAGCTGGAATGCCAGCTTGAGCTTGGTGCCCACGCCGTCCGTGCCGGATACCAGCACCGGCTCCTGGAACTTCTTCGAGAGTTCGAACAGCGCGCCGAATCCGCCGATACCGGCCATCACGCCTTCACGCATGGTGCGCTTGGCGAACGGCTTGATGCGGTCTACCAGCGCGTCGCCGGCGTCGATGTCAACACCGGCATCGCGGTAGGAAAGGCCTGCCTGGCCGGCGTTCTGGGATGCGCTCATGAGATCCTGCTTGTCTTTGACGAGGTAAAGTGTGGATTACGGCGCCCGGCGCCACGGAGGGCGGGCGCGAGTCCGTTAGAATCGCGATTTTAACGGATACAGGCTCCCGGCTACCAGTTTCGCGGCGACACCCGGTCACCAGACCGGCCAAAGTTGCCCGCCCGGCGGTTTCCGGACCCTTTCGATGAACGCTCCCCTGCTCTCGCCAGACTCCAAACGTATCCTGATCTGGGTGGTCGTGGCCGCCGGCCTGTTCGCCGCCATCGTGGCGCTGGCGCCGGTGCTCACGCCCTTCCTGTTCGCGTTCATTTTTGCGTACATTCTCACGCCGGGCGTGGACTGGCTCCAGCGCCGCCGCGTGCCGCGCTTTATCGGCGTGACGCTGATGATCGGCCTGCTGACGATCATCGTGGTGCTGCTGGTGCTGTTGCTGATTGCCGTGCTCCAGCGCGAGATCCCGCAGATCCGCGAGCAGGTGCCGATGCTGTTGCAAAAGCTCAACAATGTGGTGGCACCCCGCCTGGCAGAACTGGGGGTGCGCGTGCGCTTTGACTTCCCCGGCCTGCGCAATATGCTGCAGGACCGCTTCGCGGCCAGCCCGGAAGACCTGTTCCAGGTGCTGCTGAATTATGCGAAGGTGTCCGGCTCGGCCCTGATCAGCGTGGCTGGCATGCTGTTCATCATCCCCATCGTCATGTATTACCTGATGATGGACTGGCATATGGTCATGCGGCGGATCGAGCGGCTGGTGCCGCGCCGCTGGGTGCCGAAGGTGCGCGAGCTGTCGAATGAGACTGATGCGCTACTTTCCCAGTACCTGCGCGGGCAGATTATCGTTATGGTGATCCTTGCTGCACTTTATTCGATCGGGCTGACCATCGCCGGATTCGAGGTGGGCGTGCCGGTGGGCGTGTTCACCGGGCTGGCGGTGTTCATCCCGTACATTGGTTTCGGGCTGGGGCTGGCGCTGGCGATCGTGGCGGCGCTGCTGCAATTCGGCAACTGGTACGGGCTGGGCGCCGTGGCCGTGGTATACGGCATCGGGCAGTTCGTGGAAAGCTTTTACCTGACGCCGCGGCTGGTGGGCGAGCGCATCGGGCTGCACCCGCTGGTGGTGATCTTCGCGCTGCTGGCATTTGGCCAGTTGTTTGGCTTCTTCGGCGTGCTGCTGGCCCTGCCGACCTGTGCGGTGCTGCTGGTCGGCGCGCGGCAGATCCGGCGCGTTTATATGGCTAGCGAGCTGTACCGCAACTGATCGAAGCCCACAGAAACTGATGGAACCGAGGTAGGAAGTTACGAAAACGTCATGTCTTCGCGTCATAAGCAGCTTTCGCTCGAGCTCGGCAGCCCCCCGCCGTCCACGTTCGAGAACTTTTTCGTGGCTTCGAACCGCGAGCCGGTGCAGCGCCTGCGTGAGCTGCCGGCCGCTATCGCCCAGGAACACGCCAACGACCGGCTGATCTACCTGTGGGGCGAGGTCGGCTCGGGGCGCACCCACCTGCTGCACGCGGTGTGCGACGCGGCGCTCCATACCGGCCTGAACTGCCGCTACCTGAGCCCGCACCACGCGCTGGCCGACTTCAATTTCGACCCGTCCTGCCGGCTCTACACCGTCGATGACGTGGAATTGCTCGACGAAGCGCGACAGATCGCCGTGTTTTCGCTGTATAACGAGGTGCGCGCCCACGTGCGCACCGCGCTGGTGGTGGCGGGCGGCCTGGCGCCGCGTGCCATGCCGGTACGTGAAGACCTGCGCACCCGGCTTGGCTGGGGGCTGGTCTACCAGGTGGCGTCGCTGTCCGATGACGACAAGATGGCCGCCCTGCTGCAGGCCGCGCGCGAGCGTGGGTTGCAGTTGTCGCCGGAAATCCCCCACTGGCTGGTGACGCGGCATTACCGCGACATGCCCAGCCTGATGGCCCTGCTGGACGCGCTGGACACCTATTCGCTCGAGCGCAAGCGCGCGGTCACCCTGCCGCTGCTGCGCGAGATGTTTGCGGAATTCCGCGAATAAACCGCGAATCCGCGCCGAAGCTGGCACGAAATCCGCTCCAAATTGGTCCTGGCGCGCCACGGCGCGCCGACCGCCATGCGTACCTTAATGTAAAATCGCCGCCCATGAATCTGGCACTGTTTGACCTCGACCACACCCTGATCCCCACCGACAGCGACCACGAATGGGGCCGCTTCCTGGTCCGCATGGGCGTTGTCGACGAGGAATCCTATCGTCGCAAGAACGACGAGTTCTATGGGCAATACAAGGCGGGCACCCTGGATATCCAGGCGTTCCTGCGCTTCGCGCTGGCCCCGCTGGCCGCCAATCCGCGCGACCGGCTGGACGCCTGGCGCCAGCGCTTCATGCGCGAGGTGATCGACCCCGTCATCACCCCGCAGGCCAAGGCGCTGGTCTACAAGCACCTGGAGGCGGGCGACCTGTGCGCGGTGGTGACGGCTACCAACAGCTTCGTGACCGCGCCGATCGCCCAGGCCTTCGGCATCAAGCATCTGATCGCGACCGAGCCGGCCACGTCCGACGGCAAGCCGGACAGCGCGTTCACCGGCGAGGTCTTCGGCGTGCCGAGTTTCCGCGAGGGCAAGATCGCCCGCGTGGAGCAGTGGCTCAAGGGCCTCGGCACCCAGTGGGAAGACTTCGGCACCACGACGTTCTACAGCGATTCCGCCAACGACCTGCCCCTGCTGGAAAAGGTCAGCGAGCCGATCGCCGCCAATCCCGACGACCGCCTGCGCCACCATGCGGCCGCGGCCGGCTGGCGCATCATGGACCTGTTCTGACGTGATCAAGAAGCTCATCAACCGGCTGCTCGGCAAGCCTGGCCCCAAGCTGCGCCGCACCGGGCGCGCCCATACGCAGCGCATCGTCAATGTGGACGAACACCAGATCGATCCCACGCTGATTTCGCGCAACGCCGTCAAGGTCACCACCACCCTCCAGCAGGCCGGTTTCCAGGCCTTCATCGTGGGCGGCGCCGTGCGTGACGTGCTGCTCGGCATCAAGCCGAAGGACTTCGATGTGGCCACCAACGCCACGCCCGACGAGGTGCAGGCGCTGTTCCGCCGCTCGCGCATCATCGGCCGGCGCTTCCAGATCGTGCACGTGACGTTCTACGGCGGCCGCGAGCAGGAGATCATCGAGGTCTCGACCTTCCGCGCGCTGGTGGACGCGATTGCCAGCGAGACGCTGCCCGAAGGCCGCCGCCTGAAGCGCGCCGAGCTGGACAGCAAGACGCACGCGATCGACGCCAGCGGCCGCGTACTGCGCGACAACGTCTGGGGCTCCCAGGCCGAGGACGCCGAGCGCCGCGACTTCACGATCAACGCGATGTACTACGACCCGGCCGCCCAGACCGTGCATGACTACCATCACGGCATGGAAGACATCCGCGCGCGCACGCTGCGGATGATCGGCGACCCGGTCACGCGCTACCGCGAAGACCCGGTGCGCATGCTGCGCGTGGTGCGCTTCGCGGCCAAGACCGGTTTTTCGATCGACGAGGCCACGCGCGAGCCGATCGCCGAACTGGCCCCGCTGATCCACAACGTGCCGAGCGCGCGCCTGTTCGACGAAATGCTGAAGCTGCTGATGTCCGGGCACGCCTGGGCCTCGCTGCAGGAGCTGCGCAAGGCCGGCCTGCACAAGGGCCTGCTGCCGCTGCTGGACGTGGCGCTGGAGCAGCCGATGGGCCAGCGCTTCGTGCAGCTGGCGCTCGACAACACCGACCGCCGCGTGCAGGCCGGCAAGCCGGTGTCGCCCGGCTTTCTGTTCGCCGCGCTGCTGTGGCACCACGTGCTGCAACGCTGGAACAAGCTGCGCGACGAGGGCGAGCACGCGATTGCTGCGCTCAACACGGCCATGGACATGGTGCTGGAGAAGCAGACCGGCCAACTGGCCATCCAGCGCCGCTTTGTCACCGACATGCGCGACATCTGGGGCATGCAGCCGCGCTTCGAGAAGCGCGTGGGCCGCATGCCGTTCCGCCTGCTGGAATCGCCGCGCTTCCGCGCCGGCTATGACTTCCTGCAACTGCGCTGCGAATCGGGCGAACAGCCGGCCGAAATCGGCCAGTGGTGGACCGACTTCCAGAACGCGCCGCCCGATGCCCGCGAGGACATGATCGAGGCCGCCCGCCCGAAGCGTGGCAAGGGTAGCGCGGGCGCCGCCGGTGGCGGCAGCCAGGGTCCCGACGACAGCGAGGGCTTCGCGGGGGTCGATGGCGAGGGCCCGGTGCGCAAGAAGCGTCGTCGGCGCGGTCCGCGGAAATCGGATAAAGTTTCTTCGCGGGGCGACACGGACGCGGCGGAGGGGGGTCAGGCCGCATCAGAGTCCGGCCGCGCCCAGCCGGAGGAATAACATGACACTTGCCTTTATCGGCATCGGCGCCAATCTCGGCGATGCCCGCCAGGCATTGAAGGACGCGATCGTGTGCCTGGCCCAGCAGGTCGGCATCACGGTATTGGCCAAGTCCTCGTTCTACCGCACCGCACCCGTCGACGCCAGCGGCGACGACTACTTCAACGCCGTGGTGAAGGTGGAGACGTCCTTCACCGCGCCGCAGCTGTTGCGCATCTGCCACCACATCGAGGACCAGTTCGGCCGCGAGCGCCCGTTTCACAACGCGCCGCGCACGCTGGACCTCGACCTGCTGCTGTTCGGCGCCGACCGGATCGACTCCGAGGCGCTGACCGTGCCGCATCCGCGTATCACCGAGCGCGCCTTCGTGCTGGTGCCGCTGGTGGAGCTGGATGGCGAGGTCGTCATCCCGGGCCGGGGCCGCGCGGCGGACTTCCTGCCCGGCGTACGCGACCAGCGCATCGAGAAGTTTTCCTCATGCAAATGCCCCCGCCTGCAGGAAGGCGGCACGCAGGCGTGATCCACGCCTGATCCATCGGCACCCCACGAGCCATGCTCGACCATCTGCGCCGCATCGTCGTCGAAGGGCCCGTCGGCTCCGGCAAGACCTCGCTGGCGCAGCGCCTGGCCCGCACGCTCCAGGCCGGCGAACTGCCTGACGGCGCCCGCCAGAACCCCTTCCTCGAACGCTTCTACCGCGAGCCGCAGCGCTATGCCCTGCCGATGCAGCTGCACTGCCTGGACCAGCGCGCCACCCAGAGCCAGCAATGGCAGGCCGCGCTGCTCGCCGGCCAGCGCATGATCGGCAATTTCCTCTATGCACGTGACCGCCTCTATGCGGCCCTGACGCTCGAAGCCGACGAACTCGCGCTCTACGACGCGCTGGCCGCCCGGCTCCAGGTGCCGGCCCAGCGCGTGGACCTGGTCATCGTGCTCCAGGCCACGCCGTCGCTGCTGCGCGAGCGGATTGCGCGGCGCGGGCTGCCGGGCGAGTCCGGCATCGACGAAACCTACCTCCAGCGGCTGACCGACGCCTATGGCGAGCTGTTCCACCGCTACGACGAGGCGCCGGTCCTGATCGTGGACACCGCGCGCTTCAATCCGGTGGACAACGACGGCGATTTCCGTACACTACTGTCGCGCATCGAGAACATGCGGGGCCGCAAGGCCTTCCTGAATCTCGCGGCCCCCTGACCGCCCTGCCCGCCTCAGGCCCAGGCAGCCACACACCCCCACGGGCACTGCCATGAGTTACCTCCTCGACCCCTCCCGCAAGACCGTCACCATTCCCAAGCTCCAGGCCATGCGCGCCGCAGATGACAAGATCGTCATGCTGACCGCCTACGACTCGAGCTTCGCCGCGCTGCTCGATTTCTGCGGCGTGGAAGTGATCCTCGTCGGCGATTCGCTCGGCAACGTGATGCAGGGCCAGCAGACCACGCTGCCCGTCACGCTGCAGCACATGGTCTATCACACCGAATGCGCGGCGCGCGGCAACCAGACCGCGCTGCTGGTATCGGACCTGCCGTTCGGCACCTACGGCACGCCCACGCAGGCCTTCGAGAGCGCCACCGCGCTGATGCGCGCGGGCGCGCAGATGGTGAAGCTGGAAGGCGGCGACTGGCTCGCCCCCACCGTGAAATTCCTGGTCGAGCGCAGCATTCCGGTGTGCGCCCACATCGGCCTGACCCCGCAGTCGGTGCACGCGCTGGGCGGCTTCAAGGTGCAGGGCAAGACCGATGCCGGCGCCGCGCAGCTCAAGCGTGACGCGCTGGCGCTGCAGGCCGCCGGTGCGCAGCTGATCGTCATGGAAGCCGTGCCGGCCGCGCTGGCTGGCGAGGTCACGGCACAGCTGACGATTCCGACCATCGGCATCGGCGCCGGCGTGGACTGTTCCGGCCAGGTGCTGGTGCTGCAGGACATGCTCAATATCTATCCGGGCCGCAAGGCCAAGTTCGTGCGCAACTTCATGGACGGCCAGACCTCGATCGAGGCCGCCGTGCGCGCTTTCGTCGCCGCCGTGAAGGATGGCAGCTTCCCGGCCGTCGAGCACACGTTCTCCGCCTGAGCGCGCCCACGTGGAGATCGGCACGGCCACGCTGGACGCTTTCCGCCTGCTGGGCAGCGGGGACGGCGCGCTATGGTTCATCGTCTGGACCTCGCTGATGGTGGCGGTGCTCGGCCTGGCGCTGGCCACCGTGCCGGCCATCGGCGCCGCCTACCTGATCGCCACCCATGCCTTTCCCGGCCGGCGCGTGGTGGTGGTGCTGGCGCAGGCCTTCCTGTCCTTCCCGACGGTGCTGGTCGGCCTGGTGCTCTATCTGCTGTTCACGCGGCAGGGGCCGCTGGGTAGCTTCTCCCTGCTGTTCACCCCGTCCGGCATGGTTTTCGGGCAGGCCGTGATCGGCTTTCCCGTGGTGCTGGCGTTCTCGCTCGCGGCCATGCAGGCGGCGGACCCACGCCTGCGCGAGACCGCCTGGGTGCTCGGCGCCGGCCGTTGGCGCACCTTCTTCACCGTGCTGCGCGAACTCCGCTTCGGCCTGATGGCGGCCGTGGTGGCCGGCTTCGGGCGCGTGATTGCCGAAGTGGGCTCGGCGCTGATGATCGGCGGCAATATCGAAGGCTCCACGCGCACCATCACCACGGCCATCGCACTGGAGACCAGCAAGGGCGAGTTCGCGCAGGGCATCGCGCTCGGCATCGTGCTGGTGGCGCTGGCGCTGGCTGTCAACGTCATGCTCGCCTGGCTGCAAGGCGCGGGAGGGTTCCGGCGATGACCACCCCTGCCTTGTCGCCACTGCTGACGGTGCGGGGCCTGGTGCGCCGCGTCGGGTCTCGCCAGCTGTTCGCCATCCCCGAACTGGTGTTCCCGCGCGCCACCGCCGTAGCGCTGACCGGCGTCAACGGCGCGGGCAAGTCCACCCTGCTGCGGATGGTGGCCGGGCTGGAGCCGGCGCCGGGCGCCACCGTGGCGTGGGAGGACGAAGGCGGCACGCGCCGCGAGGCGCCGCTGACGCCGCTGCCGCCCGCGCTGCGCCAGCGCGTGGCCTACATGCACCAGCATCCCTACCTGTTCCGCACCTCGGTGCGCGACAACATCGCCTATGGCCTGCGCGCCCGGGGCGTGGCGCACGACGAGATCGAGCGGCGCGTGGGCGCGGCGCTGGGCTGGGCCGGCATCGTCCATGTGCAGGACACCGCGCCGGAGAAGCTGTCCGGCGGCGAAGTCCAGCGCGTGGCGCTGGCGCGGGCCAAGGTGCTGGAGCCGGAACTGCTGCTGCTCGACGAACCCACCTCCAATCTCGACGGCCACGCGCGCGAGCAGGTGATTGCGCTGATCGGGGAACTGGCGGCGGAGGGCCGCTCCGTGGTGATGGTCTGCCACGACCGGGAACTGATCAACCTGCCCGGGGTGGTCAGGTGGAAGCTGGGAGACGGGCAGTTGGATACCAGGCATCGATAGCGGGTGAAATGCCTGCCCTCTAGAAACCCCAGCCGCTCAGCGCAGCCGCGCCCGCATCGTCCCGCGCAGCGCGTTGGCGATGACGATGGCCTCGGCGCGCCGCACCATGTCATGCGTGACCACGGCCTGTTCGATCGGGCCGTCGATCAGCGCATCGCCCCCTTCGAGTACCACCGCCCGCATCACGCCCGGCAGGATGTCCGCCGACAGCGGCGGCGTCAGCCAGCGCCCGCCCACCTTCACGAACACCGAACTGCGCCCGCCTTCGAGCAACTCGTCACGCGTGTTGAAGAACAGCGCGTCGAAGCCGCCCTCGCGCTCGGCCGCCTGCCAGCCGGCATCGAACGCGGCGCGGGCACTGGACTTGTAGCGGCGCATCGGGTCGGCTACCGGCAGGCGCGTGGGCGACAGGTCGAGCAGCGCCACCGGCTCGGCGCGCGGCGCCAGCGGACCGCTCGCGAAGACCAGCGCGCCGGCCTTGTCGACGGCCATGCGCAGCCGCCAGTCGCCGTCGCCCAGCCGTCCCGCCTCGGCCTGCATGGCCGCCCGCGCCGCCGGTTGGTCGAATGCGAAGCCAAACACTGCCGTGGATTGCGCCAGCCGCGCCAGATGGCGCTCGCGGTGCAGCACCACGCCATCGCATGCGTGCATGGTCTCGAACAGCGTGAAGCCGGGATCGTGCGCGGTCAGGAAGCGCGCCTTCCAGCCGCATTCCGCGAACTCGTCGGCGGCCACGCTGTCATGGACGATGCCGCCGCCCACCCCCATCTCCCCCCGGCGCAGGCCGTCGTCGCCCTGCGGCCCCAGCACCAGCGTGCGGATCGCCACGGACATGCCGAAAGCGCCGCAGGGTTGGTCGTCTGCCGGCGCATCGAGCCAGCCGATGGCGCCCGTGTAGAGGCCGCGCGGCGTGGTTTCCAGTTCGGCGATGATCTGCATGGTCCGCCGCTTGGGCGCGCCCGTGATCGAGCCGCACGGGAACAGCGCCGCCATCAACGCGCCGAAGGCGGTGCCGGGCCGCGCCGTGGCGGTCACGGTGGAAGTCATCTGGAGCACCCGCCCGAACGGCTGCACCACGAAGCGGTCGGGCACGGCCACGCTGCCGGGCTGGGCGATGCGGCCCAGGTCGTTGCGCAGCAGGTCGACGATCATCACGTTCTCGGCCCGGTTCTTGGCGTCGGCGGCCAGCCGGCGCGCGGCGCGGGCGTCCTGCCCGGCGTCCCCGCTGCGCGGCGCGGTGCCCTTCATCGGCCGGGTCACCAGATGCCCGGCGCCGTCATGCTCGACAAACAGCTCGGGCGACAGCGACAGCACCCAGCCGTCGCCGGGCAGCCAGGCCAGCACGCCGAACGGCACCGGCTGCGCGGCCCGCAGCGCGGCGTAGAACGTTACCGGGTCGCCGAAGGCGGAGAAACGGAGCCGCTGCGTGAAATTCACCTGATAGGTATCGCCGGCCTCGATATAGGCGTGGATGCGTGCGATGGCGTCTGCGTAGGCGGCGTGCGGCGGCTCGGCGCGCACGTCCATCGCGCCGGCCGGGGCGGATTCTGCTCGGGCGGCCAGCCATGCTCCTACGGCGTCGCCGTCGAGCCGGGCCATGTCCCGGAACCAGAGCAGGTGCAGCGCGCCGTCATGGAACGGCAGCGCATTGCCGCAATGGACCGGCGCCCCGACAAGCGCCCCGCCGAACTCGTACGGTGCGAACAGCGTGGCCTGCAGCCCGTGGCGCCAGCCGGCGGCCAGCAGCGCGTCCAGCGTGGCGGGATCGGTGCCGGCGGGCAGCACATCGGCCCGGACAAACCCCGTATAGAGGCGCGACGCCGCCACGCCGGGTGCGGCGGCGGCATCGTCAAGCAGGACGAAGGGGTCGAAACTGGCGCTGGAGGGGGCGGGGGACGGCGGAACCACGGCAACTCGGCAGGGTGCATCAATGCCGCATTATCGCCGCGCCGGGCATGAAAAAACCGGCCACGCTGGTCACGTGGCCGGTTTCATCGTCCTGCCTGCCGGGCAATCCGGCGATTTAGCTGAAGAAGCTCTTCACCTTGTCCAGCCAGGACTGCTCCTGCGGGCTGTGGCGCGAGCCGCCCTCGTGCACCGAGCGGTCGAACTCGCGCAACATGTCCTTCTGGGCCTCGGTCAGCTTGACCGGCGTTTCCACGTTCACATGGACGTAGAGGTCGCCGGGATAGCCCGAGCGCACGCCCTTGATGCCCTTGCCGCGCAGCCGGAACGTCTTGCCGCCCTGCGTGCCCTCGGGCACCGGGAAGCTGGCGCGGCCGCCCAGCGTCGGCACTTCCAGTTCGCCGCCCAGCGCCGCCGTGGCGAAGGAGATCGGCATCTGGCAGTGCAGGTCATCGCCGTCACGCTCGAATACCTCGTGTGCCTTGATGTGCACTTCCACATATAGGTCGCCCGGGGGGCCGCCGTTGATGCCCGGCTCGCCATTGCCCGACGAGCGGATGCGCATGCCTTCGTCGATACCGGCCGGAATCTTCACTTCCAGCGTCTTCTGCGACTTCAGCTTGCCTTGGCCATGGCACTTCACGCACGGCTTGGGGATGAACTTGCCGCTGCCGTGGCACTTCGGGCAGGTCTGCTGCATGGTGAAGAAGCCTTGCGACACACGCACCTGGCCCACGCCGTTACAGGTCGGGCAGGTTTCCACCGACGATCCCGGCTCGGCGCCGTTGCCGTGGCAGTGCTCGCAGTCTTCCCAGTGGGGCACGCGGATCTGCGCCTCGTGGCCATGGGCCGCCTGCTCCAGCGAGATTTCCATGCTGTAGCGCAGGTCGGCGCCCCGGTAGGCTTGCGGGCCGTTGCCGCGCCGCTGTCCGCCCTGCTGGCCGAAGATGTCGCCGAAGATGTCGCCGAAGGCCTCGGCAAACCCGCCGTAGCCCTGGCCGCCGCCGAAGCCGCCGGCCATATTGGGGTCCACGCCGGCGTGGCCATACTGGTCGTAGGCGGCCTTCTTCTCGGGGTCGGAAAGCATCTCGTACGCTTCCTTGCCCTCCTTGAACTTATCTTCCGCTTCCTTGCTGTCCGGATTGCGGTCCGGGTGGTACTTCATCGCGAGCTTGCGATAAGCCTTCTTGATCTCGTCGTCGCTCGCGTTCTTGCCTACCCCGAGCACTTCGTAATAGTCACGTTTTGCCATGGTGGCTCTTACCTGATTGGCCTGTCCGGCATGAAATCACCGGCTGGGCGAATAGCAAAAAAGCCGAGCGAGGTGTTCGACCATGGTTTCTCACCCTGTGTCTGAACACCAACGCTCGGCGTCGGGGCGGGAGTGGCGCCAACTGCACCTGCGCCACTCCCGCTGGTCCCGCTTACTTCTTGTCGTTCACTTCCTTGAACTCGGCGTCCACGACGTTATCGTCCTGCGGCTGCGCCTGGGACTGCTGCTGGCCGCCTGCGGCACCGGCCGCACCGCCGGCGCCGGCTTCACCGGCCTTGGCCTGCATGTCGGCGTAGACCTTCTCGCCCAGCTTCTGGCTCGCTTCGGACAGCGCGTTGATCTTGGACTCGATCTCGGCCTTGTCGCCGCCGCGTGCGGCGTCTTCCAGTTCCTTGACCGCGACTTCGATCTTTTCCTTCTCGCCGGCTTCCAGCTTGTCGCCATGCTCGGCCACGGCCTTGCGCGTCGAGTGGATCAGCGCATCAGCCTGGTTGCGGGCATCGGCCAGCTCACGGGCGCGCTTGTCTTCCTCGGCGTTGGCCTCGGCGTCCTTCACCATGCGCTGGATCTCGTCTTCCGACAGACCCGAGTTCGCCTTGATGGTGATGCGGTTTTCCTTGCCGGTGGCCTTGTCCTTGGCGCCCACGTGCAGGATGCCGTTGGCGTCGATGTCGAACGAGACCTCGATCTGCGGCGTGCCACGCGGCGACGGCGGAATGCCTTCCAGGTTGAACTCGCCCAGCAGCTTGTTGCCGCTGGCCATCTCGCGCTCGCCCTGGAACACCTTGATCGTCACCGCCGGCTGGTTGTCGTCAGCCGTCGAGAAGACCTGTGCGTGCTTGGTCGGGATGGTCGTGTTCTTGCTGATCATCTTGGTCATCACGCCGCCCAGCGTCTCGATGCCCAGCGACAGCGGCGTCACGTCCAGCAGCAGCACGTCGGTACGGTCGCCCGACAGCACCGAGCCCTGGATCGCGGCACCCACGGCCACGGCTTCGTCCGGGTTCACGTCCTTGCGGGCTTCCTTGCCGAAGAACTCGCGCACCTGCTCCTGCACCTTGGGCATGCGGGTCATGCCGCCGACCAGGATCACGTCGTCGATGTCGCCCACCTTGACGCCCGCATCCTTGATGGCGGTGCGGCACGGGTCGATCGTGCGCTTGATCAGGTCTTCCACCAGCGCTTCCAGCTTGGCGCGCGTGATCTTCAGGTTCAAGTGCTTCGGGCCCGAGGCATCCGCCGTGATGTACGGCAGGTTGATCTCGGTCTGCTGCGAGCTGGACAGCTCGATCTTGGCCTTTTCAGCGGCTTCCTTCAGGCGTTGCAGCGCCAGCACGTCCTTGGACAGGTCGACGCCCTGGTCCTTCTTGAACTCGCCGATGATGTAGTCGATGATGCGCTGGTCGAAGTCCTCGCCACCGAGGAAGGTGTCGCCGTTGGTCGACAGCACTTCGAACTGCTTCTCGCCGTCCACGTCCGCGATCTCGATGATCGAGATGTCGAACGTGCCGCCGCCGAGGTCATACACGGCGATCTTGCGGTCGCCCTTCTCGTTCTTGTCCATGCCGAACGCCAGCGCGGCGGCGGTCGGCTCGTTGATGATGCGCTTGACGTCCAGGCCCGCGATGCGGCCGGCGTCCTTGGTCGCCTGGCGCTGCGAGTCGTTGAAGTAAGCCGGCACGGTGATCACGGCTTCGGTCACCGGCTCGCCCAGGTAGTCCTCGGCGGTCTTCTTCATCTTGCGCAGCACTTCGGCGGACACCTGCGGCGGGGCCAGCTTCTGGTCGCGCGCGCCCACCCATGCGTCGCCGTTGTCGGCCTTGACGATAGCGTAGGGCATCAGGCCGATGTCCTTCTGCACTTCCTTTTCTTCGAACTTGCGGCCGATCAGGCGCTTCACGGCGTACAGCGTGTTGCGCGGGTTCGTGACAGCCTGGCGCTTGGCCGGCGCGCCGACCAGGATCTCGCCATCTTCCATGTAGGCGATGATCGACGGGGTGGTACGCGTGCCTTCGGCGTTCTCGATGACCTTCGGCGTGTTGCCTTCCAGGATCGCTACGCAGCTATTGGTGGTACCCAAGTCGATACCAATGATCTTACCCATTTGTGTTCTCTCCTATTGAGCCCTGCTTTGGCGCAGCGGCTGCAATTCAACCTGAGTGCGAAATGTGGCCGTCCGGGGGCATTTCAAGGGCAGAACTGGCAATTCCGAGTAATTTTCTCGGTTTTGCCGGTGCGTGCCGTGCCAGCCTCGGGAGCGGCCTTAAAGTGGATTATTGTTATCTTTTTGAGGATTTCAGGACTGGCGCTCGCGCTGCCAGAGCACGTCGGTGCCGCCCCCGGCCCGGTTCAGCACCCGGGCGAGCACGAACAGCAGGTCCGAGAGCCGGTTCAGGTACTGGCGCGGCGCCTCGTTGAGGGCCTCGGTGGCGCCCAGCGCCACCAGCGCCCGCTCCGCCCGGCGGCAGACCGTGCGGCAGACGTGGGCCTGGGCCGCGGCGCGGCTGCCGCCTGGCAGAATGAACTCCGCCAGCCGGGGCAGGCTGGCGTTGTAGTGCGCCAGCCAGTCGTCCAGCTGGATCACCTGCGCTTCCTTTAGCAGCGTGTAGCCCGGAATCGACAGTTCGCCGCCCAGGTCGAACAGGTCGTGCTGGATATGGAGCAGCGCGCCGCGCACATCATCCGGCAGGTCCGGCTCGGTCAGCAGCAGGCCGATGTGGGAATTCAGTTCGTCCACGTCGCCAATGGCGGCGATGCGCTCGCTGTTCTTGCCGGTGCGGCTGCCGTCGCCCAGCCCGGTGGTGCCGGCGTCACCGGTGCGGGTGGCGATCTTGGACAGGCGGTTACCCATGCCGGTCTCCCTCGTCTTGGTTTGAAGTGGCGCAATTATGGCCCCGAACCCGGGCTTCGGGGCGGGTTCCGGGGCAGGTTCCGGGCACTGCGATGCGGTCCGCCGCGTGACGCGGACGGCGTAGAATGGCGGGATTCGCCGGAGACAAAAGCATGAACCACCCCACGCCCGCCGCCGCCCTGGCGCGCCGTCCCCTTCCCGTTGCCCTGGCCGAGACACTGGCCGCCCGCTTCGGCGAACGGTTTTCCACCTCGGCAGGCGTCTGCGCCCACCATGGCCGCGACGAATCCCCGTTCCCGCCCGCCGCCCCGGACGCCGTGGTCTTCGCCCACACCACCGAGGAAATCGCCGAACTGGCCAGCCTCTGCAACCAGCATGGCGTGCCGCTGATTCCCTACGGCGCCGGTTCGTCGCTCGAAGGCCACCTGCTGGCCGTGGCCGGGGGCATCAGCCTGGACCTCTCCCAGATGAACCGCGTGCTGGCGGTGCATCCCGAGGACCTTTCCGTGACGGTGGAGCCGGGCGTGACCCGCAAGCAGCTGAACCAGGAGATCAAGGATACCGGGCTGTTCTTCCCGATCGATCCGGGCGCCGATGCCTCGCTGGGCGGGATGTGCGCGACGCGCGCCTCCGGCACCAACGCGGTCCGCTACGGCACGATGCGCGAGAACGTGCTCGCCCTGACCGTGGTCACGGCGGACGGCCGGGTGATCCGCACCGGCACCCAGGCGCGCAAGTCGTCGGCCGGTTATGACCTGACCCGGCTGTTTGTCGGCAGCGAAGGCACGCTCGGCATCATCACCGAGGTCACCGTGCGGCTCTACCCGCAGCCGGAGGCGATCTCGGCCGCCGTGTGCGCGTTCCCGAGCATGGGCGATGCCGTGCGCGCCACGATCCAGACCATCCAGCTTGGCGTGCCGGTGGCCCGCGTGGAGTTCGTCGATGCGCTGGCCATCCGCGCGATCAACCGCCACGACAACCTGACGCTGCCGGAAACCCCGCACCTGTTCTTCGAATTCCACGGCACCGAGGCCGGCGTGCGCGAGCAGGCCGAAACCGTGCAGCAGATTGCCGACGAGCACGGCGGCCAGGGCTTCGAATGGGCCACGCGCCCCGAGGACCGCAGCCGGCTCTGGAATGCGCGCCATACGGCCTACTTCGCCATGCTGCAGCTGAAGCCCGGCTGCAAGTCCGTGACGACCGACGTCTGCGTGCCGATTTCCCGCCTGGCCGACTGCGTGACCGAGACCGAGCGCGACCTGAACGCCTCGCAGCTGCCCTGCCCCATCGTCGGCCATGTCGGCGACGGCAACTTCCACGTGGCGATCCTGGTCGACCCGGACAAGCCCGAGGAAATGGCCGAGGCGGAGGACATCAACCGCCGCATCGTCGAACGGGCGCTGGCCATGGGCGGCACCTGCACCGGCGAGCACGGCGTGGGGCTGCACAAGATGGGGTTCCTCGTGCAGGAGCACGGCGAGGACGCACTGGACCTGATGCGGGCGATCAAGGCGGCGCTCGATCCCAATCAGATTCTGAATCCGGGCAAGATCTTCAGCGCGGCGCGCTGACCGGGGGCCCGTCGCCATGGCATCGGTGTTCCACCGCGTCCCGCCCCTGCACCTGCTGATCGCGTTCGAGGCCGCCGCGCGGCTTGGCAGCTTCGCGCGCGCGGCGGAAGAACTGTCGGTCACGCCCAGCGCGGTCTCGCACCGCATCAAGAATCTGGAGGAATTGTGGGGCGACGACCTGTTCGTGCGCTCCAACGCCGCGCTGCGGCTCACCGCCGCCGGCACGCGCTACCAGCGCAATGTGCAGGACGCGCTGAAGTCCCTCAACGAGCTCGCCCGCCCCGAGTACAACAAGCTGCGTACGCGGCTGCGGGTAGCCATTCCGCCCACGTTCGGCCGGCAGCACCTGGTGCCGCGCCTGCCCGAGTTCGGGGCGCTCTACCCCCATATCGACCTGGAACTGCACCTGTCCGTGCCCTTCCTCGATGTGAAAGCCGAGGACACCGACGTCGAGATCCGCTATGGCACGGGGCGCTATCCGGACCTGAAAACCACGAAACTGCTAGTCGAACCGGTGTTTCCGGCGTGCGGGCGGGAGTACTACGAGCGGGTCAACGGGCGCGCCATCGCTCGCCCGGACGACCTGCACAATCTGGTACTGCTGCGCAGCCCGCTAGAGCCGTGGCGGCCGTGGTTCGAGACCGCCGGGCTGGACTGGCCGGAGCCCCTGACCGGCCCGCAATTCAACGATATCGGCCTGATGCTGGAAGCCATCGTCTCGAACCAGGGCGTGGGACTGGTGCGCCAGCGCATGGCACGCCAGTGGCTGGCCGCCGGGCAGATGGTCAAGCTGCTCGATGTGGAATCGGTCTCGCCGCACGGCTACTACATCGTCGAGCGCGAGCAGGCGCCGCTCCAGCCGGAGGCGCGCTACTTCGTGGACTGGCTGCTCGGGCTGGACTGGTAGCGTCCGGGCCACTAGGCTGGATATATATAAAGCGCGCCAGCCGGGCCGGGGCGCATGGCATGAGCAGTTTTGATCGGCCTGCCATGCCGAATTCACGTGGGCGAAGGCTCCCGTGGCAGGGGGCCTGCGCTATAGTCTGCCGTCCCGGCCGGGTGCGTGAAGCGATGCGCGGCGGCCGGCTCGTCAAGGAGTTGCCATGAACGCCCCGCAAGACGCCCACACCCTGGCCGGCGCCCCCACGCAGGCCGACGGCCCCCGCGCCGCACTGCTGGCCGGCCTGGCCCGTATCCTGCCGCCCGCCGCCGTGCTCTGGAAGGCCGAGGACACCGTGCCGTACGAGTGCGACGGCCTGGCCGCCTACCGCCAGGTGCCCGAGGCCGTAGTGCTGCCCGACACCGAGGAGCAAGTCTGCGCCATCCTGCGCCTGTGCCACGAACTCGGAGTGCCGGTGGTGCCGCGCGGCTCCGGCACGAGCCTCTCGGGCGGGGCGATGCCCATCGCCGGCGGGCTGGTGCTGTCGCTGGCCAAGTTCAAGCGCATCCTCTCGGTCGATGCCTATTCGCGCACCGCCGTGGTCCAGCCCGGCGTGCGCAACCTGGCCATCTCCGAGGCCGCCGCGCCGCACAATCTCTATTACGCACCCGACCCGTCCTCGCAGATCGCCTGCTCCATCGGCGGCAACGTGGCCGAGAACTCGGGCGGCGTGCACTGCCTCAAGTACGGCCTCACCGTGCACAACGTGCTGCGCGTGCGCGCCGTGACGATGGAGGGCGATGTGGTGGTCTTCGGCTCCGAGGCGCCCGACGCCCCGGGCCTGGACCTGCTGGCCACGCTGATCGGCTCCGAGGGCATGCTGGCCGTCGCCACCGAGATCACCGTCCGGCTGATTCCCAAGCCGCAGCTCGCGCAGGTCATCATGGCCAGCTTCGACGATGTGGAAAAAGGCGGCAACGCCGTGGCCGACGTGATTGCCGCCGGCATCATCCCGGCCGGCCTGGAAATGATGGACAAGCCCGCCACGGCCGCCGTGGAGGAGTTCGTCAAGGCTGGCTACGACCTCGACGCCGCCGCCATCCTGCTGTGCGAATCGGACGGCACGCCCGAGGAAGTGGCCGAGGAGATCGAGCGGATGAGCGAGGTGCTGCGCCGCTCGGGCGCCACGCGGATCACGGTGTCCCAGAGCGAGGCCGAACGGCTGCGCTTCTGGAGCGGGCGCAAGAACGCCTTCCCGGCCGCCGGGCGGATCTCGCCCGACTATTACTGCATGGACGGCACGATTCCGCGCAAGCACATCGGCACGCTGCTCAAGCGGATCGAGGCGATGGAACAGAAGTACGCCTTGCGCTGCATCAACGTCTTCCATGCCGGCGATGGCAACATGCACCCGCTGATCCTGTTCAACGGCGAGGACCTCGACGAATGGCATCGCGCCGAGCTGTTCGGCGCCGACATCCTGGAGTCCTGCGTGGAACTGGGCGGCACCGTCACCGGCGAGCACGGCGTGGGCGTGGAGAAGCTGAATTCGATGTGCGTGCAGTTCTCGCCGGCCGAGCGCGATGCGTTCTTCGGCGTGAAGGCCGCCTTCGACCCGGCCCGGCTGCTGAACCCGGACAAGGCCATCCCGACGCTGGCGCGCTGCGCCGAGTACGGCAAGATGCACGTCAGGCGCGGCCTGCTGCCGCATCCGGACCTGCCGCGCTTCTGAGCGCGGGCGGGTACCGGGCGGGCCACGCGCCCCACCGACACCCGCTCACCATCGCCACCCCCATGCCCAACCCGAACACCCGCCAACAGCACGCCCAGGACGCCCGCCAGGAGCGCTTCCTCAACGCGCGCCTCCGGCAGCGCCTGGGCCAGCCCGAAGCCGGCTGGCGCCAGCGCTGGTACACGATCATCTTCGAGGCCGACACGCGCCAGGGGCGCCTGTTCGACATCGTGCTGCTGATCGCCATCGTGACCAGCGTGGCCATCGTGATGCTGGACAGCGTGCCGTCGATCAACGCGCGCGCGGGCCGGACGTTCACGCTGCTGGAGTGGATGTTCACGCTGCTGTTCACGGCCGAGTACGTGATGCGGCTGCTGGTGGTGCGGCGGCCGCTGCGCTACGCGTTCAGCTTCTTCGGCATCATCGACTTCATCTCGATCATCCCGACCTGGGCCGCGTTCTTCGTGCCGGAACTGGCCTTCCTGATCGACGTGCGGCTGCTGCGGCTGCTGCGCGTGTTCCGGATCCTCAAGCTCACGGTCTATTTCGAGGAAGCCCAGATCCTGGCCATGGCGCTGTCCAACAGCCGCCGCAAGATCTTCGTGTTCCTGGGTACCGTGTTCATCATCACGATCATCCTCGGCACCATCATGTACGTGGTGGAAGGCCCGCAGCACGGCTTCACCAGCATCCCGGTGAGCATGTACTGGGCCATCGTCACGCTGACCACGACGGGCTTCGGGGACATCGTGCCGCGCACGCCCATCGGGCAGTTCATCACCTCGCTGACCATCCTGCTCGGCTACGGGATCATCGCCTTCCCGACCGGCATCGTCGGCGCGGAACTGGCGGCCAGCCTCATCCGGCGGCCGCTGACCACGCGCACGTGCGAGCACTGCCTGACCGAGGGGCACGAGCCCGACGCGGGCTTCTGCAAGCATTGCGGCACTGTCCTGCCGGCGTACCAGGTCGAGGACCGTGCCGGGCTGGACGAGCCCGGCGGCCCCGGCCGGGCGCCGCCAAACCGGCCCTGAGCCGCCCTCCAACAAAAAACGCCAAGGGTCCCCAAATGGAAGCCACACTCGACGCCTTTCGCGATGCCATCCGCCAGGCCGGCGACAGCCGCGCCCCGCTGCGCCTGCGCGGCGGCGGCAGCAAGGACTTCTACGGCCAGGCGCTGGTCGGCACCGTGCTCGACACGCGCCCGCACGCCGGCATCGTCGACTATGACCCGGCGGAGCTGGTGGTCACGGCGCGCTGCGGCACGCCGCTGGCCGAAATCGAGGCGGCGCTGGCCGAACGACGCCAGATGCTGGCCTTCGAGCCGCCGCATTTCGCCCCGTCCGGCACGGCCACGCTTGGCGGCGCCGTGGCGGCCGGGTTGTCCGGTCCGCGCCGGCAATCGGTGGGCGCGCTGCGTGATTTCGTGCTCGGTGTGCAGCTGATGGACGGGCGCGGCGAGGTGCTGCACTTCGGCGGGCAGGTCATGAAGAACGTGGCCGGCTATGACGTCTCGCGGCTGCTGACCGGCTCGCTCGGCACGCTCGGCCTGATCCTGGAGGTCTCGCTGAAGGTGCTGCCGATGCCGTTCGACGACGCCACGCTGCGTTTTGCGCTGCCGCAGGCCGAAGCCATCGAGCGCCTGAACCGCTGGGGCGGTCAGCCGCTGCCGATCGCGGCGTCGGCGTGGCAGGACGGCGTGCTCGACGTACGGCTCTCGGGCGCCACGGCGGCCGTGCGCGCCGCGTGCGAGAAGCTGGGCGGCGATCGCGTCGAGCCCGGCGAGGCACGCGCGCTCTGGGCCGCGCTGCGCGAACAGTCGCACCCCTTCTTCGCCCCGGCCCACGCCAAAGACCATGGCCGCGCGCTGTGGCGCATTGCCGTGCCGACCATCGCCCCGCCGCTGGACCTGCCCGGCGCGCAGCTTGTGGAATGGGGCGGCGGCCAGCGGTGGTGGCTGGCACCAGAAGGCGACCCGGCCTCGGTCTCGGCCGAATCGGTGCGCGCCATTGCCCAGGCCGCCGGCGGCCACGCCACGCTGTTCCGCAATGGCGACAAGGCGGTCGGCGTGTTCACGCCGCTGTCGGCCCCGCTGGCCGCCATCCACAAGCGGCTCAAGACCACCTTCGACCCCGCCGGCATCTTCAATCCGCAGCGCCTGTACACCGGCCTCTGAGCCGTCTACCGTCTACGCCCCCGAACCATGCAAACCACACTGGCCGAATTCCTGCGCAACACGCCCGAAGGCGAAGAAGCCAAGTCCATCGTCGGCAAGTGCGTGCACTGCGGTTTCTGCACCGCCACCTGCCCCACTTACCAGTTGCTCGGCGACGAGCTGGACGGCCCGCGCGGCCGCATCTATCTGATGAAGCAGATGCTTGAAGGCCAGCCCGTGACGGAAAGCACGCGGCTGCACCTGGACCGCTGCCTGACCTGCCGCAACTGCGAATCCACCTGCCCGTCCGGCGTGAAGTACGGGCGGCTGGTCGATATCGGACGGAAGGTGGTGGATGAGCGGCTCGAGGCCGCGGGTATCCACCGCCCCGCGAAGGAGCGGATGGCGCGCTGGCTGCTGCGCGAGGGGCTGACCCGGCCCAAGCTGTTCGGCCCGGCGCTGAAGCTCGGCCAGATGGTGCGCCCGATGCTGCCGGTGGCGCTGCGCAACAAGGTACCGGCCATCACCCCGCCCACCGGGCCGTGGCCGCGCACCACCCACACCCGCAAGATGCTGCTGCTGGACGGCTGCGTGCAGCCGGCGATGTCGCCCAATATCAACGTGGCCACCGCGCGCGTGCTGGACAAGCTCGGCGTGCAGCTGGTGGTGGCGAGCGAGGCCGGCTGCTGCGGCGCGATCCGCTTCCATACCGGCGACCACGACGGCGGGCTGGACAATATGCGCGCCAACATCGACGCCTGGTGGCCGTATATCGAATCCGGCGCGGAGGCCATCGTCATGACGGCCTCCGGCTGCGGCGTGATGGTGAAGGACTACGGCCACCTGCTGCGCCACGACCGCGCCTACGCGGAGCGGGCGGCACGGGTGTCGGCGATGACGCGCGACCTCTCCGAGATCCTGCCCGACTTCGCCGACGACCTGCACCGACTGGCCGGCGCCGTGCCGCGCGACGGCCGGCGCGTGGCCTGGCATCCGCCCTGTACGCTGCAGCACGGGCAGCAGATCCGGGGCAAGGTGGAGGCGCTGCTGACCGGACTGGGCATCGAGGTGCGGCTCTGCGCCGACAGCCACCTGTGCTGCGGCTCGGCGGGCACGTACTCGGTGTTGCAGCCGGAGCTGTCCTATCCGCTGCGCGACGACAAGCTCGCCAAGCTCCAGGCCACGGAGCCCGATGCCATCGTCTCGGCCAATATCGGCTGTATCACGCACCTGCAAAGCGGCACCGAGACGCCGGTGATGCACTGGGTGGAGCTGGTGGAGCGCATGGTCTGCGCCTGAACTGCGCGGGAGGGCGGCTCGGAGTACCATGTCGGCACATTTCGACCCTGATGCGCCCCCATGCTCCAGACGTTTGCCATCCTGCTGGTCTTCCAGACCGTGGGCGAGGTGATCAGCTACGCGCTGCGCCTGCCCGTGCCCGGTCCTGTGATCGGCATGCTCCTGCTGTTCGGCTGGCTGGTCTTCGACAACCGCCTGCTCCCTATCATCCAGAACACCACCAGCGAGCTGCTCAAGCACCTGTCGCTGCTGTTCGTGCCGGCCGGCGTTGGCATCATGGTCCACGCCAACCGGATTGGCGGTGAGTGGATGCCGATTGTCGTCGCGCTGGTCATCTCCACCTGGCTGGCGATCGTCGTGACCGCGCTGGTCACCCGGGCGCTGATGCGCAAGCCGGCACCGCCCCAGGCCGAAGCTGCCGAAGCGGCAGATAGCGGAGCGCAGCCATGATGTCGCCGCGTCTGAACGAGATCTGGGTCTACCTGGCGGCCAGCCCGCTGATCGGGCTCACCGCCACGCTGATCGCCTACGTCTTCGCCTTCCGGATCTACGAGCGCGCGCGGTACTCGCCGCTGGCCAACCCGGTGATGATCTCGGTGGCCATCCTCGTCACCGTGCTGACGGTGACCGGCACGCCGTACAAGACCTACTTCGACGGGGCGCAGTTCGTCCACTTCCTGCTCGGGCCGGCCACGGTGGCGCTGGCGGTGCCGCTCTACACCCAGTTGCCGAAGCTCCGCGCGCACGCCTTCCCGCTGCTTTGCGGGCTGGTGGCGGGGTCGCTGGTGGCGGTGGTGTCGGCGGTGGGCATCGGCTACGCGCTGGGGGCATCGCCCGAGGTGGTGCGCTCGCTGGCGCCCAAGTCGGTCACGATCCCGATCGCCATGGGGGTGTCCGAGAAGATCGGCGGCCTGCCCTCGCTGACCGCCGTGCTGGTGATGGCCACCGGCATCATCGGCGCGGTCAGCGCCACCGGCCTGCTCAATATGCTGCGCGTGCGGGACTACGTGATTCGTGGCTTCGCCACCGGCGTGGCGGCCCACGGCATCGGCACGGCGCGCGCGTTCCAGGTCAACCAGGAGGCGGGCGCCTTCGCCGCACTGGGCATGGGCCTGAACGGCGTGCTGACCGCCATCGTGGTGCCCGTGCTGGCGGCATGGATGCCCCACTGACCGGGGCACGTTCCCATGCCAGCCCTGCCACCCCTGACACCCCTGACACCCCTGACACCCTCCTGACAGTACGCTGTCAGGAGCCGGCAGGCATGATGCGCCCATCCGGCACCCCCGCCCCTCCATCCTTCCCCTCCCGCCCCTGCCAATGAGCCGCCCATGAGCCGCCGTGCCGACCGCCTCTTCCAGATCGTGCAGGTCCTGCGCGGCCGCCGGCTGACCACGGCGGCGTTGCTGGCGCAGCGGCTGGGCGTGTCCGAGCGCACGGTCTACCGTGACATCCAGGCGCTGTCTCTGTCGGGGGTGCCGGTGGAGGGCGAGGCCGGCATCGGCTACCGGCTGCGGCCGGACTACGACGTGCCGCCGCTGATGTTCACCGCGATGGAAGTGGAGGCGATGGTCGCCGGCCTGCGCCTGCTCAAGGCCTGGGGCGGCGGCGCGCTGGCCGCGGCGGCGGACCCGGCGCTCGAGAAGCTGATGGCCGCCCTGCCGCCCCCGCGCCGCGTGGCAGCGCAGCAGAGCCGGATCTTCGCGCCCGAGTACCTCAACCACCCGGCCGTGCGCGAGGCCTTCGACACCGTGCATGGCGCCATCGGCGCGCAACGGCTGCTGCGGCTCGACTATATCGATGCCCAGCAGCGCGTCACCGAGCGCGTGGTGCAGCCGCTGGGGCTGTTCTTCTGGGGTAATGTCTGGCTGCTGGCGGCATGGTGCACGGCGCGGTCCGACTATCGCAGCTTCCGGCTGGACCGCTGCCGCACCATCGAGATCCTCGACGAGCAATTCCACGAGACGCCGGACCGCTCGCTCAACGGCTTCCTGCGCGCGGTGCAGCCCGATATGCCGGGCTGACGTCGCTCAGGCCCCTCGGGCCCCTCAAACCCCTCAGGCCGCCGGGTCGCTCAGGAGTGTCTCGATGTCCGCGCGGATGTCCTCGGGCTTGGTCGTCGGCGCGTAGCGCTTGAAGACCGTGCCGTCGCGGCGCAGCAGGAACTTGGTGAAGTTCCACTTGATGCCCTGGGTGCCGAGCACGCCGGGCTTTTCCGAGGTCAGCCACTTGTAGAGCGGATGCGCGCCGGCGCCGTTGACCTCGATCTTCTCGAACATCGGAAACTTGACCTGGAAGCGCGTCTCGCAAAACTGGCCGATCTGCGCGGCGTCACCCGGCTCCTGCTTGCCGAACTGGTTGCAGGGGAAGCCGAGCACCGCCAGGCCGCGCGGCTCGTAGGCCTCGTGCAGCGCCTCCAGCCCGGCGTACTGGGGCGTGAACCCGCACTCGCTGGCCGTGTTGACGATCAGCAGCACCTTGCCGCGGAAATCGGCCAGCGGCACCGGCTGGCCGGACAGGGACTTCGCTTCGAACTGGTAGACGTTGCTCATGGCGGCTCCGGAGAATGCATTGCAGACAACCGCGAGCATACCGCGCCCGCCCGTCGTCCGATCAAATGACGTTCAGGTGCTCGGTGCCGGCGCCCAGGTCGGCGTCGCGGTGGCGGGCGCTGTGGAGCTTGATCATCAGGCGCAGGTCGTTCAGCGAGTCGGCGTTCTTGAGCGCGTCCTCGTAGGCGATCTTCTCTTCCTCGTACAGCTCGAACAGCGCCTGGTCGAAGGAGATCATGCCCTGCTCGCGGGACTTCTTGATGACTTCCTTGAGCTCGTGGATCTCGCCCTTGAAGATCAGGTCGGCCACCAGCGGCGTACCCACCATGATCTCCACGGCCGGCACACGGCCCTTGCGGCCGGCGCGCGGCAGCAGCCGCTGCGAGATCATCGCCTTGAGGTTCAGCGACAGGTCGATCAGCAGTTGCTGGCGCTTCTCCTCGGGGAAGAAGTTGATGATCCGGTCGATGGCCTGGTTGGCGTTGTTGGCGTGCAGCGTGGCCAGGCACAGGTGGCCCGTCTCGGCGTACTGCATCGCGTATTCCATGGTGTCGCGGTCGCGGATTTCGCCGATCAGGATCACGTCCGGCGCCTGGCGCAGCGTGTTCTTCAGCGCCACGTGCCACGACTCGGTGTCGATGCCGACCTCGCGCTGCGTGACGATGCAGTTCTGGTGCGCGTGCACGTACTCGATCGGGTCCTCGATCGTGATGATGTGGCCGTACGAGTGCGCGTTGCGGTGGTCGAGCATGGCCGCCAGCGAGGTGGACTTGCCCGAGCCCGTGGCGCCGGTCACGATCACCAGCCCGCGCTTGGCCATGACGATCTCATGCAGCGACGTGGGCAGGTCCAGGTCTTCCACCGACGGGATGCGCGTGTTGATCGTCCGCACCACCATGCCGGCCTTGCCCTGCTGGATGAAGGCCGAGACGCGGAAGCGCCCGGCGTTCGGCGCGGTGATGGCGAAGTTGCACTCGCGGCTTTCGTCGAATTCCTTGACCTGGCGCTCGTTCATGATCGAGCGGACCAGGCCCAGCGCCTGCGCCGGGTTGAGCGGCTGCTGCGAGACGGGCGTGATCTTGCCGTCCACCTTGATGGCCGGCGGGAATTCGGACGTGATGAACAGGTCCGAGCCGCGGTTGTTGACCATCAGCTCCAGCAGGTCGTTGATGTACTTCGCGGCGGATTCGCGGTCGAGCATGGCGTCGGCCTCCCCTTAGCCCATGAAGGCGTCGGGATTCTTGGCAATCGCCCGCGCGTCGTTGTAGTTGATCATGCCGCGCTTGATCAGATCGCTCAGGCACTGGTCAAGCGTCTGCATGCCCATGCCGCTCGAGGTCTGCATCATCGAATACATCTGCGCGATCTTGTTCTCGCGGATCAGGTGGCGGATGGCGGGCGTGGCGATCATGATCTCGTGCGCCGCGGTCCGGCCGTTGCCGTCGCGCGTCTTGAGCAGCGTCTGGGAGATCACGGCCTCGAGCGATTCCGACAGCATGGTCCGCACCATGTCCTTTTCCTCGGGGGGGAACACGTCCACCACCCGGTCGATGGTCTTGGCGGCGGAACTCGTGTGCAGCGTGGCGAAGACCAGGTGGCCGGTTTCGGCGGCGGTCAACGCCAGCCGGATGGTTTCCAGGTCACGCAATTCGCCCACCAGGATCACGTCCGGATCCTCACGCAGCGCCGAGCGCAGCGCGTTCGCGAACGAATGCGTGTGCGGGCCCAGTTCGCGCTGGTTGATCAGGCTTTTCTTGGAGTTGTGGACGAATTCGATCGGGTCTTCCACCGTGAGGATGTGACCCATGTCCTCGTCGTTGCGGTGATCGACCATGGCCGCCAGCGTGGTCGACTTGCCCGAGCCGGTCGGGCCGGTCACGAGCACGAGGCCGCGTGGCTTCATGCAGAGGTCCGCGAACACGGCCGGTGCATGGAGGTCATCGAGCGTCAGGACTTTCGACGGAATGGTCCGGAACACCGCGGCGGCGCCGCGCTGCGTGGTGTAGGCATTGACCCGGAACCGTGACAGGCCGGCAATCTCGAACGAGAAGTCGACCTCGAGGCGTTCTTCGTAGCTCTTGCGCTGAACGTCGCTCATGATGTCGTACACCATGGCGTGGACGTCCTTGTGGCCCATGGCCGCCACGTTGATCCGACGCATATCCCCGTGAATACGCACCATCGGCGGCATGTCTGCCGAGAGGTGGAGATCGGATGCCTTGTTCTTGACCGCAAAAGCCAATAGCTGCGCGATGTCCATCTATAATGACCCCACCCTAATATACGACTTGTTGTTGTGTACTTCTTTGGTATGTCCGCTGGATTATGTCTGTAATCGCCGCCAACTTGCAAGCCGTGCTAAATGACATCGCGGCGGCTGCACAACAAGCCGGCAGGGACCCGTCCGGGGTCACCCTGCTGGCCGTCTCCAAGACCGTCGCGCCGGCCATTGTGCGGGCGGCTTTCCAGGCCGGGCAGGCCGCTTTCGGGGAAAACTACGTCCAGGAGGGCCTCGACAAGATCGCCGCCCTGGCCGACCTGCGCGACCGGATTACCTGGCATTTCATCGGTCCGCTGCAAAGTAACAAGACCCGGCCGGTGGCCGAGCATTTCGACTGGGTCCACGCCATCGACCGGCTGAAGATCGCCGAGCGGCTGTCGGCCCAGCGGCCGGCGGGCATGGCGCCGCTCCAGGTCTGCATCCAGGTCAATATCAGCGACGAGGCCAGCAAGAGCGGCGTGGCGCCGGCGGAGGTGCTGCCGCTGGCGCAGGCCATCGCCGCCCTGCCGAACCTGCGGCTGCGCGGGCTGATGGCAATTCCGGCGCCGGCGGACGACCCCGACGCGCAGCGCCGGCCGTTCGCGGCGCTGCGCGGGTTGCTTGATCAACTGCGGCAATCCGGGCTACACGTAGACACGCTCTCGATGGGCATGTCCGCGGACATGGGCGCGGCCATCGCCGAGGGCGCCACACTGGTGCGCATCGGCACCGCGATTTTCGGCGCGCGCGCCTGACGGCGCCCGCCACCCCCACCCACAAGAACGCCGGGCGACACGCATCGACCCGGCAACATCGGAAAAGACAAGGAAAGACATGCTCGATACGCTCACCTTCGGCTTCCTCGGCGGCGGCAACATGGCGTCCGCCCTGATCGGCGGCCTGGTGGCCCGCGGCGTGCCCGCGCGCGCCATTTGCGTCATCGATCCGTCGGACGATGCGCGCCAGCGGCTGGAACGGACGCTCGGCGTACGGACCCAGGCCGCGCCGGACGCCCGGTTCGGCGCCAGCCACGTCATCGTGCTGGCCGTCAAGCCGCAGCAGTTCCGCGACGCCGTGGCACCGCTCGTGCCCCATCTGGCGGCGGGCCAGGGCAACCTGATCATCAGCGTGGCGGCCGGCATCCGGCTCCAGGACATGGGCCGCTGGCTGAACACGTCGCGCCTGGTGCGGGCGATGCCGAACACGCCGGCGCTGGCTGGCATGGGCATGACCGGCCTGGCCGCCGCGCCGGGCCTGAGCGGAGCGGACCGCGCCATCGCCACGGCCGTGGCGCAAGCCGTGGGCCAGTGCGTCTGGGTCGATGACGACAACCAGATCGACGCCGTGACGGCCCTCTCGGGCAGCGGCCCGGCCTACGTGTTCTATTTCATCGAAGCCATGGAGCGCGCGGCGAAGGAAATGGGCCTGACCGCCGAACAGGGCCGCCAGCTGGGCGTGGAGACCTTCCGGGGCGCGGCCGCGCTGGCCGCCGGGTCGCCGGAGCCGGTGTCCCTGCTACGCGAGCGCGTGACGTCCAAGGGCGGCACGACCTACGCGGCGCTGACGTCGATGGACGCGGACAAGATGCAGGACGCCTTCGTCCGCGCCATGCACGCGGCGGCGGCCCGGGGCCGCGAGATGGGCGCCGAATTCGGCAAGGACTAAGCGGAAAGGACTGAGCGGCAAGGACTGAGAAACGTCCGGGCGGGCCTTGGGACGGCCGCCTACTTCAGCCAGTAGGCGATTGCCGTGCCCGCGAACACTACCCCGCCCAGCCAGTTGTTGTGCCGGAACGCCGCGAAGCACTTCATGCGGTCGCGGTCGCGGATCAGCGTGTAGTGGTAGCCGGCCAGCCCGGCCGCCCCCACCAGCCCGGCGTAGTACGGCCAGCCCAGTCCCAGCAGCGCGCCAGCCCAGGCCATCAGGCCCAGGAAGCCGGCGTAGCAGAGCATGATCGCCGCCACGTCGAAGCGGCCGAAGGTAATCGCCGAGGTCTTGATGCCGATCAGCAGGTCGTCGTCACGGTCGACCATCGCATAGGCGGTGTCGTAGGCCACGGACCAGAAGACGTTGGCCAGCAGCATCAGCCACGCCACGGGGGGAACCTGCCCCTGCACCGCCGCGAACGCCATCGGAATCCCAAACCCGAAGGCAATGCCGAGGTAGGCCTGCGGAATCGCGAAGAACCGCTTGAAGAACGGATAGGTACCGGCCACCACGGCCGCCACCACGGCCAGCGCCTTGGTCAGCCCGTTCAGCGGCAGGATCAGCGCGAACGCCGCCAGCGCCAGCACGGCGGCCACCACCAATGCCTCCCAGCCGGCGATGTAGCCGGCGGTCAGCGGCCGCTCCCTGGTGCGCTTCACGTGCTTGTCGAAGTCGCGGTCGGCCCAGTCGTTCATGGCGCAGCCCGAGGAGCGCATCAGGAACGTGCCGACGAAGAAAATCCAGAAAATGCCCCAGGCGGGCGGGCCCTCGGCGGCCATCCACAGCGCCCACAGCGTGGGCCACAGCAGCAGCAAGGTGCCGATGGGCTTGTCGATCCGCACCAGCCGCGCGTAGAGCGCGAGGCGGCCGGGACGGCGGGGGTGCGGCGGGGCGGCGGAATGTTCGGACATGGGGACTGCGTTCACTTCTGGCGAGACAAAACAAAAAACGCGTCGCGGCGTGGAAAGCCGTGACGCGTTGTGCGCGGGTCAGACAGACTCAGGCCAGCATCGCGCGCAGCATCCACGCGGTCTTTTCGTGCGTCTGCATGCGCTGGGTCAGCAGGTCAGCCGAGGGCTCGTCGCCCGCCGCATCGATGGCCGGGAACAGCGAGCGCGCAGTGCGCACCACGGCTTCCTGGCCTTCCACCAGCTTGCGGATCATCTCGGTCGCGTCGGGCACGCCTTCTTCCTCGGCGATCGACGACAGCTTCGCGTACTCCTTGTACGTGCCCGGTGCCGGGTAGCCCAGCGCGCGGATCCGCTCGGCGATGGCGTCCACGGCCAGTGCCAGCTCGGTGTACTGCGTCTCGAACATCGTATGCAGCGTGTTGAACATCGGCCCCGTCACATTCCAGTGGAAGTTGTGGGTCTTGAGGTAGAGGGTGTAGGTGTCCGCCAGCAACTTGGACAGGCCTTCCGCGATCTTCTTGCGGTCCTTGTCGGACATGCCGATGTTCACGCTCATCTCATTTTTCTTTGCCATGGTCGTTCAGCTCCGTTTGTCGCCACGAGGAATCCAAGCCCACACCATTTGCACGGTTGGGGGCAGTCGGCGGTCATTATCGCATCAGGTTTATGTGCCGAGGAAGGCAAAACCCTGTGCCGCGTGGAAGAACATCGCCATCGCGCCCAGCGCCACGATGGCCATGCCGATCTCCTTGCGCACCAGCTTGCGGCGCAGGCGGCTGCCTTCCTCGTTGCGCGGACCCTCGTCGGCAGCCGCGCGCAGTTGCCGGAATTCGGTCACGAACAGGTCGAGCATCGTCATGGTGGTTCTCCGCTTCAGTCGGTGGATACCCCGCAGGCGGGGTGTCGATGGCTGAAGTATAGGAAAATCTATCGAACTTCACATTCGATAATTTCAACCTATGAAATAGCGAACGGCTATGTGGATGCGGCGCGAACAAAAACGGCAGGGATCGCCCCTGCCGTTTTTTGTCGATATCGATGTCGATGTCGTGAGAATCCGCTCAGGCGGCGACTGCTTCCACGGACGCCGCGTCGCCAATCCGGCTCACGCCGGCCAAGTCGCACGCCGCCACGGCATTGGCCAGCGCCTCCATGGCGGGCAGGCGCGTGAAGCTCTTGCGCCACGCCAGCACCACGCGGCGATCCGGCACCGGATCGGCGAACGGCACGTAGGCCAGCATGTCGTTGCGCGGCTTCAGGTCCGGCACCGAGGTGCGCGGCAGCACGGTAATGCCCACGCCGCTGGCCACCATATGGCGAATCGTCTCAAGCGACGACCCTTCGAAGGTCTTCTGGATGCCGTCGGCCGCCTGCGAGAAGCGCGACAGCTCCGGGCACACACCCAGCACGTGGTCGCGGAAGCAGTGCCCGCTGCCCAGCAGCAGCATGGTCTGCTGCTTGAGTTCGTCCGGATCGACGCTGCGCTGCTCGGCCAGCTGATGACCGCGCGGCACGGCCACCACGAAGGGCTCGTCGTACAGCGGACGCACGGTCAGGCCCGAATCCGGGAACGGCTCGGCCATGATCGCGCAGTCGATCTCGCCCTGCTTGAGCAGCTCGATCAGCTTGTTCGTATAGTTTTCCTGCAGCATCAGCGGCATCTGCGGCACCGTGCCGATCATCTGCTTGACCAGCATCGGCAACAGGTACGGCCCGATCGTATAGATCACGCCCACGCGCAGCGGCCCGGCCAGCGGGTCCTTGCCCTGCTTGGCGATCTCGCGGATGGCCATGGTCTGCTCCAGCACGCGCTGGGCCTGGGCCACGATCTGCTCGCCAATGGCCGTCACCGACACCTCGGAGGTGCCGCGCTCGAAGATTTGCACGGTCAGCTCGTCTTCCAGCTTCTTGATGGCCACCGACAGCGTCGGCTGCGAAACGAAGCACGCCTCGGCCGCCCGGCCGAAATGGCGCTCGCGCGCCACGGCGACGATGTACTTGAGTTCGGTGAGCGTCATGACTTATCAGGTTCGGTTAGGCGATAGATTTTAACTTCGATTGCGCCGTCTGTCAGATCGGCAAAGCAATGTATCGTCTTAGGCACATATAAGACCTGTCTCACGCGCGTCACGCCTTCAAAAAGTGCTCCCGGCCACCCAGCCAGCGCAAAAGATGCGCCTCCACGGCTTCGGGAAAGCGCGCCAGCATCAGTTCGGCGGCTTCCTGGGCATAGTCCACCAGCCAGGCATCGGTGTTGAGGTCGGCAAAGCGCAGCATGGCTTCGCCGGACTGGCGCGCGCCCAGGAATTCGCCGGGACCGCGGATCTGGAGGTCGCGCCGGGCGATTTCGAAGCCATCGGTGGTCTCGCGCATCGTGGCCAGCCGCTCGCGCGCCGTGGGCGAGAGCGGCGCCTGGTACATCAGCAGGCACACCGATTCCGCGCTGCCCCGCCCCACGCGCCCGCGCAACTGGTGCAGCTGGGCCAGGCCGAAGCGCTCGGCATGCTCGATCACCATCAGCGAGGCGTTCGGCACGTCCACCCCTACCTCGATCACCGTGGTGGCCACCAGCACCTGGAGCCGGTTGGCGCTGAAATCGCCCATGACCGCGGCCTTCTCGGCGGGCGGCAGGCGGCCGTGGACCAGCCCCACGCGCAGGTCCGGCAGCGCGGCGACCAGCGTTTCATAGGTCTCGACCGCGGTCTGGAGCTGGAGCGCCTCCGATTCCTCGATCAGCGGGCAAACCCAGTAGGCCTGGCGGCCTTCGGCGGCGGCGTGGTGCACGCGCTCGATCACCTCGTCGCGCCGCGCGTCGTTGACGAGCCGGGTCACGATCGGCGTGCGGCCCGGCGGCAGTTCGTCGATCACGGACACGTCGAGGTCGGCATAGTAGGTCATGGCCAGCGTGCGCGGGATCGGCGTGGCCGACATCATCAGTTGATGCGGAACCTTGTCCGGCGCGGCTTTCGTCTCCGCCTCCCCGGCCTTGCCGCGCAGCGCCAGCCGCTGCGCCACGCCGAAGCGGTGCTGTTCATCGACCACGGACAGCCCGAGCCGCGCAAAGCGCACGGTGTCCTGGATCAGCGCATGGGTGCCGATGACCAGCTGCGCCTCGCCCGATTCCACACGGGCGGCGGCCTCGCGCTTCTCCTTCGCCTTGAGGCTGCCGGCCAACCAGACCACGGGCACGCCCAGCGGCTCCAGCCACGCGGAAAGCTTGCGGAAGTGTTGCTCGGCGAGGATTTCGGTGGGTGCCATCAGCGCGGCCTGGTAGCCGGCGTCGATGGCCTGGCAGGCCGCCAGCGCGGCCACGATGGTCTTGCCGCTGCCGACGTCGCCCTGGAGCAGCCGGTGCATCGGGTGGGGGCGCGTCATGTCGGCGGCGATCTCCTCCACCACGCGCTGCTGCGCCCCGGTCAACCGGAACGGCAGCGCGGCCAGGAATCTGGTGAGCAGGCCGTCCGCGCGACGCGGCATCGACGGCGCGTTCTTCTCGCGCCGCGCGGCCTGCGAGCGCCGCAGCGAAATCTGCTGGGCCAGCAATTCGTCGAACTTGATCCGCTGCCAGGCCGGGTGCGAACGGTCCGCCAGCGCGGCCTCGCTTTCCTGTGGCGGCGGGTTGTGCAGCAGGCGCAGGCAATCGGCCAGCGGCGCCAGCTTCAGTTGGGCGAGCGGGCCCTGGAGCACGGCCTGCGGCAGGGTCTCCGGCATCGGCGTGCGGGACATCGCCCCGCCAATCGCCTTGCGCAGATAGGCTTGCGAGATGCCGGCCGTGGCCGGGTAGACCGGCGTCAGGCGGTCTGGGAGCGCCTCGCCGGGCACCACGGGGCGCACCTGCGGGTGGACCATCTCGGCGCCGAAGAAGCCCCCTCGGACCTCGCCGCGCACGCGCAGACGCACGCCTTCGGCCATCTGCTTGGTCTGGCTGCCATAGAAATTGAGAAAACGGAGCGTCAGCTCGCCGGTGTCGTCGGCGATCTTGACCACCAGCTGGCGGCGCGGCCGGAAGGTAACCTCGTTCGAGATGACCTCGCCCTCCACCTGCGCGGCCAGGCCCATGCCGGCGCGCCGAATGGCCTCGCCGATGGTTTCCAGCGCGGTCTCGTCCTCGTAGCGCATGGGCAGGTGCAGCACGAGGTCCACCGGACGGCGCAGACCCAGCTTGGCCAGGCGGGCCACGGCGGACGACGGCTTGGCCGGCGCGGCCGGCTTGCCCTTGGGGGCGCGCCCGAGAGACGTGTCGTTGGAGCCGCTGGGTTCGCTGGGTTCGCTATCGTCGCGACGGTCGAGGGAGTCGGTGGCGGTGCCTGGCATCAGCGCGGGAATATGGGCGGTAAACGGGGGACTGGCCGATGCGCGGACGTCCCAAGCCTTACAATGTCGGATTCGCCGATTGTACCCATGCCTGTGACGACGCCCTAACCCGGTGCCGCCACCCGCTTGCCGTGCCCGCTATTCTGAAGCAATGTTGACGCTATCCGACTTCGATTTTCCCCTGCCGCCCGAGCTGATCGCGCAGTCCGCCCTGCCCGACCGCAGCGCCAGCCGCCTGCTCGTGGTGGAGCGGACCGCGCCGGAAGACCGTGCCGACGCCGTGCGCTTGGTCGACCGCGCGTTCTGCGACATCCTGGACTACCTAGGCCCCAATGACCTGCTGGTCTTCAACGACACCCGCGTGATCAAGGCGCGCTTCTTCGGCCAGAAGCCGAGCGGCGGCCGGGTGGAGGTGCTGGTGGAGCGCGTGGTCGATAGCCACACGGTGCTGGCGCAGGTGCGCGCCTCGAAGACGCCCGCCGAGGGCAGTCAACTGCACTTGGCCGACGATGCCTTCGCCGTAACGGTGGGGCCGCGCGTCGACCAGTTCTTCACGCTGCGCTTTCCCGAGCCGGCGCTGGACCTGATCGAGCAATATGGCCGGCTGCCGTTGCCGCCCTACATCACGCACGATCCCGACGCCTACGACGAGACCCGCTACCAGACCGTGTATGCCCGCAACCCGGGCGCCGTGGCCGCGCCAACGGCCGGGCTCCATTTCGACGACGCGCTGTTCGCGCGGCTCGATGCAAAGGGCGTGCGCCGCGCGTTCCTGACGCTGCACGTGGGCGCCGGCACGTTCCAGCCGGTGCGGACGGAGAACCTCGCCGAGCACAAGATGCACGCGGAGTGGTATGCCATCTCGCCCGAACTGGCCGATGCCGTGCGCGAGACCCGCGCGCGCGGCGGCCGGGTGATTGCGGTGGGCACCACTTCGCTGCGCGCGCTCGAATCCGCCGCGGCGGCGGACGGCACGCTGGCCGCCCACAGCGGCGACACCGACATCTTCATCACGCCGGGGTATCGCTTCCGGCTGGTCGATGCCCTGATCACCAACTTCCACCTGCCCAAGTCCACGCTGCTGATGCTGGTCTCGGCGCTGGCCGGCGTGGAGGCCATCCGCGCCACCTACCGCCACGCCGTGGAGCAACGCTATCGCTTCTTCAGCTACGGCGACGCCATGCTGCTAACCCGCCTGGACTGACCTGAGACCCGCCAAATGCTCGATTTCGAACTGCTGACCACCGATGGCAACGCCCGCCGCGGCCGCGTCACCCTGAACCATGGCGTCGTGGAGACGCCCATCTTCATGCCCGTGGGCACCTATGGCTCGGTCAAGGCGATGTCGCCGCTCGAACTGAACGAGATCGGCGCGCAGATCATCCTCGGCAACACCTTCCACCTGTGGCTGCGCCCCGGGCTGGACGTGGTGGAGGCGCACGAGGGCCTGCACCGCTTTGTCGGCTGGGACAAGCCGATCCTGACCGATTCGGGCGGCTTTCAGGTCTTTTCGCTCGGAGAACTGCGCAAGATCACCGAAGATGGCGTCACGTTCGCGTCGCCGGTGAATGGCGACAAGCTGTTCCTGTCGCCCGAGATCTCGATGCAGATCCAGCGCACGCTGAACTCGGACATCGTCATGCAGTTCGACGAGTGCACGCCTTATGAGATCGATGGCCGCCCCGCCACGCACGACGAGGCCGCCCGCTCGATGCGCATGAGCCTGCGCTGGGCCAAGCGCTCGCGCGACGAATTCGAGCGCCTGACCAACCCGAACGCGCTGTTCGGCATCGTCCAGGGCGGCATGTTCGAAGACCTGCGCGACGAGTCGCTGGCCGGGCTGTCCGAACTGGACTTCCACGGCTACGCCATCGGCGGGCTGTCCGTGGGCGAGCCCAAGGAAGACATGATGCGCGTGCTGGAGCACGTGGGCCCGCGCCTGCCGGCCAACAAGCCGCACTACCTGATGGGCGTGGGCACGCCGGAAGACCTGGTGGCCGGCGTGGCCTCGGGCGTGGACATGTTCGATTGCGTGATGCCGACCCGCAACGCCCGCAACGGCTGGCTGTTCACGCGCTTTGGCGATGTGAAGATCCGCAACGCGGCCCACCGCAACGATCCCCGCCCGCTGGACGAGACCTGCGGCTGCTACACCTGCCGCAACTTCTCGCGCGCCTATCTGCACCACCTGCACCGCGTGGGCGAAATCCTCGGTGCGCGCCTGAACACCATCCACAACCTCTATTACTACCTGGAACTGATGCGCGAGATGCGCACGGCCATCGAGGAGCATCGCTTCGAGCCGTTCCGGCGCCAGTTCGCCGAGCACCGCGCGCGCGGAACCAAGTAGGCACCGCTTGAGAATGTTCTGAAAACCAGACAACCGAATGAACTTCGGGCGATGGAATGGTCGAATGGTGGCGGGTGTCTGCAACGTCTGAAAAAGGACCTGCAAATCACCCCGAACAAACCCGCAATTCGAACCTAGAATGCTCTGGCGGGACAAACACGGGTGATAGAATGCCCGATTCCCTGATAGACCTTTGTGACGGAGAAGTAACGTGCTGATTTCGAACGCTTTTGCCCAGACTGCCAGCGCCGGTGGCGCGGCGAGTGGCCTGATGAGCTTCCTGCCCATCATCCTGATGTTTGCGGTACTGTGGTTCATCATGATCCGCCCGCAAATGAAGCGCCAGAAGGAAGCGAAGGCGATGATGGAAGCGCTGGCCAAGAATGACGAAGTCGTCACCGCCGGCGGCATCCTGGGCCGCGTAGTCAAGGTCAACGAGCAATACGTGGTGCTGGAAATCTCCGAAGGCACCGAAGTCACCGTGCAGAAGAATGCAGTGACCACGGTGCTGCCGAAGGGCTCGCTGAAGTCGCTCTGACCGGGCCCGCCGGGCGCCACGCATGCGGCGCCTGAACCCGCCTGATTTTCCCGGCATGTTCGTCAGTACGGCTGTTCATCTTGCCGTGCGCATGCCCCAGCAGCCGCCTGCACCAGCCCGCGGGTCCGCACCGGACCCGGCCAGGGCTGCCAGGCGGCTGTTTGCCAACCGGTCCGGCCGGATCGGCGCGCCCCCAGCGCGCCCGTCGGCCACGCCAACCGCAATGACTGGCCAGAGATGAATCGTTATCCGCTTTGGAAGTACATCGTGATCCTGGTGGCCCTGGCCATCGGCATCATCTACACCCTGCCGAACTTCTTCGGCGAGGCCCCGGCCGTGCAGGTCTCGTCCGCCAAGGCCACCGTCAAGGTCGACCTGTCCATGCAGAAGCGCGTGGAAGAGGTGCTGGCGCAGAGCCAGCTCCAGCCTGACGGCGTGTTCTTCGACGTGTCCGGCCAGTCCGGCTCGGTCAAGGCGCGCTTCCGCACCACCGACGACCAGCTCAAGGCCAAGGATGCGCTGAGCCGGGCGCTGAACCCGGACGCAGCCGACCCCACCTACGTGGTGGCGCTGAATCTGCTGTCCGGTTCGCCGCGCTGGCTGACCGCGATGCATGCGCTGCCGATGTACCTGGGCCTGGATTTGCGCGGTGGCGTGCACTTCCTGCTCCAGGTGGACATGAAGGGCGCGGTGGACAAGAAGCTGGACAGCCTGTCCGGCGACGCCCGCACCCTGCTCCGTGACAAGAACATCCGCCATGGCGGCATCGACCGCGACGGCGACCGCCTGATCGTGCGCTTGGGCAGTGCCGCCGACGGCGACCGCGCGCGCAGCGTGCTGGTCGAAAGCCTGCGCGAACTGTCGTTCACGATGGACGGTAACAACGTGGTCGGCACGTTCACGGACGCGGCCCGCAAGGCCGTGCAGGACGCCGCCGTCAAGCAGAACATCACCACGCTGCACAACCGCGTGAACGAACTCGGCGTGGCCGAGCCGGTGATCCAGCAACAGGGCGCGGACCGCATCGTGGTGCAGTTGCCCGGCGTGCAGGACACCGCCAAGGCCAAGGACATCATCGGCCGCACGGCCACGCTGGAGGCCCGCCTGGCCGACAACGACGCGCCGCGCAACCCGCGTGCGGGCGACCCGGTGCCGTTCGGCAGCGAGCTGTTCACCCAGGGCAACGGCGCGCCGGTGATTCTCAAGAAGCAGGTGATCTTCACCGGCGACCGCATCGAGTCCGCCTCGGCCGGCTTCGACCAGAACCAGCGCCCGTCCGTCAACATCAAGCTCGACGCCCAGGGCGGCCGCGTGCTGCGCGACGTGTCGCGCGAGAACATCGGCAAGCCGATGGGCATCGTGCTGTTCGAGAAGGGCAAGGGTGAAGTACTGACCGTGGCGACGATCCAGTCGGAACTGGGTTCGAGCTTCCAGATCACCGGCTCGTACTCGACCGAGGCAGCCAATGACCTGGCGCTGCTGCTACGCGCCGGCTCGCTGGCGGCTCCGATGGAAATCATCGAGGAACGCACGATCGGCCCGTCGCTGGGCGCGGACAACATCCAGAAGGGCTTCGACTCGGTGGCCTACGGCTTCGGCGCCATCGCCGTGTTCATGGTGCTGTACTACATGCTGTTCGGCGTGTTCTCGGTGGCCGCACTGGGCGTGAACCTGCTGCTGCTGATTGCCGTGCTGTCGATGCTGCAGGCCACGCTGACGCTGCCGGGCATCGCGGCTATCGCACTGGTGCTGGGCATGGCCATCGACGCCAACGTGCTGATCAACGAGCGTATCCGCGAGGAACTGCGCTCGGGGGCCTCGCCGCAAATGGCCATCGCGGTCGGTTTCGACCGCGCGTGGGCCACCATCCTGGACTCCAACGTGACCACCCTGATCGCCGGCCTCGCGCTGCTGGCCTTCGGTTCGGGCCCGGTGCGCGGCTTTGCGGTGGTGCACTGCCTGGGCATCCTGACCTCGATGTTCTCGGCGGTGTTCTTCAACCGCGGCCTGGTCAACCTCTGGTACGGCCGCAAGAAGAAGCTCCAGAGCGTGGCCATCGGCCAGATCTGGAAGCCGGACACCGAAACGCCGGTCGCCAAGTAAGCACGGACACATCAGGACAACATCATGGAATTTTTCCGCATCAAGCGCGACATTCCGTTCATGAAGCACGCGTTGGTCTTCAACGTGATTTCCTTCCTGACGTTTGCCGCAGCTGTCTTCTTCCTCTGGCAGAAGGGCCTGCACCTGTCGATCGAGTTCACCGGCGGCACGGTGATGGAGGTGACCTACTCGCAGGCGGCCGACCTTGAGAAGATTCGCGGCCAGGTCGGCAAGCTTGGCTACACCGACGTGCAGGTGCAGAACTTCGGCACCTCGCGCGACATCATGATCCGCCTGCCGCTGCAGAAGGGTCCGGATGGCAAGACGGTGACCTCGGCCCAGCAGAGCGAGCAGGTAATGGGCGCGCTGCAGGCTGCCACGCCGGACGTGAAGCTCCAGCGCGTGGAGTTCGTCGGTCCGCAGGTGGGCAAGGAACTGGCAACGGACGGCCTGCTGGCGCTGCTGTGCGTGGTGGCCGGCATCGTGATCTACCTGTCGTTCCGCTTCGAGTGGAAGTTCGCGGTGGCGGGCATCATCGCCAACCTGCACGACATCGTGATCATCCTGGGCTTCTTCGCGTTCTTCCAGTGGGAATTCTCGCTGTCGGTGCTCGCGGCGGTGCTGGCGGTGCTCGGCTACTCGGTCAACGAGTCGGTCGTGATCTTCGACCGGATTCGCGAGAATTTCCGCAAATACCGCAAGATGAGCACGCACGAGGTCATCGACAACGCGATTACCAGCACGATGTCGCGGACCATCATCACGCACGGCTCGACCGAAATGATGGTGCTGTCGATGTTCTTCTTCGGCGGCCCGACGCTCCATTACTTCGCGCTGGCCCTGACGGTGGGTATCCTGTTCGGTATCTATTCGTCGGTATTCGTGGCTGCGGCGCTGGCGATGTGGCTGGGCGTGAAGCGCGAGGACCTGATCAAGGGCGAGAAGAAGCCCGGCGATACCAACGACCGCAACGACCCGAACTTCGGCGCGCAGGCCTGACGGCTGGCACGCTGGAAACGAAATAGGCGCCCTCGGGCGCCTTTTTCTTTGCCATGGCGGGACTCAGTCCGACAGCTGCTCGATCCACACCGCGAGGCGGTCCGAGGCGAAGGTCTCGGTCCGCACGCCGGCACGTGCCGAGATGGCATCGCCCTCGCGTTGCAGCCGCAGCGCGCCACCCGCCTCCTCGATCCATAGCAGAACGGCCAGCCAGTCGGCGTGCCCGGCCGAAACCGCCTCGCCCACCGGGTTGCCGACGAACTCGCCGAGCGCCGCCGGGGCGAGCCAGGTCACGGTATCGCCGTCGCGTCGCACGGCGCCGTCGCCCAGCGTTTCGGCGAGGACGGCCACTGCGTCGGCGGCGCCCTTCCCGGTCAGTCGGCCTCGCAATTCGGCGAGCCGCGTGCCCACAGCGTGGCCGAACGTGCCGCTGCGCTGGCTTTCCGCGCCAACCAGGTCGGCGTAGTCCAGCCGCTGCCAGTCAGGCTCCGCGTTGCGCGCGCCAGCCAGCGAGGTGCCGGCCAGGTAGGTTTCCACCGGCTGGAAGCGGCCGGGGCCAATCAGGCTCGCGCACAGCGCCTGCACCATGCCGACGCGCGTGGCCACGGTCTGCTTTTGCAGCACTGACAGCTTCTCGCGCAGCAACTGGTCACGCTCCTTGCGCAGCCCGGCCAGCTCCAGCGCCTGCTTCAGTTCCATGCGCAGCGCGGTGATATCCCACGGCTTCTTGATATAGCGGTGGATCTGGCCCTGGTTCACCGCTTCCACGGTCTGGTCCAGCTCCGAATAGGCCGTGGTCAGGATGCGCACGATATGCGGGTAGCGCTCGCGCGCGTAGCGCAGCAGTTCATTGCCATACTCGCCCGGCATGCGCTGGTCCGAGACCAGCACGGCGAGGCTGCCGGCATGGGCGTCGAGCAGGGCCTTGCCCTCCTCCACCGAGCCGCCGGTCACCACCGGGGCCAGCTGGCCAATGGCGCGCTGGAAGTACTTGACGGCCGTGGCCTCGTCATCGACGAACAGAATCGCCGGGGGTGCCTGCGTAGTATTCAGTTCGCTCATCGATCACTCCTGTGCATACGATTCTTGAAATTTGGGAAGTCGAGGGTAACGGTGGTGCCGGCCCCGGTTGCCGACGCAATGCGGATGCCGCCGCCGAATGACTGCATCACGCGGTTGCAGAAGATCATGCCCATGCCGCTGCCGCCGGCCGCCGCGTGCGTCGTGACCGGGTCCACGAGCAGCCGGTCCATCACTTCCGGGGGAATGCCCGGGCCATTGTCGGCAATACGGATCTCGGGGCGCTCGCCGGCCACCACCACGAAGCGCAGCGCCGGCGTGGGCACGTCGCCCAGCGCCCGCAGCGCGTTGCTCATGACAGACGACAGCACCAGCGCCACGCAATTTGGCAGCGTTGGCACCGGGAAATCGCCATGCAGCTCAACTTGCACCCAGTCACGTTGGTTATCGGCAAAAGGATAGGTATCCAGTAGCGACGCCACCAGCGCGCCCGCGCTGACCTCCTGCCCGACACCGGGCTTGGGCGCCACCGTGCCCGCGCTACTGCGCACGGACTGCAGGAACGACGACAGCACCGCCAGGCAATACTGGGCGTTGTCATGCATCGCGCCGGCCGCATGGCCGATCTCGGCGTTGCGCTGCGGGCTGTACTCGCCTGCCACGCGCGAGCCAATGCCACGCGCGAAGTTGGCGATGGCCGCCAGCGGGGTGTTTAGTTCGTGGGCCAGGAACGCCAGCGTCTCGTCGATGGCCATCAGGCGCTGCTGACGGACCGCACGCTCCCGGTGCCGCTCGCCAGCCAGCCGCAGCACGTCGCGAATCTCGGCCACAGCCAGCGGCTTTTCCAGGATGCGGAAGACCTCGCCGCTGTTCACGGTCTTCAGCAGCATGTCCTTGTCGGCGTAGGCCGTCACGAGCAGGCGCACGATATGCGGGTATTCCTGCGACACTTGGCGCAGCAAATCGCCGCCATCGCGCCCCGGCATGCGGAAATCGGTCACCAGAATCGAAATCTGTGCATGATGCGCGTGCAGCACCGCCATGGCGCCATCGGCGCTCGTGGCCGACAGCACCTCGTATTCGTTGCCGACCGCCCGCGCGAAGTACTTGCACGCCATCTCCTCGTCATCGACGTAGAGGACGGTCGGGCGCGGCTGGCTGGTATCGCTCATCGCCCCCTCACTCCGCACGCGGCAGGTCGAAGCTGAACGCGGCCCACTGGCCCAGTTCGCTCTCGGCAAACAGCACGCCGCCGTGGCGCTCGATGACCGCGTAGCTGATCGACAGCCCGAGGCCCAAACCCTGGCCCACCTCGCGCGTGGTGAAGAATGGCTCGAACACCCGCGCAAGGTGCTCCGGCGCAATGCCAGGCCCGTTGTCGCGCACATTCACGTGCAGGCGGCCGTCGGCCCACTTCACCGTGGTGTGGATGGCCGGCTGCTGCGTGCCGGCCTTGCGCATGGCCAGCGCGGCGTTCGAGAACAGGTTGATCAGCACGCCGATAATTGCCGCTTCGTCGCCCATCACGAGCGTATCGTCGGGCAATTCGCGCGTTACCTTCACGCCGCGCAGCTCGTGCGCGGTCAGCCGGACCGATGAGTCCAGTGCCTTCTCGAACAGGAACGGGGTGCCCTCTACCTCGGCCCCCGGCTTGCGGTAAGCGAATGTCTTCAGGTCGGAGACGATATGCTGGATGCGCTGCATGCCCTGCTTGGCATCGACCAGGCACTCCTGGAGCCCCGGCTCGTTCTTGGTGACCGGTTCCTCCATGGCCACCTCGATTGCCATCAGGCAGAAGTTCACAGGATTGTTGACTTCGTGCAGCAAACCCGCCGCCAGCGTACCGATGGCGGCCATCTTCTCCTGCTGGAGCATCTGGCCCTTGATATCGACCAGCTTGCGGTTGATGACCTCGAGTTCGGTGTTCTTGTCCGCCACTTCGGCCTTCAGGCGGAACAGCATGAAGCGCGCCCGTTCATTAAAGAACGTGTACACGCCACTGGCCGCCGCGGCAAACAGCAGGAACAGCGAATTGACGATGAAGGTGCCCATCGGCTCGACACCGCCCGAGTGCAGCAGGCAGGCTGCCGCATAGAGCAGGTACGAGAGCACGCCGAAGACAAGGTTCTGCCAGAGCCCGAACGGCAGCGCGATACCGGACGCGAAGATCGCCAGGTTCAGGCCCACGTAGTACGGCGACTCCACGCCCTCGGTCTGCGAGATCATCCACGCAATCATGATCTGCGGCAGCAGCAGCCACGACATCGTCAGCCACGGCGCGAAGCGGCGGCCGGCGTTGCTGTAGAGCGCCACGATCACCCCGGCGATCAGCAGCGACACCACGATCCGCGCCACGGCGAACGGCAGTTGCTTGTCCGGATACTGGCCGTAATCGAGCCCTACGCCCAGCAGCACCAGCACGATGGCCGTGTAGGCGCCGCCCCGGCTGAACGCCAGGCGAAAGTCGGCCAACTCGGACTGGTAGCCGGCGTACAGCTCGTTGCCACGCGCCGCCGGGGCAGACGGCGCCACCTCGGCGTCACTGGATAGCGGCTTCGGCGAAGACATTGACGCCGGTTTCATCGACATAGAGTCGGTGGGCATTCGAGTTCTCCGGCAGCAGCGAGGCCATGCCGGCCTCGTCGCGATAGATCAGGTACCACTCCAGCAGGTGCTCCATCCCGAACTTCTCGGGGTTGTCGGAGTGGACGTTGGTAACCAGCAGATGGCCGCCCGGGCGCGTGCGCGAGGCGAAATAGGTCAGCAGCCGCGAGCAGACCTTGTCCGACAGGTAGTCGAACAGCCCGGCGCAGTACACGGCGTCGAATGTGCGCGTGGTGGGGTCGTCGGGCGAGATCCGGCGCTTGAGCAGGTCATGCACCGACTGGTGGACCATTTCGACGGACACCTTGTGCCCGGCCGAAGCCGCCGAGCGCTCGATGGAATTGCGCGTGTACGCGAGTGTTTCCTCGCTGAAATCCACGAGCTGGAACGACAGCAATTCCGGATTCGGGTACTCGCGCACGAAGCGCTGGATCTCGAACGCCGGCCCGCAGCCCACGTTCAGCACGCGGAACGGCCGGCCTTCGGCACGCGCGCGCTCGGCCTGGCGAGTCAGGTAATCGACCAGCAGGTCGATCCGGTTGCGGTGCGCGGTGGCCACCGCCGCCTTCAGGAACGCCGTGTTGACGATCTGGAAGTACGTGGTCGGCCCCTGCTGCGGGTCGCTCAGGATCTGGTTGACCATCTCGTAGTCGCCGGCATAGCCAAGCGGCTTCGTAAACGTCCGATAGACGAACGGCGCACGCAGCAGCAGCGGGTGCAGGGCCGCCTGGGCATAGGTACGGTGCACGGGGGCGATCTCGGGGTCCACCTGCTGGGCCTCGCCCTCGAGCCAGTCCAGGTACACCTTGACCTTGCCCATCAGCGGCGAGGCCAGTTCGTAGAACACGTCCTCGCGCAGCCGCCCCTCGGTCTTGGGCAGCGACTCGGTCAGGTCCACCTGCTCGACCCAGCGCGACACCTCCGAGAGGTACGCGCGCATCTCGTTGACCACGATCTGGTAGTCGCGGCGGATATTGAAACGGGTGTCCCAGTCCTGCACGAACAGCTCGGCCTCCCGCGCGACCGATTTCGGTGCGTCGTTGACGTCGGTCAGCTCGCGCCATTCGTCGATCAATGTCAGGGAGACCACGGCGGTCAGGCCGGTATTCACCAGGCTCATGACCACGGCCTTGCCGAGGTAGGCGTTCTTCGCCCCCATCCGCACGCTCAGCTCACTGAGCACCTCGCTGACCTGAACGATCGAATAGGGATTGTAGATTTCCATCACCAGCGACTTGCGCTGGAGATTGATGATCGTGCCCCGCACCTGCTCGCCCTGCGAGTTGCGGAAGCTAACTACCGGATCGATTTGCGTTTTGGAGTACACGGTATCGCGCCAGGGAAATCCAGGGAACGCTGTGGGCCGGGGCGCCCAAAGGGGCCGGCCGGGTACAGCTCAGGCAAGAAGCTTGCGGCGGGGGTACCGGAATCAGGGAATGCAGCCAATACTCATAACGATGCGCGTGACCGGTTATGGGGCAGACGCACGCCGGGAGTGGCAGGCGCGGCGCCCCCGAGGGTGGGACTGCGGCGAGCCATTGTACTGTGGCTGCCGGAAACCATACAACAATGCTTCCGCGCCATGAAGAGGGGTATCGGCAGGAACGAAAAAAGGGCCGGCGTGTTGCCGGCCCTTCCCGTTTTGTAACAAACGCCTGACTTAGTCGGCCTTGACGGCTTCCACCTGGATCGCCAGCTTGACGTCCTGCTTGAAACCGTACTTCGCGCCGTAGTCGATGCCGAAGTCCGCGCGATTGAACTGGCCCACGGCATCGGCACCGCATGCCTCGCGCTTGAGCATCGGGTGCTCCATGCACTTGAACTGGCGAATTTCCAGCTTTACCGGCTTCGACACGCCGCGCAGCGTCAGCACGCCATCCACCTCGGTCGGCACGTCGCCCTTGAACTTCGAGAACTTGCCCTTGTAGGTGGCTTCCGGGAAGGCCTGCACGTCGAACATGTCCGGGCCCTTGGCGTGCTCATTCAGCTTGGCGTTGCCGAAGTCGATCGACGACGGGTCGATCTTGATCTCGACCGTGCCGGCCTTGGCCGCGCGGTCCAGCGTGACCACGCCGGTCGACTTGTCGAACTTGCCGCGCCAGTTGGACAGGCCGCCCATGTGGTCGGCCTCGAAGCTCGGGTAGGTGTGGGTCGGGTCCACGTTGTAGGTCACGGCGTTGGCCATGGCGGCGCCGGCGGCCAACGTGGCGGAGGCAGCGGCAACGGCCGCGAACAGGGTGCGCATCTTCATGTCTGGGTCTCCCGTCAAAAGGTTGGAGAGGAAAGTCGAAATTCAGCGAAAAATCGGTGGGCGGGCACGCGGCCTGCTTCAGCCCTTCTTCGCCGGGGTCACGATATGGAACTTGATCTGCACGTCGTCGGCCACCACGGAAGTGTCCTTCCATTCGCCGTCGCCGATATTGAACACGGTGCGCTTGATCGGCAGCACACCGTCGAACACCTGCCCTGCCGCGTCCTGCTTGTAGGTGGCAGGCACCACCACGTCCAGGGTCTTGCCCTTGATGGTCAGCTTGCCGGCCACATCGTACTTCCCGGCTGCACCGGCCTTGATGGCGGTGGACTGGAACACGGCCTTGGGAAATTTTGCGGCGTCGAACCAATCCTTGCCCTTGACCTCCTTGGTGGTCTCGGCATCGCCGATCTCGAAGCTCGACACGTCGATTTCCACCTTGGCGGACGACGTGGCCAGCTTGGCCGGGTCGAAATCGACCGTGGCGTCGAACTTCTTGAACTTGCCTTCCATCGGCACGCCGATCTGCCGCGCCGTGGCGGTGACGGTGCTCTTGGCCGTGTCGATCTGCGCCCAGGCCAGGTTGGCGGCCAGGCCGGCCGTGGCCAGCGCGGCGGCTACGACGATGGCGCCGGGACGGGTCATGCGTTTCATCGGTGCACTCCTCTCAGGAAAATACGATGTCATTCAGCGCAGGAACGGAATCATCCGGGCAAGCGTGCCGTCGCGGTCGATCACCTGGTGCTTGATGGCGGCGGCTGCGTGCAGCAGCACGATGCCCGCCATCAGGTAGTTGAGCCAGGCGTGGACGGCCTGCAGGATCGGCTTGAGCGTGGTATTGGCCTCGATCAGCACCGGCATCTTCCAGAGGCCCAGGTAGACCACGGGCACGCCGGCAGAGAGGCTGTAGAAATAGCCGGTCAGCGGCACCACGAGGATCAGCAGGTAGAGCAGATGGTGCGCCGCGGCGGCGGCGCGGGCCTGCCAGGCCGGCGTGCCGGCTGCCACAGGCGGCGCGGCGTGGGTGGCGCGCCACAGCACGCGCAGCACGGCCACGGCAAAGATCGTCACGCCGAGCCATTTGTGCCACGAGAAAAGCTTGAGCTTGGTTGGCGTCAGGCCAGGAATGCCGGTCATGTACAGGCCCAGCCCGAACGCCGCGAAAATGCCGAACGCGATCAGCCAGTGCAGGCCGATGGCGGTCGCCGTGTAGCCATTGGCACCCTTGCCGCCGCGACTGTGCGCGACGCTGTGCACCCCGTATGAAGTCATGTTTGTGAATCCCTTCGATTTTTCTTTTTGCGATCGTCCGGGCCGGGCGATTCGCCAGCGGGGGCTTGTGTCGCCCTATCCTGCTGGCAGGAATTCTCGCATTATTGGCATTCGTCCGGGTGCTGTGAGATGCGGAACTTCATGAAGTCGTTCAAATGATTTGATGTGACGCATTGTCGCAGGGGCAAAAAAAGGGCCGGCGCAATGCCAGCCCTTCTTCCACATCGCTCCAGACCCTTACGGGTCCCCGGCGTCGTCAGATCTTGTTCGCCAGTTCCACGGCCTTGCCGATGTAGCTGGCCGGCGTCATGTCCAGCAGCAATTGCTTGGCATCGTCCGGAATCGCCAGGCCCGACACGAAGGTCTGCAGCGCCTCGCGCGAGATGCCCTTGCCGCGCGTCAGCTCCTTGAGCTGCTCGTACGGGTTCGGCACGCCAAAGCGGCGCATCACGGTCTGCACCGGCTCGGCCAGCACTTCCCAGCAGTTGTCGAGGTCTTCGTTCAGGCGTTCCGGATTGGTTTCCAGCTTGCCCAGGCCGCGCAGGCAGGCCTCGTAGGCCAGCAGGCTGTAGCCGAAGGCCACGCCCATGTTGCGCAGCACGGTGGAGTCCGTCAGGTCACGCTGCCAGCGCGAAACCGGCAGTTTTTCCGAGAGGTGGCGCAGCACCGCGTTGGCCAGGCCGAGGTTGCCTTCCGAGTTCTCGAAGTCGATCGGGTTGACCTTGTGCGGCATCGTCGACGAGCCGATCTCGCCAGCCTTGGTCCGCTGCTTGAAGTAGCCCAGCGAGATATAGCCCCACACGTCGCGGTTCAGGTCCAGCAGGATCGTGTTGGCGCGCGCGATAGCGTCGAACAGCTCGGCCATGTAGTCGTGCGGCTCGATCTGGATGGTATACGGGTTGAAACTCAGGCCCAGGCGCGACTCGATCACCTGCTTCGAGAACGCTTCCCAGTCGAACGTCGGGTAGGCCGACAGGTGGGCGTTGTAGTTACCCACCGCGCCATTCATCTTGCCGAGCAGTTCCACGCGCTGGATGCGCTCGATGGCGCGCGCCAGGCGGGCGGCCACGTTGGCCATTTCCTTGCCCAGCGTGGTCGGGCTGGCCGGCTGGCCGTGCGTGCGCGACAGCATCGGCTGGGTGGCATTGGCGCGTGCCAGTTCCACCAGGCGGGCCTGCACGCGCTGGAGCGTGGGCACCAGCACGCCGTCACGGGCGCCCTTGAGCATCATGCCGTGCGAGGTGTTGTTGATGTCTTCCGAGGTGCAGGCGAAATGGATGAACTCGCTCGCGGCCTCCAGCTCGGCGTTGCCCTTGACCTGCTCCTTGAGCCAGTACTCCACGGCCTTGACGTCGTGGTTGGTCACAGCCTCGATGTCCTTGATGCGGGCGGCGTCGGCTTCGGTGAAGTTCTCCACCAGCGCCTGCAGCTTCGCCTCGGAATCGGCCGAGAACTTCGGCACGTCGGGCAGGCCGGCCTGGGCCAGGGCGATCAGCCAGTTGACCTCGACCTTCACGCGGTTGCGCATGAAGGCCGCCTCGGAGAGCCACTCGCGCAGCGCGTCGGCCTTGGCGGCATAACGGCCATCGATGGGAGACAGTGCGGTGAGCGGCGAAAGGGATGGGGTGGACATGCTGGCAACCGGGAGAAAGAGGGGAAGACGGGGTTCCGCGGGGGCGCGGTAACCATGCGAAGACTGGCGAGGCGGGCGGCTTCAAGCGACCGATGCGCCGCACGGGGCGAGCCGCCGGGCGCGCCATCGGACCTGCCACCGGCACGCCACAAAGGGCTGGCCGGCATCGCGCAACGCGGGATTTTACCATCGCCCACCGCACCTGTGCGGTGCGCCATGGGTCAGGCGACACGGAGCGTGCGAAGCGCCGCATTGACACGGCATGCGCGGGCCGGCGCGGGTATACTCGCGCTCGCCAATCCAGTAGCCTGTTATGAAGTCCATCGACATGCCGCCCGCCAGGGCGCCATGGCAGCCACAGAGCGCCGATGCACTTCATAACAAGCTCAAGGGGAGAACATGAAGCTGTATGCGTCCCACACCAGCCCGTACGCGCGCAAGGTGCGCGTGGTGCTGGCGGAAAAGAAGGTCGACTACCAGATGATCGAGGAGAACGTCTGGTCGCCCGAAACCACCATCGGCCAGTTCAACCCGCTCGGCAAGGTGCCCTGCCTGGTCATGGAGGACGGTGGCGCGGTCTTCGATTCGCGCGTGATCGCCGAATACGCCGATACGCTGTCGCCGGTTGGCCGCCTGATTCCGCAGGGCAGCCGCGAGCGGCTCGAGGTGCGCTGCTGGGAAGCCCTGGCCGATGGCCTGCTCGACGCCGCGCTGCTGGTACGCCTGGAAACCACCCAGCGCGAGGCAGGCCAGCGCAGCGAGTCATGGGTCCAGCGCCAGCGGACCAAGATCGACGCCGCACTGGCCGCGATGGCCTCGGGCCTGGGCGAGCGCCCGTGGTGCACCGGCATCCATTTCACCCTGGCCGACGTGGCCGTGGGCTGCGCCCTGGCCTACCTGGACTTCCGTTTCCCGAACATCGGCTGGCGCGAGCAATACCCGAACCTCGTCGCGTTCCAGGAAAAGATCGAGAAGCGCCAGTCGTTCATCGACACCGCCCTGCCCTCGGCAGGTTGAGCGCAGGCTCAGCGGGCTGGCGCCAGAGCGCCAGCCGTCGGTTTCACTGGATGATGCCGCCGCCCAGGCAGACGTCGCCGTCGTAGAGCACGGCGGACTGGCCCGGCGTCACCGCCCATTGCGCCTCGGCGAAGGCCAGCTTCAGCACGTCGCCATTGGCCGCTTCTACCCGGCATGCCGCATCGCTCTGGCGATAGCGCGTCTTGGCCGCCATCTCGGCGCCGGCTGCAGGTGGCTCACCCGCCACCCAGGACAGGTCAGCCGCTTCCAGCACCGGCGTCAGCAGCCACGGATGGTCGTGCCCCTGCACCACGTACAGCGTGTTGCTGGCCATGTCCTTGCGCGCCACGTACCAGGCATCGCCGCTGCCTTCGCGGCTGCCGCCCAGGCCAATGCCCTTGCGCTGGCCCAGCGTATAGAACGCCAGTCCGATGTGCTCCCCCACCACTTTGCCCTCGGGCGTCTTCATCGGCCCCGGCTTGGTCGGCAGGTAGCGATTGAGGAAGTCGCGGAACGGCCGCTCGCCGATAAAGCAGATCCCGGTCGAATCCTTCTTCTTCGCGTTCGGCAGGCCGATCTCGGCGGCGATCTCGCGCACGCGCGTCTTCGGCATCTCGCCCAGCGGGAACAGCGTGCGCGACAGCTGCGCCTGGTTCAGCCGATGCAGGAAGTAGCTCTGGTCCTTGGTGTGGTCGAACGCCTTGAGCAGCTCGAAGCGCCCGTTGTCCGCCTGCCGCACGCGCGCATAGTGGCCCGTGGCGATGGTGTCGGCGCCCAGCGACATCGCGTGGTCCAGAAACGCCTTGAACTTGATCTCGGCATTGCAGAGCACGTCCGGGTTGGGCGTGCGGCCGGCCGAGTACTCGCGCAGGAAATCGGCGAACACGCGGTCCTTGTATTCGGCGGCGAAGTTCACCGCCTCCACGTCCACGCCGATCAGGTCGGCCACGGACACCACGTCGAGCCAGTCCTCGCGCGTGGAGCAGTATTCGCTGTCGTCATCGTCCTCCCAGTTCTTCATGAACAGGCCGATGACCTCGTACCCCTGCTGCTTGAGCAGCCACGCGGTGACCGACGAATCGACCCCGCCCGACATGCCCACGACCACCCGCTTGCCGCTCACGATGCGTCTCCCGTGGTGGTCGCCACGCTCGTGGGATGCGTATAAAGCACATCCAGCGCGAAGCGCTTGCCGGCGAGGTAGTCGTCCACACAGGCCATCAGCAGCGGGGTGCGATGGCGCTCGGGGCAGGCGCGCAGCTCCTCGGCCGTCATCCACAGCGTGCGGATGATGCCGGTATCGAGCTGGCGGCCCTCATCGAGCGTGCCAAGGTCGCCGGTGAAGGCGAAGCGGATATAGGTGGTGTCGCCCTGGTCGCGCGACGACAGGCCCCGGCTCATATAGCAGCCGAGCAGCGCGCGCGGCTCGAAGGTGTGGGCGGTTTCCTCGAGGGTCTCGCGCACGACGGCGCGGATCAGGCTTTCGCCCGCTTCCAGGTGGCCGGCCGGCTGGTTCAGCCGCAGGCCGTCGCGCGTTTCCTCTTCAACCAGCAGGAAGCGGCCGCCGCGTTCGATGACAGCGGCAACCGTGACGCTGGCGTTCCATTCACGTGACATGATGCACATTTTTTAAGCAATCCGGCATTTTACCGGTTGCTGTCGGAATGTGCATGGGTGAAGGCGGAAAGGTCGGGAGGGCAGCGGGCGGCAGCAGCGCCATGGTGGCTTCCAGCCGCGCCGTCAGCGCGCGCGTGGCCGGCGTGAGCGGCTGGCGCACCTCGGCGCGGGCCAG
>NZ_CAJPVH010000044.1 GCF_905397395.1 Cupriavidus campinensis
GGCCCCTGCCGCCGCCGCTGCTGCGCCGGCCGAAGCTGCCCCCGCCGCCGCACCCGTGCCGAACAAGGGCGATACCGCCTGGCTGCTGGTCTGCACGGCCTTCGTCATCCTGATGACGCTGCCCGGCCTGGCCCTGTTCTACGGCGGCCTGGTCCGCTCCAAGAACATGCTCTCGGTGCTGATGCAGTGTCTGGTGATCTTCTCGGTGGTGTCGATCCTGTGGGCCATCTACGGCTACAGCTTCGCCTTCACTGAAGGCAACGCCTTCTTCGGCGGCACTGACCGGCTGTTCATGAAGGGCCTGACGGTGGACGCCGTGGCCGCCACGTTCAGCAAGGGCGTGGTCGTGCCGGAACTGGTGTTCTTCGCCTTCCAGTGCGCCTTCGCCGCCATCACCTGCAGCCTGATCATCGGCGCCTTCGCCGAGCGCGCCAAGTTCTCGGCCGTGCTGGTGTTCGTGGTGCTCTGGTTCACCTTCGCCTACATCCCGATGGCCCACATGGTCTGGTTCTGGCCGGGTCCGGACGCCTACACCGACGCCGCTGCCGGCACCGCCGCCACGGCCAAGTCGGGCTGGCTGTTCCAGAAGGGCGCGCTGGACTACGCCGGCGGTACCGTGGTGCACATCAACGCCGCTGTGGCGGGCCTGGTGGGTGCCTTCATGTACGGCAAGCGCATCGGCTTCGGCCGCGAGGCGATCCGTCCGCACAGCCTGACCTTCACCATGGTCGGTGCCTCGCTGCTGTGGTTCGGCTGGTTCGGCTTCAACGCCGGCTCGGGCCTGGAAGCCAACGGCGGCGCCGCCCTGGCCTTCGTCAACACGCTGCTGGCTACCGCCGCCGCCGTGCTGTCGTGGACCTTCGGCGAGTGGATCGGCAAGGGCAAGCCGTCGATGCTGGGTGGTGCCTCGGGCGCCGTGGCCGGCCTCGTGGCGATCACCCCGGCAGCCGGCTTCGTCGGCCCGATGGGCGCCATCGTGATCGGCCTGCTGGCTGGCCTGCTGTGCCTGTGGGGTGTGACCGGCCTGAAGCGCCTGCTTGGCATGGACGACTCGCTGGACGTCTTCGGCGTGCACGGCGTGGGCGGCATCCTGGGTGCGCTGCTGACCGGCGTGTTCGCCGCACCGAGCCTGGGCGGCACGGGCATCTATGACTACGTGGCCAACAAGGTGGCGGACGATTATTCGATCGCCGGCCAGGTCTGGATCCAGTTCGAAGGCGTGCTGACCACCATCGTGTGGTCGGGCATCGTGGCCCTGGTGGCCTACAAGCTGGTCGACATGCTGATTGGCCTGCGCGTTCCGGAAGAGGAAGAGCGCGAAGGCCTGGACATCACCTCCCACGGCGAAACCGCCTACGAGGTCTGATATCCGCGACAGAGTTGTGCTGGAGAGCTGATTGGGAATCTTCTCTCAGGAGTTTCGCCCGGCCTCGTGCCGGGCTTTTTTCTGCCCGAAAGCCGCCCGAGCGGGCGCGGGGCCAGTACCGGCAAGGCCCCGCGGGGTATTCGCAGAGTGCTTAAATCGGATCTTAAAAAGTCTCAATTGTCTTTAAGGGGAGCCGCACATACAGTGCGAGTGAGGCAGTTTCCTCCACCTGCAGAACGCTCCCCGTATCTGTCAGGCCATTTGAAAGCGCGGCACACGCCGCGCTTTTTTTTTGCCCGGCCGCCCCCACATCCCAGATTATTATGCTGGCCGCTGCATATGGTTATGCGGCGGGCGCCAGCAGCCTATTGGCCGTTCCTCTACAATCGGGGCGGACAATAAAGACGATCAATTAGGATGGATATGGTCCCGCATCTCATCACCGCGCTGAACGGTCCGCTGCTCGAACTCGAAAAGAAGATCCTGGACGCGACCCCGTCCATCGAGCGCTGGTTCAGGCTGGAATGGCAGGAGCATACCCCGCCGTTCTACTGCTCCGTGGACCTGCGCAATGCCGGGTTCAAGCTGGCGCCGGTGGATACCAACCTGTTCCCGGGTGGGTTCAACAACCTCGCCCCTGAAATGCTGCCGCTGGCCGTCCAGGCCGCCATGGCCGCGATCGAGAAGATCTGCCCGGACGCCAAGAACCTGCTGCTGATCCCCGAGCGGCACACCCGCAACATGTTCTATCTGCAGAACGTGGCGCGGCTGTCGCTGATCATGCGCCAGGCCGGCCTCAATGTGCGGCTCGGGTCGCTGTCCGAAGACATTACCGAACCCACCCCGATCGAGCTGCCCGACGGCCAGACGCTGGTGGTGGAGCCGCTCGCGCGGCTGGGCACCAAGGGCCGCCGGCTGGGGCTGAAGGATTTCGACCCCTGTTCGATCCTGCTCAACAACGACCTCTCGGCCGGCATCCCGCCCATCCTCGAGAACATCAACGAACAGTACCTGCTGCCGCCGCTGCATGCGGGCTGGTCCACGCGCCGCAAGAGCAGCCACTTCGCTGCCTATGACGAGGTGGCGAAGAAGTTCGCCAAGCTGATCGATATCGACCCGTGGATGGTCAATCCCTACTTCGCCCGCACCACTGGCGTGGATTTCCACGAGCGCGTGGGCGAGGAAGAACTGGCCGATGCCGTGGAAGGCGTGCTGAAGAAGATCGCCAAGAAATACCGCGAGTACGGCATCAAGGAAACGCCGTACGTGGTGGTGAAGGCCGATGCTGGTACCTATGGCATGGGTATCATGACCGTGCGCGACCCGTCCGAGGTCAAGGGCCTGAACCGCAAGGAACGCAACAAGATGAGCGTGGTGAAGGAGGGGCTGGAAGTCTCCGACGTCATCATCCAGGAAGGCGTGCACACCTTCGAGAAGGTGAACGAGGCAGTGGCCGAGCCGGTGGTCTATATGATCGACCGCTACGTGGTGGGCGGCTTCTACCGCGTGCACACGGGCCGCGGCAACGACGAGAACCTGAACGCGCCGGGCATGCATTTCGTGCCGCTGGCGTTTGCCCCGAACGGCATTCCGGACAGCCACGCCAAGCCCGGCGCGGCCGTGCCGAACCGCTTCTATATGTATGGCGTGGTGGCGCGGCTGGCGCTGCTGGCGGCCTCGCTGGAACTCGAGAAGACCGATCCGAACCCGATCATCTGAGCCAGGAACCCAGATCCCACCATGCGCATCCTGTTCATTACCGATCCGCTGGAGACCTTCAAGACGTACAAGGACTCCACCTACGCCATGATGAAGGAAGCGGCGGCGCGCGGGCACGAACTGTCGTTCTGCCTTCAGTCGCGACTGTCGCTGGACAATAACGTGGTGGAGGCGGTGACGCAGCCGCTGCGCGTCACAGACGATGCGACCGACTGGTTCCGCCTCGGCGACCCGGTGCTGGCGCCGCTGGCCACGTTCGACGCGGTGCTGATGCGCAAGGACCCGCCGTTCGACATGGAATATGTGACGAGTACGTGGCTTCTGGAGCTGGCCGAGGCGCAGGGCGCCCGCATCTTCAACAAGCCGCAGGCGATTCGCGACCACTCGGAGAAGCTGGCCATCGCCCGCTATCCGCAGTTCGTCACGCCGACCCTGGTCACGCGCGATGCGGACCGCATCCGCGCCTTCCATGCCGAGCACCAGGACATCATCGTCAAGCCGCTGGACGGCATGGGTGGCATGGGCATCTTCCGCGTGGGGCCCGATGCGATGAATCTTGGCGCGATCGTCGAGACGCTGGGCGACAACGGCGCCCGCACGCTGATGATCCAGCGCTACATTCCGGCCATCAAGCAAGGCGACAAACGCATCCTGCTGATCGGCGGCAAGGCGGTGCCGTACTCGCTGGCGCGGATTCCGCAGGGCACCGAGATCCGGGGCAACCTGGCCGCTGGCGGGCTGGGGCGCGCCCAGGAACTGAGCGCGCGCGACCGCGAGATTGCCGAGACGCTGGCGCCGGGCCTGTTCAGTCAGGGCCTGCTGCTGGTGGGGCTCGACGTGATCGGCGACTGCCTGACAGAAGTCAATGTGACGAGCCCGACCTGTTTCCAGGAAATCACGCAGCAGACCGGCTTCAACGTGGCCGCGATGTTCGTCGATGCACTGGAAGCCGCCGTCAACAACAAATAAGACAGTCGGGCGACGCTAGGGCACCACACTCCGGGGACGGGGGCGGTATCGCGGGATTTGGCCGCGAGGCCGCCTGCTACAATTCGGGCAGTCCAACGGATTCACCATCATGGCAGGAATTCTGATCATCGCGCACGCGCCGCTGGCTTCGGCGCTGCGGGATTGCGCTGCCCACGTCTATTGCGGCCAACCGCCGCGCGTGGAGGCCATCGACGTCGTTCCCGACGCCGACCCCGCCGTGGTGCTCGCCGAAGCCCGGCGCCGCCTGGCCGCGGTCTCCGAGGCCAACGGCGCCCTGGTGCTGACCGATATTTTCGGGGCCACGCCGGCCAATATCGCCGCGCGCCTGGCCGATCCCGGCAAGGTCAAGGTGCTTGCCGGCGTCAATCTTCCCATGCTCGTGCGGGCGATCTGCTACCGCACCGAGGTGCTCGACCAGCTTGCCACCAAGGCGCTGGCCGGCGGCGCGCAGGGCGTGCTGCAGGTCGGCAACACCACCGTCCAGAACCAAACCGCCAATCATCCCGACAAATATGCTGCTGAGGGACACAACCATCATCAATAAGCTCGGGCTCCATGCCCGCGCCTCCGCCAAACTGACGCAACTGGCGGGGAGTTTCGCCAGCCAGGTCAAAATGTCCCGCAACGGTCGCCAGGTCGATGCCAAAAGCATCATGGGCGTCATGATGCTTGCGGCGGGCATTGGTTCGACGGTCACGATCGAGACCGATGGCCCCGACGAGAACGAGGCGATGGACGCGCTGCTGGCGCTGATCGCCAACCGGTTCGGCGAGGGCGAGTGAGTATCGACGCACAATACCGAATTCCTAAACGTTCCTGACGGAGCGGTTCATGCCTTTTGCCTTGCACGGCATTCCGGTTTCGCGAGGGGTCGCCATCGGGCGGGCCCACATCCTCGCGCCGGCTGCGCTCGACGTTTCGCACTATCTGGTCGATGAAGACCGGCTCGATGCGGAGGTGGAGCGATTACGCTCGGCGCGCGCCGCCGTGCGCGCGGAGCTGGTGACGCTCAAGCGTGACCTGCCGCGCGACGCGCCCGAGGAAATGGGCGCGTTCCTGGACGTGCACGCGATGATCCTCGACGACGAGGCGCTCTCGCGCGAGCCCGAGGCCCTGATCCGCCAGCGCCGCTACAACGCCGAGTGGGCGCTCACCACCCGCCTCGAGGAACTGATGCGTCAGTTCGACGAGATCGAGGACGAGTACCTGCGCGAGCGCAAGGCCGACATCCAGCAGGTAGTGGAGCGGATCCTGAAGGTGTTGGCCGGCGCACCGGTGCTGGCGCCGGCGCCCGTGCCGGCCCTGGCCCCGGATGGCGAGCCTGCGCCAGGCGTGATCGTCGTGGCGCATGACATCGGCCCGGCGGACATGCTGCAGTTCCGCCAGACCGTGTTCCATGGCTTTGTGACCGACCTGGGCGGGCGCACCTCGCACACGGCCATCGTCGCGCGCAGCCTGGACATCCCGGCCGCCGTGGGCGTGAAAAGCGCCAGCGAGCTGATCCGCCAGGACGACTGGATCATCATCGATGGCGACGCGGGGCTGGTCATCGTCGATCCGTCGGCAATCATCCTCGAGGAATACCGCCACCGCCAGAGCGAACGCGCGCTGGAAAAGAAGCGCCTGCAACGGCTGCGCCACACGCCTTCCGTGACGCTGGACGGGCTCGAGATCGAGCTGCTGGCCAATATCGAACTGGCCGAGGACGCCACCGCCGCGCTGGCCGCCGGCGCGGTCGGGGTGGGGCTGTTCCGCTCCGAATTCCTGTTCATGAACCGGCGCGATGCCATGCCCGACGAGGAGGAGCAGTTTGCCGCCTACCGTCGCGCGGTGGAGGCGATGCACGGCCTGCCCGTGACCATCCGCACCATCGACGTCGGCGCCGACAAGCCGCTGGACCTGCGTGGCGACGACTTCGAGACCGCACTGAACCCGGCGCTCGGGCTGCGCGCGATCCGCTGGTCGCTGTCCGAGCCGGGGATGTTCCTGACCCAGCTCCGCGCGCTGCTGCGCGCCTCGGCGTTCGGCCCGGTGCGGCTGCTGATTCCGATGCTGGCGCACGCGAGCGAGATCGACCAGACGCTGGACCTGATCGCCCAGGCCCGGCGCCAGCTGGACGAGCGCGGCCAGCCGTACGACCCGAGCATGAAGGTCGGGGCGATGATCGAGATCCCGGCCGCCGTGCTGCTGCTGCCGTTGTTCCTCAAGCGCATGGATTTCCTGTCGATCGGCACGAACGACCTGATCCAGTACACGCTGGCCATCGACCGCGCCGACAACGCCGTGGCCCACCTCTACGACCCGCTCCACCCGGCCGTGCTGCAACTGATCGCCCGCACCATCCGGGAAGCCAACCGGGCTGGCGTGCCCGTGGCCGTGTGCGGCGAGATGGCGGGCGACCCGGCCATGACGCGTCTGCTGCTGGGCATGGGCCTGCGCGAGTTCTCGATGCACCCGGCGCAGTTGCTGCGCGTGAAGCAGGAAGTGATTCACGCTGACTGCGAGAGCCTCGGCCCGCTGGTGGACCGCGTGCTCAACTGCTACGAGCCCGAGGAACTGGCGGCGGCGCTGAAGCAGTTGGCGCCCTGAGTCCGACCCTCTCCGGTCTCACACAACCCTTGATTCCTTAGGGTTTTTGTCTGCGATGCTGGCGAACGCGGGGTCACTTTTTCATGCGAAAAGTGGCCCCGGAAAAGCATCCGTACCGCCTGTGTGGCGCCATACCCCCAAGGCGATTAATGGGAATTGTTATCATTCTGGTTCTCTGATATTCTGGTCTCCATCGCTGTTCGGCATGCCGGTGCCGACACCGCCCCCAGGAGGTATTTGTGTACGTCTGCATCTGCAACCAGGTTACCGACCACGAGATTCATGGCGCCGCCCATCTTGGCGTCTCGACCATGGACGAACTCGCCGAGACCCTCGGCGTGGGCACCTGCTGCGGCCGTTGCCGCGACTGCGCGAAGCAAGTGCTGTGCGAAGGCGTGGCCGCTGTGCAGACGATGCGTGCCTCCTCGGTATCGACCATCCAGGTCGTAGAGATTTCTTCCTGTTCCACGGCTACGTCACGTGCGATAATGGACACTCGTGACCCGGCAGTCGCGAACGATCAGCGTACCGCGCTGGTGGCCTGATCCGTTCGGGCTGTACCGCGGTTCCGACTGCAATGGGGCGCCACTTGGCGCCCCTTCGTGCTTTTGCGCGGGTCCGGTTGTCATGACAGGAGCCCCCTATGAAAGGTGACAAGAAAGTCATCCAGCATCTGAACGCCCAGCTCAAGAACGAGCTGACCGCGATCAACCAGTATTTCCTCCACGCCCGCATGTATCGGCACTGGGGCCTGAAGAAGCTCGGTGATGTCGAGTACAAGGAATCGATCGGCGAAATGAAGCACGCCGACCGCCTGATCGACCGCATCCTGATGCTTGACGGCCTGCCGAACCTCCAGGACCTGCACAAGCTGCTGCTCGGCGAAGACACCCCCGAGATGCTCAAGTGCGACCTGAAGCTCGAGCAGACCGCGCACGCCACCGTAAAGGAAGGCATTGCGTACTGCGAGTCGGTGGGCGATTACGTGAGCCGCGAGATCCTCGTGGACATCCTCACGGACACCGAGGAACACATCGAATACCTGGAGACGCAGCTCGACCTGATCGACAAGGTTGGCCTGCAGAACTACCTGCAGTCGCAGATGGAGCCGGGCGAGCAATAAGCCTCCGGCACACCGCGCGGTGCCTGGCGGCATCGCGCATCCGTGTGGAACGGGTTATTAACCGTTCTCATTCGGATTCTTTTCTTCATCCAGCATTCTCGGCAGCACATCGCGCAATCAGGCGAACCGGCGGGGAGGGGGCTCCACCGCCGGGATCGCCGGGCCGATGGCTCGCTAACGCTTCCGTTAGTGATGCCCGCCGCAGACCTCGCAGGCCGGCGTGCGCGCCAGCCGCATCGTGGTCCACTCCATCGACATCGCATTGACCATCAGCAGCCGGCCGGCCAGTGTCTGGCCGACGCCGGTCAGCAGCTTGAGCGCCTCCGCCGCCTGCACCGTGCCGACCATGCCGACCAGCGGGGCAAACACGCCCATCGTTGCGCAGGCGGCTTCGGGCGCCGGTTCCGAGGGCGGGAACAGGCAGCCGTAGCACGGGGCATCGGCATCGCGCAGGTCGAACACGCTGACCTGGCCGTCGAAACGCAGCGCGGCGCCCGAGACCAGCGGCTTGCGATGGGCGAGGCAGGCGCGGTTCACCGCGTGGCGTGTGGCGAAATTGTCACAACAATCGAGCACGACATCGGCGGCCGCCACCAGCGCGTCCAGTTCCGCATCGCCCACGCGCTGGGCGACCATCCGCACATCGACATCGGGATTGATCCGCAACAGCCCTTCCCGGGCCGACTCCACCTTGGGCCGCCCCACGTTGGCCGTGGTGTGCAGGATCTGGCGCTGCAGGTTGGTCAGGTCCACGTCGTCATCGTCGACGATGGTGATGCGCCCCACGCCGGCCGAGGCCAGGTAGGGCAGCGCGGCCGCCCCGAGCCCGCCCGCGCCGATCACCAGCGCATGGCCCGCCAGCAGCCGCTCCTGGCCCTCGATGCCGAGTTCGTCCAGCAGGATATGGCGCGAGTAGCGCAGCAGTTGGTCGTCGTTCATGGTGCGGGGGTGCGAAAGTGCGGTCGTGCGATATCGTGCGCTGGAAACAACAACGGCCCGTCGGTGAGCACCGCGGGCCGTCGTCGGACTACCTGGATTCAGCGCGTCAGCGCGCCTTGCCAGTCGGCGTGCCCAGCGGCTCGCCAATCGGCGCGCTGGCGGGCGGCTGGCTGGCGGGCTTGGCCGGGGTCTTGTCAGCCGGCTTGGCGGCGGGTTTCGCCGGGGCCTTGTCGGCGGTCGGCGTGGCCTTGGCCTTGCCCGTGTCGGTGTCCGGCTTGCCGGCGGCCTGCGACGCCTCGAGCCGCGACTTCGACCGCTGTACCGGCTTGCCATTGAGTTGGGCGATGGCCTGCTGGAGCATGAAGTCGTCGGCCGAGCCGAATTCCACCGGCTTCTTGCGGCGATCCTTCTCGCGTTCCTCCGGCGTCTTCTTGGCGTTCTCTTCCTCGAGACGGCGCAGTTCGTCCACCCGGCGCTGCTCGCGCGCGTTCATTTCCGGCTCTTCCGACTCCTGCTTGTTGTGCAGGTGGCGCTCGGTGTCGATTTCGCGCGTGATCAGCGCGTCGTCCGGATCGCCCTCGGGATTCTGGTCGACCGGGATGTCCGGGCGGATGCCCTTGGCCTGGATCGACTTGCCCGTCGGCGTGTAGTAGTACGCGATGGTCAGCTTGATGCCGGTGTCATTGGTCAGCGGGCGCACGGTCTGCACCGAACCCTTGCCGAACGTGGTCTTGCCCATCAGCGTGGCGCGATGGTGGTCCTGGAGCGCGCCGGCCACGATTTCCGATGCCGAGGCCGAGTAGGCGTTGGTCAGCACGATCATCGGAATCTTCTTGAACAGCGGCGGGAGGTCCTTGAGCGGATCGTCCTCGAGCGACGAGAGGCGGTAGTTGTTGAAGGTGGCCTTGTAGACGCGCTTGGCATCGGGCACCTGGCCGTTGGTCGAGACCACGGTGGCATCTTCGGGCAGGAACGCCGCGGCCACGCCGACCGCGCCCTGCAGCACGCCGCCGCCGTTGTTGCGCAGGTCCAGGATCACGCCCTTGAGGCCCGGGTTCTTCTCGGCCATCTCGCGCAGGCGGCGGCCCAGGTCGGACACCGTGCGCTCCTGGAAGCTCGTCAGGCGGATCCACCCGATGGTGTTGTTGTCCAGCATCTTGGTCTTGACCGACTGCACGCGGATCTCCGCGCGCGTGATCGAGACCGGGAACGTGCGTTCCTCGCTCTTGCGGTAGATCGTCAGCGTGACCTTGGTGCCGGGCTCGCCGCGCATGCGCTTGACCGCCTGCTCCAGCGGCAGGCCGCGCACGGGCTTGTCGTCGATGCGGGTGATCAGGTCGCCCGGCTGGATGCCGGCGCGGAAGGCGGGGGTGTCCTCGATCGGGTTGATGACCTTGACCAGGCCTTCCTCCTGCGAGATCTCGATCCCCAGGCCGGCAAAGCGGCCGCGCGTGCCTTCCTGCAGTTCCTTGAAGTCCTTCTCGTCCAGGTAGGCCGAGTGCGGGTCGAGGCTGGCGACCATGCCCTTGATGGCTTCGGTCAGCAGCTTCTTGTCATCCACCGGCTCCACGTACTCGCGCTTGATCTGGCCGAAGATGTCGGACATCAGCCGGAGCTGGTCGAGCGGCAGGGGGCCGGACGAGTTCTGGGCCGTCGCCGAGATCTGCAGCGTGGCCAGCACGCCGGCAACGACGCCGACCGAGACTAGGCTAATGTTCTTGAGCGTCTTACGCATGTGGGGCAGCCTGAACAGTATGAGGATTGGCTAGGGGGGCGATCCGGGTGCCTGGCCTTCAGGCCGGCGGCGCCGGATTTGTCCGACAGTATAAGAGGGTGCGCAGAAAAAGGCCTGCGGGGGCTTGCGCGCCGGGTGGGCGCGGTCACACATGGCCATCGGCAACCCGCCCGCGCCTACCCGGACCAGACCGGGGCGGGCGCGGGCTGCGGCCTGTCGTCAGCGGGCCTTGCCCTGGTTGGCCACGGCCGCCAGCGAGGCGGCCAGGGCTTCCTGGTCGCCCAGGTAGTAATGGCGCAGCGGGCGCAGGTTGGCGTCCAGTTCGTAGACGAGCGGGATGCCATTGGGAATGTTGAGGCCGACGATGTCGTCATCCGAAATCTGGTCGAGGTACTTCACCAGCGCGCGGATGCTGTTGCCATGGGCGGCAATCACCACGCGCTTGCCCGATTGGATGTCCGGAGCGATCGATTCGTTCCACAGCGGCAGCACACGGGCCACGGTGTCCTTGAGGCATTCGGTCAGCGGCACCTGGTCGCGCGGCACGTTGGCATAACGCGGGTCGTTGAACGCGGCGCGTTCATCGTCCGGTTGCAGCGCGGGCGGCGGGGTGTCGTAGCTGCGGCGCCAGACCAGGACCTGCTCGTCGCCGTACTTGGCGGCGGTCTCGGCCTTGTTCAGGCCCGACAGCGCGCCGTAGTGGCGTTCGTTCAGGCGCCATTCGTTGCGCACCGGAATCCACATTTCGTCCATTTCGTCCTGCACGTACCAGAGCGTGCGGATGGCGCGCTTGAGCACCGAGGTGTAGGCGATGTCGAAGCCATAGCCCGCTTCCTTGAGCAGCTTGCCGGCCTGCCTGGCCTGGGCGGCGCCGGTTTCGGTCAGGTCGACATCGACCCAGCCGGTGAAGCGGTTTTCGAGATTCCACGTGGATTCGCCGTGGCGGATGAGAACGAGCTTGTACATGCTGCTTCCAGGGTAGTAAGTGACCTGCGGCGCCCGCCCGCAAATAATGACGGGGGCGCGAAACCGCGTATTTTATAATGCCGCCGACCCAACCCAACGGAATGCCATTGTGAATTTCTTCGCCGATTACAACAACCTGGCCCTGATCGCCATCGCCGTGGTCTCCGGCGGCCTGCTGGCCTGGCCCCAGATCAAGAGCGGCACGGGCGGCAAGCGCCTCAATACGGCGGCCGCCACGCAGCTGATCAACCGGCGCAATGCGGTGGTCGTGGACATCCGCGACGCCGCCGAGTTCGCCAAGGGCCACATGCCGCAAGCGAAGAGTGCGCCACTTGCCGACCTGCCGTCGCGTGCCAGCGGCCTGGCCCGCGACAAATCCGTCCCCATCATCGTGATCTGCCAGACCGGCCAGCGCTCGGGCAAGGCCCAAGCAGCGTTGAAGGAAGCCGGGTACAGTGAGGTCTACGCGCTCGAAGGCGGCATGACGGCCTGGCAACAGGCCGGCCTGCCGGTCGTCAAGTAAGCGCGACAGCCCCATTTCACAGCAGCGAAGCGGCGCGGTACCGCCCGGGGCGGACCGCGCCGCCGCATTTTGAAGACAAGGAGAATCCGCATGGCCCGCGTCGTCATGTACAGCACGGTGGTGTGCCCCTATTGCCAGATGGCCGAACGGCTGCTGAAGCAACGGGGCGTTGAAGCGATCGAAAAGATCCTGATCGACCGCGAACCGGGCAAGCGCGAGGAAATGATGTCGCGCACCGGCCGCCGCACCGTGCCGCAGATCTATATCGACGAGACCCATGTGGGTGGCTTCGACGACCTCTCCGCGCTGGACCGCCAGGGCGGCCTGGTGCCGCTGCTGGCCGCCTGATCCGGCGCGCGCCCGCCTGCCCGCCGTCTACCGGATATCTGAGACGATTCTGATTCGGCGGCGAGCGGGTGAATTCGCCATCGGCGTCATGTACCATATGCGCTTTCCAGCCGGGCCCCGCGCCCGGCAGAGACCAAAAATCGATTCCAAACCGATTCAACCGGGAAGCCTTTCATGAGCGACGAGCAACAAGCCACCCAGCAGGACGATCAGCCCTTCTTCAACATCCAGCGCGTGTACCTGAAGGACATGTCGCTGGAGCAGCCGAACTCGCCGGCCATCTTCCTCGAGTCGGAAGCGCCGGCCGTGGAAGTGCAGGTCAACGTGGCCGCCGCGCAACTGCAGGAAGGCATTTTCGAAGTGGTGGTGACCGGCACGGTGACCACCAAGGTGCAGGACAAGGTAGCGTTCCTGGTGGAAGCCCACCAGGCCGGCATTTTCGACATCCGCAACGTGCCGGTGGAGCAGCTGGACCCGCTGCTGGGCATCGCCTGCCCGACCATCCTGTACCCGTACCTGCGCGGCAACGTGGCCGACGTGATCACGCGCGCCGGCTTCCAGGCGATTCACCTGTCGGAAATCAACTTCCAGGCGCTGTACGAGCAACGCCTGCAGCAGGCCATGGAAGAAGCTGGCCAGCAGGGCGGCGAGTCGGGCATCGTGATGCCTGATGGTTCGCAGGCACGCCACTGAGGCACCGGCAAAAACGATTCTGGCGTCGTTGCGCGGCCTTGCCGTACCACTTGTACTGTCTGCGGCCGCGCGCCTAGCCAGAACCGCTTCGCTTCGTTTTGCCGGCGCCTCAGGGTGCCAGGCAGAACGGGCGACTTAAAACGGGGCTTCGGCCCCGTTTTGATTTCCCCCGCCATACTGACGTTATCCGCCATTCCGCCAGAATCGCCATGAAACTGACCTTCCTCGGCGCCGGGGCCTGGGGCACCGCCCTGGCCAGCCACGCGGCCACCGTGCACGACGTGGTGCTCTGGGGCCGCGATGCCGCGCAACTGGCCGATATCGCGCAAACCGGCATGAACGCGGCCTACCTGCCCGGGGTGGCGCTATCCCCCCGCCTGGCCTGCGAAGCCGATTTCGATACCGCCGTGGATCACGCACTGGCAGACCCGGACGGGCTGCTGGTGGTGGCCACGCCGGTTTCCGGCCTGCGCGAGATGACGCGCCGGCTGGCCGCGCGCCATGCCGGCCGGCCGGCGCCGTTGGCCATGCTCTGGCTCTGCAAGGGCTTCGAGGCTGACACCCACGCCATGCCGCACCAGATGGTGCGCGAGGAGCTCGATGCGCTCGGCGTGGCGCCGGGCCAGATCGAATATGGCGTCCTCACCGGGCCGAGCTTCGCCAAGGAGGTAGCCCAGGGGCTGCCGTGTGCGCTGACGGTGGCGGGCACGTCCCATGCGCTGGCGGACCGGGCCCAGGCGGCGTTCCATCACCACGCCATGCGGATCTACGGCAGCGACGACCTGATTGGCGTGGAGGTGGGCGGCGCGGTCAAGAACGTGCTGGCGATTGCCACCGGCGCCAGCGATGGCCTGGGCCTGGGGCTCAACGCGCGTGCCGCGCTGGTCACGCGCGGGCTGGCCGAAATGACGCGGCTCGGGCTGGCGCTTGGCGGCCGCGTGGAGACCTTCATGGGCCTCGCCGGCATGGGCGACCTGATCCTGACCGCCACCGGCGACCTCTCGCGCAACCGCAAGGTGGGCCAGCAACTGGCGGGCGGCAAGACACTCGAGCAGGTGCTCGCCGACCTCGGCCACGTGGCCGAAGGGGTGCGCTGCGCCCAGGCGGTGGCGGCGCTGGCTGCCCGGCACGGCGTGGAAATGCCGATTACGCGCGCGGTCTGCGCGGTGCTGTTCGAGGGCCTGTCCGCCGCCGACGCCGTGGCGCAACTGCTCCAGCGCGACGCGCGGGACGAATAACGCAAGTAACGATGCCTAGCCGCCGCCAAACCCTCGGGGCGATGATCGCCACGCTTTCCACGCTGTGCCTGGGCGCCGCGCCCGCGCTGGCCGAGACCTGGCCGTCGCGCCCCATCCGCATGATTGTGCCGTTCCCGGCGGGCTCCTCGCCGGACCTGATCGCCCGGATCGTCACCGAGAAGCTGGCCGTGGCGCTGGGTCAGCCGGTGGTGGTGGAAAACCGGCCCGGTGCGGGCGGCAATATCGGCACCGGCATGGTCGCCAAAGCCGCGCCGGACGGCAATACGCTGCTGTTTACGATCAACGGCCCGCTTGTCACGGCGCCGGCGCTCTATCGCCATCTTGGCTACGACCCGGTGCGGCAACTGGCGCCGGTGACGCTGGTGGCTACGTCGCCGAATGTGCTGGTTGTCGATGCGCGACTGCCTGTGCACACGCTGGCCGACTTCGTCGCGCTGGCCAAGGCCCGGCCGGGCGCGCTGAACTACGGGTCGGTGGGCAACGGGAGTGCGGCGCATCTGGCCATGGAGCAGCTCAAGACCATGGCCGGCATCGATCTCCAGCACGTGCCGTATCAGGGGTTTCCGCAGATTACTACCGCGATCGTCGGCGGGCAGGTGCAGGCCGGCTTCATGGTGCCCGCAATTGCCATGCCGATGGTGACCGCCGGCAAGCTGCGCCTGCTCGCCGTAACCTCCACCGGGCGTACCGGGCTGCTGCCGCAGGTGCCGACCGTGGCCGAATCGGGCTATCCGGGCTTCGAGGCCATCTCGTGGCAGGCCGTGCTGGCGCCGGCCGGGACGCCGGCGCCGGTGATCGACCGGCTGTACCGGGAACTCGTAACGATCATCGGCAGCGCCGACGTGCGCGAGAAGATGCGCGCCCAGTATTTCGTGCCGGCCGGTACCGCGCCGGCCTCGCTGCGCCAGACCATGGCCACCGAGACGGCGCGCTGGGCCAAGGTGATCCGCGCGGCGGGCGTGCAGCCCGAGGGCTAGGCGCCGCCCCAAGCCGCCAGGCGTTCTTCTGCCGTCAGGCGCCGCCTGCGAAGCCGTTCTGGCGCCAGGCCTCGAACACCACCACGGCCACGGTATTGGAGAGGTTCAGGCTGCGGTTGTCCGGCCGCATCGGCAGCCGGATGCGCTGGGTGGCCGGAAACCACTCGCGCCGCCCGGGCGCCAGGCCACGGGTCTCCGATCCGAACACAAACCAGTCCCCGGGACGGAAGCTGACCTGCCCGAACGGCGTGGAGCCGTGCGTGGTCAGGGCGAACATGCGGGCCGGATCGGGCTGCTCGGCCGCCATCAGGGCGTCCCAGTTTTCGTGCACGCGCATCGTCGCGTATTCGTGATAGTCCAGGCCCGCGCGGCGCATGCGGGCGTCCTCGAGCGGAAATCCGAGCGGCTTGACGAGGTGCAGCTGCGCCCCCGTGTTGGCGCACAGGCGGATCACATTGCCGGTATTCGGCGGAATTTCGGGCTCGACGAGGACGACGTTGAACATGGCGCAATGGCTGGAAAATCGGCCCCGAGCTTACCGCGCCAGGGGGTGGCTGTCATCCCGTGACTTTTTACGGGGTCCGCAGCGCAGGCAGGGCGGTCACGCGCCGGGCGCCGTGAGCCTTGAGGACGGCGGCGGCGGCACGCAAAGTGGCGCCTGTCGTCATCACATCATCGATCAGGGCGATGTGGAGCCCGTCGAGCCGCATCGGGCGGGCCAGGGCGAAGGCATCGCGCAGGTTGGCCTGGCGGGCGGGCAGGTCCAGCGTCAGCTGCGCGGCGGTGTCGCGGCGGCGGGTGAGCAGCGTGGCATCGGCGCGTACGCCGAGCCGCCGGGCCAGTGGGCGGGCAATCTCCCACGCCTGGTTGAAGCCGCGCGAGGCCAGCCGTTGCGGCGCAAGCGGCACGGGGACGATGAGATCGGGCAGGTCGGGCAGGGCGCGCAGGCGTTCGGCAAGCTGCGCGGCGATCCATCCCGCCACGGGCAATGCGGCGCCGAACTTCAGCCGCAGGATCAGGCGATCGAGCGGCTCGGCATAGTCGGCCAGCGTCACGGTGGCATCGAGCGGATCGTCAGGCACGCAGGCCGGGCAATGGCCGGTGGCCGGACTGGCGCACCGCTGGCAGCGGGGCCGCGCCGCCAGCAGCGATCCGGCGCAGGCGGCACAGACCACATCGCGCTGCATATCGGCGCAAATGGCGCAGGCGGAGGGGAGCAGGGACGGCAGCAGCCCGCCGAGCCAGCGCCCGGCAGCCCCGGCGGCGCGCGCGTATACTTGCGATCCTCGCGGTCCTGTCCGACCGCTCCCCACTGGTTCCGATTGTCCGTGTCCTTGCATGCCGCTGATTCTCCCGATGCCTGGTTGCCGCCCGCGCGGCTGACCCGGCTTGCCTTCGACCGCCGCAGCACCGCCTTCGGCCAGCTGGATTTCCTGCTCGGCGAGATCGGCCGGCGCATGCAGGAGCGCATGGAGGTGATCCGGCTCGCGCCCCGGCGCGCGCTCGATATCGGCTGCGGCCACGGGCAGGGCCTGGCGGGTTTGCGCGCGCGGTTTCCCGATGCGCAGATCGCCGGCCTCGATATTTCCGGCGCGATGCTGCGCGAAGCCGGCCAGCGCGATCCGCAGCGCCGCCCGGGCTGGATCGGCCGCATGCTCGGCAAGCGTCCGATGTTCGACCTGGTGCAGGGCGATCTTGCCACACTGCCGTTTGGCGGCGCCAGCTTCGATCTGCTCTGGTCCAACCTCGCGCTGCACTGGCATCCCGAGCCGCACCGCGTGTTCCCGGAGTGGCATCGCGTGACGGCCGACGAGGGCCTGGTGCTGTTCTCGCTGTTCGGCCCGGACACGCTGCGCGAGTTGCGCACGGCCTTCGGCGAGGTGGACCTCGATGCGCACACGCTCCGCTTCGTCGACATGCATGACATCGGCGACATGCTGGTGCACAGCGGCTGGTCCACGCCCGTGATGGACATGGAGACGCTGACCATCACCTACGAGTCCCCCGAGACGCTGCTGCGCGAGGTGCAGGCCTTCGGCGGCTTCCGGCGCCCGGGCCCGGCGGGGCTGCGCGGGCGCCGCTGGCATCGCGCCGTGCTGGACGCGCTGGAGCGCCAGCGCAACAGCGATGGCGTGATTCCGCTGACCTTCGAGATTGTCTACGGCCATGCGTGGAAGCTGGCGCCGCGCGGCCGGCAGGCTACCGACGATCAGGGCCGCGCGGTGGTGCCGATCGACAAGATCGGGCGGGCTTCGCCACGCCGCTGACACACCGCGCGGAAGGGCGCTCGGACCGTCGCGCAACAATGCGCGCGCACCGATTGTGTTGACTATCGGGGCTGTTGCAGCCATGCACAAAAACTTGAACTAGGCAAGCCCTCCGGTCAAATCCTCCCTTGTTCGAGTATGCGAAGCGCCATATAATGCGCCAGTTTGTCGCAGTGGTCCCCTGGCACAAGAACGCCCCCGGAATGCACTCCGCACGTGTGCCCGGGCGCGCCATTCGTCCCGGGTGTGCATCCGATGCAGAGTGGTTGGGCGATGCAAGACTTGGGTATCGCATTCCAGACGGCAGGAGTTGACTCCGGCGGAAATCACGACGGACGTCCCCCCTTGCCGAGCAACGACTGGCTGATGAAGCGGAATTGCTCGCTCTCCCCACGCCAGGTCGGCTGGTTCTACTTCTCCATCGTATGTATTTCCACTGCCATCGCGGTGTTCCTTGCCGCGTGGCATGGGGCCTGGCTCGTGCTGCCTTTCGCGGGGCTCGAGCTGCTCGGGCTGGGGATTGCCCTGCTGGCGTACGCACGCCATGCGACGGATTATGAACGCGTGAGTGTGACCGACGGCATGCTGGTCGTGGAGACAGCCAGCGCCAGTCGGGTCACGCGTGAGGTATTCAACCCGCGATGGGTGCGGGTGGAACTGGGTGAATCGTTCCGGGCGCTCGTGGTTCTGCGGTCGGACAAGCGTGTCGTGCGGGTGGGGTGTCATCTGGACCCGATACGGCGGCGCAAGTTCGCGCAGGAACTCGCAGCGGTCCTGCATTGCTTCTGAGAGGAAGGGAGGCAGGGCACGGCGGGGACAGATTTGAATCTGTAAATTGGGTAGATAAACAATGAAAATGTGGAAGAAGGCATCCGCAGCATGTCTGGCAGGTGCGTCCCTGCTTGCCAGCCAGGCGGCCTCCGCGGTCAGTGATATGCCAGGCGGCCCGGCCGTCCGACAGCTGAACCTGACCGAACCCGTTACAAAGATCGCCGAACAGATTCACTGGCTGAACTGGATGATGCTCATCATCTGCACGGTGATTTTCATCGCCGTGTTCGGCGTGATGTTCTATTCCATCTTCACGCACCGCAAGAGCCGCGGCGCCAAGTCGGCCGCGTTCCACGAAAGCATTACCGTGGAAGTGGTGTGGACCATCGTCCCATTCCTGATCGTGATCGCGATGGCGCTTCCCGCCACCAAGACCGTGGTCGCGATGAAGGACACCACCAACTCCGACATCACCATCAAGGCCACCGGCTACCAGTGGAAGTGGGGCTACGACTACCTGAAGGGGCAGGGCGAAGGCATCTCGTTCGTCTCCACCCTGACCACGCCGCGCGAGCAGATCAACAACGAGCAGCCGAAGTCGAACACCTACCTGATGGAGGTGGACAACGAGCTGGTGGTGCCGGTCAACAAGAAGATCCGCATCGTCACGACGGCCAACGACGTCATCCACGCGTGGATGATCCCGGCCTTCGGCGTGAAGCAGGATGCGATTCCCGGCTTCGTGCGCGACACCTGGTTCCGCGCCGAGAAGATCGGCGTCTACCGTGGCCAGTGCGCCGAGCTGTGCGGCAAGGAACACGCGTTCATGCCGATCGTCGTGCGCGTGGTCTCGGACGCCGACTACACCAAGTGGGTCGACGAGAAGAAGAAGGCGCTGGCCGCTGCGGCGGACGATCCCAACAAGACCTGGACCCTCGATGAGATGAAGGTGCGCGGGGAGAAGGTCTACGCGTCGAACTGCGCGGTCTGCCACCAGCCGAACGGCAAGGGCGCCGGCGCGTTCCCGGCGCTGGACGGCTCCAAGGTGGTGACCGGCCCGAAGGCCGGCCAGATGCACATCCTGCTGGAAGGACGCGGCGGCATGCCGTCCTGGAAGCAGCTGTCCGATACGGAACTGGCCGCGGCCATGACCTACACCCGGAATGCGTGGGGTAACCGGACTGGCGAGGTGATCCAGCCGGCCGACTTCGTGAACGCCCGCGCGGGCAAGTTCCCCGAAGGCGGTGGCGCACCGACGGCGGGCACCGCCGAGGCGGCGCCGAAGGCCAAGGCCGATCCGGCCCCGGCCACCTCCCCCGACAAGCAGGCCAGCCTCGCGGGCAACCGCGTCGCAGGCTGACCCGCAGCCGCACCGCATACAGGAATTCAGGAGTCAACGCGATGAGTACCGCTACCCCGGAGACGCTGGGTCATCCGCACGACCACGCCCATGATCACGGCCACGGCGATCACAGCCATGGCGATCATGCGCACGATCACCCGCATGGCTGGCGCCGCTGGCTGTTCGCCACCAACCACAAGGACATCGGTACGCTGTACCTGCTGTTCTCGTTCACGATGCTGCTGTCCGGCGGCGTGCTGGCGCTGCTGATCCGCCTGGAGCTGTTCGAGCCGGGCCTGCAGTTCTTCCGCCCCGAGCTGTTCAACCAGTTCACCACGATGCACGGCCTGATCATGGTGTTCGGCGCGATCATGCCGGCGTTCGTCGGCTTCGCGAACTGGATGATCCCGCTCCAGATCGGCGCCTCGGACATGGCCTTCGCGCGGATGAACAACTTCAGCTTCTGGCTGATGCCCCCGGCGGCGCTGCTGCTGGCCGGCTCGTTCTTCGCCCCGGGCGGCGCCACCGCCGCCGGCTGGACGCTCTACGCGCCGCTTTCGGTGCAGATGGGCCCCGGCATGGACATGGCCATCTTCGCCATGCACATCATGGGCGCCTCGTCGATCATGGGCTCGATCAACATCATCGTGACCATCCTCAACATGCGCGCCCCCGGCATGACGCTGATGAAGATGCCGATGTTCTGCTGGACCTGGCTGATCACCGCCTACCTGCTGATCGCCGTGATGCCGGTGCTGGCTGGCGCCATCACCATGGTGCTGACCGACCGCCACTTCGGCACGAGCTTCTTCTCCGCCGCCGGCGGCGGTGACCCGGTGATGTACCAGCACATCTTCTGGTTCTTCGGCCACCCCGAGGTGTACATCATGATCCTGCCCGCGTTCGGGATCATCTCGCACGTGGTGCCGGCGTTCGCGCGCAAGCGCCTGTTCGGCTACAGCTCGATGGTGTACGCCACGGCGTCCATCGCCATCCTGTCGTTCATCGTCTGGGCGCACCACATGTTCACCACCGGCATGCCGGTGACCGGCCAGCTGTTCTTCATGTACGCGACGATGCTGATCGCGGTGCCGACGGCCGTGAAGATCTTCAACTGGATCGCCACGATGTGGCGCGGCTCGATGACCTTCGAGACGCCGATGCTGTTCGCCATCGGCTTCATCTTCGTGTTCACGATCGGCGGCTTCACCGGCCTGATCCCGGCCGTGGCCCCGATCGACATCCAGATCCAGGACACCTACTTCATCGTGGCGCACTTCCACTATGTGCTGGTGGCCGGTTCGCTGTTCGCGCTGTTCGCCGGCTTCTACTACTGGGGGCCGAAGTGGAGCGGGTTCATGTACAACGAGACGCGCGGCCAGATTCACTTCTGGGGCTCGCTGATCTTCTTCAACGTGACCTTCTTCCCGATGCACTTCCTGGGGCTGGCCGGCATGCCGCGTCGCTATGCGGACTATGCGGTCCAGTTCACGGACTTCAACGCGATTGCCTCGATCGGCGCGCTGGGCTTCGGCCTGATGCAGGTGTATTTCTTCTTCTTCGTGGTGCTGCCGTCCTACCGTGGCGGCCAGGCCGCCGGCGACAAGCCGTGGGATGGCGCCGAGGGCCTGGAGTGGACCGTGCCGTCGCCGGCGCCGTTCCACACCTTCGAAGAGCCGCCGCAGGTGCGCTGAGTGATTGACGCCATGAAGCCGGAAACCCCGTCGCGCCTGGACAGCCAGGGTCGCCAGGCAACACAACGGGCCGCCAACCGGCGGCTGGGCCTGATCCTGCTGTCCATCGTGGTGGTGTTCTTCCTGGGATTCTTCGCCAAGATGGTTTTCCTTGGCGGTTGAGTGGAGATAGACGTGGACGCGCAGCAGAAGGCGGAAGACCGGGCAATCGAGCGGCGCTTCAACCGCGGCATGCTGCTGCGGCTGCTGGTGGTGGTGGGCCTGATGTTCAGCTTCGGCTACGCGCTGGTGCCGCTGTACAAGAAAATCTGCGAGGTCACCGGCATCAATGTGGTGACCACGCGCGACCTGTACGGCGGATCGCTGAAGAAGAACACCCAGGTGGACAAGAGCCGCACGGTCACGGTGGAGTTCGACTCCAACGCGCGCGGGCCGTTCGCGTTCCGCCCGGTGAAGTCCTCGATGGAAGTGCATCCGGGCGAGCTGACGACCATCGTCTACGAAGTGGCTAACGGGCAGTCGCGCGATATTTCCGCGCAGGCGATCCCCAGCTACGCGCCCAAGCAGGCCACCGAGTACTTCAAGAAGGTGGAGTGCTTCTGCTTCAAGCAGCAGACGCTCAAGGCCAGCGAGGCGCGCGAGATGCCGGTGGTGTTCGTGATCGATCCGAACCTGCCCAAGGATGTGAAGACGATCACGCTGTCGTACACCTTCTTCGAGATCGGCACGCCGGTAGCGCAGACGGCGGCGCCGGCGGGGCAGGGGAGCTGAGATGGGCGTGACGCCAGAGCCGCATGACCCGCTTCAGCGCAAGGCGTCGTTCGCGCAGACGGTGCGCGCGGTGCTGTGGTCGTTCATCGGCCTGCGCAAGGGCTCGGAGCACGAGACCGACATGGCGCGGCTGAACCCGGTGCACGTGATCATCGCCGGCCTGATTGCTGCGGCGCTGTTCGTGGCGATCTTGATCGGCATCGTGAAGACCGTGGTGGGATGAAGCTGTCCCCAAAAAAATAAGAGAAGTACGAGCACACCGCCGGCGGGGAGGTTGGCCGAAGGTGCTGGAACTACAACGAATCAGAGACACTGAGCTGGAGATAGAAGAATGAGTGCGAATCGCGCAAATGCTCCGTACTACTTCGTACCGGGCCCGTCGCGCCACCCCATCACGGCAGCCTTCGGCCTGCTGCTGACCGGCGCCGGCGCCGCGGGTTGGGTCAACGGCCAGTCGTGGGCCCCGTTCCTGTGCGGCTTCGGCCTGCTGTGGTTCCTGTTCGTGCTCAAGAGCTGGTTCGGCGACGCCATCCGCGAGTCGGAAGGCGGCCTGTACGGCAAGAACATCGACGTCTCGTTCCGCTGGTCGATGGGCTGGTTCATCTTCTCCGAGGTGATGTTCTTCGCGGCCTTCTTCGGCGCGCTGTTCTACGCCCGCACCATCGCCATGCCGTGGCTGGGCGACCTGAACAACAAGATCATCTGGCCGGACTTCGCGGCCGTGTGGCCCAACCTCGGCCCGGCGGGCACGGTGGAGAGCTTCCAGACCATGGGTCCGTGGCCGATCCCAACGATCAACACGGCGCTGCTGCTGATGTCCGGCGTCACGCTGACCTGGGCGCACCACGCGCTGCTGGCCGGCAAGCGCAGCCAGCTGATCCAGGGCCTGGTGCTGACCATCCTGCTCGGCGCCATCTTCATGTGCCTGCAGGTCTACGAGTACATGCACGCCTACTCGGACCTGAACCTGAAGCTGACTTCGGGGGTCTATGGTTCGACGTTCTTCCTGCTGACCGGCTTCCACGGCTTCCACGTGACCATGGGCGCGATCATGCTGGCGGTGGTGCTGGGCCGCGTGCTGCGCGGCCACTTCACGCCGGAGCACCACTTCGCGTTCGAAGGCGCCGCCTGGTACTGGCACTTCGTGGACGTGGTCTGGCTCGGCCTCTACGTGGTGGTGTACTGGCTGTAACGGCTGGAACGGGCCGCTGCGGCGGTCCTGCGGTACAAGACGAAGCGCCGCGGAGGACGATCCTCGCGCGGCGCTTTTTGTTTTGGGGTCTGGCGGCCGTTCAGGGCGACATGTGGATGCCGGTGCTGTGGATCCATCCCATCCAGTTGGCGAACAGGATGAACAGGAACAGCGCCACCGAGAAGCCGACGCGCAGCATCAGCGAGCGCATCATGTTGGGCGTGCGGCCACGGTCGCGCATCATGAAGAACAGCGCGGAGGCCAGGCTGCCGATGATCAGAATGAAGGCGACGATGATGATGAAGCGCATGCTGGGGCGAAGGGGGGCCGCGGGTCATGAAAGTGGCCATTATGGCACCGTGGCCTCGCGGGGCCATTCGTGACGACCCGCAATCGGGGGAGCCTGTGGCGCTCGCCGGGGGCGGTGCCGCTGGTGGCGGCGCTGGCCGTGGTGGCGGTGACCTGCGCGCTCGGCAACTGGCAGCTGCGCCGGGCCCACGAGAAGGTGGACCGCGCCGCGCGGCTGGCCACGCTGGCGGCGCAGGCGCCGGTGGACCTGAACACGGCCCGCATCGACGCCACGCAGGTGGTGGACCGCCGCGTGCGCGCCCGGGGCCGCTTCGACGCCGCCCGGACCGTGCTGCTGGACAATCGCCCGCACGGCAACGGCTCCGACGGCCGCGCCGGCTTCCTGGTGCTGACGCCGCTGAAGCTGGCCGATGGCGGCGCCAGCGTGCTGGTGCTGCGCGGCTGGTTGCCGCGCGATGCCCAGGACCGCACGCGGATCGCTCCGTTCCCGACGCCCGATGGCGATGTGACGCTGGACGGCACGGCGCTGGCCACGGCCCCGCGCGTCTACAGCCTTGGGCACGACGCGGCGGCCGAAGCGGGGCAGAAGATCCGCCAGAATGTAGACTTGGCGGCGTTCGCCCGGGAAACCGGGGCGCCGCTGCTGCCGTTGGTGATGCAGCAGGCCACCGATACCGGCGATGGCCTCGCGCGCGACTGGGCGCCCGCCGACCTCGGCGCGGACCGCCACTACGGCTACGCCGCCCAGTGGTTCGGCCTGGCCGCGCTGACCGTGGTGCTGGTGGCCGTACTGGGCTGGCGCCGCGCGCGCCGGGATACCGCCGCCCTGCCGAACCGATAACCGAACGATGAACGTACAGACGAACTCCATGCCATCGCAAGACCCCACGGCCACGCCGGATACCCGCATCGATGCGCGCACGCGCCGTGGCCGCCTGCAGATGCTGATGCTGCTGCTGGTCTGCGCGTCGCCGGTCATCTTCTCGTATTTCACTTATTACGTGGTCAAGCCGAGCGGCGCCAGCACCAACTACGGCACGCTGGTCGACCCGCTGCGCCCGATGCCGCCGGAGAACGTGACCAACGAGCGCGGCGAGGCCGTGCCGCTGGCGTCCTTCCGCGGCAAATGGCTGATGGTGATGACCGCCCCGTCCGCCTGCGACGAGGCGTGCGCCAAACGGCTGTTCACGATGCGCCAGATCCGCGCGGGGCAGGGCCAGGACCGCGAGCGCATTACCCCGGTCTGGCTGATTTCCGATACCGGCGCCGTGGACGAACGGCTGTCCAGCGCCTACAACGAACCCTATGCGGGCGTGCGCTTCCTGCGCATGGACGCCGTCGCGCTGCGCCAGTGGCTGCCGGCCGAGCCGGGCGCCGGGGCCGAAGACACCGTGTACCTGGTCGATCCGCTCGGCAACCTGATGCTGCGCTGGCCGAAGGAGCCCGACCCGAAACAGATCAGCAGCGACCTGAAGAAACTGCTCAAATTTTCCCGAATTGGCTGATTTGCGATGCTGCTCCAACTCGCCATCATTGGCATCCTGATTGCCCTGCTGCCGCTCTCGTACGTGCTGGTGCGGGGCAGCCGCGACAAGTACCGCAAGCTGGTCTGGGTCACCGCCTTCCTCACGCTGGACCTGATCATGTTCGGCAGCTTCACCCGGCTGACCGATTCCGGCCTGGGCTGCCCGGACTGGCCCGGCTGCTACGGCCATTCGAACCCGCACGCGGCCATGGAGCCGATCCGCGCCGCAGAGACCGCGCTGCCAAGCGGCCCGGTCACGCTGGCCAAGGCGTGGATCGAGATGATCCATCGCTATTTCGCCATGGCGGTGGGCGTGCTGATCATCTCGCTGATGGTGCTGGCATGGGTCAAGCGGCGCGAGCTGAAGCAGTCGCCGTGGTTCGCCACGGGGGTGTTCGTGCTGGTCTGCGTGCAGGGCTTGTTCGGCGCGCTGACCGTGACGATGAAGCTCCAGCCAATCATCGTGGTGACCCACCTGCTGCTGGCGATGGCGCTGCTGTCGTCGCTGATCGTGCTCGGCTCGCGCAATGACCCGCCGCACCCGGTGACCCCGCAGGCGGCCTCGCTGCGCTGGGCGGCGTGGGTGGCGCTGGCGCTGCTGGTGACCCAGATCTTCCTCGGCGGCTGGGTCAGCACGAACTACGCGGTGCTGGCCTGCACCGACTTCCCGCTCTGCAACGGCCAGCTGGTGCCGGAGATGGACTTCCGCCACGGCTTCACGCTCTGGCGCCAGCTCGGCATGACAGCCGATGGCGACTACATCCCGCACGCGGCGCTGGTGGCCATCCACTGGGTGCATCGCGGCTTTGCCTTCGTGGTGCTCGGCTTCCTGGCCTGGTTCGGCCTGCGCGCGCGCCGGCTGGAGGGCCTGACGCGCCACGCCACGTGGCTGCTGGCCGTGCTGGCGCTGCAACTGGCCACCGGTTTGTCCAACATCGTGTTCGACTGGCCGCTCGGCGCGGCGGTGGCGCACAACGGCGGCGCGGCCCTGTTGCTGATGCTGTTACTCCGTCTCCACTACAATATTGGCCTCGCGACCCTCGCGACACGTTATGCCGGCGCCGCCGCTCAATCCGCCTCAGCCGCGCGCGCCACATGAAGGACAAGATGCCTCCCGTGGTCTCCGCTACCCAAACTCATTCCTCCGTGAGCCGTATTCGGCACCTGGCTCGCCAATATGCCGCGCTGACCAAGCCGCGCGTCACGCAACTGGCCGTGTTCTGTGCCGTCATCGGCATGTTCCTGGCCACGCCCGGCATGGTGCCGTGGCCGGTGCTGCTGGGCGGCGCCGCCGGTATCTGGCTGCTGGCCGGTGCGGCGTTCGCCATCAACTGCCTGGTCGAACAGAAAATCGATGCGATGATGCGCCGCACCGCGTGGCGGCCTTCCGCCACGGGCGAGATCACCAGCGCGCAGACGCTGGTCTTCTCGGCCATCCTCGGTGGCGCCGGCATGTGGCTGCTGCACGTGTTCGCCAATGATCTGACGATGTGGCTGACCTTCGCCACCTTCCTCGGCTATGCGGTGGTCTACACGATCCTGCTCAAGCCGGCCACGCCGCAGAACATCGTCATCGGCGGGCTGTCGGGCGCCATGCCGCCCGCGCTGGGCTGGGCCGCCGTGGCCGGCACCGTGCCGGCCGAAGCGTGGTTCCTGGTGCTGATCATCTTCACGTGGACGCCGCCGCACTTCTGGGCGCTGGCCCTGTACCGTCGGGCAGACTACGCCAAGTCCGGCCTGCCGATGCTGCCGATCACCCATGGCGAAAAGTACACGTTGCTGCACATATTGCTCTACACGCTGGTGATGATCGCCGCCACGCTGCTGCCGTTCGTCTACGGCATGAGCGGCTATATCTACCTCGCCGCCGCGCTGGGCCTGGGGCTGGTGTTCCTCGGCTACGCCTGGAAGCTGTTCCGCAACTACTCGGACGCGCTCGCGCAACGCACCTTCCGCTATTCGATCCTGTACCTCTCGCTGCTGTTCGCGGCGCTGCTGGTGGATCACTACTTCAAGTTCGTGCCGCAGGTCTGATGGCCCGCCTGCGGCATCTTGCCGCGCCCGGAGGCCAGCGCCGATGTGATCGGCGATACTTCCGGGCACTCTCTCCCGACCACCGCGCTCCCCTGATGACTCTTCCCGGCTCACCGTCCCTCCTTGCCCAGTTCCGCCGATTCTGCCTGCTGGCGCTCTGCGCGACCCTGCTGGCCGCCTGCGGGCAGCCCAAGCCCTCGTTCAAGAACGTGGATATCTCGGGCGCTACCGAGTTCGGCAAGGACTTCGCGCTGCTGGACCCGAGCGGCAAGACCCGCACGCTGGCCGACTTCAAGGGCAAGGCCGTGGTGATGTTCTTTGGCTACACGCACTGCCCGGACGTCTGCCCGACCACCATGGCCGAGCTGAAAGCGGTGATGGACAAGCTCGGCCCGGACGCCGACAAGGTGCAGGTGCTGTTCGTCACCGTGGACCCGGAGCGCGACACCGGCGCGTTGCTGGGCCAGTATGTACCGGCCTTCGACGCCCGCTTCCTGGGCCTGCGTCCGGCCGACGAGGTGGGGCTGAAGAAGGTGACCAAGGACTTCAAGGTCTTCTACGCCAAGGTGCCGGGCACCTCGCCCAACAACTACACCGTGGATCACTCGGCCGGCAGCTATGTGTTCGATACCAACGGCCAGCTGCGCCTGTTCCTGCGCCACGGCCAGGGGCCGGACCCGATCGCGCATGATCTGAAGCTGCTGCTGTCGTAAGCTGCGCGCAGGACGAAAAAAGGGCCGGTCAACATGACCGGCCCTCTTGCATTGCGGGGAGCGGAGGATCAGGCGAAAGCCGCCAGCGCACCCTTCATCTTCTTCATCGCGGCCGCCTCGATCTGACGGATGCGCTCGGCGGAGACGCCAAACTCGTCGGCCAGCTCATGCAGCGTGGCGCCGCCCGAGCCGTCGTCGTTCACGTCCAGCCAGCGCGCCTCGATAATGCGGCGGCTGCGGGCGTCCAGACGCTCCAGCGCCTCGCCCAGCCCTTCCACCTGCATGCGGTCCTGGCGCTTGGCCTCGAGCACGCGGGTCGGCTCGTTGTGGTTGTCCGCCAGATACGCGATGGGGGCGAATTCCTCCTCGCCGTCGTCGATCTGGCCTTCCAGCGCCAGGTCGCCGCCCGACAGGCGGGTCTCCATCTCCATCACTTCTTCTGGCTTCACGTTCAGCTCGCGCGCCACGGCTTCCACCTGCTCGGGCGTGAACGTGTGCGCGCCGGTCTTGTGGCTGCGCAGGTTGAAGAACAGCTTGCGCTGGGCCTTGGTGGTGGCCACCTTGACCATGCGCCAGTTCTTCAGCACGTATTCATGGATCTCGGCCTTGATCCAGTGCATCGCGTACGACACCAGACGCACGCCCTGATCGGGGTCGAAGCGCTTCACGGCCTTCATCAGGCCGATGTTGCCTTCCTGGATCAGGTCCGCATGCGGCAGGCCATAGCCCAGGTACTGGCGGGCGATGGACACCACCAGACGCAGGTGGGACATCACCAGCCGGCGGGCGGCATCGACGGATTCATGGTCGCGCAGGTCGCGCGCGAGGCGCTGCTCTTCCTCGGCGGTCAGCAGCGGAATACGGTGGATAGCCTGGATGTAGCTATCCAGATTGCCCACTGCGGCCGGGAAGGCGAGCGCGAGGCTGCCAGCGGCGGCATTCTGGGGGGCCATCGGCAGACGGCCAGTCATCTTGGTTTGGTCGGCAGACAGAACTGCGGTCACGCTTATTGCTCCTTTCGCTTCCGGCGGTAGGTTGCCGGCGTGCCTCGATTCCAGAATCGGAAGAGACACCGCACTGCAACGCATATTAGCACTCAGGTTCGGCGAGTGCTAAGTTAGAGCTTCTATAGGGTTGATAGTTCCGGCCAATGGATATTGTTATTGGGATAGCGTAACCGGCCTCGGTGCGACGTCCGCGCCTTGTCTGGCAAGGGCTGGCGGGCCGCCAGCGTCGCGTACCATGATTAGAGGGAACTTGCCCCAATCGGTTTCATCGTGATTTCGGGATGCTGTATTGCGCATTTCGCTACACTGGAGCCCCGCTTTCCGCTGTTATCTCCCTGTTGTCTCGCTGTTATCCCATTGCCAGGAGTCCTGTCATGTCTGCCATCGAACACTTGCTCAAGCCCCATGTGCGGGACATCGGCGAGTTCACGGTCCGCCGCCTGCTGCCCGCCGCCGCCACGCAGACCGTGGGCCCCTTTATCTTCTTCGATCACCTCGGTCCCGTGTCCATGCCGCCGGAGAGCGGCATGGATGTGCGCCCACATCCACATATCGGCCTGGCGACCGTGACGTATCTGTTCGAGGGCGAGATCATGCACCGTGACAGCCTGGGCAGCGAGCAGGTGATTCGCCCCGGCGACGTGAACTGGATGACAGCCGGCACCGGCATCACGCACTCGGAGCGCTCGCCAGACGCCGCGCGCCAGGCCGGCCCGCTGCTGCACGGCATCCAGACCTGGGTGGCGTTGCCGAAGGCGCATGAGAAGGATGCGCCGTCGTTCCATCACCATCCCGGCGCCACGCTGCCCAAGCTGGAGCTGCCCGGCGTGCGGATGACCGTGATTGCCGGCGATGCCTTCGGCGCGGAATCCCCGGTGCGGGTGTATAGCCGCACGCTCTACGTGGCCATCGACATGGAAGCCGGCGCGACGCTGGTGATTCCGCCCGAGCATGTGCAGCGCGGACTCTATCCGGTGGAAGGCGATGTGACGATCGATGGCGAGGCGCTGGCGGGGGAACACCTCGCCGTGCTGGTGCCGGGCGAGCCGGCCACGCTGACCGCGACCACCGCCGCACGCGTGATGCTGCTGGGCGGCGATCCGACCGACGGCCATCGCTTCATCTACTGGAATTTCGTGGCGAGCACCAAGGAAGACATCGACGACGCCGCGCGCCGCTGGGAGAACGACGAGTTCCCGCACGTGCCGGGCGAGACCGAGCGGATTCCGCTGCCCCCGCGCCGGCCCTGACCGTCCACAGGCGTCGTCAGACCGGACTGGCCCAGGCCACGCGCGTGGCCTGCTTCAGGCAGTCCTGGATGGTCGCCACCTGCGTGGCGATCGGCGCCGGCACCGGCACGTCGCCATCGAGCACCTTGCGAATCCAGGCGGCGGTCTGGCCGACGTCGGTGCCGGGCGGCAGCTCGGGCACCTCGCCAATCGACCCGCTTGCCGGATCGACCATCGTCCGCTGATGGCCATCGTGGAGCCAGTCGATGCGGCTGCTGCGGCGGGCATCCGCCACCACTTCGCCCTCGGTACCGCGCGCCAGCAGCACGTTGGCGGGCTCGTGGGAGAAGTAGTCAGTCAGCGTCTCGCGATATTCCGGATGGGTGTAGCTATAGAGCCGCAGCGCCTCGGCCGGCGTGTGGCTGCCTACCGGTTGCAGCATCTTGACGATGGTGTGCGAGGAATTGCGCAGGCCGATGATCGGGCGCTTGTCGAGCAGGCGCGAAAGCGCTGGAGACAGCACATCGATCGGCAGCACGGCCAGCGGATTGGCGACGGCGCGCAGCTGGTCCTGCGCGGCCTGCGGCGTGGCGCAGAGCGGCACGCCGAGGGCCTCGAACAGTTGCATGCTCGTCACCCGGCCGTCGAACTCGCGCGAGCCGTGGACCAGCGTGGGCACGCCCTCGCGCGCCAGCAGCAGCGCCAGCAGCGGCACCAGGTTCGGCTGCTTGCGCGCGCCGTTGTAGCTGGGGATGACGACCACGGGCTTGTCCGGCGGCGCCGCCAGCGGGGCGCAGTGGCCGTGGGCGGCTTCCAGCATGCCGGCCAGCTCGTGCGGCGCCTCGCCCTTGATCCGGTAGGCCATCAGCACGGCACCGAGCTCGATGTCGGAGACGCGGCCGGCCAGCATCGCATCGAACAGCACCTGGGCGTCCTCGCGGGGCAGCGCCCGGGCGCCATTGACCCCGCGCCCAATCTCCTTGATGTACTTGCTGGCCGAGAACGGCGGAAGGGTCGGGGTGGCAGATGTCATGGCGGGAGGGGGATATGTGGATCGTTCTGCCGTTCATGATAGCGGAGCAGGGCGGCTTCGCCCACGCCCGCTATCCCACGCACCCCCCGCCGGGGTCAGGCTGCCTCGCGCAGCGCCGGGTTGCGCTGCTTGCGGTAGAGGAAGTCCAGCACGGCGGTGCGGCAGGCGTGGTAGCCCTTGTCGTCGGCCAGCGCCACGCGGTCGCGCGGGCGGGGGAGGTCCACCTTCAGGATCTCGCCCACCGTGGCCGCCGGGCCGTTCGTCATCATCACGATGCGGTCCGCCAGCAGCACGGCTTCATCCACATCGTGCGTGACCATGACCACGGTGCTGCGGGTGCGGGCAACGATCTTGATCAGTTCGTCCTGCAGGTGGGCGCGGGTCAGCGCGTCCAGCGCGCCGAACGGCTCGTCCATCAGCAGCACCTTCGGCGACATGGCCAGCGCCCGGGCAATGCCCACGCGCTGCTTCATCCCGCCCGAGATCTCATGCGGATACTTGCTCTCGGCGTGGGTGAGGCCGACCAGCGCCAGCGTGTCCTGGGTGCGCGCCTTGAGCTGGGCGCGGCCCTCCGTGGCGGCGAACACGCGCTCCACGCCCAGGTAGACGTTCTCGAAGCACGTCATCCACGGCAGCAGCGAGTGATTCTGGAACACCACGGCGCGCTCCGGCCCCGGCCCGGCAATCTCGCGCCCGGCGCAGATCAGCGCGCCCGTGGTGGGCGTGGTCAGGCCGGCAATCAGGTTCAGCAGCGTGGACTTGCCGCAGCCAGAATGCCCGATCAGCGTGATGAACTCGCCCTCGGCAATGCCCAGGTTGATGTCGCGCAGGGCCACGAACGGCCCCTTGCGCGTCTTGAAGGTCTGGCCCACGTTCTCGATGCTGACAAACTTTTCCATGGCGATGGCTCCTTCGGGGGGCGGTCAGTTGTTGCCGTAGCTGAAGCGGCGGGCCAGCGCGAGCAGCAGGTGCTCGAGGATCAGGCCCACCACGCCGATGATGAAGATGGCGATGACGATGTGCTCCACCTTGAGGTTGTTCCACTCGTCCCAGAGCCAGAAGCCGATGCCGGTGCCGCCCGTGAGCATCTCGGCGGCCACGATCACCAGCCACGCGGTGCCGATCGAGAGCCGCACGCCGGTCAGCATGTAGGGCAGCACGGCCGGGAACAGCACGCTGCGGAACACCTTCCATTCGGAGAGGTCGAGCACGCGCGCCACGTTCAGGTAGTCCTGCGGCACGCGCGTCACGCCGACGGCCGTGTTGATGATCATCGGCCAGATCGAGCAGATGAAGATGGCCCAGATGGCGGCCGGGTTGGCGGCCTTGAACAGCAGCAGGCCGATCGGCAGCCACGCCAGCGGCGAGACCGGGCGCAGCAGGCTGATCACCGGCGCCGCCATCGCGTTCAGGAAGGCGAAGCGGCCCAGCAGGAAGCCCGCCGGAATGCCGACCACTGCCGCCAGCCCGAAGCCGGCCGCCACGCGCGCCAGCGAGGCCAGGATGTTCCAGCCGATGCCCTGGTCGTTCGGCCCGTTGCGGTAGAACGGATCGGAGAACAGCGGCACGGCGGCGTTCCAGGTGGCGCCCGGCGTGGGAAGCGCCGGAATCAGCGTGGCAATGCCGTGCCACACCAGCAGGAACAGGACGAAGCCGACCAGCGGTGGCACCGTCCGGCGCACGATGGCGCCAAGCGCCTCGCGGCGGGCGGCCACCCGTTCCTGTGCGGCCAGCTGCGCCGCCCGGCGGCGGGTTTGCTCCTTGGTGTCGGTGTCGACAATGTCCGAAGTCATGGCGGGTGTGCCTTCCGGCGCGGGGTGGGCAATGGCATTCACGTCTGGCTCCTGAAGTGAGGGCAGCGGGAAATCAAGGAAACGGCGAGGTCAGGCTTTGATCTTGAATCCATCGGCATAGGCCTTGGGGTCCTTGGTGGCATCCCAGGTCACACCGTCGATCAGCTTGGCCGTCCGGAAATCGCTCTTCGGCACGGCCACCTGCGCGGCGGCGGCGGCCTGCTTGAAGATATCGATCCGGTTCACCTGTTTGGCGACGGCCAGGTAGTCCGGGTGCTCCTTGAGCAGGCCCCAGCGCTTGTGCTGCGTGAGGAACCACATGCCATCGGACAGGAACGGGTAGTTGGCCGCGCCGTCCTGGTAGAACTTCATTGAATCGGGGTCGTCCCAGGTCTTGCCCAGGCCGTTGCTGTAGCGGCCCAGCATGCGGTCCAGGATGATGTCCATGTCGGTATTCACATAGGACTTGGCGGCGATGGTCTCGGCGGTCTTGCGGCGGTTGGAGGTCGAGGCGTCGATGAACTTCGAGGCTTCCAGGATGGCGGCGACCATCGCCCGCGCGGTGTTCGGGTGCTTCTGGACGAACTCCGCCGTGGTGCCGAGCGTCTTCTCGGGGTGATCCTTCCAGATCGCCTGGGTGGTTTCCGCGGTAAATCCGATCTTGTCGGCGATGGCGCGCGCGCCCCACGGCTCGCCCACGCAGAAGCCGTCCATATTGCCCACGCGCATGTTCGCCACCATCTGCGGCGGCGGCACGGTGATGGCCTTGGCGTCCTGCATCGGATTGATGCCGTTGGCGGCCAGCCAGTAGTAGAGCCACATGGCGTGGGTGCCGGTGGGGAAGGTCTGGGCGAACACGTAGTCGCGCCGCTCCTTCATCATCAGCGCCTTCAGGCTGGCGCCGTCCTTGGCGCCTTTTTCGGCGAGTTTCGATGACAGCGTGATGGCCTGGCCGTTGTGGTTCAGGTTCATCAGCACGGCCATGTCCTTCTTGGCGCCGCCGATGCCGAGCTGCACGCCGTAGATCAGGCCGTAGAGCACGTGCGCGGCGTCGAGTTCGCCATTGACGAGCTTGTCGCGCACGCCGGCCCAGTTGGCTTCCTTGCTCGGCGTGATCTTGATGCCGTACTTCTTGTCCAGGCCGAGCGTGGACGCCATGACCACCGAGGCGCAGTCCGTCAGCGGGATGAAGCCGATGCGGACTTCGGATTTCTCCGGGGCATCGGAGCCGGCCGCCCAGGCGCCGCTGCGCACCAGCGGATCTACCAGCGTCATCACGCCGGCCCCGGCGATGGTGGCCAGCACGCGGCGCCGGCTCTGGCTGGCTGGGGCTGCGTCGGGGATGACAGGGACCACGGCGGCGGGCAGGGGCTTGGCGTCTTTGAGGCGAGAGGGCATGGCGATGGCTCCGAAAAAAGAAAAAGGCGTCCCGACCCGCAGCCCGCCTTCGCCAGCTTGCAGTTCAGGACGCCGTTGTCCCGCCGCGCGTGCCATGGTCGGCAGCGCGGACGCGTTGTTCAGGTTGTGAGTTCGGGTGCTGCGAGCTTCGTGCTTCGGTACCACGCGGCCGTCGTTGGCCGTGCAGGCGATAACGCAAGCCACGTGCCAGCGCCGTTGCGGCGCACAAGCGCGCGGAAAAGTTGCCGGAAATCCCTATCGGGAGGCGGCGCGTGGCGGGTCCGCCCGGGGACGGTGCGGACGGTGGGCCGTGGCGGGGCATGGGGGATGGATAGGCCGGTGGCGGCCTGCGCGAACTAGTGCGGGCCGGCCCGCCCCGCAGCGCCACAGTTGTGCAATGCACCAGCCGCGTGCGGAGGGGCGGGCGCCGTGGCAACTGCCCGTCGCGACTGTATGCGGCCGTACGCATGGGTGTATGCTTTTGGCCTACCGCGCCCCGCCGGCGCGGATTCCATCAGAAAAACAGTCTGGAGAGTTTGGATGACCGAGTTCGTTTTCGAGCCGCAAGCCCCCGTTGGCGTCCCTGTGCGCGGCAGCCGCGCAAGCTTTCCCGTGCGCCGGGTCTATTGCGTGGGCCGCAACTATGCCGCCCATGCGCGTGAAATGGGCTCGGACCCGGATCGTGAACCGCCGTTCTTCTTCTGCAAGCCGTCCGACGCGGTGAGCTACGTGGCCGACGGCACCGAAGGCACCTTCCCGTACCCCCCGGGCACCAGCAACTGCCACTATGAAGTGGAGCTGGTGGTGGCCATCGGCAAAGGTGGCAAGGACATCCCGGTCGAGCAGGCCGCCAGCCACGTCTACGGTTACGCCCTCGGCCTGGACATGACGCGCCGCGACCTCCAGAACGAATCGAAGAAGACCGGCCGCCCCTGGGAGACCGGCAAGGCATTCGACAAGTCGGCGCCGATCGGCCCGATCCTGCCGGTGTCCGAGATCGGCCATCCGCAGAAGGGTGCGGTCACGCTGGCGGTGAACGGTGTGGAGAAGCAGCGCGGCGATCTGTCGGACCTGATCTGGTCGGTGCCCGAGATGGTGTCGTACCTCTCGAAATTGTTCGAATTGCAGCCCGGCGACCTGATCTACAGCGGCACGCCCGAAGGCGTGGGCCCGGTGGTGAAGGGCGACGTCATGCTGTGCCGCATCGAGGGTGTGGGCGAGCTGACCGTCAAGGTGGTCTGAGCCGATGCTGAAGCTCTACAGCTACTTCCGCAGCTCGGCGTCGTTCCGCGTGCGCATCGCGCTGGAACTGAAGGGCCTGCCGTACGAGTACGCGGGCGTGCACCTGCTCAAGGAAGGCGGCATGCAGCTGAAGCCCGAGTATCGCGCGCTCAACGCCGATGGCGTGGTGCCGACGCTCGTGGCCGACGGCAAGTCGCTGATCCAGTCGATGGCGATCATCGAATACCTGGACGAGACGCATCCCGAGCCGCCGCTGCTGCCGGCGAACGCGCTGGACCGCGCCATCGTGCGCGGACTGGCGCAGGAAATCGCCTGCGAGATCCATCCGCTGAACAACCTGCGCGTGCTGAAGTACCTCAAGCACACGCTGGGCGTGGCGGAGGAGGCGAAGGATGCGTGGTACCGGCACTGGATCGAGCAGGGCTTTGCCTCGCTCGAAGGCAACCTCCAGCAGATCGGCCGCGTGGGTCGGTACGCGTTTGGCGACACGCCGACGCTGATCGACCTGTGCCTGGTGCCGCAGGTGTTCAACGCGCACCGGTTCAACGTCGATCTGGACCGATATCCGCAGATCGCGCGCATTCACGCGGCCTGCATGGAACTGGAAGCCTTCCAGAAGGCCGCGCCGGCGGCGCAGCCGGATAGCGAGTAGTCGGCTTTTATCGGATGTTCCGATGTGGATGGTGTTGTAGGAAGCCCGGCAGCGATGCCGGGCTTTTTTGTTGCCGATTTGCCGGTTACGGGGCCAACGGCTTGCAGGCCGTACTACCTTGTCCGACGATACATCGCGTCAGGCGGTTGCTGACGCCGCCGGCCGTCCACTGAGCCATCACGTAGAGATAGTCACTGCTCCACAGGCCAGGCTGACCGGCCATGCCCGAGAGGCGCCCATCCGGCGTGAGCGTCGGCCGCCACGCTGTAGCGGGGCAGGATGCGCCACTTCTCGTCAGGCACACGAGGCTCCAGGTGACGGGGGCCGTGACATCGAGCGCGGGGGCGGTGCTGCGGACCGCAAGCTGGCCATCTTTGACCACGTATTGGCCGCTGGGAACGTCCACCCCGGACGCCGCCACGCTCGGCGTGGACAGGCCCACCGGCAAGTCGATGTTCACCTTGTCGCCCACCGGGTCTTCCACCGGCACCACCTTGAGCTGCATGACGCCACGCAGACCGGGTTTGTCCGGCGAGGTCGCGCGCAGCCAGAGCGACGGCACGGCGTAGCTTGCCCCGACGACGAGGTCCATCGTGTGATCGGGCGGGATGATGGGCGACACATCGGGCATGGTCAGCGTGCCGTCGGCGGCCATGGCAGCGCCCGGCGCCCACGGGGCGCAGTCGCTCACGCCGTAGTTGATGTCCATGCCGCACGAGAGCTCCCACTGCACCGACCGCAACGGATGGCCCGCATTGCCGAAGTAGGCCTGGAAGGCGTCGTCATGGAGGTTGTGGACCGGATAGGTCGGCAGGCTGTGCAGGCCGCTGTCATCGGTGTACGTGGTCAGGTCATCGCCGGTGCGGCCGCCTGCGCCATAGCGCCGTCCGACGATGACGATCGACGGCGCTTCCAGCGTCACCCATGCCTGGCGCATGACCAGATGGTCGGCAGTGCTGCGCACGGTGATCAAGACCTGGCGGCCACCCGCATCCAGCGCGGCGTCGAGATTGGCGCCGCGCGGGGAGCGGTAGAGCCCGCTCGCCGAAATCGTGCCGACTGCCGGGTTGCCGCCGGGTACGCCATCGACCAGCCATTCCAGGGGCGTCGTGCCAAGGTTGCGGGTGGCGAGAGCGAACTGGATTGTCTTGCCGCCAGCCTTGTCGGCATCGAAGAACACCAGCGACGCGGTACCGGGCGTCAAGTCGATCTGGGGCAGCCCGGACAGGCGCACCACCACTTCGTTGGTCGCGCGCCATTGCAGCTTGTTCACGCTGGCGCCGCCGCCGAGATTGCCGATGCGGACCGAGAACCGGCCGTCGACCGCATCGTCCGGCACGGACACGGACGCGACCCCGCCGTCCAGCGTGATGACGGCCTGGCCGCTGGTGGCATAGCCACCGGGTGCCTCGGTGAACGTGGCAGTCAGGTACGCCGGGCCGGAAACCGGCGCGCCGGCTTCATCGAGCACCTTGATCCGCATGGCGCGGGTGGTCCGGAAGTAGTCGCAATTCCACCAGCTGAAATGATCCACGTCGGCTTGCATCGCCAGCCCGGTAGGGCTGTCGGCCGATGCGATCACCGTGCCCGCGATGCCGGTGGCCTGCTGCCACTGGCCAGTGTTGCTGTCCATGCTCCAGACCGGCACGGTATCGCCGGGCCTGAGCAGCTTGCCGTCCGGCGTGGTGGCGGCATAGAGCGGGACGGAGATCCGTGCGGTCTTGCCGGGCGCCAGTTGCAGCGGCTGGCCGTTCTGCGAGAACGAGAAATCGGCCATGCCCATGCTGACCATGATGCCGTCCACGCCCGCCTGGTTCAGGTAGGGCGTGCCCGGGAATCCATCCGGATTGCCGGCCGCGCTGTAGGGTGTGATGTCGATCTGCACGGTGCCGCTGACCGGCTGGCCGTCAGGGGTCAAGAACGACCCGGGGGCCACCGTGACGCTGGCGCCATCGCCGCCGGCAAAGGTGCCGCCGGACTGGAAGCCCGGCGCGGAGATGGCCGTGCCGACGGGCAGCAGCGTGGCCGCGATGCGTGCGTCGCGCGTGGCGGTCACCGGCACCACCTGCTCGACGTAGCCGGTCTTCGACAGCCGCACCACGGCATTGCCGGCGGGCACCGCGAGCGCGGCAAAGTCGCCGCTGGCCGAAGTGGCGCCCTGCGCGACCACGGCCTTGCCATCGGCATCGAACACCTTGACGGTGACATCGGCGGCATGGCCGTGGGGATTGTCCCCGCCGGCGGCCTGGTAGACCTGGCCCGACAGGGCGATGGTCTGGCGCGGCACGGGCGGCGGATCGACCTTGCCGGTGCCTCCGCCTCCGCCGCCATTGTCATCGCCGCCGCACGCCGCCATCAGCGTGGCGACGCAAAGCGATCCGAGCCAGGCGCGCATCCTGCGTGGCTTCAACGTTCCATTCATGGTTCTCGTCCTCAGGTGAGAAATGCCGGGGGCGAGCCATTGCAGCAGCCATCCCTGGGACGACGGTTGATGTCAGTCAACGTTGGCCACGCAGCTAGTCCGGCCCCTTCCGGCAGCCAAACGGGCCTGCCGGAGGGGCAAGTCGCAGCGAGGCGCTAGCGATAAAACGAGAATGGCGAGCCCGGGGGCTCGCCATGCTGGTTTTGCAGGGGAAGCTGGCCAAAGCCAGCCATGCTCAACCGAGTAGTGCTTCAGCGAATTCGTCCGCCTTGAATGGCTGAAGATCTTCCACTTTCTCGCCCACGCCGATGAAGTACACCGGCACCGGGCGCTGCCGGGCGATGGCGGCGAGGATGCCGCCCTTGGCCGTGCCGTCCAGCTTGGTCACGATCAGGCCGGTCAGGCCCAGCGCGTCGTCGAAGGCGCGGGTCTGGGACAGGGCGTTCTGCCCGGTGTTGGCGTCGATCACCAGCAGCACCTCGTGCGGGGCCGTCGGCATTGACTTGCCGATCACGCGCTTCACCTTCTTCAGTTCTTCCATCAGATGCAACTGCGTGGGCAGGCGCCCAGCGGTGTCCGCCATCACGATGTCGATCTTGCGCGCGCGCGCCGCGTTCACGGCATCGAAGATCACCGCCGCCGGGTCGCCGCCTTCCTGGGCAACCACGGTGACGTTGTTGCGCTCGCCCCAGATGGTCAGTTGCTCGCGTGCGGCGGCGCGGAAGGTGTCGCCGGCCGCCAGCAGCACCGACTGGTGGTAGGCCTGGAAGTGCTTGCAGAGCTTGCCGATGCTGGTGGTCTTGCCGGCGCCGTTCACGCCCGCGATCATCATCACCAGCGGCTGCTCGCGGCCCAGTTCCATGGTCTTCTCGAGCGGGCGCAGCAGGTCGGTCAGCAACTCGCGCAGGGCGGTCTTCACGGCTTCGGCGGTCTCGAGGCGCTCGTTCTTCACGCGGCGGCGGAGTTCGCCGAGCAGGAATTCGGTGGCTTCGACACCAGCGTCGGCCATCAGCAGCGCGGTTTCGAGTTCCTCGAACAGGGCCTCGTCCACCTTGACGCCGACGAACAGCGTGCCGAGGTTCCGGCTCGTCTTCGACAACCCGGCACGCAGGCGCGTCATCCAGCCGCGCTTGGCCTCGGCGGTCTGGGCTGGCGGCGGCGTCAGTTCGAGTTCCTCGACAACCGGCGGGTCATAGGCGACCGGCGCCGGCGGCGGAGGCGGCACTTGGGCGGGAACCGGGACCGGCACGGGTACGGGCACCGGAGCAGGCGCCGGTGCGGGAGCCGGAGCCGGCGTGGGGGCTGGAACCGGGACGGGAACAGGGACTGGCACCGGAACCGGCACCGGCACGGGGACCGGAACCGGGGCAGGCGCAGGGGTTGGAGCAGGGGTTGGAGCAGGAACAGGCAAGGGCGCCGGCGCCGGGCTGGGCGACGGCTGGGGTTGGGGGACAGCGGTGGGCGAGGCCACCGGTGCCGGCGTGATGGCCGGCGCCGGCTCGGCAGCCGGCGGCTCGGCGGGCGCAGGGGCCGGCTCGGCCTTGCGCTTCTTCCAGAAACTAAACATTGGGAAAGGGGTCAATACCCCGGTAGAATCAATCGCCAAAATTCTAGCAGACGGGGTCGCATGAACCATTGCGCTGTCTTGTCCGGAGCGGGCGCCGCCCGAATCCGATCACTGTCCACCGCCCGCCTCTCGCGGCGCGTCCTTCCCACACTGGTTGCTGCTTTCGCCTTCTCCGGCCTGTCAGGATTGCCCGGATTTGGCGGATTCGCCGGATTTAGTGGCGCGGCAATGGCCCAGACCACCGCGCCCACGCCGCAGGGCCCGCCTTCCGGAGCGCGGACCGCTTCCGCGGTGGGCCAGCCCCAGGCGGGCACCACCGAATTCCAGCTTTCCAACGGCATGCGCGTGATCGTCAAGGAAGACCATCGCGCGCCCACCGTGGCGCACCAGATCTGGTACCGCACGGGCGGCATCGACGAGGTGAGCGGCACCACGGGCGTGGCCCACATGCTCGAACACATGATGTTCAAGGGCACGCCGAAGGTGCCGGTGGGCGAGTTCTCGCGCCAGATCGCCATGCTTGGCGGCCGCGAGAACGCCATGACCAACCGCGACTTCACGCTCTACTACCAGCAGATCGCCAAGCAGTACCTGCCGAAGATGATGGAGCTGGAAGCCGACCGCATGGCCAACCTCATCATCAAGAAGGACGAGTTCGATCGCGAGATGAAGGTCGTGATGGAAGAGCGCCGCCTGCGCACCGACGACTCCCCGCGCGGCACCGTCTACGAGCAGTTGCTGGCCACGGTCTACACCGCCGCCGCCTACCGGCATCCGGTGATCGGCTGGATGGACGACCTCGTCAACATGCGCGTGGAGGACGTGCAGGCCTGGTACAAGGCCTGGTACGTGCCGAACAACGCGCTGCTGGTGGTGACCGGCGACGTCAAGCCGGACGAGGTGCGCGCGCTGGCCGAACGCTACTACGGCAAGCTCAAGCCGCGCCCGCTGCCGCTGCGCAAGACCCAGCTCGAAGCCGCCCAGAAGGGCATCAAGCGCATCTGGGTCAAGGCGCCGGCCGAGAATCCGTACATGGTCATGGCCTACAAGGTGCCGCGCCTGCACGACGTGGAGAAGGACGTCGATCCGTACGCGCTGGAGGTGCTGTCCGCCGTGCTGAACGGCTACGACAACGCCCGCCTGACCCGCGAACTGGTGCGCGAGCAGCGTCTGGCCGATGACGTGAACGTGGGCTACGACAGCATCAACCGCGGCGAATCGCTGTTCGTGCTCGACGGCACCCCGGCCAACGGCCACACCACCGACGAGATCGAAAAGGCCCTGCGCGAGGAGATCCAGCGCATTGCGAAGAACGGCGTGTCCGAGGAAGAGCTGAAGCGCGTCAAGGCGCAGGTGGTGGCGGGCCAGATCTACAAGCGCGATTCGGTATTCGGGCAGGGCATGGAGATCGGCACGGCCGAGATCTCGGGCATCTCCTGGCGCCAGATCGACCGCATGCTCGACAAGATCAAGGAAGTCACGCCGGCCCAGGTGCAAGCCGTGGCGGCAAAGTATTTCAATGATGACAACCTGACCGTGGCCACGCTGGTGCCGCAACCAATCGACCCCAACAAGCCCAAGACCGCCGCCCCCGAAGGGCTGCGTCACTGAGGAGCCACGATGTCCTTGTCCGTCATGACGATTGCCTCGCCACGGATGGTGCGCCGGCTTGCGGCGGTGGCCTGCGGGGCGGTTGCCCTCCTGGCCGGCTCCTTGGCCCAGGCCGCACTGCCCATCGAGAACTGGACGGCCTCTACCGGCGCGAAGGTGTTCTTCGTGCCGAGCCCGTCGATCCCGATGCTCGATGTCAATATCGATTTCGACGCCGGCGGCCGCTACGACCCGCCCGGCAAGGCCGGACTGGCCACGCTGACCGCCGCGCTGCTCGACAAGGGCGCGGCCGCCCAGGACGGCCAGCCCGCGCGCAATGAAGCCCAGGTGGCCGATGCCTTTGCCGACACCGGCGCCGATTTTGGCGGCGCGGCCGGCGGCGACCGTGGCGGCATCGGGCTGCGCACGCTGACGGCCTCGCCGGAGCGTGAGCAGTCACTGCGGCTGGCCGGGCAGCTGATCAAGGCGCCGACCTATCCGGCAGCCGTGGTCGAGCGCGAGAAGCAGCGCCTGATCACCGCCATCCGCGAGGGCGACTCTCGCCCCGGCGTGATTGCCGACAAGACGCTGTCGAAGGCCGTGTATCCGAACCATCCGTACGGGGTGTCGGCCACGCCGGAATCGGTGGCGGCCATCTCGCGCGATGACCTGCTCAAGTTCTGGCGCGACAACTACACCGCCAAGCGCGCCGTGGTGACGCTGATCGGCGCCATCGACCGCAAGCAGGCCGAGCAGATCGCCGAGGACCTGACGCGCGGCCTGCCCGAAGGCGTGGCAGCGCCCAAGGTGCCGGACGTGCAGATGACGATTCCCGGCAGCGAGACGCGCATCCCCCATCCGGCGCAACAGGCCAGCGTGGCGATGGGCCAGCCGGCCATTGCGCGCGGCGATCCCGATTACTTCGCCCTGCTGGTTGGCAACTACGTGCTCGGCGGCGGCGGGTTCAGCTCGCGGCTGACCGACCAGGTGCGCGAGAAGCGCGGGCTGACCTACGGCGTGGACAGCTACTTCGCGCCGGCCAAGCAGCCCGGGCCGTTCGGCATCACGCTCCAGACCAAGAAGGAAAACACCGACGAGGCGCTGCGACTGGTGCGCGAGATCCTGAAGCAGTACGTGCAGACCGGCCCGACCGACGCCGAACTGCGTGCCGCCAAGGACAACCTCGTCAATGGCTTCCCGCTGCGCATCGACAGCAACCGCAAGCTGCTGACCAACGTGGCGAACATCGGCTGGTATGGCCTGCCGCTCGACTACCTCGACACCTGGACGGCGCAGATCGGCAAGGTCACGCGCGAGCAGGTGCGGGCGGCGTTCCAGAAGCATGTGCATCCGGATGCCATGGCCACGGTCATCGTCGGCGGCCCGGCGCAGCCCTGAGTTGGCGCTAACTTGGCGCCAGGTTGGCGCTGCCTCGATCGTTGAGACGATTCTGATTGTGAAGCCGCGCAGCCGCCAGAGGGTGTGGCGGGGCGCGGCAGGCTCTACAATCACGGCATGAATTCGCGCACCAGACCGTCGCCCGCACCGCGCGGGCGTTCTGCTTCTCCCTCCCCCCGCCAGGCGCCGGCGCAGGTCCGCATCATCGGCGGGCGCTGGAAGCGCTCGCTGCTGCCGGTCCTCGAGGCCGAAGGGCTGCGGCCCACGCCTGACCGCGTGCGGGAAACCCTGTTCAACTGGCTGGGCCAGGACATGTCCGGGATGACCTGCCTCGACCTGTTTGCCGGCTCCGGCGCACTTGGCTTCGAGGCGGCATCCCGTGGCGCGGCCGCCGTCACGCTGGTGGAGGCCAATCCGCGCGTGGCGCGCCAGTTGCGTGACAATCAGTACCGGTTCGACGCTGCACAGGTCAAGGTGATCCAGGGCGATGCCTTCGCCGTGGCCGCGCAGATGCCGGGCGCCAGCTTCGACGTGATCTTCCTGGACCCGCCGTTCGCCGAGGACTGGCTCGGGCCGGCGCTCGAGCATGCGGCACGGCTGTCGCGGCCGGGTGGGGCGGTCTATGTGGAGACCGACCACGCGCTGATCGGGCCCGATGCGCCAGTGCCGGCTTCGCTCGAGATCGTGCGGCAGGCCCGTGCGGGCGCGGTGTACTTCCACCTGCTCCAGCACAAGGTGCCGGGGCAGGGCGAGCCAGGGTAGTCGTACGACGAGTTGCCGCGCCGGGCAAGCGTTTGCGGGCGTGCTGCAATGCCGCAGAAAGCTCGTGGATGGCCTTCCAAATGCCGCATTTGGCGTTACACTACGCCGCTGTTGTTTGTTCAACGCTCGTCGCGCAGCCAGAATCCATCGATCGGCCACAAGGCCGGCAGCGGGCACCCCAAAGGAGGAAATATGGTCGTCGCGGTCTATCCCGGTACATTCGATCCCATGACCCGGGGACACGAGGATCTCGTCCGTCGCGCGTCGAATATCTTCGACGAGCTGGTGGTCGGCGTGGCGCATAGCCCCAACAAGCGCCCGTTCTTCTCGCTGGAGGAGCGCATCGGTATTGCGCGGGAGGTGCTCGGGCACTATCCCAACGTGCGCGTGGAAGGCTTCTCGGGCCTGCTCAAGGACTTCGTGCGCAAGAACAATGCGCGCGTGATCGTGCGCGGCCTGCGCGCGGTGTCAGACTTCGAGTACGAGTTCCAGATGGCCGGCATGAACCGCTACCTGCTGCCGGACGTGGAAACCATGTTCCTGACCCCCTCGGACCAGTACCAGTTCATCTCGGGCACCTTCGTGCGCGAGATTGCCGTGCTGGGCGGCGATGTCAGCAAGTTCGTCTTCCCCTCGGTGGAGCGCTGGCTGCAGGAGAAGATCGGCAAAGCGGAATAGAATGGAGCCTTCGAACCCGCCGACGCGGCCAGTCGGGCGCGGGCGGGTCGCAGGAAGGAAATATCATGGCGCTATTGATCACTGACGACTGCATCAACTGCGACGTTTGTGAGCCCGAGTGCCCGAACGAAGCGATTTCGATGGGGCCCGAGATCTACGAGATCGACCCCAACAAGTGCACCGAATGCGTCGGCCACTTCGACGAACCGCAATGCCAGCAGGTATGCCCGGTGGCTTGTATTCCGAAGGACCCGAACCGCGTGGAGTCCCACGAGGTGCTGATGCAACGCTATCGGCTGCTGACCGCCGCGCGGCATGCAGCTTGAGCATTATTCGGCACTCAGGCCACTTCGTTCCGGGTTGTCCGGCAAATAAGAAACCCCGCACTGCGGGGTTTCTTATTGTCTGCGGCCGGCGAGGCCGTTACATCGCCCCTTATTTGCCGGTGTGCAGTTCCATCATCGCGCGCTCGTTCTCGCCACGCGCCAGCAGGCCCAGCGGGCCGATGCTACGGTCGATGGCGGTGTCGATGGCTTCCTGCTCTTCCTTGCGTGGCGGCTTGAGCACATAGTTGACCACATCCTCGCGGCCCGCCCCGGCACCGCCCGGCGCATTGCGGGGATGGCCCACGCCAAGCCGCAGGCGCCAGTACTCCTGGGTGGTCAGGTGTGCGGCAATGTCCTTGAGACCGTTGTGGCCGCCCGCGCCGCCGCCGCGCTTGAGCTTGACCGCGCCCGCGGGCAGGTCCATCTCGTCGTGCGCGACCAGGATCTCGTCCGGCAGGATCTTGTAGAAGCGCGCCAGCGACACCACGGCGAGCCCGGAGCGGTTCATGAACGTGGACGGCTTGAGCAGCCAGATGTCCTGGTCCCAGAGCCGGGCGCGTCCGGCCAGGCCGTGGAAGCGGCCCTCCACGCGTAGCGTTGTGCCGCCCATGCGGGCGAGCTGGTCGACGAGCCAGAAGCCGGCGTTGTGCCGCGTGGCCTCGTATTCCGCCCCGGGATTGCCGAGGCCGACGATGAGCTTGATCATGCGATGAATCGGGAAGGTCGGGAGGGTCTGGCGCGAGACAGCATACGTCAAAACGCTGGCGAAAATCCCGCGCGAAAAAAAACCGCCGGCGAACCGGCGGTTTCTTCGATGCGGGAGAAGGCTTAGGCAGCCGGCGTTTCGCCAGCGGCTTCGCCACCTTCAGCAGCTTCGGACACACCGCCGGCCGGCAGCGAGATGCTGGCGATGGCGGGGTTGTCGTCACCGTGGGTGATGGCGGTCACGCCCTTCGGCAGCTTCACGTCCGACAGGTGCAGGGTCTGGCCCAGTTCAGCCTGGCCCAGATCCACTTCGATGAACTCGGGCAGGTCGGCCGGCAGGCACGACACTTCCAGGTCGTTCAGGATGTGGTTCACGATGCCGTGGCCCAGCTTCACGCCAGGAGCGGATTCCTGGTTCATGAAGTGCAGGGGCACCTTCACGTGGATCTTGTCGGTGGCCGACACACGCTGGAAATCAACGTGCAGCACCAGCGGCTTGAACGGGTGCATCTGGAACGCGCGCAGCAGCGCCTTCTCGGACGAACCGCCCACTTCCAGGTCCAGGATCGACGAGTGGAACGCTTCCTTCTTCAGGGCGTGCCACAGCGCGTTGTGATCCAGTTCGATCATCTTGGGCTCGGCGGCGCCGCCATAGATGATGCCGGGGGTCTTGCCGGAATTGCGCAGGCGGCGGCTCGCACCCGTTCCCTGTACGCTACGCTCGAAAGCGATGACTTTCATGGTGTACTCCAAATAGTAAGAAGGCTGTCCGCGACCAGACAGCCTCGACTGAAGCGGCACGACGAAAATGTTATGCCGCTTGAAGCACATTGGCCGCCAAACCTGGCAGCCAATGCGGTAAAGCCCAAAATTCTAGCAGGTATCGCTATGCAGCGGCTACCCAGCGCGCATCAGTGGTCGGCAAACAGCGACATGATCGAGTCGCCCTTCACGATCCGGGTGAAGGTCTCGGCCAGCAGCGGGGCGGTGGAGACCTGGCGGATCTTGCCGGACTGGCGTGCCTCGTCGGACAGCGGGATGGTGTCGCACACCACCACTTCGTCCAGCTCGGACGCCGCGATGCGGGCTGCGGCGCCGCCCGACAGCACCGGATGGGTACAGTAGGCGAAGACCTTCAGCGCGCCGCGCTCCTTGAGCACCTGGGCAGCCTTGCACAGCGTGCCGCCGGTGTCGATCATGTCGTCCATGATCACGCAGTTGCGGCCCGCCACTTCACCGATGATGTTCATCACCTCGGCCACATTGGCCTTGGGACGACGCTTGTCGATGATCGCGAGGTCGCAGTTCAGTTGCTTGGCCAGCGCACGGGCGCGGACCACGCCGCCAACATCGGGCGAGACGACGAGCAGGTCGCCGTAGTTCTTCTCGCGCAGGTCGCCAAGCAGCACGGGCGACGCGTAGATGTTGTCGACGGGAATATCGAAGAAGCCCTGGATCTGGTCGGCGTGCAGGTCCATCGTCAGGACGCGCTCCACACCGGCCACTTCGAGCATGTTGGCCACGATCTTGGCCGAGATGGCCACGCGCGCCGAGCGCGGGCGGCGATCCTGGCGGGCATAGCCGAAGTACGGCATGGCGGCGGTGATGCTGCGGGCCGAAGCACGCTTGAGGGCATCGACCATCACCATCAGTTCCATCAGGTTGTCGTTGGTCGGCGCGCAGGTGGACTGCAGCACGATGACGTGCTTGCCGCGAACGTTTTCCTGGATTTCGACCTGGACTTCGCCGTCGGAGAAACGGCCTACCAGCGCCTTGCCCAGCGGAATGCCGAGGTGCTGTACGACAGCCTCCGCGAGTTTGGGGTTGGCGTTGCCGGTAAATACCATCAAGCCTTCGCTGCTCATTCGGGGCACCTGTCTTGCTGCTGGGGGAGATTTTTGGGCCGCCGGCCAGTGCCGGCAGCCGATTCTGCGAGTGTTCGTCAGAACACTATAGGAAGTAATGGCAGGGGAGGAAGGATTCGAACCCTCGCATGCCGGAATCAAAATCCGGTGCCTTGACCAGCTTGGCGACTCCCCTACACAACCTTTATCGACCGTCGCGGCGCCAAACTGAAGCACCTCGCCAGACGAAAACTTGCTATGCGAACGTTGCGAGCGGGTGATGCGACAAACTACTCACACACCGGCCATCCCATTCCGATGGCACCTGTTCCACAACCTGCTGCGCAGTTTGCTGATCGTCGAAACGGGCAAACACGCAGGCTCCGGAACCGGTCATCCTTGCATGCGGACAGTATTGTCTCAGCCATTCAAGGGCTCGGGCAACTTCGCCGAATTTCGCTGTTGCTATCGCTTGCAGGTCGTTGCGACCGAAAGCGAATTTGTTTGTGCAAGCAGCGAAGTCCGTAATTATGGAGATAGGCGTATCCCTTGTCAAGCGTTCGTCCGAAAATATTGCAGCGGTGGGCACATGCTGGCGCGGGTGGATGACGACGAACCAGCTGGACGGCAAATCCACTGCGGTCAACTCCTCGCCCACCCCTTCCGCGAAGGCGTTCTGGCCGAAGACGAACACCGGCACATCGGCACCCAGCGAGAGGCCGATCCGCATCAGTTCGGCACGCGGCAGCCGCACGCCCCAGAGGTGGTTCAGCGCCAGCAGCGTGGTGGCGGCGTCGGACGATCCGCCGCCGATGCCACCGCCCATCGGCAGTTGCTTGTCGATGGCGATGTCCGCGCCGAACTGCGTGCCGCTGGCCTGCTGCAAGGCACGCGCCGCGCGCACCACAAGGTCGGTGTCGGCGGGCACGCCGGGGATGTCGGTGGTGCGGGCAATCACGCCGTCGTCGCGGCGGTGAAAGTGCAGGGTGTCCGACCAGTCGACCAGTTGGAATACGGTCTGGAGCGTGTGGTAGCCGTCCGGGCGGCGCCCGGTCACGTGCAGGAACAGGTTGAGCTTGGCCGGCGCCGGGCAGTCGCGCAGGTCCGCGGGCGGCAGCAAGGTCTCGGCGGTCATTGGCGCGCCTCCGGGTCGATCACGAGCCGCACGGTCAGCGGCGACGGGCCGCCATCGCGCGCCATGTCGATGCGGCGCGGCCGGGCGGTGGCCACGGTGGCGTCTTGCGGCGGTTCCTGCCAGTCCACATAGCGCACGGTCCAGCCGGCCTGCGTGAGGGTGTCCAGGCGGCCGCGCACGTCGC
>NZ_CAJPVH010000045.1 GCF_905397395.1 Cupriavidus campinensis
TGGTGCCGGTGGTCGGCTCCAGGAATTTGGTAAGCAGGTTGAAGCAGGTCGTCTTGCCTGCGCCGTTGGGGCCGATCAATGCGTGGATCGAGCCGCGCCGCACCTGCAGGTTGACGTCGCTAACCGCCGTGAACCCCTTGAATTCCTTCGTGAGGTTCTTCGTTTCCAGGATGATTTCCTGATTCATAGTCTCCTGCCCGCCCTCTTGCTGCGATACCGGGTTGTGCCCGGCACTGACAATGGTTCGAACTCCGGCGCTTTGTCGCCATGTTTGCCGCGTTATAGGTGTCTGGAAGCGGCGCGGCTGCCGCAATATCCGGGTGGCTCAACCGCCCTGAAGTGCAGGCGGGAGCACCGTATATCGGCGACTATTGTGTGCGTCTGCTGCGTCGCAAAACATCGGGGTTTGCACTAAGCATAAGACATGCAGGAATCGTCACGTTTGGCCATGTCTGGCCCACGCTGACACGGGTTGGCGGCGGGTGGCGGCGGGTTGGAGGCAGGGGGGCGGCAGCTTGCCGCCCCCCCGCACATCACGCCACGGGAATACCCGAAGGTGTGTCCGCCAACGCCTGCACCACAGCGCCGCCGCTGGCGCGCAGCTTGCGATCCTCGCGGATCATGTCGCTGGCGCGCTCGGCGATCATGATCGTCGGCGAGTTGGTGTTGCCCGACGTGATCAGCGGCATGACGGACGCGTCCACCACGCGCAGCCCGGCGATGCCGCGCACGCGCAGGCGGTTGTCCACCACGGCGTCCGGATCGTCGGCGCTGCCCATGCGGCAGGTGCCCACCGGATGGAAGATGGTCGTGCCGATGGCGCCGGCGGCCTCGGCCAGCTGCTCGTCCGTCTCGAACGCGGCGCCGGGCAGCCATTCCTGGGGCTTGTACGGCGCCAGCGCCGGGGAGGCGACGATGCGCCGCGTCAGGCGCAGCGAGTCGGCGGCCACCTTGCGGTCCTCCTCGGTGGAGAGGTAGTTGGGGGCGATGGCCGGTGCGCGCCGGAAATCGGCGTCTTCTATATGTACGCTGCCGCGCGAGGTGGGCCGCAGGTTGCACACGCTGGCCGTGAAGGCGTTAAACGCGTGGAGCGGATCGCCGAACTTGTCGAGCGACAGCGGCTGCACGTGGTATTCAAGGTTCGGCCGCGTGTAGCTGGGGTCGCTGCGCGCGAACGCGCCGAGCTGCGACGGCGCCATGCTCATCGGCCCGCTCTGGTTGAACGCGTACTGGAGGCCGATGCCAACCTTGCCCCACCAGCGCGCCACGCGCGTGTTCAGCGTGCGCACGCCGTCCACCTTCATCACCGCGCGCAGTTGCAGGTGATCTTGCAGGTTCTCGCCCACGCCCGGCAGCGCCTGCCGCACGCGGATGCCGAGCGATTGCAGCCGCTCCGGCTGGCCGATGCCGGACAGCTCCAGCAGCTGGGGCGAATTGATCGCGCCCGAGGCCAGGATCACCTCCTCGGTGACGCGCGCCTCGCGGTTCTGCCCGCCGCCGACGAACTGCACGCCAGTGCAGCGGCGCCCGTCGGGGCCGTCGAAGGTCAGCGCGCTGACCTGCGCCCCGGTGACGATGGTCAGGTTGGGCCGGTCCGAGGCGCGCCGCAGGAAGGCCTTGGCCGTGTTCCAGCGAATGCCGCGCCGCTGGTTGACCTCGAAATAGCCCACGCCGAAGTTGTCGCCACGGTTGAAATCGTCGGTACGGGGGATGCCGGCCTGCTCGGCCGCGTCGATAAATCGTTCGAGGATGTCCCAGCGCAGCCGCTGGGCCTCCACCCGCCATTCGCCGCCGGCGCCGTGGAAGGCGTTGGCGCCGCGATAGTGGTCTTCGCTGCGCCGGAACAGCGGCAGCACGTTGTCCCAGCGCCAGCCGTCGTCCCCGGCAATGCGCGCCCAGTCGTCATAGTCCTCGCACTGGCCGCGCATATAGATCATGCCGTTGATGGACGAACTGCCGCCCAGCACGCGCCCACGCGGGTAGCCCAGCGAGCGGCCGTTGAGCCCCGGCTCCGCCACGGTGCGGTACATCCAGTCCGTGCGCGGGTTGCCGATGCAGTACAGGTAGCCCACCGGAATATGAATCCAGTGATAGTCGTCCTTGCCGCCCGCCTCCAGCAGCAGCACGTTGACGTCGGCGTCCTGCGTCAAGCGGTTGGCCAGCACGCAGCCGGCTGAACCGGCGCCCACGATGATGTAGTCGTACGTCTCCATAGTCCCTGGCTAGTCCTTCAATGCGCCCCGGCATATCGGTTTTATTATCGGAATGCCACGGATCATCGCACGACTCGGACCCTGCCGGCGTCAGGGCTTTGCCTGAGTCGCCGCGCCCGCCCCCGCCACGGCAGCTTCCTCCAGATGCCGCCGCAGCCAGCCGGACAGCCCCGCGAACACCTCGCTGCGCAACGGCTCGGCCTCGTTGAAGATCTCGTGATAGCCGTTGTCGAACCAGACCATTTCGCGCAGGTCCTCGGGCGCGTTGTCGTGAAAGGTGCGGCTGCCGGCGGGATCGACGATCCGGTCCGCGCCGCCCACCAGCATCAGCGTGGGCGCCTCCAGCCGGGGCGCGTCGGCCTGCGCCTGGGCAATGCCGTGGAGCATCGTCTCCAGCACGCCAGCGCTGATGGTGCCCTGCACCAATGGATCGGTGCGATAGGCACGCACCACCTCCGGGTCGTGCGACAGTAGCCGCGCGTCGATCGGATTCGGCACGCGCAGCCGGGGCGCCAGCGCCAGCAGCAGCCGGTGCGCGGTCATCATGCCGCTGGAGATGCGCAGCGCCAGCGCCGGCGAGGACAGGATCAGCGCGCGGATCGGCCGCACGCGCGCCGTGGCCAGCCGCGCCGCCACCAGCCCGCCCATGCTGTGGCCGAGCACGATCGGCAATTCGTTCCATTGGCGCACGGCGGCGTCGTGGATCTCGGCGAGGTCATCCACATAGATGTCGGCGTGCGGCACGACCATGCGCGGACCGCCGCTGGCGCCATGGCCGCGATGATCATAGGCGCGCACCCGCAGGCCGAGCCCGCACAGCAGCGCCACCACGTGCGGGTAGCGCCCGCTGTGCTCGGCCAGGCCGTGTACCAGCAGCAGCGTGCCGAGCGGCTCGGGGTAGCGGTTCGGGTCGGGCAGCCAGGTGCGCACCAGCAGCTCGGTGCCGTCGCGCATGCGCTGGCGGGTCTCGGCCGGGGCGATGCCGGGGCGCTGCGCAGCTTCGGTGCCGGGCCGCTCGTCCACGCCGTCCATATCGTCCGTGCTCATGAGAGGTTCGTCCATCGCTTGTCTCCTGATTGGTACGCCTGCTTCTTCTTGTGGGAATGCTTGCGGCGCGCGGTCAGCGGTGACAGCTCGCACAATCCTTGAAATCATCGCCGGCGGCGCTCGCCATGTCCGCCAGGATGGGGCAGTCGGGGCGATCATCGCCACTGCAGGATTCGGCCAGCGCACGCAGCGTGTCTCGCATGGCAGCCAGTTCGGCAATCCGCACTTCGAGATCCGCCACGTGCTTCAGGGTCAGCGCCTTGACGTCCGCGCTGGCCCGCGCGCGGTCGTGCCAGAGCGACAGCAGCCCGCGAATCTCGTCGAGCGAGAATCCCAGATTACGGGCCCGCCGCACGAAGCGCAAGGTGTGCACCGCGCGGTCGTCGTAGCGCCGGTAGCCGCCCTCGGAACGCGGCGGCGCCTCCACCAGGCCGATCGATTCATAGTGGCGGATCATCTTGGCCGTCACGCCAGAGGCCGCCGCCGCTTCTCCGATATTCATCGCGAACCCTCATCAGTGGATCGGCCAGCCGCCACACGCGCCACCCCTGCCCCCGCCGGATGCCAGCGGCGCAGCAGCAGCGCGTTGCCGACCACGCTTACGCTCGAGAACGCCATGGCGGCGCCCGCCACCACCGGGTTCAGCAACCCGGCGGCGGCCAGCGGAATGCCGATCACGTTGTAGATAAACGCCCAGAACAGATTCTGCCGAATCTTGCGCACGGTGCGATGCGACACGGCGAGCGCATCGGCCACCAGGGCGGGGTCGCCGCGCATCAGCGTGATGCCGGCGGCGTGCATCGCCACGTCGGTGCCGGTAGACATGGCAATGCCCACGTCGGCGGCGGCCAGCGCGGGGGCATCGTTGATGCCGTCGCCCACCATCGCCACCACGGCGGCGCCATCGCGCTTGAGCGCGGTCACGCGCGCGGCCTTGGCCTCGGGCAGCACCTCGGCCTGGAACGCGTCGAGACCGAGCGCGCGGGCGACCTGCGCGGCGGCGCCGGGGTTGTCGCCGGTCAGCATCACGGTGCGGATGCCCGCCGCGCGGAGCCGCGCGATGGCCTGCGCGGCACCCGGCTTCAGGGCATCGCCGAACGCGACGAGGCCGGCCACGCGCCCGTCCGCCATCAGCCAGGACACCGTGCGGCCCTCGCCACGCAGGCGCTCGGCTTCAGCCTGGAGCGGGCCGGCGTCGGCGTGCAGCTCTGCGCGCAACACGTCGCTGCCCAGTTGCAGCGGCTGGCCATCCACTACCCCGGCGATACCGCGCCCCGGCAGCGCACGGACCTCGCTCGCCGGCAGGGGCGCGATACCACGCGCGGCGGCTGCGGCCAGCACGGCGCGGGCCAGCGGATGCTCGCTGCCGGATTGCAGCGCCGCCAGACGCGCCAGCAGCGCGGCTTCGTCCCCATCGGCGGCGATCAGCGCCACCACATCGGGCTTGCCGACGGTGAGCGTGCCAGTCTTGTCGAAGGCAACCACCGACACGCGATGCGCCACCTCCAGCGCCTCCGCGTCCTTGATCAGGATGCCCGCGCGCGCGCCGGCGCCCGTGCCGGCCATGATCGCGGTGGGCGTGGCCAGCCCCAGCGCGCACGGGCAGGCGATGATGAGCACGGCCACCGCGTTGAGCATCGCGGCGGTCCAGTCGCCGCCCACCAGCCCCCAGCCAAGCAGCGTGGCCGCCGCCAGCGCCAGCACCACCGGCACGAACACCGCGCTGACCTGATCCACCAGCCGCTGGATCGGTGCCTTGGCGGCCTGCGCGTGCTCCACCATGCGGATGATGCGCGCCAGCACGGTCTCCGCGCCCACCGCCACGGTACGCGCCACCAGCAGCCCTTCGGCATTGATCGCCCCGCCGGTGAGGCGGTCTCCGGCGCGCTTCGGCACCGGCACGGATTCGCCGGTCAGCATCGATTCATCGACATGGCTGCTGCCTTCGATCACCTCGGCATCCACCGGGATGCGTTCGCCGGGACGCACGATGACCTCGTCGCCCACGCGCACGGCGGCCAGCGGCACGGTGGCTTCCACGCCGTGGCGACGCACCTGCGCGGTGTCCGGCCGCAGCGCGGCCAGCGCGCGGATGGCGGCGGTGGTCTGGCGCTTGGCGCGCGTCTCCAGCCACTTGCCGAGCCGCACCAGCGTGATGACCACGGCGGCGCTCTCGAAATAGAAGTGCGGCATGGCGTCGTGCCCCGTCGACATCGCCATCTGCCACGTCTGCCACATCTGCCACAGCGACAGCCCGTACGCCGCAGACGTGCCGAGCGCCACCAGCAGGTCCATATTGCCGGCCCCGGCGCGCACGGCCTTCCAGCCGGCCTTGTAGAAACGCCAGCCGAACACGAACTGCACCGGCGTGGCCAGCAGCCACTGCACCCAGCCGGGCAGCATCGTGTGGATGCCGAACCACCCGAGCACCATCGGCGCCACCAGCGGCACGGACAGCGCGGCGGAGATCGCCACGGGCCACGGGCCGGACCAGAAATCGGCACGCTCCTCCCCCGCCGGGGCCGCCGCCTCGTCCGCCGGGACCAGCGTGGCCGCATAGCCGGCGCGCGAAACGGCATCGGCCAGCGCGGCTGCATCCACGGCGCCACGCTGCACCGTCACGGCAGCGCGCTCGGTGGCGAGATTGACCTGGGCATCCTCGACGCCGGGCACCGCGCGCAGCGCACGCTCCACCCGGCCCACGCATGACGCGCAGGTCATGTCGGCGATGTTCAGGTCGATGGTGTCGCGCGGCCCTTCGGCGGCGATCAGGGCGGGTGTACTGGACATGACAGGAAAACTCCACGGGAGCCATCGATAGCGATGACTGCACTGTGAACCCTACCATCATTGGAAGGTCAAGGTCTTTGCGCGCCGTGAAAAGCGCTTGCGCTTCCCATGGTGGGAAGGTTCACACTCAAGCTATCCGTCATGGATGTCATTGATCCCGGAGTTCCAAAATGATCCAGTTCCAAGTCGAAGGCATGTCCTGCAACCATTGCGTCCGCGCCATCACCCAGGCCGTCCAGTCCGTAGACCCCGCCGCCCGCGTCACGGCCGATGTGCCGACGCAGGCGGTCCAGGTGGAATCGGGAGCGGATCGCCAGGCGCTGCGGCAGGCGATCGAAGGGGCGGGGTATCCGGTGAAGGCGGAGTGAATCGGGCGCCATTTTGTGTTGCGCCTAAATCATCGCAATTTCAGCGTATGGGCATAGCCGGATCGCAACCCGTCATATAGATTCCGTGGTCGGTGTCATGGACCGGCCGACGCGGCGCGAGATACTGCGGCCCAAGTGGAAGGCCGTCGAGATCATTCAGGCAAGGCACCCCAGCCCCGCCGTGGCGCCCCCTGTCCCGGCCTATCTGCTGGCAACGAAGGTGCGCATGCAGCTCTTCACCTTGTCCGGCGAGCCCGTCGATGTCCCGCCGTTTGACAGGATCGAGGTCCTGCACGACTTCTTCGTTTCCCTGCGCCCCGGTCTGATGCTGTGGAAAACAACGGATCTGCAGGCCAAAACCTGCATGCTCTACAGCATGGGTTTCCGGCCGCTGCTCCGCACTCCCATGCCGCTCGACGTTTTCGGCAAATGTCCGGCTGAGTATTTCAAGAAATACTCCAGCTTCGCATTCACCGACACGGCGGAAAAGAGTCGGATATACCGCAAGGACCTTGCCGGTCCCGAAGGTCTGCTGCTTCCGACCGCCGCGAATATCGACGGCACCATCGTTTTCCGTTATGAAGACGGCTCTCTGGTCTTGAGGCGGCGTCGCGGTGGACCGCTGGAATATCGCCTGGTCAATGCCGCCGCACAGGATGTCCAGGGCGCAAGTTTCAGTAGATTCCGACGGTTTGGCCGTCGCCCTCTGGTCCTGCATGAGGGGAGATGGCGGACCCTCAATCCTGACGGCACCCTCAGTTCACGGCTCTTGTTCAGGTTCAGTTCCTGACTGCATCGCGCGAACCCACCATGAAAAAAGGGCACCCTAGGGTGCCCTTCTTGTCACATCAAGTCCGGATCAAACCAATTAGAACCCATACCCCACATTCAGGAAGGTAACGATCGGGCGCCAAGTCTCAAGGGCGGCGAATCGCAGCCTTTGGACAGTCATCCGGCCCACTCATCATACGGGCTGAACTGAGGGCGTTGACGAGTGCGTTTCTCGCCCTCACGACTTCGCGGTGGTATTTGGTCCGATTCTTCTTTCCAATATTTTCACCAAGCAAAGTATTGATCGAGACAGTGTATTTTCCATTGGATGCAACAGCAACATAGCATTGTCCGCCGTATTGGGATTCTGCTCCCCTGCCGTCCATCCACAGATAGGAAAGCTCTCCAGTAGCGTGCGTCCTCGATATTTCGTCTTCGAGATTGTCTCGGTGAAGTGAGAAATCACGAGGTGCCCATCCGCATCGTGCCAGTAGGGAACGCCCTCCTCCTTCGTCGCGGCGCACCGATCGAGGTTGGCATTGCACACGGTGAATGTATCAACGATATGTGGAGCGCTACGGCGAGGAAGATGACGTGCTGCAAGAAGCGTCTTGATAGTGACCAGCATCGCTGGCGCGCGCCAAGGTAACGGCAGGGCTCATCGCCGAGGCTAGAACGATCACGGCGGCTGCCAACCTTGCATGGATGTTCCATCGATATGCCACCAAGCCTATTCTCTCCACAACATCAACGCTTTTCCTCTCGTCAAGGCTGCTTCTAACGCACTAAGTGTCGCAAGAAAACGCGTTTTTTCTTCGTAAGCAAAGCATTCGGCCACCGCGACATATGCGCCCTTTACCTTGTTGCGCAGCACACCTGTCGCGCAAAGCATCGGGTAGCCCACAGCCTGCTGTTGCGATTCGTATTGAATGGCCTCAAGATAGATTGCCCAGTCATCGCTATGGATGCGCGTGGGCAGAACGCTTCTGCTTGCAATTTGACTTGCCAACAGCGGCGCCCCCAGCGTCGTGCGCATCAGCACGAGCCGCTCGCCTACGACGCGGAGCCCAGCCTCGCTATTCAACGACTCCCTGCTACCAGAGAAACCGAGGAACAAATGACGTTCGTCGAACGCCGACGCATAAGGGCCGTCATGGCCCTTCCAGTAGGTCACTATGCCGACGCCTTCCCTTTGGTTGCACCCGATGATTTCTAGATCGGTGAGACGTGGCGCGTCTGCGCATTGAACGGTGTTTGCGTAAGCCGGATGCGAAAATAACACGAGCATCCCTACGATGCGTGCGAGTTTATTGATCATTTACACGGCCCCATATCACACGAAATTTTTGTAGCCTGTCCTCCAGATGCTTCGGCCTTTTGTGTGGCGCACCCCGATTCACTAGGCCACCAATGCGTTGAACCTGCTCGCGCCCTGCGCCTTTATCCGCCTCACGATTTGCGACTTCCCGTACCCAGAAATAGCCTGACGTGTCGCAAGCGGCGGAATCATCCAGCGCAATAATCGTAGGATTTGAATCAGACAAAAAATCCCGAGCCTTATACTTTCCGTAGGCCCTGTAGTTTCTTCTACCGGTAATTTGTAAAAACCCGCGGCCTTTGAATTTGGCTCCATCACCAGCTGTTCCTCCTGAAGCTCTATTTGCCGCGCCATTGTCCATCCCCTGTGCCTTCAGAAGAATCTCTGCCGGGCGGCGGCCGGCATATGAAAGCTCCGTGTCATCACGCCGAACCACCCCAAGCCTATGCGCCAGCCCGCTTCGAAAATCAGCCGCCGCTGCCTCAGAAGAGATGATTTCGTACATCGTTCTGAAGTAGCGTTCGTTACCAATTTCCTCTCGATGTTGCCACCATCCAGTTTCATGGCCAACTTGTGAAAGGAAATGCGCGAGTCGCAGTCTCGATGTGATCAGGTATTTGTTCGCCATTGAACCTAGTTGCCGTCGCAAGGTTATCGCCCGTCTTTGACCTGCCGACGGTGCGGAATGCAGAATTCCCGTCAAATCAGACTCACTGAGCCACCCACATTTCCTGAAATGCCGAATAAACGCCAGCGGATGGAAGAACCATAGCTTCTCCGTGGTGGTGGGCGGCAACCCAGTCTTGTCCCAGAACTGGGCCTTGCCGACGAACGCCATGAACCGGCCATATCCCGCCGGGTCGCCTCCGTAGAACTCTCCGGGCTCCTTCAGCTTCCGGTATCGCGCTTCATTGTTTGACCCATCCCACTCCGACGGCATCTCGCACACCAGCCCTCGCAGCCTTTCTCTGACCCCCTTCCCCATCTGCACGTAGTAGCGCAATGCCTTGTTCGCGGAGCTTCCAACATACGGGTTATGGCCGGGATTCCTGTCTTTCATCAGCGTCTTGAGTGCATCGATATCGCAAAGCCCCTCCTGCGTGAAAGGCCCGGTGCCTTCGCTCACCTTTTCCCTTTTCCCAGCCCATGAAGCTAGGGAAGTCCGCATCGGATAGTTTCTGGATGCCAGCGTTGTGAATATCGATGTACCCCTGCTTGTCCGAATCGAACGCCACGCGGAACCATGTCGCCCGATTTCCGGCCGGCAACGTTTCAGGCCGGCTAAGAATGCGGCCGAAGCGCAAAAGCTCATAGCCGTCGCTGGGACAGCCCGGGTACAGAGCACACGCGCGCGCGTACATGTCGTACTCGTAGCCTTTTTCGAGAATTGGTTGCACTGTCAGCAGCGTGCGTTGCCCCTCCGCTTCATCGCGCCATACACGTGTCAGTTTCTGCCCACCCCGGAACTTCACCTCGATATAGAGCTTCCGGTCGGTCGCTGCAGTACCCTGCAGGGGCGGAAACTCAATGCCATTCAGCTTGTTTTCAATCGTGCCGGGTGGCTGTGCCAGGACTGGCAGCCCAGCCGGAATCACGTAATAGCTATCGCCCCAATAATCCGTCGAGGCAGGGGTCGAAGGAGTGGCCCGCCCCAGTTGAGTCTCATTGAAGTACGCCTCGAAATCCGCCCGGGTCATGAATATCTCAAAGTGCAGGTGCATCCGCCCATTGCACTGCCCGATCCATCCCAGAATATCTTTACGGCAGACCTTCTTGCCTTCGCCGCTCGCTATGCCGGTCGGCATGCGTAGCCACTCCGGCAAGTCCTTCGGGTTGCAGTTGCCGCCGTAGCCCCCCAGATGGCGCAGGTGCATGTACAGCGAGTAGAACCGTAGTCTGCGGTTCACACCGGTCTCCGTCTCGTGCCCTAGAGCACGAAGCCGAGATCGCTGTCTTTGCCCGCCCCGTCGGGTCCATCCAGATGCTGGCAGACGCGATAGGCCACCACTTCACCATCGGCAACCGCGCGAACGGCCTCATTCTGGCTCCGGGACGCGATGTGGCATCCGCCGTGCCAGCGACGATCGACGCCGATGGGATAAGTAGGATCGAACTGCTCCCCCTCGTCCGCGAGATCCATGACGTCCGCGCGTGCGTCGGTCGGGTTAGGGCCAATGGGGCTAGGGAGAAACGGAGGACTGATGAGCATGAGCCGCAGAGCAGTAAGCCGATAGGAACCGGCATACTAGAAGCGGCGAGTCGGACACTACAATCGCAGAACTCCGAAATTTGCAGCGGAGTTTGCGGCCGCGAGGGTTGCGGCAACTGCGGGAGTGGGAAAGGTCTGAGCAGTGGCGCCGACCAGGGCGCCCCATGACGCAACCGCAGACACCCGAAGGTGCCCGCGTACTGCCTGATCAACCAGTCAGAACCGATACCCCACGTTCAGGAACGTGACGATCGGGTCGATCTTGATCTTGGTGTGCGACTGCACCTGCGCGCCGTTGGCCAGCGTGGTGGTGAAGTTGGCGGTGGTCGAGATCGGCACGTAGGACACCGACAGGCCGACGAACCAGTTGTCGGTCACGGCGTAGTTGGCGCCGACATTGAACACCGGGTTCCACGACGGCTTGGCCGAGGCGGTCATGGTCGAGCCCGGGCCGAATTCGCTCTGCACGAAGGTCTGGTTGGTGACCGTTTCGCCCGTGAACCACGTGTAGTTCACGCCAATGCCCACGTACGGGCGGAATTTCGTCTTGGCGTCGAAGAAGTGCCACTTGGCGACGATAGCCGGGCTCCACTGGCGCACCTTGCCAAGCTTGCCGTACTTTTCGTAGCCACGGTCACCGCTCACGTCGTGCTCCGGCGGAATGCCGGCCACGAATTCCGTGGAGATGTTGTCCGTGAAGAAGTGGCTGAACGCCAGGCCGACCGTGTCGGCCGAGTCGATCGTTGCGCCCGTGTTCTGGCGCTGCAGACCACCGGTGGGACGGCCCGCGACCGAGTCGATCGTCAGGAATTCCGAGTGGCCCTGCGGCATCACCCGGAACCAGCCCAGGCTGACGATATTGCTGCCCGCGGATTGTGCCTGTGCCACGCCAGCCAGCGTCATTGCGGCGGCGGCCACGAGCATCTTCTTATAGGTGTTCTTCATGATTCCTCTTACTCCTCATCCTCGTTCAGTCTCAACTCACTGCAGGCACGCATTATCCGTCTCACGGACGGCATGCTGTTTCAAACGTGATACCGGGAGGTAGAAGATTTGCCCTAAAGGCAGGGTTAACCCAAAAACCTTGCACAAATCGAGGTCGAATTCGCCCCAAAACGCGGCTTTCGCGCAACGGTTATGTACACAAAACGATAATCCATTCGAGCAGTATGGTTTTTCTGCTGAGGACGAAGGTCAGCCGGCGTCACCCCGGCTGGCCAGCACGCAGGCGGCGAGGTCCCAGAGCGCGTACCCCACGCTCTTGAAGACCAGCGGGCTGCCGGTACGGTCGCGCAGGGCGTCGGCGTCAAGAATGGCGGTCTGGAACGGCTGGACCGTGGCCCAGTCGATGCCGGCCTGGAGCAGGTCGCCCGCCTCATCCTCGATGCCGAACAGGGTGTCGGCCAGTAGCCGGCCCTGGGCGGAAGCGGTCCGGCAAAGCACGGGCGGCAGCTCGCACATATCGGGGCGGAACGCGCCGACGCCAGCGACAAAGTGTCGATCTGTCCACAAGCCACTGTCGAGGTCGGGCAGTACCGCCGTGCGGCTCGACGTCACCGTGACGACCATCGATACGTGCGGCAGCGCCTCGGCCACATCCTCGATCACCCTCGCCTCCACGCCGAGGGCGAGCGCCTGGGCGGCCAGCGCCTCGGCCTTGTCCCGCGTGCGCGATTGCAGCCAGACCCGCCGTACCGGCAGCCCGGCCACGAAGGCTTCGAGGTGGGTCTGCGCCTGCACGCCGGCGCCGACGATCAGCAGTTCACCATCCGGCTCGGGCGCAAACGACTGCGCGGCCAGCAGCGTGACCGCCGCCGTGCGCCGCCCGGTAACCGTCGGACCATCGAGCATGGCGATCCGCTCGCCCGTGTGCGCGTTGGCGACCAGCACTTCGCCGAGGATGGTCGGCAGGCCGCGCCGGGGATTGTCGGGATGGACGGTGATGTTCTTGGTCATCACCAGGTCGCGGTTGCGCGCGGGCATGACCAGCAGCGTCCCGGCCCCGTTCATGGCGTCGCCCACGGGCAGGGCGATGCGTGGCGGCGCCATCGCGCTGCCGTCTCGCAGTTCAGCGAGCATGGCGGCGATGGCCTGGGCCAGTTCGGGATACGGCAGGCGGGCCGCCGTGGCGGCGGCGTCGAGCGGGACGAAGGCGTTGGGCATCGGGCGACGGATGGGTGACAGGTAGGCCGGAGGAATCCGCCATTGTCCCCCATGCCGCGCCCCCGGGATCAGCGCGACAGCATGCCCATCACCGCCGCCGCATAGCGCGTACCCGCCGCTGCGCCGGCCGGGAACACGGCCTCGATGTCCGCAAGGTCCTGCGCACCAAGCTGCACATCGAGCGCGCCGAGGTTGTCATCGAGATTGGCGATCCGGCGCGTGCCCGGAATCGGCACCACATGCTCGCCGCGCGCCAGCACCCAGGCCAGCGCCAGTTGCGCCGGCGTGCAGCCCCGGGCATCGGCCAGCTCCCGCACCTTGTCCACCAGCGTCAGGTTCCGGGCGAAGTTCTCGCCGATAAAGCGCGGATTGGTCTTGCGATAGTCGTCCGCATCGAAATCATCCGGCGTGCGGATGGCCCCGGTCAGGAAGCCGCGCCCGAGTGGGCTGTACGGCACAAAGCCGATACCAAGCCGCTCGCACGTGGCGAAAATGCCGTTCTCGTCCACGTCGCGCGTCCACAGCGAGTACTCGGTCTGCAACGCGGTCAGCGGATGCACCGCGTGGGCACGTTCGATGGTGTCCACGCCTGCCTCCGACAGCCCGATCCAGCGCACCTTGCCCGCCTGGACCAGCCCGGCCATCGCGCCGACGGTCTCCTCGATCGGCACCGTCGGGTCCACGCGATGCAGGTAATAAAGGTCGATGACATCGAGGCCCAGCCGCTTCAGGCTGGCATCGCAGGCGGCACGCACGTACTCGGGCCGCCCGTTCACGCCACGCGCAGCCGGATTGGCCGGATCGCGCACCATGCCGAACTTGGTGGCCAGCACCACTTTGTCGCGCCGCCCGCCGGCCAGCCCACGGCCCAGCAGTTCCTCATTGGTGTGCGGGCCGTAGATGTCGGCCGTGTCGAGCAGGTTCACGCCGCGCTCGATGGCATGGTGGATCGTGCGGATCGACTCGGCGTCGTCGTGCGCGCCGTAGAAATCGCTCATGCCCATGCAGCCCAGGCCCAGCGGAAAGACGTCGGGGCCAATCCGGCCCAGTTTGCGCAGTGCGGTCATGTGAGACTCCTTGTGTGGGGGTTGGAAACTGGCACCCAGTATCGCCATCCCCCGCTATCGGAAACAGCGTGCTACGCTGCAAGCATCATGAAGCCTGACTTCACAATCGATCCTGATTCCCTGCCCTCGCTGGCCGCCTTCGCCTGCGTGGCGCGGCTTGGCAGCTTTACGGCTGCCGCCGGCGCGCTGGCCGTGAGCCCCTCGGCGGTCTCCCAGACCATTCGGCACCTGGAAGACCGACTGGGCGTGCGGCTGCTGCAACGGACCACGCGCCATGTCGGCCTGACCGAGGCCGGCGCGGGGCTGCTGGCGCGCGTGGCGCCGGCGCTCGCGGAGATCCAGGCGGCCACCGAGGACGCCCGCGCCCAGCGCGACACCCCGGTCGGCACGCTGCGGCTGACCAGTTCGCATTCGGCGGTGGTCATTGCGCTGCGGCCGATCCTGACCGACTTCATGCGCGCCTATCCGTCGATCTGCGTCGATCTGGTCACCGACGACCGCTTCGTCGACCTGATCGCCGAAGGTTTCGACGCCGGCCTGCGGCTTGGCGAGGCACTCCACCAGGACATGGTGGCGATTCCCGTGACCGGCCCGCTGCGGATGTTCGTGGCGGCCTCGCCCGATTACCTCGCCCGCCACGGCACGCCGCAGACGCCGCACGACCTGCATCAGCACGCCTGCCTGCAATACCGCTTCGGGCCGATGGGATCGGTGTACCGCTGGGAGTTCGCGCGCGGCGGGCGGCCGTTCACGGTCGATACCCGCGCCGCGCTGATCGCCAATGACAAGACCATGCTGCACCAGGCTGCGCTGGCCGGGCTCGGCCTGATCTACGAGTTCCCGCACCACATCCAGGCGCCGCTGGCGGCGGGCCAGCTCGTCACGGTGCTGGAAGACTGGACGCCGCCGTTCTCGGGTTTCTATCTCTACTACCCGAGCCGCGCACTGATGCCGCCCAAGCTGCGCGTGTTCGTGGATTTCCTCAAGGCGCGCGCCCTGCCGGCCACGGCCTAGCGTCGCATCGACGTGCGCTGCGGCCCGGCCTCGCGCACGCTGGCGCCGCGCACCTCGATGCCGATGTCATCGACGACCTTGCCCGCCGCATCGACCAGTTCCACGCGATGCCGGCCCGGCCACGGCAGCCACGCCACCTGCCCGCCCTTGCCAAGCGGTTTGCCATCGATGCGCCAGCTCACCGCGCGCGCCGTCTGCCCGGTCAGCCCGTCGGCATGGAACCAGACGCGTTGTGCATCGGGCGGGATGTCGGGATCGAGCGCGAAGATCGTGCCGTCCGCAGGGCTGGCGATGGCTGGCGCGCCATTCGATGACGACGCCGCGCCCACGCGGATGCGGGTCATGGCGGTACCCGTCAGGAACACTTCCTCGCGCGCCGGTTCGAGGTTGTCGGCGAAGGTCAGCGGCACGCGCTCCACGCCAGCCGGCATCGCGGGGGCGCGGCTGGACGTCTGGCGATGGAGTGCCGCCATCACGTCATGCCACACCGGCGCCGCGCCGGAAACCCCGGACACATCGTGCATGCTCGCGCCACTGGCATTGCCGATCCACACGCCCACCGTATAGCGCTGCGACCAGCCAATGCACCAGTTGTCGCGCATGTCCTTGCTGGTGCCGGTCTTCACGGCGGTCCAGAAGCGCGTGGTCAGCGGGCTGTCTAGGCCGAAGGTCCGCGCGCGGGCGTGACGGTCGGCCAGCACATCGCCAATCACATAGCTCGCCGCCGGGCTCATCACGGGCTGGCGGGTCACGGGTGCGCCGTCCACGGTCATCCGCACCGGGCCATAGGCGCCCTGGTTCGCAAAACTGCGATACGCATTGGTCAGCGAGAGCAGCGACACATCGGCGCTGCCCAGCGCGAGGCTGTAGCCGTAGTAGTCGCCCGATTCGGTCAGCGGCAGGCCCAGCGCCACCAGCCGCCGGTGAAAGCGGTGCGGCGTGACCATCACCAGCGTGCGCACGGCCGGCACGTTCAGTGACGAACCGAGCGCGGCGCGCAGGCTGACCCAGCCGGCGTAGCGATGATCGTAATTCTGCGGAATATAGAGCCCGCCGCCGGTGGGCAGGTTGACCGGACGGTCATCGAGCAGCGACGCGGCGGTCAGCCGCCGTTCCTCGATGGCCTGCGCGTACAGGAACGGCTTCAGCGTCGAGCCGGCCTGACGCGGCGCGCCGGCGTGATCGACCTGCGCCGCCGACGACAGCGCGCCCGAGGAGCCCACATAGGCCAGCACATCGCCGCTGGCATTGTCGATGACCACCACGGCGCCGTCTTCGGCATTGCGCCCGGCCAGCTCCCGCAGATGGCGCGACAGGCTGTCTACGGCCACGCGCTGCACCTCGGCATCGAGCGTGGAGGCGATGCGCGCTGGCACCGGCCGCCCCGCTGGCAGCGCCTCGCGCGTGCGGGCGATGACCGCGCGCGCGAGGTGCGGCGCCAGGTTGGCGCGGAAACTCGCGTCCGGCACGCTGGCCGACTTCGCCAGGGCCAGCGCCGTGAAGCCGTCCAGCCCGTCACATTCGCGCGGCTGCTTCATCTCGCGCAGGATGCGGCACGCCCGCGCCGACACCTGCACCGGCGCGGCGTTGGGGCTGCGCACCAGTGCCACGGCCAGCGCCGCCTCGCGCGCGTTCAGGCCGCTCGGCACCTTGCCGAACAGCGTCTGGGACATCGCCGAAAGCCCCACCAGCTCGCCCCGGAACGGCACGAGGTTCAGGTACGCCTCAAGGATCTGGTCCTTGCTCCAGCCATGTTCGAGCGAGGCGGCGCTGACCGCCTGCCCCACCTTCTGGCCGAAGCTGCGTCCGCGCGCGGCACGCAGGTCTTCATCGAGCAGGCCAGCCAGCTGCATGGTCAGCGTGGAGGCGCCGCGCGTGCGCGTGTTCCACATATTGGCCCACGCGGCAGCGGCCACGCCCTGCCAGTCCACGCCGCTGTGCGCGTAGAAGCGCCGGTCCTCGGACAGCACGATGGCCGTGCGCAGGGCCGGCGAGGTGTCGGCCAGCGTCACCCAGTCGCCACGCCGCGCGCGGAAGTCGTCGCGCACGCGCGCCACCGGATCGCCATGGCGATCCACCACGACGATGTCGGCGCTGCGCCAGTTGTCGCGCACGTCGCGGAAGGCGGGCACCGCCGCCGCCGAGGAGGTGGCTACGGCCAGCACGAGCAGGGCAAACAAGCGGCGCGGCATCGTCATCGCCCCCCAGCCTCGCCGCGCGCCGACACCACGCCCGCCACCAGCAGCACCTGCGCCAGCGCGTAGGTCCACCAGATGCCGAGCTGGTAGGTGTCGAACGGCGACAGGAACCTGGCCATGCCGATCATCGCGTCCGAGGCAACGAAACACAGCGCGCCCAGCGCGGCCAGCGGCGTTGGCAGCTGCGCCAGCAGCGCCGCGCAGGCCATGGCCGCGAGTGCGCCGATGTAGACCGTAACCGGGATCGCCATCTCGCCAAGATTGGGCCAGAAGCGGCCGAGCAGCGCGCCCGCTGCCCCGATCACGAGCCCGCAGCCCAGCAACCGCTGCGGGCGGAGATCGCTGGCCATGGGCACGAACAGGCGCAGGTAGGCCAGGTGCGCCAGCAGGAAGGCCCCTAGCCCGCCGAGGAACGAGATCTTCAAGCCCGGCAGCGCGAGCAGGAAATCGCCGATCGCCGAGAAGACGAGCGCCACCACCAGCCAGCGGCGCTCGCCAAGTGGACGATGGAACCATGCGCCGCGTGCCAGCATGATCGCCATCGCGGTCTTCCAGGCCGGCTGGTAGGCGATCTGGCCGGTCAGCGGCGTGCCGGCCGGCAACTCCATCGACGCCTGCATCAGCAGCACGCCATAGACCACGCCAGCCAGCGTGCCCGCGATCCACCACTCGCGCACACGCGGCGGCATGCGCATCGCGATCCAGCTCATGGGCGGGCTCCCACAGTCACCTTGGCGTTGGGCGCGGCGCCGAACACGTCGGGTGCGTAGAGCGCCTCCACGCGCGTGGGCGGCAGCGCGAACTCGCCAGCGTTGTTGAGGCGCACCGTGTACTCCACCGCCACGTTGCCCTTGGGCAGGTAGCCGAAGTACTCGCGGTACGACTCGGGCGTGCGCTCGGCGAAAGTGGCCCACGACTTCTTTTCACCGCTCGTGGCGATCTGCGAATCACGCCCCAGCCCGCTGCCGAGGATGGTGGCGCCAGTGGGCACCGGATCATTCACCACCACCCAGGTCATGTCCGCCTGCGCGTCGATCTCAAGCCGCACGCGATAGCTGTCGCCGCGCGACCACTTGCCCGCCACGGCCTGCTCCACCGGTGTGACGGTACGCTTGATGCGATAGCCCGCCGCCACCGGCTCGCGCAGCGGCACGGCGGCCATTGCGCGCACCGTGGCCCAGGGACGGCCCGCGCCCTGCTGCTCGACCTGCAGGGTGCCGGTCGTGCCGGCAGCGGGCCACGGCAGGTCCACCGCGCCGCTCGCCACGCCATCCTTCTTCGTCGCCCCAGACCAGTCGAACGTGCGCGAGGCATCGCCCAGCGTCACGCGCGCGCCGCCCGCTACCGGTGTCTTCTCGAACACCTGCGCGTAGCGCTGCACTGCCAGCACGCCCCAGGCGTTGGCCGTGGTCGTGCCCCACGCGCCGCGCGTCTGGCGGCCCAGCAGGCCGGTCACCAGTTGTGGCACGTCGTCCTTCCAGCCCGGCAGTTGCGTGGCCAATGCCAGCAGCTTCGCGGCGTTGACGTCGCCGTTGGCCATCAGCCACCACCAGTCATCGCTGCGCTCGGTCGAGAACACCAGCCGCGTGCCCTGCACCGTGAGGCGGCTGCGCAGCAGTTGCTGGGCTTCAGCGAGGCGCTTGTCGTGCTCGGGGATGTCAGTCACGCGCGAGAGCAGCGCCAGCCAGTCGATCAACGCCGAGGTGGGCCACTGCGCGGGCAGGATCTGGATGCTGCCGAGCATGCGCGCCTGGGCGTGGCCGGTACGGGAGAGTGCTTCGAGCGCGGCCAGCTTGCGTACGTCGAGGTCCATCGACGCGGATGACGGCGCCCAGCGCGGCGGCGTGATACGCCCTTCGACGAAAGAGGTCAGCCCACGCTCCATCTGCGCGCGCTGCGCCTCGGGGAGCCGCATCGGCAGGCCCGCCCGCGCGGCTTCATCGGCCACGGACAGCAGGTAGGCCGTCAGCACCTCGCTGCCCGCGCTCGCGTCGCTCTGCAAGGGGAAATAGGCCGCCAGGCCGTTGCTGTCGAGGTAGGACGGCAGCTGCGCCATCAGCGCATCCCACGCCGCCGTGTCGCCCAGGCCGAGCGACTTCGACGTGCGCTGCTCCAGGCAGCTATAGGGATAGTGGCGGAACCACTCGCGCACCCCGGGCATGCCACCCGCCAGCGACGACTGCATGGTCACCTGCATGCCGCCGCGCAGCTTGCCGGATGGATCGGTCAGCGCGCCAGCCGGGGCCTGTACCGGCACCGAGACCGTCGGCGCCATCTGCGCCAGCATCGCCTGCTGCGCGGTGACGGGCACGGCCGGCACGATCTGCTGTGAGAGCTTGAGGCGGTCGGCGGCCGCCTGGGCCGGATTCGTACCGCCCTTCTCGGTCGCCGCCACCTCCCACATCACCGTGCCGCTGCGGCTGTAGGCCAGCAGCGCCGGCGCAGTCACGTCCCAGCCAATCTCGCGCGAGGCGCCGGCCGGCAATTCCACGGTCTGCGCCGGCAGCGTCTGCGCATCGACCAGCGTGGCGCGCGCCGTGGTCTCCACGGTCATCGCCCGTTGCGTGGTGTTGCGCAGCGTGAACATGGCGCGATACTTGTCGTCCTCGCGCACCAGCAGCGGCAGGCCCGAGATCATCTGCAGGTCCTGCGTGGCGGCAACGGTGGCGCTGCCGGTGCCGAAGCGGCCCACGCCGAGGTCGGCCACGGCGACGATGCGGAAGCTCGTCAGCGAGTCATTGAGCGGCACGTCGAGCGTGGCCCGCCCTTCGGCGTCGAGCTGCACGCGCGGGTTCCACAGCAGCAGGGTGTCGAACAGTTCGCGCGTTGGGCTCTTGCCCCCGCCCCCGCCGGCCGGCACCGCCTTGCGGCCATAGTGGCGCCTGCCGATGATTTCCATCTGCGCGGTCGAGGTCTCCACGCCATAGCTGCGCCGTTGCAGCATCGCGTCGAGGAGGTTCCAGCTCGTGTTCGGCATCAGTTCAAGCAGCGCCTGGTCCACGGCGGCCAGCGCCACCTCGCCGTTGGCGGCCGGCTTGCCGTCCGGCAGCTTCACCTGCACCGTCACGCGCGCCTTGCCGCGCACCGGGTAGGTGGCTTTGTCCGGCGTCACGCTCACGTCGAGCCGGTGCGCTTCATTGCCGACGCGGATCTCGGCCAGTCCGAGCCGGAACGCCGGCTTGGACAGGTCCACCAGCGGCGACGGCGCCACGTAGTCACGCCCCTCGCTGCGGAAGGCGCGCCACCAGTCCACCGGCTGGCGCCAGCCCCAGGTGAAGAACGAGTACCAGGGCACGTCACGCAGCCGCCCGCGCACGCTCAGCACGGACACATAGACGTTCGGCCCCCACTCCGGCTTCACCTTGAGCCGCACCGTGGGATCGGTGCCGTTCAGCTCCACCACCTGCGTTTCGAGAATGCCTTCCCGTTCGATGGCGACCAGCGCCGTGGCATGGCGGAACGGCATGCGCACCTGAAACACGGCGGTATCGCCGGGCGCGTAGGCGCGCTTCTCCGGCAGCACGTCCATGCGGTCGTGGTTCTCGCCGCCGAACCAGAGTTCGCCCTGGCGCGTGACCCAGACCGTGGTGGAAGCCTGCGAGACGCGGCCGTCCGCATCGCGCGCATTGGCGATCAGCTCCACCTGCCCTGCCTGCGCCAGCGACACATCGCAGCGCATGCGGCCCTGCGCGTCGGTGCGCGACTCGCACACCACGCCCAGGTCCTTGCTCTCGGTACGGTTGTCATAGCGATAGAAGCCGCCCACCACGCGCTGGCGGGCGGACGTGGTGATGCGCGCACGCGCCTTCACCTGCACCGGCGTATCGGCCACCGGCTTGCCCTGGGTGTCGAGCACCACGCCCTGCACCGACAGCTTCTGGCTCACCGACACCCAGTTGGCCGCGCGGATGCCCGCCACCACGGCAGACGGCCACACCGGCACGGTCTGGCGCAGCGTCTGGATCTCGCCATTCGGGTCGGCAAAGCCGGCCTCCAGCACGAGGTCGCCCGGCGTGGTGATCTTCGGCATGTCCTTGACCGTGACCTTGCCGTTGCCGTCCTTGTCCAGCGTGACGGGCAGCTTGTCGGCGACGAGCTTCTCGCGGCTTTCGCCCGATGTGTCCTCGCTGTCTTCGTCATCGACGGTGGCACGCTCGTCCTGCGCGCGCGGCGGCTGGAACGAGAATTCGTCGAAGTCAGCGAAGTTGACCGGCTTCTCGCGCAGCAGCGCCGACAGGCGGACCGGCAGGCCGGCCGCGCCGCCACCGTTCAGGTAATGGATCTCCACGCCGACCGGCACCTCGGCCGGCGCGACCAGCGCGCTGCCCTTGGCCTTCGGGTCCTTGGCCGTGCTCAGCGTGCCGGCCAGCACCGGCAAGCGGAACGCCTCCACGCGGAAGGTGCCGCCGTCGAGCGTGCGGCCATCGGCATAGACCAGCCCCACGCTGTAGACGCCCAGCTTGGCCGCCTGCGGGATCTGGAAGGTGCTCTCGGCGCTGCGCCCGCCCGTGGCCGTGGTGCGCCAGGCCAGCGGCAGTTCGTAGGTCTGGCCGCTGCCGTCATGCGTGACGACGGCCTTCTCCGGCATCGACGCCGGCAGCGCAAAGCCCTGCGCGGTCTCGCTGCGCAGCAGGTGCTTCATCGACACCGTCTCGCCCAGGCGCAGCAGCGTGCGGTCGAAGATGGTGTGTGCGCGCACGGTCTGCTTCGGGCTCATGTCGGTGGGCACGTTGAAGCGCCACGTCTCGATGCCACGATTCCAGTTCGACATCACGAAGGCCATGTCGGCCTTGCCGCGCGCCTTCGGGTGGTCGGCGGCAATCCGGGCGGAGACGAAATAGCCGTCCATGCCGTTGCCGCAGTCCTGGTAGCGCTGGTCCGGCAGCTTGGCGAAGCGGGCGACGCCGGTGGCGTCGGTGGTGCCTTCGCCCAGCAAGGCGCCGTCGCAGCTGCGCACTGCGATGCGGGCGTTGGCAACGGGCTTGCCGTCGTCGAGGCCGGTGACCCAGGCCAGCCCGCTCATCTCGCGGTCGGCGGTGCCGCGCGCCAGCTTGAAATGGACGCCGAGGTTGGTCACCAGCGCCGCCGTGCGCACGTACATCGGCTCGGACTTGCCGAGCAGCGCGGCGCCCAGCATCGGCGAGGCGATTTCCACCACATGGAAGCCCGGCTCGGGCAGCGGAATGCCGACAACCTCGAAAGGCCGGGGGGAGGTGTCGGACGACTTCGGGATCGCCAGCGTCTGCGCGCCCGCCACGCCGCGCAACAACGGCACCGCGCGCGTCTCGATGGCCGGGGCGTTGCGCGGGCTGCGCACCGCATAGGGCGGCTTGCCGGCGCGGATCGCGTCGATCTGTTCCTTGGTCCAGGTGTTCTCGTGCATGCGCTTGACCATGCCGAACCAGCGCAGGATGGCCGTGTCGTCATCCACCTTGAGCCGCGCCACGGTGCCGGCTTCGGCGCGCACGGACGTGGCGGGCAGGTCGGCCTCCACGTTGCGCAGCGTCACGGGCAGCAGCGGCGGATAGTCGGCCGGCGACTTGCCGCGCGGCACATCGGCGAAACGCTCCACCACGCCAAACGGCGCGGCGGCGAACTTGGCCAGCGGCGGCAGCGCGCCGGTGGTCAGCTTGATCGGGAACAGGTCCGCATTGGTCAGCGGGCGGCCGCTGTCGTCCTTGATGTCATGCGGGGCCTCGATGGTCAGGCTGGCGCGCTCGGGGAACGGCGCGGTAAAACGGACCGACTCCACCGGGGCATCGGGCGGCTGGTCCGGGTCGAAGGTCGGCGCACGCGGGCCGGAGGGGGTCTTCAGGACGATGTGTTCGGCCACCTTGCGCGGAATCGGCGCGGTGAAGGTCACGGTCATCGGGCGCAGCGGCGTGCAGGGCGCCTCGGCCCGTTCGCGCTCGCAGGTGAAGCCGGCGGCGAAGGCTTCGCGCACGGTGTAGTCGAAGCGGCGCGGCGCCGTGGTGGCGATGCCGGAGGGCGTGGCGATGCCCGCATCGAGCACGAGCTGCATGCGCGCGCCGGCCGGCAGCTTCTGCTGGCAGGCCAGCAGGTGCACCGCCTCGCCTTCCCGTTTGGCGATCTCGTTCCAGCCGACCGCCGCGATCACGTCCGTGCGCTCCTTGCCGGCCAGCAGCCGCACCGGAATGCGCTCGCCCAGGCCCTCGGCCTGGCACCACGCGTGTTCGCGGATCGACCCGGCCGTGGCCGCGCCGTTGAAACGCAGCACGAAGACCTGGTCTTCCTCCACCTGTCCGCCGGATGGCCGGGCCGAGACCACTGTGGGCCCGCCGGTCTCGAACCGGTATTCCGGCTTGCCGGTGTAGGCCTTGCCGGCCACGCTCTTGAGCCCGCTGGAAATGCGCACCGTGCAGCGCATGCCGGGCGGCAGGTCACGTTCGAAGTCGAACACCCAGTTGGTGGCGTTGACCCAGCGCCCGCTGCCGGCGGCCGCGCCGCCGGTGCAGGACACCGCCGCGGGCGGCGCGGCGTTGAGGTCGCCCATCGGCACCATCGGCTCGTCGAACCGGATTGCCACCTGCCGCACCTGGGGCACCACCCCTTCGGGCGAGAAACGCGCGATCTGCGCGGCCTGCGCTTCCCCGGCGCCCAGGCCGACCAGCCCGCCCAGCCCCGCCAACGCGGCCAGTCCGGCCAGTCCCGCGCCCAGCGCGACCCGCCTGCCAAACGTGGTGGCGTACCCGCCGCTGCGACCCGAGGTGACAATCGTCCCCATCATCCTTTCCTTGTTGGATTTGGCTCGGGGCGAGGGTGACATGCGCGGATGGCAAGCGCAAGCCTCTGCACATTTTGGATTTTGGATAGGGCTGATTCAGCGCAAATGTGACAGCGGCAACGGTCCTTCGCGCTTCAGCGCGGTCAGCACGATGTTGGACCGCACGCTCTCCACGCCGGGCACGCGCATCAGGCGCTTCATGGTGAACTCGGCCAGCGTGGGCAGGTCCGGCACCACCACGCGGACGAGGTAATCGGCCTCGCCAGCCACCGAGTAGCACTCCTGCACTTCTTCGAGCAGCAGGATTTCCTCGCGGAAGCGTTCGATGATGGTATCGCCGTGGTGGGCCAGCTTCACACTAATAAAGACCAGCACGCCCAGCCCCAGCGCTTGTGGCGAAAGATTCACACGGTAGCCGGTGATCACGCCATCGGCTTCGAGCTTGGCCAGCCGGCGGCCGACCTGGCTGGGCGAAAGGTGCACCCGTTCCGCCAGTTGCTGGTGGGTGGAGCGTCCGTCCGCCTGCAAGGCAGTCAGGAGGGCAAGGTCGTAGGGGTCGAGGCTGGCAGTGTTCATGGTGCGCAGGAAATCCGCATTCTGGATCAGAAATATGCAGGTTACCTGCATGCGCTGACGAAACCAAGCCGTTTATGCGGCCTGAATGCACGCCCACACGCCTACACTGTGCATAAATTCCGCATCGCTGGAGACGCACAGATGAACGCCACCCCGGACACCACCGCCGATTTTGCCGGCACGATGACCGCCAAGCTCAGGGAACAATTCGAGGCCGGCCTGCTGTCCGGCGACGAACTGCGTCCCGACTTCACCATCGCCCAGCCAGTGCACCGCTACACCAGCACCGACCACGCCATCTGGCGCAAGCTCTACGACCGCCAGGCCTCGATGCTGCAGGGCCGGGTCTGCGACGAGTTTCTGCAAGGGCTGGCCACGCTGGGCATGGAGCGCGACCGCGTGCCCGAATTCGACCAGCTCAACGAGACGCTGATGCGCGCCACGGGCTGGCAGGTGGTGGCCGTGCCGGGCCTGGTGCCGGACGAGGTGTTCTTCGAGCACCTGGCCAACCGGCGCTTCCCGGCCAGCTGGTGGATGCGCAAGCCCGAGCAGCTGGACTACCTCCAGGAGCCGGACTGCTTCCACGATGTGTTCGGCCACGTGCCGCTGCTGATCAACCCGATCTTCGCCGACTATATGGAGGCGTACGGCAAGGGGGGCCTGAAGGCGGCCAAGCTTGGCGCGCTGGACATGCTCGCGCGCCTGTACTGGTACACCGTGGAATTCGGCCTGATCCAGACCCCGGGCGGGCTGCGCATCTTTGGCGCGGGCATCCTGTCCAGCCAGGGCGAATCGATCTACAGTCTGGATTCGGACAGCCCGAACCGGATCGGCTTCGACCTGCACCGCATCATGCGCACGCGGTACCGGATCGACACCTTCCAGAAGACCTACTTCGTGATCGACAGCTTCGAACAGCTGTTCGACGCCACGCGGCCGGACTTCACGGACCTGTACCCGCAACTGCGCGCGCTGCCGACGCTGGGCGCCGGCGATGTCGCCGAGGGCGACCGCGTGCTGAACATCGGCACCCGCGAGGGCTGGGCCGATAGTGACGACATCTGACGACCACATCCGCGCCGCAGAACATTCAAAACACGAGGCCATCATGACCCCTCTTTCGCAAGACGCCCGCGCCAGCCTGCTGGCCGGGCTGCCCGGCTGGACCCCGGTCCAGGACCGCGACGCCATTCACAAATCCTTCAAGTTCGCCGATTTCAACGCGGCGTTCGGCTTCATGACGCGCGTGGCGCTGCATGCCGACAAGGTCGATCACCATCCCGAATGGTTCAACGTCTACAACCGGGTGGACATCACCCTGTCCACCCACGACGCCAACGGCCTGACCCAGCGCGATATCGATCTGGCGCGCTTCATCGAGCAGGCCTTCAGCGCCCCGCCGGCGCGTTGAAGTCACGCTATAGATAACTGCTGCCCGCTGAAGGGCAACTGAAAGGCAGCGCGTGGGGCTGCCCTGTACAATCGGCGGCATTGCCCCACAACGCCGCCGAGCCCCCTGCCATGCGTATCCTGCTGATCGAGGACGACCGTCAAATCGCCAGTGGCGTGGAGGCGGGCCTGACCCGCGCCGGCCACCAGGTACGCGTGGTCCATGACGGCGTGTATGCCACGGATCACCTGCTGCGCGAGCAGCACGACCTCGTCATCCTCGACCTGGGCCTGCCCGGCATCGACGGCATGACGCTGCTGGCCCGCTACCGCGCCCGCAACCGCACCACGCCGGTCATCATCCTTACCGCCCGCGACGAACTCGAAGACAAGCTGTCCGGCCTCAACGCCGGCGCCGACGACTACCTCGTCAAGCCCTTCGCGCTGCCCGAGCTGGAAGCGCGCGTGCGCGTGCTGCTGCGCCGCAGCCAGCATGGCGAGGCCGCGCCCGAGCGCGACGTGCGCCTGGGCCGCCTGCGGCTGTCCGGCAACGACCGCCGCATGTTCGTCGATGGCAAGCCGCTGGAGCTGTCGCCGCGCGAGTTCGCGGTGCTGGAGTTGCTGCTCCAGCGCCAGGGCCGCGTGGTGAGCAAGGCGCAGATGCAGGACCACCTGGCCACCTTTGCCCACCCGGCTGGCGAGGGCGGCGATACCGTCGGCGACACCGCCATCGAGGTCTATGTGCACCGCGTGCGCAAGAAGCTCGAGGAAGCGGATGTCGAAATCGTCACCGTGCGGGGCTTCGGCTACCTGCTCCAGATTCGTGGCGGACACTGACTCTCCCTCCCCCGCGCGTTCGCGGCAGGTCCGCGCCTCGAACCCGAGCCTGCGTGTCCACCTGCTGCGCGCGCTGGCCACGCCGCTGTTCGCGCTGGTGCTGGTCAGTGGCTCGCTCTCCTACTGGCTCGCGGCGCACTACACCACCCAGGTCTTCGACCGCGCGCTCTACGGCGTGGCGAACAATATCGCCCAGCAGATCCGCATCGCCGGGCCGCGCCTGGATCAAGATATTCCGACGATCGCCCAGACGCTGGTCGAGGCCGAAGGCTCCGACCGCATCTACTGGCGCATCCACGGCCCGGACGGGCTGATCGGCGGCATGGACACCTGGCTCGGCTACGGCACGGGCCAGACCACGCTCCACGACGCGCGCCTGTTCTACGCGTGGTTCAGCGGCCGCCAGGTACGCGCCGTGCGGCTGCCGGTAACGCTGCCGAGCCCCGCCTCGGACGAGTTCGGCACAAGTAGCGAGGGCGCGCTGTCGCGCGGGCCCATCGTGGTGGAAGTCGCCGAATTGCTAGACCGCCGGGAGACGGCGGCGAACGAGATCCTGCTGTCGGTGTCGGTGCCGCTGATCCTGCTGCTGCTGGTAGGCAGCCTGATCCTGTCGCACGTGCTCAAGGAGGAACTGGTGCCGCTCCAGATCCTGACCGACAAGCTCAACCGCCAGACCGCGCGCTCGCTGGCCGCGCTGGACGAGACCCAGGTGCCGGCCGAGGTCGAACCGCTGATCCGCGGCCTGAATGCACTGCTGGCGCGCCTGCGCGATGCGCTGGACGCCCAGCGCAAGTTCATCGCCGATGCCGCGCACCAGCTGCGCACGCCGCTGACCGCCGTGAAGCTCCATGCGGACCGCGCGCTCGATGCCGATTCCCCCGACGTGGCCCGCCACGCGCTGCGCGAGGTGCAGACCGCCGCCGACCGCGCGGTGCGGCTGTCGAACCAGTTGCTGTCGCTGGCCCGGGCGGAGCCGGGGCTGTCGCTGGAGCGGCTGGGCCCGGTCGAACATTTCGATCTGGCCGAACTGGCCTTCGAGATTGGCGCGGAATGGGTGCCGCAGGCGCTGGCCCGGCGCGTGGACCTGGGCTTCGAGATCCTGCCCGGCCCCACCTTCACCGGCAGCGCGCCGGCCACGGTGCGCGGCAACCGGCTGCTGATGCGCGAGGCGCTCTCCAACCTGATCGACAATGCGGTGAAATACGTGCCGGCTGGCGGACGCATCACGGTGCGCGCGGGCGGCGAGACCATGGGCCATCGCGGCATGGCCGTGGTGATGGTGGAAGACAACGGCCCCGGCATTGCGCCGGCGCGGCGCGAGGAGGTCTTCAAGCGCTTCTTCCGGGGCGATCACACGCCTGGCGCCCAGGCGGTGCAGCAGGCTGTGCCGAGCGGCGCGGGCCTGGGGCTGGCCATCGTGCATGAGATTGTCTCGCTGCACCAGGGCACCATCCGCATCGAGGATGTGCCCGCGCCCTCCCCGACGCCGGCGCCGTCGTCCGCCCTGTCAGCCGTGGCGGCTGGCCACGGGGATCACGAGGAACGGCGCGACGCGCCGGGCGCCGAGCCGGCCCCCCGGCGCGCGTCGATGCGGTTTGTGATCCGCATCCCCTGCGAAGCGCCCGGCACGCCTGCCGGCTGATTTTCCCGACTGCTTACTTGCGTTCCTTGGGTGCCAGCATGGTGCCCCGGCACTTCGGGCTGCCGCAGCGGCACTCGTATTCCTTCTTCAGCTTCTTGGTATAGCGCGCGTCTATCACCAGACCATAGTCATAGAACAGTTCTTCGCCCTGGGCGATATCGCGCAGCGCGTGGATGAACACACGGCCCTTCTTCTCGCGCGCCTCGCAGTTCGGCTCGCAGGCGTGGTTGATCCAGCGCGCGCGGTTGCCGCCGAACTTGGCGTCGATCACGTCGCCATCGTCCAGGCTGAAGTAGAAGGTGTGATTCGGGTCGGCCGGATCGTGCGGATGGCGCTTGAGCGCCTCTTTCCACGAGATGTGCTCGCCCTTGTACTCGATCACGCGCTCGCCCTCGGCGATGTTGCCGATCGCGTATACGCCCTTGCCGTGCACGCCTGACTGGCGCACCTCGATGCGGTCACTGGCGCTCTTCTTCTTGCCCGCCTTCTTTGCCTTGCCTTGTTCCGACATGTCGCTGTTTCCCCGTCAAACCGATGACTGCCGGCCCACCCGGCGCGCCCCGGATGATACCTGCCAACCATGTCGGCGCGACACCCCTTTTCGCCCCCGGTATACCGCCGCCCATGTGGATAAACCGGCCAAAATCTGTGGATAAGCGCGCGGGTTTGGTGTGGGCGGCAAGGGGGTGACATGGGGATGGCGCAGGAACAAGTCGACGAGGTATACGTCCCGCCCTCCTCCGGATGGTTGAGTCATCCACGCCGGCCAACACCCGCTCCCTGTGCTTTCGGTATACGTAAACATCTGATCCGATTGATGTATACGCGGTTATCCACAGAAACGGGCGCCCTCTATTGACTACTACTATTCGTATACATAAAAGAAAGATGTAAACCGAAAGCACGAGAGCTGGCAGCGCAGCGAGGTATACGTCCGACACCCTCCGACTTTTGGAGGAAGGCCGTTTTGGACGTCGATGAAAATTTGAGCAGCGCTCATTTTTCCCCGTATACCGGCAGACAGCGCGGCAGGCAGCGGCACGCGGACGCCCTGGAAGCCCCTCAGGCGCTTTTGGCCGCGTATACATCCCCGGCCCCCTGCGCGACGCGTATACGCCTCTGAGGGGCTCTCAGCGCTTCCAGACCCCTACGGCGTGATGCGTATACCGCTTCCAGACCGCCCTGGCGCGCCCTCTTGCCAAGGCCTGGCATTGGCTGACGTAACAATCTGTTCCCGGTGCGCCTTCCCCGACACGGTATGATGTGGCCCGCGGCGTCTTTGCCGGTGCGGGTTCCAGCGGAGCCGGCGCGGCCAGGACGTCAGTGTTTTTTCAACTCGAGACGGAGTGAAGCATGACGAAAACCGAACTGATCGACGCGATTGCAGCTGGCGTGGACGGTCTGACCAAGGCCAAGGCGGAACAGGCACTCAACGTGACGCTCACCGCGATCATGGATGCCGTGGCCAAGGGCGATACCCTGAGCCTGATCGGCTTTGGCACCTTCAGCCAGGGCGAGCGTGGCGAGCGCATGGCGCGCAACCCGCGTACTGGCGAAGAAATCAAGGTGGAAGCTGCCAAGACCGTGAAGTTCAAGGCGGGCCAGAAGTTCAAGGACGCCGTCAACCAGTGATGCTTGCGGGCCGATGAATCAGCCCGGTTTGCAAGACCCCGCCGTGCCGCCACCGGACGCCGTCTCCGGCGCAGGTGCGCGCCAGGCGGGGGACGTTATCCACAACCGTATTCCCGCCTCCGTGCGCGGCAAACCGCACAGCCGCAACGCGCCGTCTGACGGCGGCCGCAATGCTCCTCGAAATGGCGTCCGGACGTGGCCAGCACTAGGATCCTCGGGCGCCGCCCTCCGTGGCCCCGCCATGCCGTCCAGCCCGCTCGCACCCAGATTTCCACAGCGTTATACACAGCGCTTTCCACACAAGGCTCCACAGCTTTCTCCACAGGCACTGACTCGGCGTTTTCTGCGTGCGGTGACACTTGCCGCGGTGGCCGTGCTATGGGGTTGCAGCGCCGCGCCGCCGCGCACGGCGCGTCCGCAGGCCGTGCCGTTGCCCGACCTCGAGCGCGTGATCACCACGCCCGGCGCCACGCCGCGCGAGCGCATTGTCGAGATCGCCATGCAGGAGTGGCGCAAGTGGGGCAGCCAGACCATGCGCATTGGCCGTGACGATGCCGCCTGCGTGACGCACAGTCCCCTGCCCGCACCGGTGGCCGCCCAGCCGTTTACGCCCATCGCCCCGGAAGGCGCCCAGTCGGCGGACGATGAAACGGACGAGAACGGGCATGCAACCGATTGCATACGCTTTCCCGATGGCACCGGCCTGGAAGCCACCGCGCAAGGCTGCCGGATGGCCCAACGCTACTGGGCCATCGTGGGCGAGGCGCCCGATTGCCGCCAGGTGACGCAAGGCGCGTGGGCGTGGTCGGCCGTGTTCATTTCCTGGGTGATGCGCAAGGCCGGGCTCAACAACGACCAGTTCCTGACCGGTCAGTCCCATGCGATGTATGTGGTGGATGCGCGGGACGGCAAGCTGCCGCGCCCAGCCTTCCATATCGAGCCGATGCCGGCGCTGCCGCGCCCCGGCGATGTCATCTGCGCGCCGCGCGGGCGTGACAAGTACCTCGAGAATCTGTCCGAGATCGGCTTCGGCACCACGCCGATGCATTGCGATATCGTCGTGGCCGTGGACCCCGCCGCGCGCGTGGTGCGGGCTATCGGCGGCAATGTGCAGCAGTCGGTGACCATGAGCGAGATCGACCTCAACGATGCCGGCCAGCTCGACGCCTTCACCAACTCCCACATGCCGTGGCTGCTGGTGATGCGGAACGATTTGCAGTGATGGGACGAATCACGCGGATAAAATTCCACGTAGATTCATCTGTCCTATGAATGATTAGGCCATCGGCCCCCATTCCAAACCCACGGTTCATTCACACCATCGCTGCCACGCGTTGATCGGCAGGCGCCGACGCGGAACACTGCGCGGTCCCTCTTTATCCCGCCTGCCGCGATGCGCCGCCTGCCTCCCAGCCCTCTGCCGTCCCTGCCCACCCTCGCCCGCCGGCTGGTGGCCGAAGGGATCGGCACGGCCTTGCTGGTCGCCATCGTGGTCGGCTCCGGCATCCGCGCGGAACGGCTGGCCGATGGCGATACCGCGTTGGCGCTGCTCTGCAACGCGCTGGCCACCGGCGCGGGTCTGCTGGCGCTGCTGGTTTCGTTTGGATCGATCTCTGGCGGGCACCTGAACCCGGTGGCCAGCCTGTCCGCCTGGCTGCAAGGCCGCCTGACGGCGCGCGAGGCGCTGCCCTATGGCATGGCGCAAAGCACCGGCGCCGTGGCCGGCGCGATGGCGGCCCATGCGATGTTCGGCTTGCCCGTGCTGGAGATGTCCACGCAGGTGCGTACCGGCGGAGGAATGTGGTGGAGCGAGTGCCTGGCCACTTTCGGCCTGGTCGGACTGGCAATGGCCACCGCGCGTACCCGGCCCGCCAGCGTGCCGTTTGTCGTGGCCGGCTATATCACGGCGGGATACTGGTTCACGTCCTCGACGTCATTCGCCAATCCGGCGCTGACGCTGGCGTGTGCGCTGACCGATACGTTCACAGGAATTCGTCCGGGCGATGTGCCGGCTTTCGTGCTGGCGCAAATCGGCGGCGCGCTGGTCGCCACCCGGCTGTTCCAGTGGCTGTGCCCGGCTGAGTATCCGGCAGAGTGTCCGGTCGAGGGCCTGTTACCAGCGGCGGTTGAGCTGCACGCCGAAGATCGAGCCGCTGGTCTGCGTGGCCCAGGCTTCGGCGGGCGTGGCGAACGTGATGCCATCGACGTCGCTGGCGCGGCTGTAGGTGTAGAACGCGCGTAGGTTGGCGTTGCCGGTGGACTTGCCGAGCGTGAAGGTCGGCGCCACGGTCAGCGCGGTGCGCTGGCCACCCACGCCAAACCCGGACGAGATCTGGTCGTGCGCGACCTCGAAGTTGAGCCGGAACTGGTCGTTGGCCACATAGGCCGGACGGAAGCGCGTGGCCGCCCATTGCAGCGTGCCAACCGGCGAGCGGTCCAGCTGCAGGCTCGATTCCACCGAGCCGCCGATGCCCGAGCGGCCCTTCCACTCCATCGATTCCGCCACGCGCACGCGCGAGAGCGATGCGCCCATGCCCGTGTAGCCGGTCATGGCCATCCGCGCCCCCTGTCCATACTGCACGCCCAGCCGGTTGGTGCCCATCAGCACGCCCTTCTGCTCGTGCATGGCCGAGGCCCACCAGGCGCTGCCGGTGTCCTCCATGGCCGAGAGCGGCTCCACGCGCGTGAAGCCCAACTGGATATTGCCCTTGTCATTGGTGTCGATCGGGGCGCTGCGCAGGCTGTGATAGCTGGGCAGATGGGCGCCGTTCAGATCGTTACGTGCGGTGTATTGATAACTGAGTCCGAAATCGCCCAGCTTGGCGTTATCCACCCCAAACCGCATCGAGGGCGAGTTGGGCGGCAGCAGGCCGGACGACATCAGGAACGGGTTGCTCTCGCGCCGGCCGGCCCAGACGCTGGCGCCATCGAGCACGGACACGCCCGAGAGGCCGGTGACGGCGGTATAGAACTGCGGCACCAGCGCGTAAGGGTCCACGGCGGCGGCGTTGCCGTTGACCGAGGTGGCGTTGGTGCCCTTGGCCTGCGCCACGAGCTGGACCTGGGTGCCGCCGCCGATGTCGGCCAGCGATTCGCGGATCTTCACCTCGCCGGTGCTGGTGCAGGCCAGCCCGCCCCCCAGCCCGACCGACGGCGTGCCGCCGCCGGGGCAGGCGCGCTGCGTACTGGCGCGGTCCTCGACCGCCGCGCGGCCGCTGTAGCCCATGCGCCATACCGTGTCGCCAGCGAGATCCTCGGCCGGCAACTGGGAGCGGAGCACCGGAGGCGCATCGGAAACCGTACCCGCTTCAGCGGTATCGACTTGATCGCCGGCGTTCGTCCCATCGGCGGCAGTCGCGCGTGCCGGCTGGACCGCCTGCGCCGGGAATTCACCCAGCCGATGCGGGAACAGGACCAGCGGCGGTGGCGGGGGCGGCGGGGCGGCGGCGGATTCGGGCGGGCCGACGAAGTCGGGGTCCACGGTGTTCTCTGCCGTGACGGTTGCCGGGGCGTCGGCGGGTGCCGAATTCGCCTCATTCGCCCCATTCGTCGGATCCGTCGCATTCGTCACATCGGCAGGCTTGCTCGCGCCCGGGGCGATGGTGGGCTGGATCAGGTCGTACAGCGGGTCAGTCGCCGGCGCGGCAGCAGCCACGGGCGCAGCGGTAGGACCGCTCGCCGGGGCCGAATTCGACGCCGTGGCCGTCGACGGCACCGTGCTGGCCGATATTTGTGGCGGTGCCGCCACTTGATTGCCGGTCTGCGCGCAGGCAACCATGCCCCAGGCTGCCATGACGGCAAACGTGAGACGGCGGGAACGCAGGCGAGCGAATCGGGGTACAGGCAGCAGCATGGAGGCGGTGACGGCGCGCGGAGCGCCCGATGGGGGCTCCGTTTTTTAACAGGCGAACTTTTTGACCGCAAGACGGGTTACAAAATCCATCAAACCGTGCGGCATCTCACATTGCGAAAAGATCACCTCGCGCCACCGCGAGGCAGCGCGCCAGTCTCTCCGTAAACCGTTGCAGAAGTGCGAATCCCTAGCGAAAACCCGCAGTCTGGAGTGTGGTCGTGCGCAAAACGCCACCGCTATAATCGACCGGCTGTTTTGGACTTGTCCTATGGGTGGGGCAGTCAACGCACATATATCTATAAGAGGAGATGTCATGGAACGTCGTTCCTTCCTGTTGAAAGCATCGGCTGTGGCCGCTACGGGGGCCCTGGCCGCGTGCGGCAAGGAAGACAAACCCGCCGCGCCCGCGGCGTCGGCCAGCGCACCGGCTGCGCCGGCCGTGGTCGGCAGCAACCCGGCGGTGGAATGGCGCCTGGCATCGAGCTTCCCGAAGTCGCTGGACACCATCTACGGCGCTGCCGAACTGCTGTCCCAGCGTGTGAAGGAGCTGACCGACGGCAAGTTCAACATCAAGGTGTTCGCCGCCGGTGAAATCGTGCCGGGCCTGCAGGTGCTGGACGCCGTGCAGAACCAGACCGTGCAGATCGGCCACACGGCCGGCTACTACTACTTCGGCAAGAACCCGACGCTGTGCTTCGACACCACCGTCCCGTTCGGCCTGACCGCGCGCCAGCAGACCGCCTGGATGATGCAGGGCAACGGCATGAAGCTGATGCGCGAGTTCTTCAAGGAATACAACGTCGTCAACTTCATGGGCGGCAACACCAATGCCCAGATGGGCGGCTGGTTCCGCAAGGAAATCAAGACCGTGGCGGATCTGCAGGGCCTGAAGTACCGCATCGCCGGGTTTGCCGGCGTGGTGCTGCAGCGCCTGGGCGTGGTGCCGCAGCAGATTGCCGGGGGCGACATCTACCCGGCACTGGAAAAGGGCACCATCGACGCGGCCGAGTGGGTGGGCCCGTATGACGACGAGAAGCTCGGCTTCTACAAGGTGGCGCCGTACTACTACTATCCGGGCTGGTGGGAAGGCAGCGCCCAGCTGTCGTTCTACGCCTCCGCACCGGAGTTCGAGAAGCTGCCGGCGCTGTACAAGCGCGCGTTGGAGACGGCCACCATCGAGGCTCACACCAACATGATGGCCAAGTACGACACCGTGAATCCGCAGGCGCTGGCCCGTCTGCTGGAGAACGGCGTGAAACTGCGCCCGTTCTCGAAGGAGATCATGGAGGCGTGCTTCAAGGCCACGCAGGACGCGTACGCCGAGGAAACCGCCAAGAACCCGTCGTTCAAGAAGATCTATGACGACTGGCGCGTGTTCCGCAACAACGAGGCCGCCTGGTTCAACGTGGCCGAGCAGGGCTTCGCGCAGTTCAGCTTCTCCCGCAAGCTGTAAGGCATTGCGGTGATCTGATGTGATGCCATCGCCTCTCCCACCCGGGGGAGGCGAGTCTCAACGCCAATTGCGGCGTCCCGGTAGAATCCGCGCACCTACCGGACACTCCCATGCAACTCGGCATCTTCTACGCGCTGCTCGCGTACGTCATCTGGGGCCTGCTGCCCCTCTATATCAAATCCCTCCACGGCGTGGCGCCGCTCGAGATCCTGCTGCACCGGATGGTGTGGTCGCTGGTCTTCCTGGGCGCAATCCTGCTCTGGCGGCGGCATTTTGGCTGGCTGCGCGAGGTCGCGGGCAATCCGCGCCTGATCCTCGGCTTCGCGGCGAGCGCCGCCCTGCTCTGCGCCAACTGGTTCCTCTATATCTGGGCGGTGTCGGCCGACCGCGTGGTCGATGCGAGCCTGGGCTACTTCATCAATCCGCTGTTCAGCGTGCTGCTGGGCGTGCTGTTCCTGCACGAGCGGCTGCGGCCGGGGCAGTGGCTGTCCATCGCCATCGCGGCGGGGGGCGTGGTGTGGCTGACCGTGAGCGCCGGGCAACTGCCGTGGATCGCGCTGGCGCTGGCGGCGTCGTTCGGCGGCTACGGGCTGCTGCGCAAGACCGGGGCGCTGGGCGCCCTGGAGGGCTTGTCGCTGGAGACGCTGCTGCTGTTCCCGATCGCGGCCACCGCGCTGGGCGTGATTGTCTTCACCGGCCAGGACACCTTCCGCAGCGCAGCACCGGGTACGCAGGTCCTGCTGCTGCTGGCCGGCCCGATCACGGCGGTGCCGCTGCTGTTCTTTGCCGCCGGCGCGCGCCGGATTCCGCTCTCGCTGCTCGGCCTGCTCCAGTACACCGGCCCGACGCTCCAGCTGCTGCTCGGCATCTGGCTGTGGCACGAGCCGTTCCCGGCCCAGAAGCAGCTCGGCTATGCGCTGATCTGGGTGTCGCTGCTGATCTACGCGCTCGAAGGGGTGTGGGTTTCCCGCCGCAATTCCCTCAAATCCATCAGGGCGACAAATGAAGCGTAGGTGTAAATCGATGGATCGATTCGTCTGGGGAATATCGGGCTAACCCCCTCTCGGCACGCGAGGGCCGACGCACTATACTGTACGTTTATACAGTATCGACGACACGCACGCCCCCATTCGCCATGTCCAGCCCCGTCCGGCGCATCGCCCACCTCGACATGGACGCCTTCTATGCGTCCGTCGAATTGCTCCGTTATCCCGACCTGCGCGGCCAGGCGGTGGTCATCGGCGGCGGCCGCAATGCCGTGCCGGAGACGCTGCCCGATGGCTCGCGCCGCTATGCCCGCCTGCGCGACTACGTGGGGCGTGGCGTCGTCACCACGTCCACCTACGAAGCCCGCGCGCTGGGCGTGTTCTCGGCCATGGGCATGATGAAGGCCGCCAAGCTGGCGCCAGACGCCATCCTGCTGCCGACCGATTTCGATGCCTACCGCCGCTACTCGGGCCTGTTCAAGGCCGCCGTGCGCACTTTCACCGAGCAGGTGGAAGACCGCGGCATCGACGAGATCTATATCGATCTGACCGAGGTGCCCGGCGAGCCGGCCGAGGTGGCCGCGCGCATCAAGGCGGCCGTCAGCGAGGCCACCGGCCTGACCTGCTCCATCTGCGTGGCACCCAACAAGCTGCTGGCGAAGATCGGGTCCGAACTCGACAAGCCGGACGGCCTGACCCTGCTCACCCCGGCCGACATCCCCCGCCGCATCTGGCCACTCGCGGCGCGCAAGGTCAACGGGATTGGGCCGAAGGCGGCCGAGAAGCTGGCCGGTATCGGCATCGAAACCGTGGGCGACCTGGCCGAGGCCGACCAGGGCGTGCTCCAGACCCACTTCGGCCGCAACTACGCGGGCTGGCTGATCGAGGTGGCCCATGGGCGCGACGACCGCCCGGTGGTGGTCAGTTCCGAGCCGAAGTCGATGAGCCGCGAAACCACCTTCGAGCGCGACCTGCACCCGCGCGTGGACCGTCCGCTGCTGTCCGAATCGTTCACCAGGCTCTGCATGCGCGTGGGCGAGGACCTGCGCCGCAAGGGCTATGTGGGCCGCACGGTGGGCATCAAGCTGCGCTTTGACGATTTCCGCACCGTCACGCGCGACCTGACCATGCCGGCCCATACCGCCGATGGCGCGGCGATCCGGCGCGGCGCCACGGAATGCCTGAAGCGGATTCCGCTCGAACGGCGCATCCGGCTGCTCGGCGTGCGCGTGAGCGCCCTGATCCCGGCGGACGAACAGGGCGATGACCCGGCGCCGGTGCAGGAGGAGTTCCGCTTCGAGGACGAGCGGCCGGATGCACGGGAATGACCCTTCCAGCGCATCTATCTATCTCCCCGTAGAATCGGCGGCTTCGAGCAAGAAGGCGTCCCCATGACCACCTCCGCCACCGAGCGCGCCGCCGCGCCCGCCACCTGGATCACGCCGCTGCTGGCCACGGCTTGCGGCATGATCGTCGCCAATCTCTACTACGCCCAGCCGCTGATCGGCCCGATCGCCCGGTCGCTCCACCTCTCGCCCGAGATTGCCGGGCTGATCGTCACGCTGACCCAGATGGGCTACTGCGTGGGACTGGTGCTACTGGTGCCGCTGGGGGACCTGGTCGAGAACCGCAAGCTGATCCTGTCGCTGATCGGCGGCTGTGCCGTGGCGCTGACGGCGGCGGCGCTGGCCACCCACGCCAGCGTGTTCCTGGTGGCAGGCTGCGCCATCGGCCTGTGCTCGGTGGCGGTGCAGGTGCTGGTGCCGTTTGCGGCGCACCTCGCTCCGGACCATATCCGGGGTCGCGTGGTCGGCAACGTCACCAGCGGGCTGCTGATGGGGATCATGTTGGCGCGGCCGGTGTCGAGCCTGATGGCCGGCCTGACGGGCGGCTGGCACACCATCTTCGCGGTCTCGGCGGTGGCCATGGTGCTGCTGGCACTGGTGCTCGCGCGCAAGCTGCCGCGCCGCCAGCCAGCGCGGGGCGTGAGTTACGGCCAGATGCTGGCGTCGATGGCGCACCTGCTCCGTACCCAGCCCGTGCTGCGCCGGCGCGCGCTGTACCAGGCCAGCATGTTCGGCGTCTTCAGCCTGTTCTGGACCACCGTCCCGCTGTACCTGGCCGGGCCCGCGTTCCGCATGTCGCAGACCGGCATCGCCGTGTTCGCGCTGGTTGGCGTGGCCGGCGCCATCGCCGCGCCGATGGCCGGCCGCTATGCAGACCGGGGCCACAGCCGCCAGATGACCGCCATCGCGCTGGCCATCGGCGCCGGGTCGTTCCTGCTGAGCCGGGTGGGCGCGGAGGGGTCGATGACCTCGCTGCTGGCGCTGACCGTGGCGGCCATCCTGCTCGACTTCGGCGTGTCGGCGAACCTGGTGGTCGGCCAGCGCGCCATCTTCACGCTCTCGGCCGAGCACCGCAGCCGGCTGAACGGCCTGTATATGGCGATTTTCTTCCTCGGCGGCGCCACGGGCTCGTGGCTGGGCGCCTGGGCCTTTGCGCGCGGCGGCTGGCCGCTGGCAAGCTGGATCGGCTTCGCGCTGCCGGCGCTCGCCCTGCTCTACTTCCGGACCGACCGGCACTGAATTCGACACCAAGCCCGGCACTGAGCCCGGCGCGCTGACCGCGCCACCCCCTCCCGAAGTCCCGTTTGCTGCACTACACTGGCCGAGCGTTGTCCTCGATCGTCACAGTTTCGTTGCAGTGCCCGCTAACGCGGGACTTGCCCGGAGGCCCCCGATGCCATGGCGCAAACTGGTGCCGCGACCGCGATGGCTACCGCGCGCGGCGGTCATGCGCCCGCAGCGGGTCGTGATCTGGTGTTTCAGCCTCGTGCTGGCGCTGACGCTCGCCGTTGGCCTGCGCGACCTCTACACGCTGCGTGAGCGCGTGATTGCCAGCCATCAGCACAATCTCGCGCTGCGCGCGATGGGGCTGGAGGCTGCGGTGTCGTCGGAGCGCTTCCGGCTGTCGTTTGTGCGCGACTACGCGCGGCAGTTGATGCGGATGGAGGCCGTGCCGGCAGTTGGTGTCTCGGACCCCGCCATCGAACGGGCTTTCGCCGCGCGCAACGCGCCGATCTGGCAGATGGAAGTCCCGCTCGGCGATGCCCCCGTGGTCGGCGTATCACCGCAGACCCTGGCCGGCCTGCCCGGCTTCGAGCGCCGCGTGGACGACCTGCGCGCCGACCTCTTCGCCGCACGCCAGCTGAGCCACGTGCTGGGGCTGACCATGGGCGTGGACGAGATTCGCAACTCGGTCACGTTCATTTCCAGCAACGGCTTCTTCGTGACCTACCCCGCGGTGCCGGCCGACAAGGCGCCCGCGTTGCTGCAACGCTTCGCGAGCATGCCCTACTACCGCGACCTCCTGCCCGACCGTAATCCGGGCCAGCAACTGCGCTGGGCGCCGCCTTATCGCCAGTTCGAAAGCACCGAGCTGCGCACCACGCTGAGCGTGCCGATCTATGTGGAGGCGCGCTTTCGCGGCGTGGTAGCGGTGGATGTCTCGCTGAAGCACATCCAGGCGCTGCTCGGCGCGCCGAGCGACGACTCCCCGGCCCTGAACCGCTACCTGATGGACAGCGCCGGCCGGCTGATCGCGGCAAACCATGACCACCCGAGCACGGACCTGCGCTGGCCTGACGTGCTGGGCGACGCGTGGCACGACGTGGGGCCGCAGACGCTGTTCGCCACCGACGGCCCCGGCATGCGCAAGGGCGAGGGCGGCTATCTGTTCTACCAGCGGCTGGGCACCGGCCAGTGGATGCTGCTGGAGGCAGTCTCGACCGCCCAGCTATACGGCGAAGTCTTCTCGCGCATCAGCAAGCCCCTGCTGTACGTATGGATCGCGCTGCCGCTGCTGATGTGGATCTCGGTGAGGCTGGTCTCGCTGCTCTTCAGCTACTACCTCGCGCTGGGCCACAAGCTCCAGCAACTGGCCGAGCGCGATCCGCTGACGGACCTCGCCAACCGGCGCCATTTCGGCGACCAGTTCGCACAGGCGGCGGCGCGGCGCGAGCGCGACGGCAGCGCGCTGTCGATGCTGATGCTCGACATCGACTATTTCAAGAAGGTGAACGACCGCTGGGGCCATGCCAGCGGCGACCATGTGCTTCAGCGCCTGGCCACGGCACTGCGCGAAAACATGCGCGCGATGGATGTGCCGGCTCGTCTGGGTGGCGAGGAATTCGCCGTGTTGATGCCCGGCGCCACCCTGGCCGAGGCCAGGGCCAGCGCCGAACGGCTGCGCGTGACCCTGGCCGCGATCCCGGTGGAGCCCGCCCCGGACGCGCCCACGTCAGCCACGCAGGGCGACCCCGGGGCGCGCATCCGCTTCACGGTGTCGATAGGCGTGGCCGAAGCCGGGAGCGACGGGGGCCAGACACTCGATGCCATGCTGGCGACGGCCGACCGCCGTCTTTATGCCGCCAAGGCAACGGGGCGAAACCGGGTTTGCGCGGAGGATGCGCGGGCCGGCAATGCAGAGGCACCGCCGGTTGCGGGGTGAGGTGCAGGCAGGTCATGGCGGTGTCCCCGGTCAGCGCAGCAGGAAGGCGATGTCCTCGACGGCAATCACCGAGACCGGGATGCCCTTGCGGCGCTGGAACAGGATGTGCTGCTGCACACGGCTGCGTTGCTCCGCGAACACGGCCGGGTCCACCGGCATGCCGCTGCGCGCGTAGTGCTGCACCAGCAGCTTGTAGGCGCGATGGCGGATCAGGAGGGTCTCGTTCTCGGCGCGCAGGCGCTGCCATTCGGCGGGGCTGAGGTCGAGGGTGTGATTGAGTTCGTCGAGCGTACGCGCGTGGAGGTCGCGGTAGAGATCGCGCTCGGCTTCGGCGCGATGCAGCTCGTCGCGCAGCGCCATGATCTTGTGCTGGAGCTTCAGTGTCTGCCCCACCGCCGCCTGCATGCCCTTGGCGGCCTCGAGCGCCTGGCTTGCTGCGGCCATGGTGCTCTTCCACAGTCCACGGTCGGTACCCGCGCCCGTATCCAGCTCCGGCGGCCACACGTCGGCAGCCTTGATCGTCGTATCCATTGTTGACCCCAGTTGACACCCATCAGGCCCGTCGCCTCGTTGTGCGCGGGTCCCTTTTTCATCGTTTGTCCGTTGCCCGTTCCGCACTGCAACGTGCGGCAGGCAACTGTGGTCAATCGTAGTGATATGTCTGACGTCAGCCAAGTCAAAGATGTTTAGATCAGACTTCCTCGCGCTTGTCTGTGGCGAAAACCATGCAGTGGGTAGTGCGCGGGCCGTCCGGCGCATGTCGGAGCGGCCAGACAAAGCAGACAACCCCCACGTAAACCCCATGCGAATTCCTGTCGGTTTGACAGGCTTTTGACAGTTACCGGCCTCTAGAATCCGGCCCACAGCTATCACTAGCTATCCATTCCAAAAAAAGACAGGAGACCGCGATGCCTCGCACGCTTGCCCGCTTTGCCCATGTCGTCCTCGCCGCCGCCACGCTGGCCGCGGCCCCGGCCTACGCCGTGGACAGCCTGAAGGTCATGATCGGCGCCAACCCCGGCGGTGGCTACGACCAGACCGGCCGCACGATCGGCGCGGCGATGATCGCGGCGGGCACCGCCAAGACCGCGTCCTATGACAACAAGGGCGGCGCCGGCGGCACCATCGGCCTGACCCAGTTCGTCAACACCGACAAGGGCAACCCCAACGCGCTGATCGTGACCGGCGCCGTGATGGTCGGGGCCATCGAGACCAACCATCCGCCGGTGACGCTGAAGAACGCCACGCCGATCGCCCGCCTGTACGCCGACACCATGGTCCTGACCGTGCCGGCCAGCTCGCCGCTGAAGTCCATCAAGGACCTGACCGCGCAGCTCAAGGCCAACCCGGGCAGCGTGAGCTGGGGCGGTGGCTCCAAGGGTTCGATCGACCACATCCTGGCCGGCCTGATCGCCAAGGACATTGGCGTGGATCCGAAGAAGATCAACTACGTGCCGTTCGCGGGCGGCGGCGAAGCCTCCGCGTCGATCATGGGCGGCCACGTGACGGTGGGCATCGCCGGCGTGTCCGAGTTCCTGCCCTTCATCAAGAGCGGCAAGATGCGCGCGCTGGCCGTGACCTCGAAGGACCGCACCGCCGACATCCCCACGCTCAAGGAGCAGGGCGTGAACGTGGAGATCTATAACTGGCGCGGCGTCTACGGCGCGCCCGGCATCACGCCCGAGCAGCGCAAGGCGATGATCGACGCCGTGGTCAAGGGCACCGAGAACAACGTCTGGAAGGACGCACTGAAGAAGAATGACTGGACGCCCTTCCTGCTGACCGGCGACGAGTTCGGCAAGTTCGTGGAGGCCGAGTCGGTCCGCCTGGGCGGCACGCTGCGCGAACTGGGCGTGGCCAAGTAAGTCCGGCTGATCCCCGGTCGCTGTTAGACGACCCGCTTCACCCGCCTCACCTGCCCCACCTGCGCGCCCCAACAATAATCACAATCCTGTCACGCCAGTCGTGACCGCGCGGGTGGTGGCCATCCCTCCGGGAGCCCACCATGAAACCATCGCATGTCTCCATCGGCATCGCCGTCCTGGCTTTGTCCGCCTTTTTCCTGGCCGGACTGTCCGGCATCTCGGGCGAGGAAGGCTATGCCGGCCTGTCGCCGCGCTTCGCGCCTACGCTGGTGGCCATCGGCCTGGCCGTGTGCGGCGCGCTGCTGACCTGGCAGGGCGTACGCGGCGGCTTCCGCAATATGCCGGAGGAAGATGCCGAGCTGCCCGCGGCACCGCACAACTTCAAGGGCTTCCTGTGGGTGGCGGCGGGCCTGGTGCTGAACATGGCGCTGATCGGCACGCTCGGCTTCGTGATCTCCTCCTCGCTGATGATGGTCTGCGTGGCGCGTGGCTACGGCAGCCGCCGGCTGGTGCGCGATGCGCTGATCGGCCTGGGCCTGACGCTGCCGATGTGGGCGTTGTTCGAATTCTTGCTCGGCATCAACCTGCCGCTGCTGCCGGTCGCCGGCTTTTGATTGGCGGGAGGAATTGCCATGGATACCCTGAACCAGTTGATGCACGGCTTCGCCGTCGCCATCACACCCATCAACCTGATGTGGGCCCTCGTGGGCTGCTTCCTCGGCACCGCCATCGGCGTGCTGCCGGGCATCGGCCCGGCGCTGACCGTGGCGATGCTGCTGCCGCTGACGGCCAAGGTGGAACCCACCGCCGCGCTGATCATGTTCGCCGGCATCTACTACGGCGCGATGTACGGCGGCTCGACCACGTCCATCCTGATGAACACGCCGGGCGAGTCGTCCACCATGGTCACGGCCATGGAAGGCAACCTGATGGCCAAGAACGGCCGTGCCGGCCCGGCGCTGGCCACGGCGGCGATCGGCTCCTTCGTGGCGGGCACCATCGCCACCGTGCTGCTGTCGATGTTCGCGCCGGTGGCGGCGGACGTGGCGCTGCAGTTCGGCCCCGGCGAGTATTTCATGATCATGCTGCTGGCCTTCACGACCGTCTCGGCCGTGCTCGGTTCGTCGCTGCTGCGCGGCATGACCAGCCTGTTCCTGGGGCTCGGCATCGGCCTGATCGGCATTGATTCGCTGTCCGGCCAGACCCGTTACTCGATGAACATCCAGGAGCTTTACGACGGCGTGGACATCGTCGTGGTGGCCGTGGGCCTGTTCGCCGTGGGCGAGGCGCTGTTCAACGCGTTCTTCCCGCAACCGGCCGGCTCGTTCAACAAGCTCAGCTCCGTCCACATGAACAAGTCGGACTGGAAGCGCTCGGTGCCGGCCTGGCTGCGCGGCACGCTGATCGGCTTCCCGTTCGGGTTGATTCCGGCTGGCGGCGCGGAGATCCCGACCTTCCTCTCGTACGCCACCGAGAAGAAACTCTCCAAGCACCAGGACGAGTTCGGCAAGGTGGGCGCCATCGAAGGCGTGGCCGGCCCCGAGGCGGCCAACAACGCCGCCGTGACGGCCACGCTGGCACCGCTGCTGACGCTGGGCATTCCCACCTCGAACACCACCGCCATCCTGCTGGCGGCGTTCCAGAACTACAACCTCCAGCCGGGGCCGATGTTGTTCCAGACCTCGGGCGATCTGGTCTGGGGCTTGCTGGCGTCGCTGTACATCGGCAACGTGATGCTGCTGGTGCTGAACCTGCCCGCCATCGGCCTCTGGGTGCGCATGCTGCGCGTGCCCACGCCGCTGCTGTACGGCGGCATCCTGATCTTTGCCGGGCTCGGCGCGTACGGCATCCGCCAGTCGTGGTTCGACCTGCTGCTGCTGTTCGTGATCGGCCTGCTGGGCATGGCCATGCGCCGCTTCGACTTCCCCACCGCGCCGGTCATCGTCGGCCTGATTCTGGGGCCGATGGCCGAGAAGCAGCTGCGCAATGCGCTGTCGATTGGCCAGGGGGACTGGAGCCTGTTCGTCAAGCAGCCGATCTCCGCCACGATCCTGGCGATGACGGTGGCCGTGGTGGTGGTGCCGCGCGTGCTGCGCTGGCACGCCAGCCGCAGCAGCGCCCGCGCCGCCGCCGACAACGCGGCGTAGCCTTAGTCGTAGCCGTAGCCGTAGCCGTTACCCGCCCTCGCCGGCGGGGTCTTGCAGTGCATTACACGGGGGGCTGCGGCCCCCTGTATCATTGGCGCAAACCCGCTCGACAGGATCGCCATGCCGGAACCGACCTCCGCACCGACCGCAGCGCCCGCCTTCACCCTGGCCGATGTCGATGCCACGCTGGAACGCGTGCTCGCCCCGTGGGTGCGCCAGCTTGGCCTGCGTGCCGAGGCGGTGGACGACCAGGGCGTGACGCTGCGCCTGCCGTTCAATGAGAGCTTTCGCCATGCCGGCGGCGTGGTGTGCGGCCAGGTGCTGATGTCGGCGGCCGATACGGCGATGATCGTCGCCATCTCCCGGGTGCTCGGGGAATTCCGCCCGATGACCACGGTCAGCCTGACCACCAACTTCATGCGGCCCGTGATCGACGGCGACGTGCGCGTGCGCGCCAACGTGCTGCGGCTCGGCAAGACCGTGGTGTTCGGCGAGATCGAGCTGACCGGCACCGACGGCAAGCTGGCGGTGCAGGCCACCACCACTTACGCGCTGCTCTGACATCCAAGACATCCGACGATGATGACTGGCGCCGCGCCGACGCTCTCCGCCCCTCCCCAGCCGCTCTCCCGGTCGCGCTCCCAGCCGTTCGACCAGATCGTGTTCGCCGGCGGCGGCAACCGATGCTGGTGGCAGGCCGGCTGGTGGGACACCGTGGCGCCCGAGCTGGCGCTGCGGCCGCGCGTGATTGCGGGCATCTCGGCCGGGGCGGCCACGGCGTGCATGGTCCATGCGCACGATTCGCACCAGACCATGGCCTATTACCGCGACATCCTGGCCAACAATACGCGCAACGCCTACTGGGGCAACCTGCTGCGGCGCGAGCGCGTGTTTCCGCACTACGGCATCTATCGCAACGCGCTGCTGTCGCTGTTCGGCGATAACCGGCTCGCGCGGCTCCAGGCCGCGCCCGAGATCCGCATCGGCGTGGCGCACATCCCGCCGTGGAGCGGCCCGCGCCTGGCCGTGGCTGCCGGGCTGCTCGCGTACAACATCGACAAGCACATCCTCAAGACGCTGCACCCGCGGCTGGGCCGCAAGCTGGGCTTCCGGCCCGAGTTCGTGCGCGCACAGGATTGTGCTTCGCCCGAGGATCTGGCCGATCTGCTGTTGCAGTCGGCCTCCACGCCGCCATTCACGCCGGTGCTGAAGCGCCAGGGGCGCGCGGTGCTCGACGGCGGGCTGGTGGACAACGTGCCCGTCGATGCGCTCGACCCGGCCCCTGGCAACGTGCTGGTGCTGGTGACGCGGCTGTATCCGCGCCCGCGCCGCTTCGTGCTGGCGGAGGGGGGCCAGCGGCGGCTGTACCTGCAGCCGTCGCAGCGCGTGCCCATCTCGAGCTGGGACTACACCCGGCCCGAGGCCATGACACATGCTTACGATCTGGGCCGGCGCGACGCGGAAGCGTTCCTGCGCGACTGGCCTGCGATCCGGGACGAGGAATTGTTGCCGGCGCCCTGAGTGGTTGCGCCCAGGGGCGCCGGTCGGTCGTGTTGAATGCGGCGCTGCGCCGCGTACAAGGAGACATGGATGACAAAGCGCCAGGCAACACCCGAGACCACCACCCCGGCACCGGCCAAGGAGCGCCGCCGCGCGCGCGAGATCAGCGCGGCGCCCGTGGTGGAGAATGTGCCGCGCCGCAAGCGCAATGGCCGGCCGGGCAAGGCGCGCGAGGCGGACCTCGTCGTCATCGGCGCGGGTTCCGGCGGCGTGGCGGCGGC
>NZ_CAJPVH010000046.1 GCF_905397395.1 Cupriavidus campinensis
GCCTGCTACACCGTCACCGGCAGCGCCCCGGCGCCGGTCACCGGCAGCGTGAGCCTGCTGCCGGCGCGCGGCACCGGGGTCTCGGGCTATCGCGTGCTGGACGACGCGCGCAGCGCCGGCCTCTGCTACGCCAACTATCGGCGCGAGCAGGTGGGCCTGCCGCCGCTGACCGCGCGCGACGCGCTCAATACCGTCGCCCAGAACCACACCGCCTACATGCTGGCCAACAACCTGCTCACGCACGACGAGCAGTCGGGCAAGCCCGGCTACACCGGCGCGGCGCCGAACGACCGCATCCAGGCCGCCTATCCGACCAATGCCACGGCCGAAGTCGTGGCGGCCGGCAACAAGTGGACCAGTGCGGCGGGCGCCAACCTGTCGATGACGCCGAAAGACGCGCTCGTGGCGGACCTCGTCAACGCGCCGTTCCACCGCGCCGCGCTGCTGGGCAGCTACGGCTCGGCCGGCAGCGGGTTTGCCGAAAGCGTGGGCGCCGGCAGCAGCGGCGGCACCACGGCCAGCTACTACCAGACCATCGACCTCGCCGATGCCAGCAAGGGCGGCGCGGACAACCAGATGGTGGCCTACCCGTACAGCGGCCAGGCCGATGTGCCGGCGAGCTGGGTCAACAACGAGAGCCCCAACCCGGCGCCGGCGTACGCAGGCCAGACCATGGGCTACCCGGTGTCGGTGCAGGCCATCAACACGTCGCTGACGTTCAATGCCGATACGTTCACCATCACCGACGCCGCCGGCACCAACGTGCCCTGCGAGAAGGTGGATGCGCGTACCTCGGGCATGTCGAGCTACGCGCGCGGGCTGGCCATCTGCACGCCGCGCGCCCCGCTGGCGGCCAAGACCCGCTACAACGTTACCGTCGGCGGCACGCTGAACGGGCAGGGCGTGAACCTGAACTGGTCGTTCACCACGCTGTGATGGCGGACTGACTATATGTATACGGGGTGGCGCCCGCCGCCCCGTCTCCGTGCCGGTCACCCCCGATCGGCTGATTGGCCCATCGGCCAATCAGCCGTTTACAAGCGCATTACCGGTCATCTGCGTCTACAATCGCCACAGCTTCCCCCCCCAGGAGAGATGGCATGGCTCGCGCAGTGACGAAGACACCGGCAGTTTCCCCGTCAACCCCCTCCCTGCTGTGGCGCGGCACGCTGGCCGTGGCGCTCGCCGCCGTGCTGGCGGGCTGCGGCACTGCCGCCAAGGACGCCGGCACGCCATCGGCATCGAACGCGGCCACGACCGCGCCGGCGCAGGCGCCGGCGGCGGCCATGCCGCCTGCGCCGGAGGTCTCCTCGGGCTATCGGCCGGGCATGACCACCAGCTACGGGCAGAAGCACATGGCTGCCGCGGCCAATCCGCTGGCCACCGAGGCCGGGCGCGAGATCCTGCGCGCGGGGGGCTCGGCCATCGACGCCGCTGTCGCCATGCAGGCCGTGCTGACGCTGGTGGAGCCGCAGGCCACCGGCATCGGTGGCGGCGCCTTCATCATGTACTGGGACGGCAAGCGCGTGCAGGCCTACGATGGCCGCGAGACGGCCCCTGCCGGCGCCACCGAGAACCTGTTCATGCGCGCGGACGGCAAGCCGATGGAGTTCTCCGAAGGCCAGATCGGCGGCCGCTCGGTGGGCGTGCCCGGCGTGCTGCGCGCGCTGGAGATGGCGCACCGCCAGCATGGCCGGCTGCCCTGGGCGCGGTTGTTCCAGCGGGCCATCACGCTGGCCGAGAATGGCTTCCCGATGTCGCAGCGGCTCTACACGCAGGTGGCGGCGGACAAGTTCATGATCGGCTCGTCGGAGATGGCCGGCTACTTCCTCGATACGCAGGGCAAGGCCAAGCCGGTCGGCACCCTCGTCAAGAATCCGCAACTGGCCAAGACCCTGCGCGAGATCGCCAAGGGTGGTCCGAACGTGTTCTATAACGGGCCAATCGCGCGGGACATCGCTGCCAAGGTCAACGGCCATGCCAATCCGGGCAGCCTGAGCACGGCCGATCTCAAGGGTTATCGCGCCAAGGAGCGCGTGCCGGTCTGCACGGACTACAAGCGCTGGAAGGTGTGCGGCATGCCGCCGCCGTCGTCGGGCGGTATCGCCATCGCCCAGATCCTCGGCACGCTGGAGGCGCTGGAGAAACGCGACCCGCGCTACGCGCTGGCCAGCCTGAAGCCGCAGCCGGTGAACACCCCGGCCCGCGTGGAAGCCGCGCCGCTGGCCGTGCACGCGATCTCCGAGGCCGACCGCCTGGCCTACGCCGACCGTGGTCTCTACGTGGCCGATGCCGACTTTGTGCCGGTGGACGTGGCCGCGATGGTCAGCCCCGCCTACCTGGCCGAGCGCGCCGCGCTGATCGGCGACAAGAGCATGGGCCGCGCCCAGCCGGGCACGCCGCCCGGGGTGCGGGTGGCGTTTGCGCCGGACCGCTCGCCGCCGCGTATCTCCACCTCGCAGATCGTGGCCGTGGACAACCGGGGCGGAGCGTTGTCGATGACCACCACCATCGAGTCGTACTTTGGCTCGCACATCATGGTGCGCGGCTTCATGCTGAACAACCAGCTGACCGATTTCTCGTTCACGCCGACCGAGAACGGCAGGCCGGTGGCCAACCGCGTGCAGCCGGGCAAGCGCCCGCGCTCGTCGATGGCGCCGACGCTGGTGTTCGACCGCCAGAGCGGCAAGCTGGTGGCGGCGCTGGGCTCGCCGGGTGGCTCGCAGATCATCGAGTACGTGTCGAAGACGCTGGTCGGCCTGCTGGACTGGGACATGGACGTGCAGGCCGCCGTGGGCATGGGCAACTTCGGCAGCCGCAATGGCCCGACCGAGGTGGAGAAGGGGCTGGTGACGCCGCAGTTGGTGGAATCGCTGCGCGGCATGGGCCACCAGGTGGCCGAGATCGAGATGACGAGCGGCACGCAGGCCATCGTGCGCAAGACGCTGCCGAACGGCAAGCCGGGCTGGGCCGGCGGCGCGGACCCGCGGCGCGAAGGGGTGGCGCTGGGGGAGTGAACCAGCCGGATTGATGGCGTAGGAAAGCAAAAGGGCGCGAAGATCGCGCCCTTTTGCTTGCTGCGTGGCAGCGGGGGGTGCGGGTGCCGTCAGCCGTCCAGCTTCACGCCTGCGGCCTTCACCACCTGGGCCCAGCGCTTTTCCTCGGTCGAGAAGAACTTGCTGGTTTCCGGCGGCGTCATGGTCACCACCTCGGCGCCCTGGCCGGCCAGTTGCGCGCGGATTTCCGGGGTGCGGATAATGCGGATCAGCTCGCTCGAGAGGCGGGCCACCAGCGCATCCGGCATGCCGGCCGGCGCCATCACGCCCTGCCACGTACCCGATTCGAAGTTCGCCACGCCTTGCTCGGCAATCGTCGGCACCTGGCCGACCAGCGCCATGCGCGTGCGCTTGGACACGGCCAGCAGCTTGAGCTTGCCGGCCTGCACCTGCGGATACGTCGCCAGCATCCCGTTCATCAGCACCTGAGCGGTACCACCCACGGTGTCCGCAATCGCCTGCGCGCCACCCTTGTACGGCACGTATTGCCAGGCCGCGCCGGTGGCTTGCTGCACCGCCACGCCCGCCAGGTGCGGCGCGCTGCCGATGGCCGTCACGGCGAAGTTCAGCGTCTGCTTGTGCGACAGGGCCACCAGTTCCTTGAGGTTGTTGGCCGGCACGGACGGATGCACCACCAGCAGGTGGGGCGAGTAGGCCAGCATCGCCACGCCCTTGAGATCTTTCTCAGGGCTGAAGCTCAGCTTGGTGTACACGGACGGGCTGATGGCCAGCGCGCCCACATCGCACAGCAGCAGCGTGTGGTTGTCCGTGCCGGCCTGCGCCACCATGGCCGCGCCGATGTTGCCGTTGGCGCCCGGGCGGTTGTCCACCACCACGGCCTGGCCCAGCGCTTCGCCGAGCGGCTTGCTGATCAGGCGGGCGATGATGTCCGACGAGCCGCCGGCGGGGTAGGGCACCACCAGCCGGATCGGCTTGGTCGGCCACTTGTCGGCGGCCCAGGCGGATGCCGGGGCGAGGATGCCAGAGGTGCCGAAGGCGCTCAGTGCAGCCAGGCCCGATGCCTGGCCAAGGAATTGGCGGCGAGTACTCATGCTATGTCTCCGAAAAGCTTTATCGTCTGTTGTCGTACAACATGGCAGCAGTGTAGACGCGATTTTGCCTTTGGTCATCAGGGTTATGGCTAGGGATAGTACTCGGTTGTCTGATGACATGCAGACAATTCACCCCCCAAAACGCACATCGCCCCGACGGTGCGGGGCGATGTCTGGCAGGAATATGCAGGATCAGGCGCCGGATTTCTGGGCGTAGGCCCAGCCCATTTCAGCCATCGGGCGGGCGCGCTTGCCGGCGTCCGTCGCCTGTGCCGACGACGCCGTGCCATCGACCACGCGCTTCATGATCCCCTGCAGGATGCCCGCGATGCGGAACATGCTGAAGGCGAGATAGAAATTCCAGTCGCCCGTGATCTGGCGGCCGGTGCGCTGTTCGTACAGGCGCCGGTAGGTGGCCTCGTCCGGAATGCCCAGCGCCTGGTAGTCGAGCCCGGCGATGCCCCGGAACTGGCCCGGCTGGATATGCCAGCTCATGCAGTGGTAGCCGAAATCGGCCATCGGATGGCCGAGCGTGGACAGCTCCCAGTCGAGCACGGCCAGCACGCGCGGCTCGGTGGGGTGGAACATCAGGTTGTCGAGCCGGTAATCGCCATGGACGATGCTGGTCAACTCATCGGCATCGGCCGGGATGTGATTCGGGAGCCATGCGATCAGCTGGTCCATCGCCGGGATCGATTCGGTTTCGGACAGCTTGTACTGCTTGCTCCAGCGCTCGATCTGACGCTGGAAGTAGTTGCCCGGCTTGCCGTAGTCAGCCAGTCCGATCGCCTTGTAGTCCACCGAATGCAGCGCGGCGATGACGCGGTTCATCTCGTCGTAGATCGCGCCGCGCTGGGCCGGGGTCATGTCCGGCAGCGCCTGGTCCCACAGCACGCGGCCGCTGACGAACTCCATGATGTAGAACGCGCGGCCGATCACCGATTCGTCTTCGCAGAGCGCGAACATGCGGGCCACGGGCACGTCGGTCTGGGCGAGGGCGGCCATCACGCGGTATTCGCGCTCGATGGCATGCGCGGACGGCAGCAGCTTCGCCTTCGGCCCCGGCTTGGCGCGCATCACATAGGTCTGCCCGGGCGTGATCAGCTTGAACGTGGGGTTCGACTGGCCGCCCTTGAACTGCTCGATGGTCAGCGGGCCGGCAAAGCCCTCCACATGCTGGCGCATCCAGGTCTCGAGCGCGCCCACGTCGAAGCGCTGCTGGTCGGCCACGGGGCGGGTCCCTTCAAAATGCGAAACGTTGCTGCTCATGCTGTCTCCGGTCTGTCTTTTTTATGTGGCGATGGCGTCGGTGCTTCGGCGGGCGGTCTCTCGGCCCCTTCAGCGGTAGTTCGGCTTGCGCTTCTCCAGGAAGGCGCTGATGCCTTCGCCTGCGTCCGGGTGGTGGAGCGCGGTCACGAAGCTGTCGCGCTCGGCGGCCAGGTGCTCGGTCAGCGAGGCGCCGCCGGCGTGGTTGATCAGCGCCTTGATGCCCTGGATCGCGTTCGGCGATTCCTTGGCCAGGTTCTCGGCAAGGCGCAGTGCCTCGGTCACGGCCTGCCCCGGCGGCACCACGCGGTTCACGATGCCGAAATGCGCCAGCCGCGCCGGATCGACCGGCTTGCCATCCATCATCATTTCACTGGCGAGCTGGCGCGGCAGCATGCGGGCCAGTTCGTACGAGCCGCCGCCGTCCGGCGTCAGGCCCACCTTCACATAGGCCATGACGAACTTGGCGTCGCTGGCCGCCACCACGAAATCGCACGCCAGCACCAGCGAGAAGCCCGCGCCGGCGGCGGGGCCTTCCACGGCGGCGATGATCGGCTTGGGGAACGCGTGCAGCGTTTCGATCCAGTGATTGAGGATTTCGATGCTTTTGGCCTGTACCTCGGCCGGCTGGGAGCGGTTGCCGAGCAGCCGGTTCAGGTTGCCACCGGCGCAGAACACGCCGTCGGCGCCGGTCAGCACCACCGCGCGGATGGTGTTGTCGCGCGCCGCCACTTCCAGCGCTTCCTGGCTTGCCGCGTAGATGTCCGGATGCAGCGCGTTGCGCGCCTCGGGGTTCGAGATGGTCAGGACGAGCGTGGCGTCCACGCGTTGGGAAAGCAGCTGGGCGGTCATGGCGGCCTCTTGGTGGGCAATGCGGCAAGAAAAAAGGCGCCCCGTGTCTCGGCGGGGCGCCCGGGAGGATCAGGCTTCTTCGGTCAGCAGCGACAGGCCCAGGCCGGCCCGGCGCCACAGCCACGGGCTCGGGCGGTAGCGCATGTCGCCGGTCAGGCGGTCCAGGTTGTGCAGCACTTCCAGGATCTGCGCGGCGCCAATCGCATCGCCCAGGGCCAGCGGGCCCTTGGGGTAGCCCAGGCCGAGGTTCACGGCGAGGTCGATGTCGGTCGGCGTGGCGATCCGTTGCTGCGCGATGTCGCTGGCGATATTGACGATGCAGCCGATGATGCGCTGGGCGACGAAGCCGGCCGAGTCGCGGATCACGGTGACGGGCACGCCATCGCTGGCGAACAGGCCGTGCGCGGCGTCGCGGGCGGCGGCGCTGGTGGCCGGCGTGGTCATCAGCGTGCGGCGCTTGGTGGCTTCGAACGGCAGCAGGGTGTCGATGGCGACCACGCGGCTGGCATCGAGCCCTTCCTGCAGGGCGGTCGTGGTGGCGTCCAGGCCCAGCGGGGTGACCACGATCAGTGCGTCGGCGGACGGGGCGTTGCCGCCTTCCGGCGTCACGCCCAGCGCGGTCAGCAGCTTCACGGTCATGGCGTGGCCACGCTCATTGGCGCGGCTCACCCACACGCTGGCCGGGCGCGCATCGGGCACCGGCTTCGCGGCGGGCACCTGCTTCTGGCCGTCCGGGTAGGCGTAGAAGCCGGCGCCGGTCTTGCGGCCCAGCAGCCCGCCCACGTAGCGCAGCGCCGTGATCGGGGACGGGCGATAGCGCGCTTCCTGGTAGAACTGGTTGTAGATCGACTCCATCACCGGGTGCGACACGTCCAGCCCGGTCAGGTCCATCAGCTCGAACGGGCCCATGCGGAAACCGGCCTGCTCGCGCATGATGTTGTCGATATCGACGAACTCGGCCACGCCTTCCTGGGCGATCTTCAGCCCTTCGATGTTCATGCCACGGCCGGCGTGGTTGACGATGAATCCCGGCATGTCCTTGCAGCGCACCGGCGTGTGACCCATGCGGCGCGACAGCTCCATCAGCTGGTCACCGATGGCGGGGTTGCCCGACAGGCCGTCGATGACCTCGACCACCTTCATCAGCGGCACCGGGTTGAAGAAGTGGTAGCCCACCACGCGGCCCGGGTGCCTGGCGCCCACGGCGATGGCCGTGATCGACAGCGACGAGGTGTTCGACGCGATCACCGCGTCTTCCCGGACGATGGCTTCCAGCTTGGCGATCAGGTCGCGCTTGACCTCGAGCTTCTCCACGATGGCTTCCAGCACCATGTCGCAGCCGGCCAGGTCTTCCAGCGCGTTGCACGGCTTCACGCGGGCCAGCGCGGCCTCGCTGTCGGCGGCGCTGATCTTGCCCTTGTCGGCCAGCTTGGCGAACGTGTCCTGCAGGTACTGGCGCGCAGCGGCCACGGCTTGGGCGTTGACGTCGAACAGGTTGACCGTCAGGCCCGCCTGTGCGGCAATCTGGGCAATACCGCGGCCCATGGCGCCCGTGCCGACGATGCCGAGCGTTTGAATAGAGGGTTGGCTCATCGTTCGTCCAAAAAAGTTGTGGTTAAATTAGCACGATCGTACGATTTCTGCATCTTCCGCGACAGCGGGTAGGCTTACGTGGCGTGCGAAGATCGGCCAGGCGGGGGCGCCTCAAGCGTCCTCGGGTCTACATGGACGCGACCCGGACGATCCATTTCAATAACGGAGAGAGACGACATGCTGAAGCTCTGCGGCTTTGCCGCCAGCAATTACTACAACAAGGTCAAGCTGGCGCTGCTGGAAAAAAACCTGCCATTCGAGGAAGTGCTGGCCTGGATCGGCGAAACCGACCTGTCGGCGACGCCGCTCGGCAAGGTGCCCTACATCATCACCGATTCCGGGCCGCTGTGCGAATCGGAAACCATCGCGGAATACATCGAGGCGACTTATCTCCAGGCGCCGCTGCTGCCGCATGACGCCTACCAGGCGGGCAAGGTGCGCGAACTCGTCACCTTCATGGAGGTATATCTGGAACTGACCGCGCGGGAACTGTATCCGGAGGCGTTTTTCGGCGGCAAGGTGAGCGATAACCTCAAGGAGCGCCAGCGCCGCCTGCTGGACCGCTATATCCCCGGTTTCGCCAGGCTGGCGAAATTCTCGCCCTTCGTGGCTGGCGACACCTTCACGCTGGCCGACTGCGCCGCCATCTGCCACCTCCCGCTGGTGTCGTCCTGCACGAAAATCATCTACGGCGAAGACCTGCTGGCGGACCTGCCGGTCAAGGCCTACCTCAAGGCCATGTCCGAACGGCCGAGCGTGCAGAAGGTGAATGCCGACCGCAAGGCCAATACCGAGCTGATGCTGAGCCGCAACCGGTAAATCGCCGCAATTCACCGGATAAGCCTCGATCAGCATTTTCCCAGCGCCCCGCTTGCGGGGCGCTTTGCATTGGCAGGCCCGATGGGAAATGCGCCGCTCGGGATTTTCCGAGCGCTCACCATTTGGTGAAAATTAATCAGGATTCTTCTATATACGGCCGATTTTTTCGTCGGTTAGATGGCGGCTCATCTAACAACGAAGGGGCACGTATGGCGGGTCAAAAAGGCATCGTTCGCCGGGGTGATACGACGACACACGGCGGCAAGGTATTGGAGGGCGAGCCCACCTTCGTCTTCTACGGGGAGCCGGCGGCAGGCGTCGGACACATGGTCTGGTGTCCACAGTGCAAGGGCTCCTTCCCGATCATCGAAGGCGATCCCACCTTCCAGGCCATGGGCCGCGCCATGGCGCTCGACGGCATGCTGACCGCGTGCGGCGCCCGGCTGATTTCCTCGATAGGCGCCCAGGCGACGGTCCGGCACCCGGTGAGCGGAACCTCGGCCGACCCGGCGCCCGATGAAGAAGACCGCTTCGACGACCGCTACGTCCTGCGCGACAGCGCCACCGGGGAGCCGCTGCCCAACACGGAATGCGCGGCGGTCCGGGCGGGCGCCGAGCCCGAATTCGGCACGACGGACGAATCTGGTCGCACGCATCTGCTGGCCGCCCAGCAACGCGCCGACAACGTGACGATCTACGTCGAGGGGTAAGCGATGACCCAAACGCTGACTTCCCCGACCACGGGCAAGACGCTGGTGCGAGCCGGTGTCCGGGCGACTACGTTGACAAGGTTTGATGAAGCGAAGCCGATTCCTGTGCAGCGGGAGTTTATTGAGGTGGTGGTGTTTGATTCGAGGTTGCTTAGCCGTGGCTCGCAGTGGGGGCACGCTGCCATCGAAATTGACGGCACCGTCTACAGCCGTGCCCCAATATTATTCTTCAAGGGCGGGTACAGAAAATATCTGATTGGTAACACGAGGCGATGGAGAACCAAGCCAGACGGCACAATCGGAAAGGGCGTATATCGCGATGCCGTCGGGCTGCTGATGTGGGTATCTCTACGAGAGAAGGCCCTCATTAGAGACGAACTGGAAAGACGTGTGGCGGTCAATGCGAAATACTCATTATTCGATAATTCATGCAGCTCCAATGTTGCCGATGTGCTTGAGTTGGCCGGCATCATGGCGCGCGATCCGCGAGCGTTTGGCGAGCTGACACCGGTCATGCCCGCTGAATTACTCGGCGTATTGAAGAAGTCGAATCGTCTCGTCGAGACGCGAAACTATAAAAAGGGGTGGGAAGGTGGCGCGTCGGCAAACTGGTAAAGCCCGTCACTGGTGCGCCGTGGGGCTTGCCTGCATTGTTGGCGGAATGCTCTATGGATACTGGGCGGGCTATCGCATCCCTCTTAGCACTCACGTTGCGACAATACCCATCGAGCTATACGGAGATGCCGCTGGGATGGTTGAGCCCGTTGAATCCGTCATAGGTAACGTGCAGGCCGGTGAACGCTGCAGGTTTATTCAGGTGACCATTGCGGAGGAAATGATGTTCTCCTACCGGGTGAAGTGTGGGGATTTGGACGGATGGACTGACGCCGGTGGTGCATTTGCGCCGCGGCTAGATCCGTACGAACTGTTCTCACTGAAATAAAGGGGGGGAAGGTGGCGCGTTGGCAAACTGGTAAGGCGTGGCCATGGTTCGTCGCAGCATTGTTCTGCATCGTCTTGGCTCTGGGATATTGCAGCGGCTACCAAGTACCGATCAGAACGCATGTGGCGACGAAACCCGTCCCCCTCTACGGGAATCCCGAAGGAATGGTGCCTCCAGTTGCCCCCTTGGTTGGGGAAGTCGCACCCGGTGCGCGATGCAGGTTTGTGCAAATCGGCGTTGCAGCGGAAATGATGTACACCTACCGCGTGATATGCGGGGAACTGGATGGTTGGACCGAGGAGGCGTTTGCATTCGAGCCGGCTCTGAATTCCTATGAGCCAGTTCAACAGGAAGAATGGAGGGAAGGTGGCACGTCGGCAAACTAGTAGGGCAAGGCCGTGGTGGATTGCCTGGATGCTCGGTATCGCTGGAGCCACGCTCTGGATTTACTGCGAGTTTCTTGGATATCGGCTTTCGTTCAGGGAGCGCGTCGTCACGCAGCCCGTCAAGCTCTATACGTTAATTGAGGGGATGATCCATAACCCACCCAGCCCTGTTGCAGGGGAATTGAAGCCCGGTGAACGATGCCGCTACATTCAGGTCGGTTGGGAAATCATGATGCTGAATTATCGGGTCAGGTGCGGAGACATTGAAGGCTGGACCGATTCCCCCGACGCGTTCGAGCCAAATCTGCGCTCGGGTGACTGGTTCTGATGGTCCGCCCATGGCTGGTCGTCACGCTGGCTTGCCTTGCCGTGACAATGGCGCTTGGCTATCTCTTCGGATACAAGGTTCCCATCGTGCCCCACGTGGCCAAGGAGCCTGTGAAGCTATACCGGGACTTCGAAGGGCAGTGGTTCCCGGCTACGCGTTCGAGCCGCCTGTTACTGAGTACGTTCCTTTCTAACCCATGCAGCCCGGGAGCCGACCACGTTCCCGGGCCGCCGGAATCCCTCAAATCTTCGCCAGCCGATCCAGCGCCAACTTCAGCGTCTCTTCCTTCTTGGCGAAGCAGAACCGCACCACGCCCGATTCGCGCGGTTGGGAATAGAACGCCGACACCGGAATCGCGGCCACGCCGATCTCGCGCGTGAGCCACATCGAGAAATCGGCTTCGCTCATATCGGAAATCGCCGAATAGTCGACGCACTGGAAGTACGTGCCGTCCGAAGGCAGCAGCTTGAAGCGCGTCGAGGCCAGCCCGGTGCGGAAGTAGTCGCGCTTGGCCTGGTAGAAGCCGGCGAGGTCCAGGTACGGCGCCGGATCGGCCATGTAGTCGGCCAGCCCGAACTGCATCGGCGTGTTCACCGTGAACACGTTGAACTGGTGGACCTTGCGGAACTCGTTCGACAGCGCAGCCGGCGCGGCCACGTAGCCGACCTTCCAGCCCGTGACGTGATAGGTCTTGCCGAAGCTCGACACCACGAAGCTGCGGCGCGCCAGTTCCGGATGACGCGAGACCGACTCGTGCCGCTGGCCGTCGTAGACCATGTGCTCGTACACCTCGTCCGAGAGCAGCAGGATGTCCGTGCCGGCTAGCAGATCGGCCAGTTTCTGCATGTCATCGGCACGCCAGATGGTCCCCGTGGGGTTGTGCGGCGTGTTGATGAGGATCATCCGCGTCTTGGGCGTGATGGCGGCGGCGAGCTTGTCGAAGGGGATGCGGAACGCTGGCGCTTCAAGCGTGACGGGCACTGCGACGCCCCCGGCCAGTTCGATGGCGGGCAGGTAGCTGTCGTAGCAGGGCTCGAGCACGATCACTTCATCGCCCGGATGCACCGCGCACAGGATCGACGTCAGGATGCCCTGCGTGGCGCCGGCCGTGATCGTAATTTCCGTATTCCAGTCGTAGGTGTGGTCGTACAGCGTGGCGATCTTGCCGGCGATGGCCTGGCGCAGCGCAGGCACGCCGGCCATCGGCGGGTACTGGTTGTGGCCGGTGCGCATGGCGTGGGCCACGGCGTCGACGATGCGCGCGTCGCAGTCGAAATCCGGGAAACCCTGGCCGAGGTTGACGGCGTTCTTCTCGGCGGCCAGCGCCGACATCACGGTAAAGATGGTTGTGCCGACCTTGGGCAGGCGCGACAGCGGCGGGGTCAGGGGTGCGAGCGAGGATTCTGCGGACATGGCGCGGGAAGGTGGCAGGTTAGTGCAGGTTAGGGCGGGTTCAGGACAAGCGGGTCATTCTAGCGGGGATCGGCGCCGGCAGTGGATGCCTCGGTCGCGGCGGCCAGCCAGGCGGCGAAAGCCGGCGGCGGCAGGATCTCCACGCCGCTCATGCGGCGCAGGCGGCTCCTGAGCTTCAACACGGCCTTGTCCTTGGACACCAGCAGCGCGGCGCGCGCGAAATGTGCCAGTTCGATGAACTTCTGGTCGTCGGTGTCGCGGCACTTGGGCAGCCGCACGGCGTCGAAGTCGGTCTGGTCCGGGGCGGGTTCGAGCGTGGCGAGCCGGTCCACCTGGGCCAGCGCGGCATCGATATCGACCGAAAACCGCGCGAATTGCGGGTAGGCCAGTACCCGGCGCAGCTCCTCCCGGCAGTCGGCGCGGATCACCGGGGCGATGGTCCCGGCGTCCAGCGCGGCGCGGATCGGCGCCACGTGGGGGTCCTGGAAGACGAGCAGGTCGACCCAGATATTGGAGTCGAGTACCACGCGGGGCGGCGGGGCGGCAAAAGCGACGCAAGGGGCGCCGGCGGTGGTGTCTGTGGGCATTCGCTACAATCTGGTCTTTGTTCCTGCCCGCGATTTTGCCATGCTCATCGTTCTGTCTCCTGCCAAGTCGTTGGATTACGAGACACCCCCGCGCATCAAGACCCACACGATGCCGCGTTTTATCGACCGTTCCGCCACGCTGATCGAGCGCCTGCGCCGGCTGGCGCCGCAGGACGTAGCCGCGCTGATGGACATCTCCGACAAGCTCGCCGTGCTCAACGTCACCCGCTACGCGGACTGGAGTTCCGAGTTCACGGCGGCCAACAGCAAGCAGGCGGTGCTGGCCTTCAATGGCGATGTTTACGATGGCCTGGACGCGAATTCGCTGTCCACCGACGACCTCGCGTTCGCCCAGAAGCACATTCGCATCCTCTCCGGCCTGTATGGCGTGCTGCGCCCGATGGACTGGATGCAGCCGTACCGGCTGGAAATGGGCACGCGGCTGGATAACGCGGCCGGCAAGGACCTCTACGCGTTCTGGGGCGACGACGTCACGACCCTCATCAACAAGGACATGGCCGACCTCAAGCACGAGGGCCCGGCCACGCTCGTGAACCTCGCCTCCGAGGAATATTTCAAGGTTGTACGACCCAAGGTGCTTGCCGCGCGCGTCATCACGCCCGTGTTCGAGGACTGGAAGGGCGGCCGCTACAAGATCATCTCGTTCCATGCCAAGCGCGCGCGGGGCACGATGGCGCGCTACGCGGTGACACACCGTGTGACCGAGGCCAGCAAGCTCAAGCGCTTCGCCGAGGACGGCTACGCCTACGACAAGGCCGCGTCGGACGACACCCGCTGGGTGTTCCGCCGCCGCCTGGAAGACTGATATAAGACCGATCGCTGACCGGAGAGCCCGATTCCCATGACCTCAGCCCTGCATATCTCCACGCTGTTCGATTCCGGTGCGGTCGAAGTCGAGGCGCTGGACCGTGCCGACGACATCCGCCTGCGCATCCGCGCCGACTCCCACGCCGATTTCCGCCAGTGGTTCCATTTCCGGCTGCAAGGGGCAGCGGGGCAGGCGTGCCGGCTCCAGTTCCTGAACGCCGGCGAGTGCACCTATCCCGATGGCTGGCGCGACTATCGTGCGGTGGCGTCTTACGACCGCGCGCACTGGTTCCGCGTGCCCACGCGCTATGACGGCGGCACGCTGACCGTCGAGTTCACGCCCGAGCACGACAGCGTGTGGCTGGCCTATTTCGAGCCGTATCCCGAGGAGCGCCACCTGTCGCTGCTGGCCACGTGCCAGCGCTCGCCGCTGGCGCGGCTGTCGCACCTGGGCAGCACCGTCGATGGCCGCGACCTGACCTGCGTGACCGTGGGCCAGCCGGGGCCGGGCAAGAAGACGGTCTGGATGATCGCCCGCCAGCATCCGGGCGAGAGCATGGCCGAATGGTTCTGCGAAGGCGTGCTCCAGCGGCTGACCGGCACCGGCATGTGGGCTGGCGATCCGGTGGCCCGCAAGCTGCTGGACCGGGCGGTGTTCCACATCGTGCCGAACATGAATCCGGACGGTTCCGCGCGCGGCAACCTGCGCACCAATGCCGCCGGCGCGAACCTGAACCGCGAGTGGATGCAGCCGAGCCTGGAAACCAGCCCCGAGGTGTGGCACGTGCGCCGCGCCATCGAGGCCACCGGTGTGGACCTGTTCTTCGACATCCACGGCGACGAAGGGCTGCCCTACAACTTCGTGGCCGGGAGCGAGATGCTGCCGGGCTTCACCGATGCGCAGCGCGAGCAGCAGGCACGCTTTATCGAAGCCTTCAAGCGCGCCACGCCGGACTTCCAGGACGTGCACGGCTACGCGGCCAGCAAGTACAACGCGGATGCGCTGAAGCTGGCGTCGAAGTACATCGGCCACACCTTCGGGTGCCTGGCACTGACGCTGGAGATGCCGTTCAAGGACAACGCCGACCTGCCCGACCCCGTGGTGGGATGGAACGGCGCGAAAAGCGCGCTGCTGGGCACGGCGATGCTCCAGGCGGTGCTGGAGTATCTGGAATAAAAGTCTCAGGGTAGGTTCCTCCCCTCCCCGCAAACGGGCGAGGGGAGAACCTCCAGCGCTTATTGCTTCTTCTTCGTCTTGGTTGACGTCTTCGTCGTCGATTTTGTCGACTTCGACGCCGATGTCGACGCCTTGGCGCTGCTCTTGCCCTTCTTCCTGGACGTCGCCTTAGGCGTGGCTACGGCCGGCGCGGCGGCTGGCTCGGCGATCACGTCGCCGTTGCTGTCGAGCAGCTCGTAGGCCAGCATCATCCCCTCGTCATAGCCACAGCGTACCCGCACGGGTTGCCATTGCGCCTCGCCGACACGCTTGTGCGCCGAGGCCGCGAACGTTACCACCGTATTCACCGGCACGGCCTGCTTGCCCTGCGAGAACCGGCCGCTCCACGGCTCCACCGTGGCCTGCCCGTTGCTCAGTGCGCCGGTGGGGATCTTGAGCGCGTCAAAGGTGGCCGAACGTGGCACCACCCAGCTGGCATGCGCGGCGCAATCGGCCACGTTGGGCGTCGCGTTCTCGGTCTTCATCAGTTGTTCGCGCATCCGGGTCCGGTACTCGGCCAGGCTCACGCGGCCCTTGTCGGGCAATGTCACGGTCTTGGTGGGCGGATTGGTATTGACGACGGGCGGGGGCTTGACAGTCGGAGTGGCGGAAGCGGGTGCGGTGCCGGTGGCGGCGGGCGTGGCGCCCGGGGCGGCGGCAGCGTCGGCCGCCTCATCGCCCGGTGCGGTGGCGCACCCGGCGAGGGCCAGCGCGCCTGCCACTGCGGCGGTCAGCATGCACAGCCGGCCACCAAACAGTTCGGAAATTCGTCGGATCACGGGATCGTCTTTGCTTGTTCAGCAAGGAGGGTTGGCGAAGGATTGCCATGATAGAGGAAAGCTCCGCGGCAAAGTTCCGAAATGTTGTTACCTTGCGTTCTAATTGCGCGTAACCGCAGCACAACCGCCGTGATCACGCAGCGTTCATGCGGGATCGGGGCGTTGCAATATCAGAAAAGGCGCACGCGGCGCAAGTCAGGCGAACCCCGAGGCAGTGCACGCGTTGGAATGATCCCCGCCCGCGAGCGCGGGCGGGAACGGTCAGGGCTGACCTTGGCGGAGACCTCAGGCGGTGCGCGTGAAGCGCAGGAGGTCGTCCATCAGCGCGTTGAGGTCGCGCTTGAGCTTGTCGAAGCCGGCGTTGGGCGCCAGGCCCACTTCGTCCATGTACAGCTTGCGATTGATCTCAAGCTGCAGGCTGTTGCGGTTGGCCTGGGGCTGGCCCACCACCCGCACGATCTCCACGCCCTTGTACGGATGGTTGCGCCAGACGTCGTAACCCATCTCCTTGAGCACGCCTTCCACACGGTCGGTGAAGCGCGTGTCGCAGGTGGTGCCGTCACGGTCGCCTACCACGAAGTCCGGGTGTTGCAGGCCCGGGTGCTCGGTCGCGTACTGGGCGGCCTCGCTCGGCATGGAATGGCAGTTGATGTGCCAGACCTTGCCGTGGCGCGCCACGCCCGCGTCCGCCAGCCGTTGCAGCTGGGCGTAGTAGGGCACGTAGTAACGGTCGATGCGGGCCTGGAGTTCGGCCACGCCAAGCTTGCGGTCGTAGATCGGCTCGCCGGTGTCCAGCACGCGCCAGACCAGGCCCTTGCCGAGGCGGGTCTTGGAAGTTTCCTGCTTGGCGCCGGGCCACGGCGCGTCCAGCAGGACTTCGTCGATCTCCTCCAGGCCACGGTTGGCGTCGAGGTAGCTGCGCGGGAAGCCGGCGCAGAGCAGCGGGATGCCGCGCCCGGGGGCGTCGGCGTAGAGCGCATCCACGAAGGTGTCTTCCGCCTGCCGCAGCAGCGGCAGGGGCAGGTTGCCGGCGTAGCGGAAGTCCGCCGGGTACGTGGTGCAGCTGTGCGGGGAATCGAGAAAGAGCGGGCTGCTCTCGCCTTCCGGCATGTGCAGGAAGTACGGGCTTTCCGCGGTCTTTCGGTCTGCTTCAGTCATGCTTTGCCTGGGTTTGTTCCGAGGTTTAGTCCAGGGAGATCTTGGCGGCGGCTGCCACGCGCTTGTTCTTGGCCACTTCGGTGGAAATCTGCTTGGCGAACTGCGCCGGGGTGTCGCCCACCGGGGTGGCGCCGAGCTTCTCGAGCTTGGCCTTCACTTCCGGCATGGCCAGCACCTTGATGGCGGCGGCGTTCAGCTTGGCCTGGATGTCGGCCGGCAGCTTGGCCGGGGCGATCAGGCCGAACCATGCGGAGTCATTCACTTCGCCCAGGCCCAGTTCGGCGAAGGTCGGCACGTTCGGCAGGGCAGCCACGCGCTTCGGCGCGGCCACGGCCAGCGCGCGGAGCTTGCCGCCTTCGATGAACGGCAGCGAGGAGGGCAGGTTGTCGAACAGCACCTGCACCTGGCCGGCCAGCGCGTCGTTCAGCGCCGGGCCCACGCCCTTGTACGGCACGTGCAGCAGTTCGGTGTGGCTGCTCATCTTGAACAGTTCGCCCATCATGTGCGAGACGCTGCCGTTGCCGGCCGAGCCATAGGCCATCTTGTTCGGCTCGGCCTTGGCCAGCGCGATGAACGACTTCATGTCGGTGGCCTTCACCCCCGGGTTGATGCTCATCACGTTCGGCACCGAAGCCAGGTTCGTGATGGTGGTGAAGTCCTTGGTGGCGTCGTATTGCAGGCGCGGGTACACGGCCGGGTTGATGCCGTGGGTCGAGGCGGTGGCGATGCCCAGCGTGTAGCCGTCCGGCGCGGCCTTGGCGAGGTAGCCCGTGCCGATGCTGCCGCCGGCGCCGCCGCGGTTATCCACGACCACGGCCTGGCCCAGTTGCTGGCCCAGCTTGTCGGCCACGATGCGGGCCACGATGTCGGTGGTGCCACCGGCCGGGAACGGCACGACCAGCGTGATCGGCTTGGTCGGATAGGTGCCCTGGGCAAAGGCGGGCAGGGTCAGGCCAGCGGCCGCGAGGGCGGTGGCGGCGGCAAGGGCTTGGAGCAGGGGACGGCGTTGCATCAGGTCGATTCCGAGGAGGGAAAAAGAAGGGAGAGAGGGGGAAGAGATCGAAAAGAACGGTTTTTCCGATTCTGCGCGTGCGTGCAATGGACTGGCAAACGAAATAAAATCCCCAGATCATTCCAATTGGTATTGAAGGGGGTCAGATTTGGGAGGTGAAGCATGCGCCGCTTATGTCCGTCGATGACGGAGTTGCAGGCCTTTGAAGCAGCGGCGCGCCACAACAGCTTTACCGTTGCCGCGCGTGAGCTACACGTCACACAGGGAGCCGTGAGCAAGCAGGTGCGCAGCCTGGAGGCGTTCCTGGGCGTGGAACTGTTCGAGCGTGTCCGCCAGCGGCTGATGCTGACCGATGCCGGCGAGCGCTATCTGGAGCGTATCCGCCCGAGCCTCAACGAGATCGAGGCAGCCAGCGTGGAGTTGATCGCGCGACAGGGGCGCGGCGGCATCCTGCACATTGCCAGCATGCCCACGCTGGGCGCCAAGTGGCTGATACCGCGCCTGCCGCAGTTCTTCGCCCGGCACCCGGAGGTCACGCTGGAATTCGTGCCCCATGCCCAGGGCTACGATTTTTCCCAGCCCGATCTTGATGCGGCGATTCGTTTTGGCGATGGCGTCTGGCCGGGGAGCCTGGCCGACTATATGACCGGCCGCGAGGTGCTGCCGGTGTGCCGGCCCGGGTTGCTCGCCCAGGAGCCCGAAGGGGTGGCGCGTACGCCGGCAGCCCTGCTGCGCTACCCGCTGCTGCACCACACCACGGTGCCCGAAGCGTGGCCAGACTGGCTGTCCGAACTGGGTGTCTCCACCCGGCAGGCCTGGAGCGGCGCCCGCTTCGACCAGTTCTCCCTGCTCACGCAGGCGGCGGTGTCAGGGCTGGGCATCGCGCTGATTCCGCGCTGCCTGATCGAGGAGGAGTTGGCCACCGGCACGCTGGTCGTCGCCCATCCGGCGCGCGTGCTGGCGAAGAAGGGCTACTACCTGTGCTACCCGGAACAGAAGGCGCACCTGCCGGCGCTGCAGACGTTCCGGGAGTGGGTGATGGAAGGGGTGGACGTGGTGGCGTGAGGCGGAAAGGCCGCGCCGGGACTACTTCGACAGCACCTTCATCGCCTGTTCCAGCCCGGCCAGGGTCACCGGATACATCCGGTTCTTCATGATCTGGTTGATCACCGTGATGGACTGCCGGTACTGCCACAGCCCCTCCGGCTCCGGGTTGAGCCAGACAAAGCGCGGGAACTGCTCGATCATCCGGTTCAGCCATACCGCACCGGCCTCGGGGTTGTTGTACTCGACCGAGCCGCCCGGCTGAAGAATCTCATAGGGGCTCATCGTGGCATCGCCGACGAAGATCACCTTGTAGTCCGGCGTGTACTTGTGGATCAGGTCCCAGGTGGCGATCTTCTCGGCATGGCGGCGCCGGTTGTTCTTCCACACGTAGTCGTACAGGCAGTTGTGGAAGTAGTAGTACTCGAGGTGCTTGAACTCGGTCTTGGTGGCCGAGAACAGTTCCTCCACGCGCTTGATGTGGTCGTCCATCGAGCCGCCGACGTCCATCAGCATCAGCACCTTGACCTTGTTGTGGCGCTCCGGCCGCAGCTTGATGTCGAGCAGGCCGGCGTTGGCGGCCGTGGAGTGGATCGTGTCGTCGAGGTCCAGTTCGGTGTCGGCCCCCTCCCGCGCGAAGCGGCGCAGCCGGCGCAGTGCCACCTTGATGTTGCGCGTGCCCAGCTCCACCTGGTCGTCGTAGTCCTTGTAGGCGCGCGCTTCCCAGACCTTGATCGCGGTGCGGTTGCCCTTGGACGGCCCGCCGATGCGGATGCCTTCCGGGTTATAGCCGCCATGGCCGAACGGCGAGGTGCCGCCCGTACCGATCCACTTGTTGCCGCCCTCGTGCTTTTCCTTCTGCTCTTCCAGCAGCTGCTTCAGGCGTTCCATGAGCTTTTCCAGCCCGCCCATGGCCTCGATCTTGGCCTTTTCCTCGGCGGACAGCTCGCGCTCGAGCGTCTTCTGGAGCCAGTCGAGCGGGATGTCGCTCTTCCAGTCCACCAGGCTCTCCACGCCCTTGAAATAGGCGGCGAAGGTCTGGTCGAACTTGTCGAAGTGCTTCTCGTCCTTGACCAGCGTCATGCGCGACAGGTAGTAGAACTCGTCGATCGACGGCGAGATGACCTGCGCGCGCAGGGCCTCCAGCATGGTCAGGTATTCCTTGACCGAGACCGGCAGCTTGGCGTGCCGCAGCGAGAAGAAGAAGTCGATCAGCATCGCATTTCCCTTAGTTTCTGGCTGCGATCAGCGCGGCCGCTCGAGCTGGAACTGCAGGTGCGCACGCACGGTGGGCCATTCGCTGGCGATGATGGAGAACACCACTGTGTCGCGCAGCGAGCCGTCCGGCATGCGCGAGTGACTGCGCAGCACGCCGTCCTGCTTGGCGCCCAGCCGGGCGATGGCGGCGCGGCTCTGGTGGTTCATCCAGTGCGTGCGGAACTCCACGGCGATGCAGTCGAGCGTTTCGAACGCATGGCGCAGCAGCATCAGCTTGCATTCGGTGTTGAGCCCGGTGCGCTGCACGCGGCGCGCGTACCAGGTAGAGCCGATTTCCACGCGCCGGTTGGCGCCATCGACATTCATATAGGTGGTCATGCCGGCCAGCCGGCCGGCGGCGTCGCGCACGGCGAACGGCTGCATCAGGTCGCGCGCCTGGAGGTCCAGGCGGCGGCGGATCTCGGCCTCCATGCCCTCGGGCGTCGGCACGCTGGTGTACCAGAGCCGGTGCAGTTCGCCATCGGCGGCGGCTTCGCGCAGGCCGGCGGCGTGGTCGGGCGAGAGCGGCTCGAGCGTGGCGTGGCGCCCGGTCAGCGTGACGGGTTGGACGAAAGCCATGCGGATCAGCGGTTCGCGCGGTTCATGAACACCAGGCGCTCGAACAGGTGCACGTCCTGCTCGTTCTTCAGCAGCGCGCCGTGCAGCGGCGGAATCGCGGCCTTGCGGTCGGGGCTGCGCAGCGCCTCGGCGGGAATGTCCTCGGCCATCAGCAGCTTGAGCCAGTCGATCAGCTCGGACGTGCTCGGCTTCTTCTTCAGCCCGGGCAGGTTGCGCATCTCGTAGAACGCGTCCAGCGCGGCGGCCACCAGCTCGCGCTTGATGCCCGGGTAGTGGACGTCCACGATCTGCTGCATGGTGTCCGCGTCGGGGAACTTGATGTAGTGGAAGAAGCAGCGGCGCAGGAAGGCGTCCGGCAGCTCCTTCTCGTTGTTCGAGGTGATGATGACCATCGGCCGGTGCCTGGCCCGGATCAGCTCGCGCGTCTCGTAGACGTAGAACTCCATGCGGTCCAGTTCGCGCAGCAGGTCGTTCGGGAATTCGATGTCGGCCTTGTCGATCTCGTCGATCAGCAGCACCACGGGCTCGTCGGCCTCGAAAGCCTGCCAGAGCACGCCCTTGACGATGTAGTTGCGGATGTCGTGGACCTTGTCGTCGCCGAGCTGGGAGTCGCGCAGGCGCGACACCGCGTCGTACTCGTACAGGCCCTGCTGGGCCTTGGTGGTCGACTTGATGTGCCATTGCAACAACGGCATGCCCAGCGCGGCCGCCACTTCCTCGGCCAGCATGGTCTTGCCGGTGCCGGGCTCGCCCTTGATCAGCAACGGCCGCTGCAGCGTGCGGGCGGCGTTGACGGCCAGTTTCAGGTCATCGGTGGCAACGTACTGGGCGCTGCCCTCGAAGCGCGTGGACGGAGACGGATTGGCGTTGGCGGACGTGGACATGAGGCAACCTGTTTTAGGCGGAATGGGCCAGTATAAAAGCAGAAACCGATTCGCGTTTAGTGGGGGACACCCGGGTCCGGTCGTCTGGACTGCCACGTGTCGCCTGCGGTACAATGCGCCGGTTTGACGCGCCCCCAAAGTCAAGTTCCCACATGCCCGGCAGTCTGCCCGTTGTCATGGCAGATCCCCCGGTGCCGGCAACAAGCGCGAGATGGTTGCAGAATGGTGTCAGAGCACCCGCGGCACATCCACAACGCTTTTCCGCGATTGCATCCCCACCCCCGTTCCCAAACCGTCTCCGGCCAGCAGGGCAGGTCACGCACGGTTTAACACTTCCCAATCATCTAAAGACAATGAAAAAGCTCCTCACGATGGTGGTGTTGGGCGCGGCCGCAACGGCTGCGCAGGCCCAGGACGCAAAGGGCAATGTGGACACTGCCAAGGACAAGGTTGCAATGTGCATTGGTTGCCACGGCATTCCGGGCTACCGTGCATCATTCCCGGAGACATACGAAGTACCGATGCTGGGCGGCCAGACCGCCAAGTACATTGAAAACGCGCTCAAGAGCTATCAGAAGGGTGATCGCAAGCATCCGACGATGCGGGGGATTGCCGCGAGCCTCTCGGACAAGGACATTGCAGACGTGGCGGCCTACTACTCGCAGCAGAAGGCCGATACCAAGAACAACACGCTGAAGTAAGAGGCTCAGAGACATGAAGACGCTGATGACGCTGATGACGCTGAACAAGCTCCGATTCGCGGTGGGCGCGCTCGTGCTGGGCGCTGCCACCCTCCCGGCCGCCGCCGCCGACATCGCTGCCGGCAAGGCACTGGTGGAGAAGGGCGCCTGCGTGGCCTGCCACGGCGCGGGCATGAACGCCCCGATCACGCCCGACTATCCCAAGCTGGCTGGCCAGCATGCGGACTACCTCTACCACGCGCTGGTGTCGTACCAGATCAGCGGCAACCCCCTGGTGGGCCGTACCAACGCGATCATGGCCGGTCAGGTCAACGCCAACCCGGCCGTGACCGACAAGAACGGCAAGCCGCGCCCGTTCACGCGCAAGGAGTTGAAGGACATCGCCGCGTATATCGAGTCGCTGCCCGGCGACCTGGTCCTGAAGAAGTAAGTCCCCGCGCGGGGATGTAAAAAAGCCGCTTCCGAGGAAGCGGCTTTTTGTTGCGCCGGCGCTGCGGTGGCTACCGTAGCGTCAGTTGCCGCTGCCGGTGACCAGGCGGCGCTGCTTTACCGCGTTGGCCAGGGTCTCGAGCACGGTCACGGAGTCATTCCAGCCGATGCAGGCATCGGTCACGGACTGGCCGTAGGTCAGGTTCTCCACCGGGGTGCCCTGCACGTGATCCTGGCGGCCGGCCACGAGGTGCGATTCCACCATCACGCCGACGATGCGCTGGTCGCCCCCGCCGATCTGGCGGCCGATGTCCTCGCAGACCGGGATCTGGTTCTCGTGCTTCTTGCTGCTGTTGGCGTGCGAGGCATCGATCATCAGCCGCGCGGCCAGGCCGGCCTTCGAGATGGCGTCGCACGCTTCCTGCACGCTGGCGGCGTCATAGTTCGGCGTCTTGCCGCCGCGCAGGATGATGTGGCAGTCCTCGTTGCCGGAGGTCGACACGATGGCCGAATGGCCGCCCTTGGTCACCGACAGGAAATGGTGCGGCTGCGAGGCGGCCTTGATCGCATCGACGGCGATCTTGACGTTGCCGTCGGTGCCGTTCTTGAAGCCCACCGGGCAGGACAGCCCCGACGCCAGCTCGCGGTGCACCTGCGATTCCGTGGTCCGGGCGCCGATCGCGCCCCAACTGACCAGATCGGCAATGTATTGCGGGCTGATCATGTCGAGGTACTCGGTGCCGGTCGGCACGCCCAGCTCGCTGATGTTCAGCAGCACCTCGCGCGCGGTGCGCAGGCCGTCGTTGATCTTGAAGCTGCCGTCCATGTGTGGGTCGTTGATCAGCCCCTTCCAGCCCACCGTGGTGCGCGGCTTCTCGAAATAGACCCGCATCACCACTTCCAGCTCGTTGGCGAAGCGGTCGCGCTGCACCTTGAGCATCTTGGCGTATTCCAGCGCGGCACGGGTGTCGTGGATCGAGCAGGGTCCGATGATGACGATCAGGCGGTCGTCCATGCCGTGCAGGATGCGATGCATGGCTTGGCGGGCACCGTAGATCACGTCGGACGCTGCCTCCGAGCAGGCGAACTCGCGGATCAGGTGCGCGGGCGGCAACAGTTCCTTGAGTTCGCGAATACGCAGGTCGTCGGTGTTCTTCAGCATGATGGCTCCGGGTCTTTGTGAGGTCGTTAGTCTGGTGGTGGGTTGCGACGCGGCCGTGGCGGGGATAAAAAAAGCCGCCAGGTTCGCTGGCGGCTTTTTCTGAATTTCGGGCTGCTTACAACTGTCCCTCTCCATCCGCCAGCGGTGCGAGATCGCTAAAAAAGTAAAAGTAAAACTTGGCGGACATGGCGGTGTTTCGGGTCAGCTTGTGTCGGAATCTGGGTGATGCGTCGAATTTATGCTGTGGTGCGTGTTGAAAAGGCATTTAATTGCGCGGCCATCCCTTAAATCATGGCTCGCAATCGCCACACGCCCGACAACGAAGCATCTTTATATCGCTTTTCAAGATCGATGGCAAGCGTCAATCGCGTGGAATCGCAACAGATTTCACCAAAAATGGCATGCCGCCGCCATCGATCCCGGATCAGTTCCTGGCCTCAGGCGGTGCCGCCCACGGTCATGTTCTCGATCCGCAACGTCGGCTGGCCCACGCCCACCGGCACGCTCTGGCCTTCCTTGCCGCACACGCCCACGCCCGAGTCCAGGCGCATGTCGTTGCCGATCATGGTCACGTCCTTGAGCGATTCGGGGCCGTTGCCGACCAGCGTGGCGCCCTTGACCGGCGTGGTGATCTTGCCATCCTCGATCAGATACGCCTCGCTGGCCGAGAACACGAACTTGCCGTTGGTGATGTCCACCTGGCCGCCGCCGAAGTTCACCGCGTACAGGCCGCGCTTCACGCTGGCGATGATCTCCGCCGGGTCCTTGTCGCCGTTCAGCATGTAGGTGTTGGTCATGCGCGGCATCGGCAGGGCGGCGTAGCTCTCGCGGCGGGCGTTGCCGGTGACCGGCATCTTCATCAGGCGCGCATTGAGCGTGTCCTGGATGTAGCCGCGCAGGATGCCGTCTTCGATCAGCGTGGTGCATTGCGTCGGGTTGCCCTCGTCGTCGAGGTTCAGCGAGCCGCGCCGGTTGGCCAGCGTGCCGTCATCGACCACGGTCACGCCCTTGGCCGCCACGCGCTCGCCCATGCGGCCGGCGAAGGCCGACGAGCCCTTGCGGTTGAAGTCGCCCTCCAGCCCGTGGCCGACGGCCTCGTGCAGCAGCACGCCGGGCCAGCCCGGGCCGAGCACCACGGTCATCGCGCCGGCCGGGGCGGGGCGCGCCTCCAGGTTCACCAGCGCCGATGCCACCGCTTCGTCCACATACTTGGCCAGCAGTTCGTCGCTGAAGTAACCGTAGGCATAGCGGCCGCCGCCGCCCGAGGAACCCACCTCGCGCCGCCCGTTCTGCTCGGCGATCACCGTGACCGACACGCGCACCAGCGGCCGCACGTCGGCGGCGATCACGCCGTCGCTGCGTGCCACCAGCACCACGTCGTACTCGCCGGCCAGCCCGGCCATGACCTGCACCACGCGCGGGTCCTTGGCGCGCGCCATCTTTTCGATGCGCTCCAGCAGCGCCACCTTCTCGGTGGCGGTCATCGAGTCGAGCGGATCGTTCGGCGTATAGAGGTTACGCCCGGTCTGGGAGGCCAGCGCGCCGGCCACCTTCACGCGGCCGCTGCCGCTCTTGCCGATGGTGCGCGTGGCCGCCGCGGCCTGCGACAGCGCTGGCAGGCTGATGTCGTCCGAATACGCGAACGCGGTCTTGTCGCCGGACACCGCGCGCACGCCCACGCCCTGGTCGATGCTGAAGCTGCCCGACTTGACGATGCCTTCTTCCAGGCTCCACGCCTCATTGCGCGTGTACTGGAAGTACAGGTCGGCATAGTCGACCTTGTGCGTGAAGATGTCGGCCAGCACGCGCTGGAGCTTGGCCTCGTCGAGCCCATACGGCGCCAGCAGCAGTTGCTGCGCCGTGGCCAGGTTGCGGATTCCGAGATCACCGGCGTTCATGATTGTCCTTTCAGCATTCATTGAAGCCGGCACGGGCCGGCTTCAGATCGTAGTCGTTGGGGTAGATGCTACAGCACCCGATGCCGCAGCGCCGGCAGGTTCTGGCGGACTTCCGCCAGCCGCGCCGGATCGATCACGCCGGCCACCACGCCCTCGCCCTCGGGCAGCACGCCGAGCACCTCGCCCCACGGATCGACCAGCATCGTGTGGCCCCACGTGCGGCGGCCGTTCTCGTGCTTGCCGCCCTGTGCCGCAGCCAGCACATAGCACTGGTTCTCGATCGCCCGGGCCCGCAGCAGGATCTCCCAGTGCGCCTGGCCCGTGGTGTAGGTGAAGGCGGCCGGCATCAGAATCAAGCTCGTGCCGCCGCCGGCGGCCAGATGGCGGTACAGCTCGGGGAAGCGCAGGTCATAGCAGACCGACATCGCCACGCGGCCGCACGGCGCCTCGAACGCCACCGGCTCGGTGCCGGCCAGGATGGTGCGGGACTCGTCGTAGCTTTCGGTGCCCCTGGTGAAGCCGAACAGGTGGATCTTGTCGTAGCGCGCCACGCGTTCGCCGCGCGGGTCGAAGGCCAGCGAGGTGTTGTAGACCCGGCCTTCGTCGCCGCAGTGCAGCGGCAGCGTGCCGCCCACCAGCCAGACACGGTGGCGCCGCGCGGCATCGGCCAGGAAGCGCTGCACCGGGCCGTCGCCGTCCTGCTCGCGAATCGCCACCTTGTCGGTCTCCTGCCGGCCCATCATGCAGAAGTACTCGGGCAGCAGCACCAGTTCGGCGCCGCCGCGCACGGCCTCGGCGATCAGCGCGTCGGCGCGGGCGAGGTTGGCATCGAGCGACGTGCCCGTCACGGTCTGCACGGCGGCGACGCGGAACGGGGTGGAAGGGGCGGAGGGTGCGGCGGAAGCGGTCATCGTGGGGCGTCCTGTGTCGGGGCGGCGAGCCGGTTTCTAGCGGAGGAACTCGGTCGCGCGCTCCTGGATCGACGGCTGTCGGGGCTTATTGTCCTCCACTTTCGTGATCTTGGGATCGGCCCAGGATCCGGACACGTGATAGTGCAGCGTGAACACCTTGGAGAACTCGTCCGCGAACAGCAACTGGGCGGCCAGCGTGCCGATGCCGAGCACCGGATTGATGAACGCGGCCGCCACCGAGGTGGTCGTGGCGTTGATGCGCGGCACCACCGAGACCTGGAGGTCCTGCGTCTCGCGCAGCAGGTTGGCCGTGCCGGTCATCGACGCCATCATCTGGCTGCTCTTGAGCTGGAATTCGTCGATCTTGCCGACGCCGTTCTCGATCGTGCCGCTGCCGGTCAGGTCGTCGAATACCACGCCCCGGTTGGACAGGCTGCGGAAATCGAGCGTGGCGAACTTCAGCAGGCTTTGCAGGCTCAGCACGCCCAGCAGGCGTGCGGCACCCGGCTCCACGCTGAGGATCTGGCCGTTTTCCAGCTTCAGCGAGAGCCGGCCGGACAGCGACGGATAGTCGATCGACAGCGGCGAGCCGCGCCACGCGATGCGGCCTTCGAACGCCCCCTTGCCGTCGCGCAGCGTGTGCGCCATGCCCATGCGGTCCAGCACGTCGCCGGCGTCGCGGATGTCCAGCTTGAAGTTCAGCAGCGTGCGGCGGCCCTCGGTGGGGGAGGCGGAGCCGCTCGCCACCGCATCGCGCAGGCGGCGCGGCACGCGCCAGGTACCGTTGCCGGTCAGCGTGGCGCCCGGTTGCTCGATGGTGAGGTTGTCCAGCGTCCAGACCGGCTCGTTGCCGGCGTGGCTGGTGTGCGCCTTGACTTCCAGCTTGCCGAAATCCTTGCCGCGCAGCACGAACTTCTCCGCCACGAGGTCCAGCGCGGGCAGTTCCTCGATATTGCGCGCCATGGTGTCGGTGGCGTGGCCGTCATCGGCGGCCTCGGGGAAGTCCAGCCGCGACAACCGCACGGACAGCGAGCCGGATGGCGTGCTGGCATCGCGCCGCCACTGCGCCGTGCCGGCGATCTGGCGCGACGTCATCTGCGCGTTCCAGCCGCTGCCTTCGCGGTTGGCGTCGAGGGAGACGTCGTCGAGGCTGCGCCCGAACGCATCGAGCGCCTTGGCGCGCACGGTCACGCGTTCGGGCAGGAATGGCGAGTTGCGATCGACGTTGTTCGGGTTGTCGCGGCCCGGCGCGGCCGGCGCTGGCACCGTGCCGCCCAGCGCGTTGCGCCAGGCATCGACATCGAGCCGCTCAGTGGTCAGTGCCGCCGTGACGCCGCTGGCAGGCTGCGGCGCCGGCTGGCCCACGCCGATGCCGCCGGAGATGACCTCCAGGCCCTCGGCGCCGCGCCGCAGAATATAGCGCGCCGACACCGCGTTGCCGAGTTGCACAGTCAGGTCGTCCTGCCCGGCGCGGGCCGCCGCCGTAGCGGGGCGCAGGTCGAAGCGCAGCGGCATTTCCTGGGCCGCCGTCTTGACCAGCGGCGCCGGCAGGTTCAGCGCCATGCCGACGAGGCTGGAGCCTACCTGGATCTGGAGATGCCTGTCGCGGATGCCGATCTCGGCGTTGTAGGCCGTGGCACCTTCCATATGCGTGCCGGCGTTGCTGCCCGCCGCGGCCAGCGCCTCGCGCAGGCCGGCCGCCGTGGCGGTACCGCCCACGGTCACGCGCGTGGTGCCGTCGGACTGGGTGCCGCCCCCGATCCGGGTCTCGCCGCCAAGGAAGCGGCCGCGCACGTTGTCGAGCCGGAAGCCGTGCTCGTCGAACGCCACCACACCCGTCGCACCATAGAGCGTGGGCAGTTCCGGGAACAGCGTCACATCGTTGCCGGGGAAGCGGAACTGGCCGTCCACCTTGGTGCCGGCCGCGTGATGCAGCGGCAGGTCAAGCTTCAGCTTCAGGTCGCCCTGGCCCGGTGCGTGTGAGTTTTCCGTCACGTTTCCGGACCAGCCCTTGACCGGGGTATTGGCGATGAAGCGCAGGAAGCTCTGCACCGGCCCGTTGGCCATGCCGTCGATCATCAGGTGGCCATGGTCGCTCAGATCGTCGATGCGGCCGTTGACGTTCTGGAGCACCACGCCCGGCACGCCGCGCACCGCCGCCCGTTTGGCCAGGAACGTCAGGCTGCCGCGCTCGAACATCACATTGCCCTGGATGTCGGTGAAGTCGGGCCAGGCGGTGCCGCCGTTCGTCTTGCCGTGGCCGTTGCCATTCACGCCACCATTCACGCCACCGGTCACGTTGGGCCCGGTCTCGTGCGGTGCTACCTGGTAGCTCACGTTCTGCACCGGAATCTCGGCGCGGAAGTCGCCCGCCTTCTGGAACGGCGGATGGAACGGGAAGTGGGCCAGGTCGCCCTTGATCAGGAACTTGGCGCCGGTGGCCTCGCCGCCGACCAGCGCGCCGCCCAGGTAATGGCGTGTGCTGGGCAGCGTCAGCGGCAGGTAGCGGACGATGCGGTTGGCCAGCGCGCGGTCCAGTTCGCCCGAAATATCGGCGATGCCGCCGTGGCCGTCGCCGCCGGCGCGCCAGGTGCCGCGCACCGTGCCGGCCGTGTCGGCGTTGGCAAAGCGCACGCCATCCGTGTGCACCGCGAGCTTGCCGGACTCCTGCGTCCAGCGGATTTCGCCGCGCAGTTCGTCGAACGGGATGCGCGGCTCTTCGAACACGCCCGGGAACATCAGCGCGGCATCGGTGCTGTCCACGCGCGCCGTGCCCTGGCGGTCATCGAAACTGAAATTGCCTGAAAGCTGGGCGAAGCCCGGCGTGCCGGCGCGGGGCAGGCCATCGGCGGCCATGGCCGGTACGGCCGGCTGGCTGTTCACCGAGACCTTGCGCAGCGTGCCCTGCACGGCGTAGTGGGACGCGCCCGGGCTGCGTGAGAGCAGCCCGGCGCGCTCGCGCGACCATGCCACGTCGAGGTTGTCGATATGGCCGGCTGGCTGGAGCACGCGCAACTGGCGCAGCAGCGCGGTATCCAGCGGCAGGGAGGTAGCCAGCGCGCGTACGGTGTTCAGGTCGAACGTCGGCGCCTTGAGCGCGAACTTGCGCAACTCGCCCCGATCGTCGCGGGTCCAGTTCACGGTGACCTTGCGCATGCCTTCGCGCCAGGTCGTATCGGCGCTCGAAGGCGGCCCGGTCAGTGGTTCGGGCTGCCAGAGCAGCGTGTCGATGGTCAACTGGTGGTTGCCGGCGCGGTCGCCCTTGTGCAGCAGCAGCGCCTGTGCGTTGGCCAGCTTGAGCGGCTCGGCGGCGCCGGCCAGTTGCAGGTCCACGCCCGTGGCGCGCATCCGCATCTGGCTGCCGATCAGGTGGCCTTCGCGGAAATCGACCGAACCGGACGTGCTGAAGACGCCGCTGTCCACGTGGTCGAAGATGGCGAGGTAGCGCTGCACCACCGGCAGCTGCATCTGGCTGAAGTCCCAGTTGGCCTGGCCAGTCCAGTGGCGCCAGTCGCCGGTGGCACGCAGGTAGTCGTGGCGCAGTGCGGCCTGGAAGACCAGCGGCTGGGGCGCCAGCGAGGCGCTGCGGGCCTCCAGCCGGAGCGTGTGCTGGGCACCGTTGCGGTGCGCGGTGAAATGGATGTCGGCCACGTCCAGCTGCGGCAGGCGGGCCTTTTCGTCGAGCCAGCGCAGGTTGCCGCTCATCAGCTCGATATGGCCCTGGGCGAGCAGCCAGTTCAGGAACGGGTCGTCGCTGGTGGTGGACGGGTGCGCCTCGATCGGCACGCCGGCCACCAGCAGGCGGCCCTCGGGCGTGCGGCGCACCAGCACATCGGTGCGCTCGGCCATCAGGCTGGCGAACTGCACGGTCAGCGCCGGCACGGAATGCCAGGAGAGCTTGCCGTCGAGCGTGCCGGCGGAGAGCAGCACGCGCTGCTGGCTGTCCACGGCGCGCACGTTGCGTGCGCGGAACGCCGGATGCCAACCGTCCCAGAATGTATCCAGCTCGCCGATGGTCAACTGGGCGGTCAACGCCGCCGAGCCTTGCTGCTCCAGCCACTGGCGCGCAGTATGGGCCTGCGGCCACAGCACGAAGCGGATCAGCAGCACCGCCACCACGGCCAGCGCGGCCAGCGCCAGCACGATGCGCACCAGCACCCGCCAGAGCCGGGGCCAGACCGGATGCGTCACGCCGGCACACAGCGCGCGCCAGCCGCCACGGGCGGCCGCACGCAGCCGCGCACCCACGCCGGACGCCACGCCGGACGCGGGTGCGGAGGAGGAATGAGAAGCCTGGGAAGCCGGGCCGGCGGTGGCGGCGGACGCCTCGGCAGCGGCGCTGGCGGACGTTGAACCGTCGGCGGGCGCGGCAGGGGCGGCGGGGCGTCTGGACATGCGCAGATTATCCGACAATACTAGCCGCTCTCCAAAGTGGTCGATAAGGGTGCGTTGTTGCGCCACCGCGTATCGCCACGGCGCCTGCCCGCATTGCAAAGTTACTGGAATGACTGTCCCTGATCCGACGAGTTCCGCCGCGGGCGCCGCCCCGGCTCACCCCCTTCCCACCGAGGCGCCGGATGCGCCGCCTGGACCCATCGGCAACATGGTCGAAGGGGCCTATGCCACGGTGATGGCCAGGGCGTTACCCGCCACGGATTCCAATGCCGCCGGCGAGGGCGACGTATTGTACTCGGGGCAGGCCTCCCATTACGCCCGCCGCGTGCTCCAGGCGCGCCCCGAGCTGGCCGCCGTGGTGGCGGATGCCGCCCGGGCGCCCCTGACGCGTACCTGGATGGAGGCACGGCTGCAGGCGCTCCACGCCCCGTCTGCCGATGCCGAGGCCGCCGCCGCCCAGGCGCTGCGCCGGCTGCGGGCCGAAGTCATGTGCGTGGTGATCGAGCGCGACCTGCGCGGGCTGGCCCCGCTCGGCGAGATCACGGGCGCGATGACCGACCTCGCCGAACTCGGCATCCAGTTCGGCCTGCGCGTGCTCGGCGATGACCTCGCCGCCACCTACGGCCGGCCCACCGGCGCCCAGAGCGGCGAGGTGCAGGAACTGGTGGTGGTGGGCATGGGCAAGCTGGGCGGGCGCGAACTCAACGTCTCGTCAGATATCGACCTGATCTTTCTTTATGACGAGGATGGCGATACCCAGGGCGGGGCGCGCAGCCTCTCGAACCACGAATATTTCATCCGCGTGGGGCGGCGCCTGATCAACCTGCTCTCCGAGGTGACCGCCGATGGCTACGTGTTCCGCGTGGACATGCGGCTGCGGCCCAATGGCGATGCCGGCCCGCTGGTGTGCAGTCTGGGCATGCTCGAGGAATACCTTGTCGTGCAGGGCCGCGAGTGGGAGCGCTACGCCTGGATCAAGGGCCGCGTGGTCTCCGCGCTGGATACGCCTCACGCCACGCGCACGGCCGCGCTGCTGGGCCGGCTGACCACGCCGTTCGTGTTCCGGCGCTACCTCGACTATGGCGTGATCGCGGCCATCCGCGCGCTGCACGCCCAGATCCGCGCGGAGGCGGCCAAGCGCAGCGGCGGGCTGGCCGGCCACGGCGTGAACCAGCGCTCGTTCAATATCAAGCTCGGGCGCGGCGGCATCCGCGAAATCGAGTTCATGGCGCAGGTGTTCCAGCTGATCCGCGGCGGCCAGGACGCCGCGCTGCGTGTGCGGCCGACGCTTGAGGTCCTCGACGTGGCCGTGGCCCGCAACCTCCTGCCGGCGGGGCAGGCCGAGCAGCTGGCCGATGCCTACCGCTTCCTGCGCCAGCTGGAACACCGGCTGCAATACCGCGACGACGCCCAGACCCACCACCTGCCGACCAGCGAGGACGAACAGCTGGCCGTGGCGCGGATGATGGGCTATGAAGACTGGCCCGCGCTGGTGGCGCAGATGAATGCGCTGATGGCGCCCGTGGCGCAGCAGTTCGAGGCCACTTTCGCCGATCCGTTCAGCGACCCGGACGCGCCGCAGTGCGAGGCGCTCTGGCCCGAGATCGTGCGGGAAGGGCAGGGCTCGCGGCCCACGCAGGACGGCCCGGACGAGACCGATCCCGAGTCGTCGCCGTGCCAGCGGCTCCAGGCCGCCGGCTTCAGCGACTGCACCGGCCTCTACGACCGCCTGCGCGCCATCGCCACCTCGGTACGCTACCGCGCGTTGTCCGAGTCGAGCCGGGCACGCTTCGACCAACTGGTCAACCGCGCGCTCGACCTCGCCAACAAGCAGGACGATGCCGACAGCACCATCGCCCGTTTCCTTGATTTTCTCGATGCGATCAGCCGGCGGGCGTCGTATCTCTCGCTGTTATCCGAGTACCCGCAGGCGATGGACCGCGTCGCCCAGACGCTGCATGCCTCGCGCTGGGCGGCGGCCTACCTGACCCGCCATCCGCAGCTTCTGGACGAATTGCTCGACAGCGAGGCCCTGGCGAGCGCGCCGGACTGGCCCGCCTTCCGCGCCCGCGTGGCCGAGCGCCTGCAGGTGGCGCACGGTCAGGTCGAGATGCAGATGGACATCCTGCGCCGCGAGCACCACGCCGAGACCTTCCGGATCCTGCTGCAGGACCTGCACGGCCTGCTGACCGTGGAGCAGGTGGCCGACCGCCTCTCCGACCTGGCCGACGCGATGCTCGAAGTCACGCTCGGGGCGGTCTGGGCCCAGCTGGCCACGCGCCACGCCGAGACGCCGCGCTTCGCGGTCATCGCCTACGGGCGGCTGGGCGGGAAGGAGCTGGGCTATGCGTCCGACCTCGACATCATCTTCCTGTATGACGACGACCACGAGCGCGCGCCGGACGTCTACGCGGCCTATGCCCGTCGCCTGATTACGTGGCTCACGAGTCACACGGCGGCCGGCATGCTGTTCGATGTGGACATGCGGCTGCGGCCCAACGGCGCGGCGGGGCTGCTTGTGACGAGCTTCGACGCGTTCCGGCGCTATCAACTGCGCGAGGGCGACAACACCGCCTGGGTCTGGGAGCATCAGGCGCTCACGCGGGCCCGCTGGTGCGCCGGCGACAGCGCGATTGGCGCGCGCTTCGAGGCGCTGCGCGAGGAGGTGCTGCGCCAGCCGCGCGACGCCGCCGCGCTGCGCGACGAAATCGTGCAGATGCGCGCCAAGGTGGCAGAGGGCCATCCCAACCCCACGCCGCTGTTCGACCTCAAGCACGACCGGGGCGGCATGGTCGACATCGAGTTCACGGTGCAGTACCTCGTGCTGCTGCACAGCGGCGCGCATCCGTCGCTGACCGGTAACAAGGGCAATATCGCGCTGCTGCGCATGGCCGGCGAGCTTGGCCTGATCGACAAGACCCTCGCCGTGGCCGTGGGCGACGCCTACCGGCTGTTCCGCGCACGCCAGCACAAGCTGCGGCTCGATGGCCAGGACCAGGCCCGCGTGCCGCCGGCCTCCGTGGCGGACCAGACCGCGCAGGTGCAGGCGCTGTGGCGCGCGGTCTTCGGTGAGTAGTTCGGTCCCGCCCCAGCCCGACCACGGCTGGCCGGCCATGCTGGCGACCATCGCCGGCGTGGCCGGACTGGCCGCGCTGTTCACCTTCGTCCCCTGGCTGTACGCCCACGGCCTGTACCTGCGCGACGCGGTGCGGCTGGACGGCCAGTGGTGGCGCGTGGCCACGGCGATGTGGGTGCATCTGGACTGGCGTCACTATCTGGCGGACATGGCCGCCGCCGCCGGCCTGCTGCTACTCGCCGGCCGCGCCACCCGCATCCGCGAGATGCTGGCGATCCTCGTCATCAGCGGGCTGGCCGTTCAGGTGGCCCTGCTAAACATCCCCTCGGTCGGCTGGTACGGCGGGCTGTCCGGTGCGCTGCACGGGCTGGCCCTCTGGGCCGGCCTGCGGCTGCTGCAAGCCCCGGGCTTCTCGCGCGTGATTGGCGTCATCACCTGCGTGGTGGTCATCGGCAAGGTCTGGACCGAGCAATCCTGGCTCGCTGCACTCGTCTTCGACCCGTCCTGGGGCTTCGGCATCGTCCGCGCCGCCCACGCCGCCGGCGCGATCGCCGGGCTGGCATGCTGGGTGCTGCAGGAATGGTGGCGCACGCGGCGGGGGAATGGGGCAGGGCGCTAGCGAACCCGCCGCCGCATCCCAAATCCCACCACCCCAACCACCAGCAACACCACCGCACTCCAGGGCGCGATTGCCCCACCGCCGCCGCCGCCACCGCTGTCCGAGGAGGCCGCCGGCGCCGGTGCAGGCGTAGCCGTGACGGCCGGGTTGGCCGCTGCTACCAGCGCGCCGTCGGCATCCAGCAACCCTGCGCCGCATTTGCCGACGTTTGCGCTTGCGGTGCAGTAGGTGTTGGCCGGATGGGGGCGCGCGGAGCTTTTCAGGCCGGCGGTGACCTGGGCTGGCGTCAGCGCACCGTTGACCGCGAACATCATCGACACCACGCCGGAGACCATCGGCGCGGCGAAGCTGGTGCCGGCGGAGTTGCTGATGACGAAGTTGCCGGCCGTGGTCGTGCCGGAATTGCTCAGCGTGCGGATCAGCGACGAGCCGCCCGGCGTGGAGCAGGTGGGGGTGTTGCCGATCATCACCACGCGCGAGTTGCCGCAGCCGCCGCCCGGGGCGCTCAGGGCGACCTGCGGGCCGACGTTGGCGAAGCTGGCGTTCTCGCCATCGTTGGCGTGGGCGGTGACGGCGATGACGCCGGTGCAGTCGGCGGGAGCTTCCACGGCGCCGGCCGAATTGCCGGCTGCGGCCACGACCACCACGCCGGCGGCGTTCAGGTCGTTGACGGCCTGCTGTTCGATGGACGAGCAACTGCCACCGCCCAGGCTGACGTTGACCACCTTGGCCGGCGTCGCATTGGCCGGCACGCCGGGTACGGCGAGCCCGCCGGCCCAGCGCATGCCGTCAACCGTATCGGATAACAGCGCGCCGCAGCGGCCCGATACGCGCACCGGCTGGATCCGCGCGGCCCAGTCCACGCCGGCGATGCCCACGCCGTTGTTGGTCAGCGCGCCCAGCACGCTGGCCACGCGCGTGCCGTGCCACGTGCTGTTGGCCTGGCCGCTGCCGTCCTGACAGGTCTGGCCGGCTGGAACAAAGTCTCCCGGATCGGTGGGATCGCTATCACGACCATCTACGTTGTCTTGCGAGACGGTCGCGCTACTAATGAAGTCGTAGCCCGGCACGAGCCGGTCGACCAGGTCGGGGTGGGGCAGGTAGCCGGTGTCGACCACGGCCACCACGATGCTGCTGCTGCCGCGCGAGCGGTCCCACGCGCGCGTGAGGTTGGCGGCGCCCACCACCTGGCTCGGCAGGCCCATGTAGGTCTGGTTGCCGGCGAATTCGGGGTCGTTGGGGATGGTGTCGTGCAGGCGCAGCCAGCGGTCGGGCACCGCATCGGCGATGCGCGGGTCCTGGCGCAGCCGCTTCGCCACCGTTTCGGGGTTGTCGCCCTTGGCGTCGGTCACGCTCATCAGTTGCAGCGTGCCCGCCATCGGCCGCTTCACGCCGAGCGCCAGGCCCGTGTTGGCCTCCACGGTGCGCATCTGGGTGGGCGTGACGGACTGGCTGCCATCCCGCCAGCGCACGATGTAGTTGCCCGTGTAGACCGGCGCGGCCCGCGCCCCGGTGGGGCCCTGCGCGGTCACCGGCAGGCTCCAGCATGCGGTCACGGCCAGCAGTGCGGCGGACAGCCCTTGGGCGGCGCGCAGGCCGCGCTTCAGCGTGTGGTGTGGCATCTACGACTCCTGGGGGCGTTGGTAGTGCGATGCGAACTGCTGAACAGCAACCTACAGGAAAACGGGCGCTTTATTGTGCTGGCATGTCCCGGCTGGTGGGCATGGTGCGATGCGGCTTGAGCGTGCGGTCCGACGTGGCCGATTCCACGCGCGGCGCGGCCTGCAGCGTGGCCACGGCCTGGTCCAGCGTGATGTCGGGCACGGCCGTGATGGCGGTGACCAGCCACACGCCGCCGGACATCGGCCGCTTCACCACGTACCGGACCGGGCCCTCGATCCCCGCCAGCAGCTTGCCGGCGTCCTCGGACACCGTCACCTCGGGCGGCGTGAACTTGACGAGGATATCGCCGATGGCGCGGTCGTCGGTGATGCTGCCGCGCGGCGGCGCGAACGATTTCGACTCCGACGCGCAGCCCGAGACGGCGCCCAGCGATGCCAGCGAGGCAACGGCGGCCAGCGCCATCGCCAGGACCCTGCGGCGGGGGCGGGGGCGGGGGTGTTGCGGGGACTGACCAGCGGTCATGGGGCGAAGCTCCTGAGATCTGTATCTATATATATAGCGGGATGCGGACGTGGCGACGGTGCGCGCTTCAGCCGGCGGCCCGGCGCGGGCGGCGCGAGCCCCCTTCGCGCGGCGCGGTGGTGGCCTGATTTGCGGCCTGATTTGCAGCCTGGCTCGCGGCCAGCTCGGCGGCGCGGGCGCCCTGCGCCAGCATCTCCTGCGCGTGTTGCGTCGTCGTGGCGGTGACCGTGGCCCCGCCCAGCATGCGCGCGGTCTCGTTGACGCGGCCCTCGGCGTCGAGCACGCGGATTCTGGACCGCGTGACGGCGGCCCGGGCCTTCGTGGCGTCGGCCGTCTCCTTGCTGACCAGCAGGTGCGTGCCGGCCTGCGCCGCCACCTGCGGCAGGTGGGTCACGCAGAGCACCTGGCGCGCGCGGCCCAGTTCCTGCAGGCGCCGGCCCACCACCTCGGCCACGGCGCCCCCGATGCCGGTATCCACTTCGTCGAAGATCAGCGTCGGCGTGGGTGCGGCCTCGCTCGTGATGACCGAGATGGCCAGGCTGATCCGGGCCAGTTCGCCGCCGGACGCCACCTTGGCCAGCGGGCGGGCCGTCACGCCGGCATGGCCGGCGACGAGGAATTCCACCTGCTCCAGCCCGTGGCTCTGGCCTTCGGCCTCGTCGAGCGGATTCAGTGCCACCACGAAGGTGCCGCCAGCCATCGACAAGCCCTGCATGGCGTCCGTGACGGCGCCGGACAGCGCCTTGGCGGCGGTCTTGCGCGCGGCGGACAGGTGCCGCGCCAGCGTCAGGTAGGCGGCGCGTGCGGCGGCCTCGCGGGCCAGCACCTTGTTGATGTCCTGCGCGGCCTGCAGGTCGTCGAGTTGCTGGCGGCGGGCCAGCAGTTCGTCCGGCAACTGCTCCGGCGGCAGGCGGTACTTGCGCGCCGCCGTGTGCAGCGCCTGCATGCGCGCTTCCACGGCCTGCAGGCGTTCCGGATCGAGTTCGAGCCGGTCGACGTAGCGCGTCAGCGAATGCGCGGCTTCCTCGATCTGCACCTGCGCCGGTTCCAGCGCGGCGAGCACGTCGCGCAGCGCGGGATCGACATCGGCCAGTTGCTGGAGCCGGTGCACCACGCTGTTGAGCACGGACAGCACGGCGCCGTCGGCCTCGGACAGCGCGTCCAGCGCGGCGCGGCTGCCGTCGATCAGGCCGGCCGCGTGCGAGAGGCGGTTGTATTCGCCCTGGATCTCTTCCCATTCGCCCGCCTGGGGCGCCAGCTTGTCGAGTTCGCCCACCTGCCATTCCAGCCGCTCGCGCTCAAGCTGCATTTCGCGCGATTGCGACTCCACGGCCTCGCGCTGGCGCACGCAGGTGCGCCAGGCCCGCCACGCCTCCGCCACCGCGCCGGCCTGTTCGGTCAGGCCCGCGTGGGCGTCGAACAGGTGGCGCTGGGCGTCCGGCCGCAGCAGCAGCTGGTGGGCGTGCTGGCCGTGGATGTCCACGAGCTGGTCGCCCACCTCGCGCAGCTGGGCCAGCGTGGCCGCCGTGCCGTTGATGAACGCCTTGCTACGGCCGCCCGCATCGACGGTGCGGCGCAGCAGCACGGTGCCTTCGCCGTCCAGGCCGGTCTCGTCGCCGGACAGCTCACGCTCGGCCAGCCAGGCGTCGAGCGCTGCGTGCGTGCCGAAGGTGGCGCTGATGCTTGCGCGGGTGCTGCCTTCGCGCACCACGCCGGCGTCGGCGCGTTCGCCGAGCACCAGGGCCAGTGCATCGATCAGGATGGACTTGCCGGCGCCGGTCTCGCCGGTGAAGACGGTAAAGCCGGTGGTGAAGTCGAGGTCGAGCGTATCGACGATGACGAAATCGCGGATGGACAGGCTGCGGAGCATCGTGGCCTTGGGGGGAGTGGGGGCCGGCTCAGAGCCGGTTGTCCTCGGTCGGGTATTCGTGCCAGTGCAGCTTCTTGCGCAGCGTGGCGTAGTAGTTGTAGCCCACCGGATGCAACAGGGTCACGGTCTTGCTCGAGCGGCGCACGACGATCCGGTCGCCCTGCAGCAGCGAGGTCAGAGACTGCATGTCGAAATTGGCACTCGCGTCGCGCGCGGTGGCCACCTCGATCGTCACTTCCGCGTCGTGCGGCAGCACGATCGGGCGGTTGGACAGCGCGTGCGGGGCAATTGGCACCAGCACCAGCCCGGACAGCGTAGGATGCAGGATCGGCCCGCCGGCGGCCAGCGCGTAGGCGGTGGAACCGGTGGGCGTGGAGACGATCAGGCCGTCCGAACGCTGGTTGTACATGAAATAGCCGTCCACCGAGACGGCCAGCTCGACCATGCCGGAAATGCCGGAACGGTTGACCACCACGTCGTTGAACGCCAGCGCGGAGAAGATCACGCCGTCGTCGCGGATCACGCGGGATTCCAGCAGCATGCGGGTTTCGGCCTCGTAGCGGCCGGCGAGCATCTCGGGCAGGGCGCGCGTCACGTCCTCCAGCGGGATGTCGGTCATGAAGCCCAGCCGGCCATGGTTCACGCCGATCAGCGGCACGTCGAGCCCGGCCAGCTGGCGGGCCAGGCCCAGCAGCGTGCCGTCGCCGCCGAGCACCACGGCCACGTCGGCCTCGCGCCCGATCTCGTCGGCGGAGAATACCGGGTAGCCGGAGAGGCCGGTGGCCTGTGCGGTCTCGCGCTCGAAGACCACGTCCTGGCCGTTGCGGGAAATGCAGGCGGCCAATTCCTCGAGCGGGCCCTCGATGCCGGCGGTCGAGTACCGGCCGACCAGGGCAACGGTCTGGAACGCGGCGCGGGGCGCAGCGGCGGGGGCGATGGCTGGGTTCTGGGGGGCAGACATGCCGGGATTAGACCATACCGCCGTGACCATTGTCAGTAGGTGGGCACGCACCGGTGCGAAGCCCGCCCGAACCGGGGAAAGTTGTTTAAAATCGGGGCACTATGGACGAACGTTCGAAAACGCTTCTCAAGACCCTGATCGAGCGCTACATCGCCGAAGGCCAGCCCGTGGGCTCGCGCACCCTGTCCAAGTACTCGGGTCTCGATCTCTCGCCGGCGACCATCCGCAATGTGATGTCCGACCTCGAGGAAATGGGGTTCATCGCCAGCCCGCACACGTCGGCCGGCCGGATTCCCACGCCGCGCGGGTACCGGCTGTTCGTCGATTCGATGCTTACGGCGCGCCCGCTGGAGGGCGGCACGGTGGAGATGACGGCCGAACTGGCCGCGCTGACCGGCCAGATCCAGGGCCAGCTGGCCGGGCAGCAGCTGGGGCCGCAGCGGATGATTACCGCCGCCGCGCACACGCTGTCTAACCTCTCGCGCTTTGCCGGCGTGATCATGACGCCGCGCCGGGGCCAGTCGTTCCGCCAGGTGGAGTTCATGCGCCTGTCGGAGAAGCGCATCCTGCTGATCATCGTCAGCCCCGAGGGCGACGTCCAGAACCGCATCATCCAGACTGAACTGCCGTACACCCCCGCCCAGCTGATCGAGGCGGCCAATTTCTTCAATTCCCACTACGCCGGCATGAGTTTCGATGCCGTGCGCAGCCATTTGCGGGTGGAATTGCAGGATCTCCGCCGCGACATGTCAGCGCTGATGCAGGCCGCCGTGGAGGCCGGCAGCAGCGCCATGGCCGAGGACGACGACCAGGTGTTCATCTCCGGCGAGCGCAAGCTGCTCGAGGTGGAAGACCTGTCGTCCAGCATGGACAAGCTGCGCCGGCTGTTCGATGTCTTCGAACACAAGACCAACCTGCTGCAGTTGCTCGATGTCTCGAGCCACGCGCAGGGCGTACAGATCTTCATCGGGGGCGAAAGCCAGCTCGTGCCGCTCGAAGACATGGCCGTCATCACCGCGCCCTATGGTGTCGATGGACAGATCGTCGGCACGCTCGGCGTGATCGGCCCGACGCGGATGGCCTACGAACGGGTGATCCCGATCGTCGACATCACCGCGCGGCTGCTCTCGAGCGCGCTCTCCCAGAATTGATTGCTGCGCGCGGGCACGCCACGTGACAACGCGCGCGTGGCGCCCGCCATTTCCGGAAACCCTATGACGTTCTCGGCAGAACCGGCTTACCAGCATGGCCAGGCGCCCCGCACGGCCATCCTGCTTATCAACCTGGGCACGCCGGATGCGCCCACGCCCAAGGCAGTGGGGCGATACCTGAAGGCGTTTTTGTCCGATCCGCGCGTGGTCGAGATCCCGCGTCTGGCCTGGCTGCCGATCCTGCACGGGCTGATCCTGCCGTTCCGCTCGCGCGCATCGGCCATGAAGTACGAATCGATCTGGCTGCGCGAGGCGCACATGACCGGCTCGCCGCTGCTGGTGCACACCGAGCGGCAGGCCCACGCGCTCCAGCAGCACATGCACCGGCTCGGCCACGATGTGACCGTGGCCTGCGCCATGCGCTACGGCAATCCGTCGATTGCCTCGGTCATGGAGGCCCTACGCCGGCAGGGTACGGAGCAAGTGCTGTTGTTGCCACTTTATCCGCAGTTCTCAGGCACGACTACGGCCACGGCGTTCGACGAGGTCTTCCGCGTGCTGGCCGGCTGGCGGAATCAGCCGGAATTGCGACTAATCAAGCACTTTCACGACCATCCCGCCTATATTTCCGCCCTGCAGCAGCAGGTGAGCGGCTTCTGGGCGCAGCACGGCATGCCGGACTTCGCCCGGGGCGACAAGCTGATCCTGTCCTTCCATGGCCTGCCGCGCCGGCTGCTGGATCTGGGCGACCCCTACCACTGCGAATGCCTGAAGACCGGACGGATGCTGGGCGAGGCGCTGGGCCTGCAGCCGGGCCAGTATCAAGTGACCTTTCAGTCTCGTTTCGGCAAGGCCGAATGGCTCCAGCCCTATACCGCGCCGACGCTGACCGAGCTGGGCAAGGTCGGCACGCATCGCGTGGATGTGTTCTGCCCCGGCTTCCCGGCCGATTGCATCGAGACGCTCGAGGAAATCGCCATGGAAGGGCAGTCCGAATTCCGCGTGGCGGGCGGACAGGAATTCCAGTTCATTCCCTGCCTGAATGATGCGGACTACTGGATTGCCGGGCTGGCCGAGATCGCGCTGCAGCATCTGCAGGGTTGGCCGCTGCGCCAGCCACATCCGCACGAGCTGGAAGCGCGGCGCTCGCGGGCGCAGACCCGGGGCGCTGCGGCATAAGGAATCAAGGAGTTAGACGATGGACGTGGACTTCGAGGCGGATGCCCGGCAACGCATCGACAAATGGCTATGGTGCGCGCGCTTCTTCAAGACGCGCTCGCTGGCGGCGGAGGCCGTGGAGCGGGGCCGGGTGGAGGTCAACGGCCAGCCGGTCAAGAATTCACGGGAAGTGAAGCCCGGCGACGCCGTGAGGATCGACGCGCACCAGCAGCGTTGGGAGATCGAGGTGAAGGGCGTGGCCGCCTCGCGCGGGTCGGCGCCCGTGGCGCAGACGCTGTATGCCGAAACCCCGGAAAGCCAGGCCCGGCGCCAGGAAGAGGCGGAACGGCGGCGCATGCAGCCCGAGCCGACGGCGCAGCTGCAGGGCCGCCCGACCAAGCGCGACCGGCGCCGGATCGACGGTTTCAGAAGCTAGGGATGGATTCAGCGGTTGTACGGGAAGTACGGAACGATATAGTGCTTGAACACCGCCTTGCCACTGCCATACTCGGTCTCACGCGGCGTGAATGCGCCGGAGGCGCAGATGAAAAGTGTCATCACCGACAGCGCGGCGAGCAGGCACACCGTTACGACAGGAAGCTTGTGCATGACGAACCTTCCGAAGGATGCACCAAAATAATCCACCAGCGTGCTCCCGTTATTTTTGTCATTTTTCATTGATAGATCTTAGTCATTGCGTTGCAGCAAAGCAATGAACACCAGATTGCATGAATCACGGCTTTGTAACCGCGTATTTCGGCGTCTCGCCCCCTTCACACTTGAAAAAGCGGGGACCGGCGCCAACTGCGGCTAGACTTGCCGGTTTGGCATCCCGACCCACCCGACGGCCTGCGCCAGGCGGGCCGAGTTTTAGATTTGATACGGATCGACATGGAAGAACAGAATCAGACCCAGACGCCATCCCCAGCTTCGAGCGCGCCGCAGGCGGCAGACGATGCCCTGCGCGCCCAGCAGCCTGGCACGGACGCCCCGGCCGGCGATGATGTGGCCCGCCTGACGCAGCAGGTGGCCGACCTGGAGGCCAAGGCCAAGGAAAACTACGAGCTGTTCCTGCGCGCCACGGCAGAGGGCGAGAACATCCGCCGCCGGTCGCAGGAAGAGGTCAGCAAGGCACACAAGTTCGCGATCGAGAACTTCGCCGACAACCTCGTGCCGGTGATGGACAGCCTCCAGGCTGCGCTGGCCGACAACACCGGCGATCTCAAGAAGCTGCGCGAAGGCGTGGAGCTGACCGCCCGCCAGCTGGCCGCTGCCTTCGAGCGCGGCAAGATTGTCGAGCTGAACCCGGTGGGCGAGAAGTTCGACCCGCATCGTCACCAGGCGATCTCGATGGTGCCGTCCGAGCAGGAACCCAACACCGTGGTGAACGTGCTCCAGCGTGGCTACATGATTGCCGAGCGCGTGCTGCGCCCGGCACTGGTGACGGTCTCGGCGCCGCGCTAAGCCGCGCAAAGCCTGACCCCCGAAGCATGACCCAACGCCCGGTGCCGCAACGCCCGGGCGTTGTTGTTTCCAGGAACCCCACGATGTCAGACGACGCTCAATCCCCTCATCTCGATCACCGCGCCTTCGACGCCTTCGCCATGCAGGCGGTCGATGGGAGCACCATCGACGCGGCCATCGCCGCTGCCGGTGACGACCTGGTCTGCGTGTTCTTCTGGGGCGTGGACTGCTTCAACTGCGAGATGGCCAAGAAGGCGATGCTCGCCAACCCGGACCCGATCCGCGCGTTGAACCTGCGCTGGCTGCACGCCAACGTCTACGAACACCCCGAGCTGGGCAAGCGTTTCGGCCTGCACGGCATTCCGGTGTTCATGTTCTTCCAGCGGGGCAAGAAGCTGGGCCGCGCCACGGGCTGGCACGGCCACGGCCAGTTTGCGGCCGCCGTCGGCAACGCGCGGCTCAAGGCCGAGGGCAAGCCGCTGGCCGGCTGATCAGCGCGACAGCGCGTAGCCGATGCGGAACTGCCACGGCGTCTTCTGGTTGTAGTCGAGCAGGCTCTCGCCGTAGCCGTAGAAGTAGCCAGCCATCAGATAGCCGGCCGTGCCCGGCAGTAGCCGCGCGAGCGGGTAGGTGAGCTGCGCATCCACGCTGCCATAGCCCTTGCGCGTGCCCTTGCGCAGCGTGGCGGCAAATTCCCACGAATCGGGCCGGCCGTAGGCCACCAGCAGGTCCATGTAGCCGCGATAGTGTGCAATGTCCTCGTTGTCGCTCTTGCCGACGTAGCCGTAGACCTTGGGCGCCACGCGCCAGTGCCAGTCGGTCTGGTCGCCGAAATATATCGTCGGCTTCAGGAACAGCGTGTTGACGCTGCGCGACTGGTCGCCATCGCGCCCGTTCGACTCGTGCTCGAAACCGGTGGCCAGCGAGAGCCGGCTGATCACACGGTTCTTCACGCCCGTATCGGACAGGTAGTAATAGAGGCTGGGCCGGTAGTTGGTGTCGCGGAACGGCCGGGACTCGTCGTTCAGGTCCCATAGCGAGAACTGCGTGTAGGCGAAGTACAGGTTGTCCAGCACGCGCTTCGAGCTCGGGTTCTCGCCCTCGAAAATGCGGTACTTGAAGCTGATCTGGAACTTGGCGTTGGCGCCGTTGTGCGCGCCGAACATCAGGTACATCGGCTCGTTGAACGAGAGGCGCTGGCCGTCGCGCAGGTCGGCCGGCGAGGGCCCCGGCGTGCCGCCGTTGGCGGCCGTGACGATCGGCGTGACGGGTACCGTGGCGGCTGGCGTGGCTCCCTCATGCTGGGAGGTGCCGGGGGCGGCGGCCAGGTCCTTGTGCTCCGTCGAGGCAGCGCCCGGGGCCACGGCCGCCACGGTCGGCGCGGCGGGGACTTCGCCC
>NZ_CAJPVH010000047.1 GCF_905397395.1 Cupriavidus campinensis
CTGGCCGGCCTGCCGGTGTCCATCAAGGATCTGTTCGATGTGCGCGGCCAGATGACGCGCGCCGGCTCGGTGGCGCTCGACGACACCGCCCCGGCCCAGGCCGATGCGCCCGCCGTGGCCCGCCTGCGCGCGGCTGGCGCGGTGCTGATCGGCCGGACCAATATGAGCGAGTTCGCGTTCTCGGGCCTGGGGCTGAACCCCCACTACGGCACGCCGCGCACCCCGTTCGACGCCGAGCGTATCGCCGGCGGCTCTACCTCGGGCGGCGCGGTCAGCGTGGCCGAGGATATGGCCGTGGCGGCGCTGGGCACCGATACGGGCGGCTCGATCCGCATTCCGTCGGCATTCTGCGGACTGACCGGCTTCAAGCCGACCGCGCGCCGCGTGCCGCTGTCCGGCGCGGTGCCGCTGTCCACCTCACTCGATTCGGCCGGCCCGCTGGCGCGCTCGGTGGCCTGCTGCGTGGCGGTGGACGCCGTGCTGAGCGGCGAGACGCTCGACACCCGGCCCGCCGACCTGTCCGGCTTGCGCCTCTACGTCACGCGTGACTTTGTGATGGATGGCGTGGAGGCCGAGGTGGCGCAGGCGTTCGAGGCCACGCTGTCGCGGCTGTCGGCCAAGGGTGCGCAAATCGTCACATTCGATTTCCCCGAACTGCGTCGCCTGCCCGAGATCAACGCCGGTGGCGGCCTGACCGCCGCCGAGTCGTGGACCTGGCACCGCGAGCTGCTGGCCAGGCAGGGCGACCGCTACGACCCGCGCGTGGCCCAGCGTATCCGTCGCGGCCAGCAACAAAGCGCCGCCGACTACATCACGCTGCTGGCCGAGCGCGCCGCCATGCAGGCACGCGCCGCCGAGCGCCTGCGCGATGCCGATGCCTGGCTGATGCCGACCGTGGCGGTGCGCCCGCCGCGCCTGGATGCGCTGACGCGTGACGAGGACTTCTTCGCCACGAACGGCCTGGTGCTGCGCAATCCGAGCGTGCTCAATTGGCTCGACGGCTGCGCGGCGTCCCTGCCGATGGGGCAGGGCATCGGCCTCGGCATCTGCGGCCTGCACGGGCATGACGCCCGCGTGCTGCAGGTGGCCGGCGCCATCGAGCAGGGCCTGGCGTAAGCCGGGCAGCAGCAAATCGGCCGGATTCCCACGGCCGCGGCCATGCGCTCCAGCACAACACAGCGCAAGCCAGAGGGCGCCGCCAATGTAGCGGCGCCCCGCCCACCACACCCAAGGAGTAGTCACCGATGTCTTCCGTGATGACCGGCGCCCCTGGCGCCCTGGAGAGCCTGCCGCCCGCGGAATTGGCTCAGCAACGCAACGAGGCGTACCGCAAGATCACCGTGCGCCTGATCCCATTCCTCGTATTCCTGTTCATCCTGGCCTGGATCGACCGCGTCAACGTGGGCTTCGCCAAGCTCCAGATGCTCCAGGACCTGCAGTTCAGCGAGGCCGTGTACGGCCTGGGCGCGGGGATTTTCTTCATCGGCTACTTCCTGTTCGAGGTGCCGAGCAACCTGCTGCTGGAGAAGATCGGCGCGCGCAAGACGCTGGCGCGCATCACCATTCTTTGGGGCCTGGCCTCGATGGCGATGATCTTCGTCAAGACGCCGGGGCAGTTCTACGCGCTGCGCTTCCTGCTGGGGATTTTCGAGGCGGGCTTCTTCCCGGGCGTGGTGCTGTACCTGACCTACTGGTTCCCGGCTGACCGCCGCGCCCGCATCAACGGCCTGTTCATGACCTCGTTTGCGATTGCCGGCGTGATCGGCGGCCCGCTGGCCGGCTTCATCATGAGCGCGATGGACGGCGTGGACGGCCTGGCCAACTGGCAGTGGCTGTTCGTGATCGAGGGGATTCCGTCGGTGCTGGCCGGTGTGGCGGTGCTGATGTTCCTGCCCGAGAAGCCGGTCAACGCCAAGTGGCTGACGGCCACCGAGCAGACGCTGGTGACACGCGAGGTGGAGGCCGAGGCGCGTGACCCGGCCAAGCATTCAGCGCTCAAGGACGCCTTCTCCAATTCGCGGGTCTGGATTTGCGCGGCGATCTACTTCTGCGTGGTGAGCGGCAACGCCACCATCGCGTTCTGGTCCCCGTCGATCATCAAGGAACTGGGCGTCAAGGGCAACCTGCAGATCGGGCTGATCTCGGCGATTCCGTTCGTGGCCGGCACCATCGCCATGGTGCTCAACGGCATCCACTCGGACCGCTCGGGCGAACGCCGGATGCACTGCGCGATGGCCACGCTGCTGGCGGCGGTGGGCCTGACGCTGACCGGCATGTGGCTGCACAGCGCCACGCTGGCGCTGGTGGCGCTAACCATCGCCTCCGTCGGCATCCTGGCCGCCTTCCCGGTGTTCTGGTCGCTGCCGTCGGCCTTCCTGGCCGGCACGGCGGCGGCGGGCGGTATCGCGCTGATCAACTCCATCGGCAACCTGGCCGGCTTCGTGGCGCCGTACATGATCGGCTGGTTCAAGACCAACACGGGCCAGCTGTCGTCGGGCCTGTATTTCGTGGCGGCGCTGGAAGCCTGCGCCACGGTGCTGGTGCTGGCTTTCATCCGCACCCGCCGCTAGGCCCCAACCGGGGCCGGATGGGGCGCAGGCCGGGGCAGGGGGCTGGATTCCCGCTTCGGCTTGCGCTACAATCCGCAGCCTTGTCGACCGTTGGAAGAAGTTACGCCAGCGGCACGGCCGGCATCCGACGGCAGATCATGAAAGGCGGGCAGTTCCAGCCGCCTTTTTTGCTTTGTCGAGGATGCGCAGCGCCAACCGACAACACGCGGCCGCCCGCCAGGGCAACCGCCGCAAGGACCGCGAGGGTGGCGAAATTGGTAGACGCACCAGGTTTAGGTCCTGACGCCAGCAATGGTGTAGGGGTTCGAGTCCCCTCCCTCGCACCAAAGTCCTTTTTCGTTGCGTCGCCGCAACGATTTCACTCCCCACCATTCAATACCCCTTCATGCCGATAGCCCTTATTCTATAAGGCGTGGCGGGTATCAACCCGGGTTTACGCTACACCCCCTCCCTGACCCTATTTGCCACTATCCGTTCGCTGGGCTCTCCCATTTTTCTCCCACGGTCCTCCCACGAACTCATGGCATCCATTCTCAAGACGGCAACCGGTTGGCGCGTACAGCTCACAGTAAAGGGCGCTCGGGACAGCCGCATGTTCGACACCAAGGCGCAAGCTCAGGAATGGGCGGTGAAGCGCGAGGCCGAGATGCGATCCATCGACGGCGGCATGGGGAGCAAGACCCACACGGTGGGCGACGTGCTCGACCAGTACCAAAAGACGGTCAGCCCGACCAAGCGCGGCGAGCGGTGGGAGAAGTTGCGGCTTGAGCTGATTGGAAAGAAGATGGTCGAGGGGAAGCCGTTCCGCGACATCCGGCTGGCCGACCTGAAGCCTCACCACATTGCCGCGTGGCGCGACGCGCGCGCTCGAGACACCGTCCCGGGATCTGGGGCGAAGATTTCCGGGTCGTCTGTATCCCGCGAAATGTCCCTGCTGTCTCATGCACTGGAGGTCGCCCGTAAGGAATGGGGCTGGCTGATCGCCGATCCGATGAAGGAGGTGCGCCGGCCGCCGGACAACCCGCCGCGCGACCGGCTCATCTCGGACAAGGAGATCGAGAAGATCACCCTGGCTCTCGGGTATCAGGAAGGGATGCCGGTGGTCCTGCCGTCGCAGCGGGTCGCTGTGGCATTCCTGCTGGCGATCGAGACGGCCATGCGCTCGGGGGAGATGCTGGGCTTGACCAGCAACACGGTGGACTTCGAGGCGCAGGTTGCCCACTTGCCCCTGACCAAGAACGGCGGCGCGCGGGACGTGCCGCTCTCCATGCGCGCGCTCGAGCTGTTGCGGATGCTGCCGAAGGTGGAAGAGGGCAAGCCGCTGTTCGCGCTCTCGGCTGCCAGCCGGGACGCGCTGTTCCGCAAGGCAAAAGAAAAGGCCGGCATTGCCGACCTGACCTTCCACGACACCCGCCATGAGGCGATCACCCGCCTGGCGAAGAAGCTACAGCCACTGGATTTGGCCCGGATGACCGGGCACACCAACCTCCAGGAGTTGCTGACCTACTACAACGAGTCCGCGCGGGACATTGCGCGCCGGCTCGGCTAGTCCGTCTTTCTCGGCCGGCCCGCCGGCTGCTCGCGGTACGACTCAGCCCAGGCGATGACCTCGGCCGCCTTCCAGCGAGGGAGGGCCTTCGCCAGCTCGTCCTTGCCCGACTGCACCGAAGGGATGCGAATCGGCTTCGGGAACCCGGGCAGAGTCACCACCCGCTCCCGCACCACCTTGGGCGAGCGGACCAGGTATTCGGCGATGCGCTCCACGTCCCACAGGGTAACGCTCACGGGCAGCGCTGGCCGCACGTGATTGGCCACGGCCACTGCAATGCGTTCGATCAGGTCTGCTTCACTCATGGTGATGCTCCAGTTTCTGGCTGTTGTTTCGATAATTCGTGCTGCTGCTTCGGTCATACCTTCCTGAACTCCACCACCCACACCCACGGATTCGCCTCCCACGCGCCGGCGCCGTTGATGCGGTCCCACAGGTCCGCGTAGACCGCGCGCGGGTCATGGTCGGCGAGGCCGGCGTACTGCTCGCCTGGGCTGACGACGTAGCGACCACTGGCAGGCAGGATGTGCAAGCCTTCGGCGACTGCGTCCGCGTCGCTGCACTCATTCAGCCGCTCGACGCGCACGCCGGTGATTTCCAGCACGAGGCGGCTATCCTCTCGCCGCATATGGATGGACGGGTGCCAGCGGTCTTGAATCGGCGCATCAGGATGTGTAGCGCGGTAGTACAGGTCTGGCGCGTATGCATCGCCGCCATAGCCGTGCGTCTCGCGCACCCACAGGCGGTCGCCGGCCTGGCCGTAGGGGCATGCCCGGTTTGCCGGGTCGGCAACATACTCCGGCGTGAAGTTGTCCGACTGCAGCCAATCCAGCGCCCAGCCTTTGACCGGCCGCCGCGTCTGCGTCTTCCGGCCGTCCAGGATGGCGCGCACCATGGCGCCGGAGAAGAGGATGGGGCGTTCTTTGGTCATGCTAGGATGCCTCCAGAATAACGACCGGTCATGGCCTCATGGACGCAACCACGCAAGCCTTCGTCACTGCCGTAGTGGCGCGCACGATTGTCGAGAACTGGGTTTACTGGATGCTGATGTTCTCGGTCTCTTTTCTCGCTGTCTTCCTCGGTGGGTACGTGCGTAAGCGGGCTGAAAATCTGGCGACGCGCGATGACTTCGAAGAGTTGAAGCGGCAGGTGCGCGAAACCACAAAGCTCACAGAAGAAGTGAAGCGTGAAATAGGGCACGCCGAATGGAAACTTCGCGAAGTCAATGCAATCAAGCGTGAGAAGCTCGAAGAATTGGTTCGCCATCTCGCCACTCTTGACACCTCCCTCAGGAGATACGTCAAGAAGGTCGCCGCAGGAAAAGACGCCGACGTAGATTCCGAGGGCCTCGACATCCTCAAGGCTATGGTGTCGCTCTATTTCCCCGAAATGGAAGAGGCGATGATCGATTATGCTGAGAGCTGCCGCGACATGATCCTTTGGGCAATGACCAGACGAGATCAAGTCAGAGCGACGGAGCGAGAAGGAGGGGATGCTGGTCGGTTGGCACTGGTACATCAGGCCACCGTAGATGGTTCGATTCAACATTTGAAAGAGAATTTCCGCTTGAAGGGCGAATTGGAACGAACCGCATGGACTTTGATGCAGACGCTTCTCGCAATGCCCGCGCGTGCACCTGATTCCGCTCATTGAGGATCCTCCGCCTGCTGGACCACCGACAAAGCCACCGCCACCGGCCTCACCCAAACGGGTGTAGCCGACAACATGAACGTCTCGCCAGTCTCGGCCAGAAGCAGGGTGGTACCCATCACCTCGGCAATCGCGCGCGCGGCGTCAGGCGGCACGGCGTTGCCGATGCGCTCGCGCCAGGCCTGATCACTCAGCCCGTCCAGCTCCAGATATTCCTCCGGTTCGATCAGCGATTGCAGCGCGGCCAGCTCCAGCGTGGTGAAGGGCCGGTGCCACGTGCCATCCAGCGCGCGGATGACCGCCACCAGCTTGTCATTCGGCGCCGGCATGCGCGGATCTGCCACCGACCACCGGCCGTTGTCGTGGCCGGCGGCCGCTGACACGGCGCCGCTCGACTGGTCCCATGCGACCACGCCATAGTGGCCGCCGGTCAGGTATGCGTCGCCGCGCTCCCGCCGCATGCTGGTGCGCGGATCCGCAACGGCGAAGGCGCCCTGGCCGGTGGTGCTGCCGCTGATGACCGTGCCAGTGGGGGCGTCGAAGGACGTCACGGCATACTTGCCAAAGGTCGGTCCGGCGCGCCGTGGATCCTGAACGCACTGGCCGGTGCCGTGCGCGCTCGTGACAGCGCCAGCGGCCTGGTCCCATGGAACGATGCGGAATTCGTTGTTGTGCTTGGCCGGGCCGGCGTGGCGCGGGTCGGCCACGCTGAACGTGCCTTGGCCGGGATTCGTCCCGGCCGTGATGGCGCCGGAGGCCTCACCCCAGTGCAGCACGCCGTACTGCTGATACTGCGCCGCGCCGGCCGCATGACGCGGATCCGCCACGGAGAATGCGCCATTGCTGGGGAGCGACTCACCGGCGACGGCGCCGACATGCTCTTCCCAGTCCAGGACGCCCAGATAGCCGTTGCGCCGCTCGGGGATGATCAGGTAGTCCCGCAGGTGGCCATTGTCGACGGCCAGCTTGTTCAGACTGCGCCAGTCGCTGCCGGCTTCCACGAACGCCAGCCGCACCCACGTCTTCCACTGTAGGGACGGCACACGGTGCATCGGCCCGCCGGTGGCGTCGCCCGGCTGCGGCATCCGTCCGAGCACGGTGCCGACGCCCTGCAGGCGCCGCAGCTCGGGCTCGTACAGGAAAGCGGGCACCTTTTCCATGTGGCGCGCCACCAGGAGGAAGCGTTTCCGGCTTTGGGCCAGCCCGCCCAGCTCGCCGCAGTCGTGCGTCGTCTCGTTCACCGCGTAGCCGTAGTGCCGCAGGATCTGGGCAATCTGGTCGAGCAGGTGCCGGCCGCGCGTGGCCAGGCGCGGCACGTTCTCGAACACGATCAACTCGACCGGGTCATCCTTCCACGCTTCGCACATCAGCCAGACGCAGCGCAGCGTCAACTCGTTCAGCGCCTGATACTTCGGCGTGCGACTCAGCGTCTCCGACAGCAGGCCGGACGCGCCCTTGCACGGGCTGCTGATGAAAACGCAGTGGGGCCGCTCGTGGCCGGCGGCGCGCACGATATCGTTCGGCGTGGCCTCGCGCCAGCCGGCGGGCGGCTCGGCGCCGTGGAATGCGGTGTACTGCTCGCGGGTGAACAGATCCATGACCGTGCAGGGCACGCCCACGAGCGTCTCGAAGTCGCGCGCGGCGGCGGGGTCGACATCGATGCCGCCGATGCAGCGCCAAGTGGCAACCATGTTGCCCACTTGGGAGGCGGCCTTCTTGAAGCCCTTGGCGCCGCCGCCCAGGCCGCAGCAGAAGCCGAAGGTTCGGTATTCGCGGCGGATCATGCGCGCACCTCGCCGTGTGCGTGGGTGGCCGCCTGCAGTTCTTCAATGCTCTGCCGCGCGCGCTCGCGCCAGCCGGCGCCGTGTTGGAGGGCAAGCTGGATCAGCCAGTGCAACACGTATGCCTGCTCTTCCTCGCAGCGCTTCGGGATGTCGGTGCCGGCGGCGCGCAGGGCATGCGCGATCGGCGTGGTGGTGTAGAGCATCAGGCCGAGCACTTCGAGCAACGCATCGGTCGGCTCGGTCCGGTAGGGGAGCGTGCCCGGCGCAATCTCCGCGGGATTTGCGGCGATTGGCGGCGTATTCGCATCGGCTGCGGCGGGCGGGGTGGCTTGAGCGATAGCGTGCTCGGCCCAGCGCACTGCCTTGGTGAAAGATTTCAGGTTGCACGGGCAATACGGGTTGCTGGTGCTGAAGGTACGGTGCCATCCCTGCTCGATTGCATCGGCACTCAGCTGCACCACGGCCGCGGCGTTGTTATTCTCAATGCTCATGTCATGCTCGCTGTAGGGTGGGCGGACAGGCGACATTCCCAACCAGGAGAAGGCGTCGCGCGCTGTTTAAGGACTCGGCGTTGTCCCGCCGCCGTCCGCCCGTTGATCGTCAGTCCACCGATTCCTGCGCGTCCTCGTCGACGCCGAGGCTCATGTGCACTTCCTGGCCGAGCAGCGCCAGCAGCTTCGCGGACGTCTTCTCGTCCGGGTGCGCCTGTACGCGGAAGGTCACGAAGACCGTGCCGCCCTCCTGGAGGTCGAAGGCCAGCTTGTTGATCTTCGCGTCGCCAAGCACGATGTCGTCCTGCTTGCGCACGCCGTTATGGATGGCCAGGCGCTGGTGGTCCCAGTCGCCCGCCCACTTCACTGGGCCGATGCTCGGGTGCTTCAGGTTGGGCAGGTAGCCGGCGTCGGTCACCAGGTCGCCCTGCACGGACTCGTCCTTGTGATAGAAGCTCTGCTTCAGCATGGGCGAGAACAGGGACAGCACGTCGTTCGACATGCGCGCCTGCAGCTTCAGGTCGACGGCCAGCACTGCTTCGTCGCCGTGCTTCTCGTTGCGCGCGTTGATGTGGTTGATCTTGACCAGTTCGGTGTCGAGTTCGAGCATTCGGTGGCTCCGGTGGTGGATGGGTATCAGGCTGCGGAGAAATCCATTTCGCAGATCCAGCCGATAACCTGTTCCTCGGTGGCCTCGAAATGGCTGACCAGCGCTGCGATGATCTGCGCGTCGGTCGGACGGGTTGGCACAGTGGGGCGGCGCGCCTGTGCCTGGCGGGCTACGGGTGCGGGGCGCGTGGCCGGAGCGGGTGCCGCTGCAGGGGCGGGCGCTGCGGCAGTCGCGGGCCGCTCTTCGCGCTCTATGGCATCTTGCGCTGCCTTCTCGGCCACCACCTTGGCAGCGGCGTCGCGCTCGGCCTTGGCCTGTTCCTCGCGGCGGATGCGGTCGCGCGTCGCTTCTTCCTCGCGCTGCTTGTCCAACTTGTGCTTCTCGATTCGGTTGGAGACGACCAGCTTGATGTCGTCGAGCTGGCGCGTGCAGAGCCCTTGCCGGTCGGCAAACAGGAACTCGAAGTCCTTGATCGCATCGTCCAGATAGGCGATGTTGTCGCGGATACGCTTCGCCGCGGCGTCGGCATCGATCTTCGAGTTCGCCAGCAGCGTGTCCACCGCATCCTGGATGCTTGCGACCGAGCGTTTGCCCTTCGCCGCGCCGGCGAAGTCGGGCATGCCCATCTGGACAAAGGCGCCGCCGGTTTCATCCTTGAGCGCCTGGACGTGCGCCGCAAACGCGTCACGGCCGCCCTTGATGATCGCTTCCTTGACTTCCACCTTGCGACGCGTCACCAGCTTGTCCAGGTCAAGCCGCACGCGGCGGGCCTCGGCGCTGATGTCGTCGATCGTGCGGAACAGCTCGTCGATGCTGGCGGTCTGCGACAGCGCGTGCTGCTTGGCGGCGGCCAGCCGATCCTCGACCATGCCGCACCACTTCACCGTCTTCTCAGCATCGGCGAAGTCCTGGTCGGTCTGGAGGTCCCTATTGATGCCGCCGAACACTGCGAGGGCATGCTCGCGGTACTCGCGCAGGTTGCTGGCCGTCACCTGGCCGGTGACCTCGACGAACAGCGCCGGCAGCGTCTCGGGTGTGCGGCCTTCAGGCTTGGCCTCAATCTCGCTCGGCTCGTAGTCTTCGACGTCCCGATCGAACTGCTTCCAGCCGGCCATGATGCGATTGAACCAATTCGGATCGGGTTCGACATCGGTCCAAACGAAGCGCTCGCGCGTGCCGTCCGACACCACGAAGCGCACGCGCTCGGCGCCGGTCACCATGAGGATCTGCTGGCACTGCGGCATGTGGCTGTCCGGGACGTTGCCGTTCTCCACGGCCAGCGCCAGTTCCTCGTTCCACTGCTTGTGCTCGAAAGCGATGTCGCCCGCCATGGTCAAGCCGTCGCACGACGCCGATTCCTTGCCCAGCGAGCAGGTGACCGGATACAGCTCTTCGCCCAGGTCTTCTTCGACCAGCGGGCGGGCCAATGCCTCAAGTTCGTGGCCACGGTCAAGGATGCGCTCCTGCACGAAGCTGCTGAACTCCTTCGGCATGGCCGTCTTCTTGAGATGCAGAAGCTCATTGCGTTTCATGTTCGACGACAGGCCGAGCATGGCGGCCGCCTCACTGGCGCCGTGGTATCGGAAGCGGAAGGCTTCCCACTCGGGGGAGCCCTGCACCAGGTTGTGAACGATGTAATCAGTCATTCTCGTGGCTCCACGAATCGATGGTGTTCTTCTGCGCGTCGGTCAGGGGCGCGCCCTTGGACTCGATGAAGGCGATCATCTGGGCGACGGTCTTCTTCTTCGACCTGACGATGTCGCGCCACGCCGCCTTATTTGCGTCGAAGCGCTCCTGCGGGTAGGTGGCCTTGGTCTCCGGCTGACGCTGCTGCTGCCGGCCCGGATCGGCGGGCTCGCGCGGCTTGCCGCCGTTGCCGTCGTCGTCATCGTTCTGCTCCGACAGGCCGGTGATGGCTTTCAGCGTGTACCGCTCCAGGTAGGACTTGGTGCTGGCCCGTGCCTGAATCTGGTTCTTGGCGCCGCCGGTGTCGGGCGGGCCGCCCATCGAGACGCTTTCCTCGTGGCCGGCTACGTGGCGCAGGTAGCACGTCACCTCGAGCCAGTCCTTCTCGTCCTTGGTGAGCCGCCACGACGACGACAGGCCGTGCCTGGACAGTGCGGGCGTCACGGCGTTGACCACCTCGTGCAGCTCGGCGTACGACTTGCCCTTCAGCGGACCGTCGGTGACCTGCTTGTTCTTGAGGATGGTGACCGCCTCAGCCTTGAACGCGGCGAAGGCGGCGTCGAACGCCTTCTTCGCTTCCTTGGCCTCCCAGCGGTCCTGCAACTGCATCAGACGCTCGAGGCGGTCGAGATCGGCATTGCTTTCCACCGCGATGCGCAGCAGGTCGGCGGGCGTGGTGGCGGCCAGCGCGCCGGTGGGGCGATTGGCCAGCAGTGCCGCGGCGCGCGGCGTGGGTCCGGTTTCGACGTCGATGACGTCTGCGACAGCGGTAGACATGACGTGGTGTCTCCTGGCGGAATTGAGAGTTAGAAGCCGGCGCGGATGGCGACGGTCAGATACCAGATGACGCCGGCGGCCAGGCCGAAGCCGATGGCGCGGGCCCACTGCCGGCCGCGCGAGCACTTCGCCACGGCCAGCAGCTTGTTGGATGCGGGGTCGTAGTTCATGCCAGCAACCAGGTGATGAACTCGACCAGGGCGTAGCCGACCGCCAAGCAAAAGAGGTTGTTGAGCCAGCGGTTGTTGCGTTCCTGGTCATGCATTGCCGATCTCCTGCGGCACGCGGGCCAGCACGGCGCGGGCCTTTTCGTCGGCCTCGCGTAGGGCGCCGATCAGCGCCTGCCTGTCTTGCGCAAAGCGCACGGCATCCATGTAGTCGCGCAGGGCGTCCAATGCCTCACGCATCAGGTTCTCGTGGCGGCACGCGCGAGCAATTGCCGTTTCCTGAGCGCCGGTCATGGCGACACCATCAGGCTGATAGCCGAGACGGCCAGCACGGCGAGCGGCGGCGCGACGCAGAAGAGCAGGGCGGTGAGGAAGAAGTCGCGGCTCACGATTGCTCTCCGCTGGCTTTGGTGAGGGCGGCACGGGCCAGTTTTGCCTCGTCTGAGTAGGGCCACAGCGCGGCGGCGGCTACTTCCAACGCCTGGACGCACTCGGCTAGGTGACCGTGCTTTGCCTTAACCGCCTTGACCAGTGCGCGGTTCCGCTTCTCTTCGTGAAGCAACTTGCTCCACAGCCACTGGCGCTCATGGTCGTACTTGATGACCTTCTCGTAGTCGCGGTACGGATACACGCAACCGGAGTAGGTGGCACGCAATTCGGCGAGTGCGGCGGGATCGATGCAGGTTCCACCGAAAAACACGTAGCACTTTCTCAGTGACTCCACATCCCCATGGGCGACAGACACGCTGCCGTTCAAGTGCCCGTTCCACCAGTGGTCCTTGATCGTCTCCACCGTGCCATCCTTCATCTGCAACTCGAACTCGCGGCCGGCAAAGGCTTTGAAGCCAGTGCTGGCTCGCGAGTAGTACAAGACGTCGCGGAATGGACCATCAGACCCGATGAAGCCTTTGCCGTCACGCTCGTAGGTCAGCTTCAGGCGGCGATTCAGAACCAGAGCCTCGCCCTTGTTCATCTCCACCACGGCCACAACCTTCAGGTCGGTTTGCTCGCTCATGCCGCCCTCACCACGCGTTGCGCCGAGTGCGCTGCGGCCTGGGCGTTGCCCAACAGCAGCTGCGCGTACAGCAGCACCTCGGTCTTGTCGATCGTGCCCCAGACCACGCGCCGTTCGGACGAGGCGATGTACTTGGAGAGCAGGGTGGCGGCGTTCGGGCTGCGCGCCAGCTCGGCGAGGTATGCCCGCTCGTCGCGCGTGCCGTAGGCGTTGTCGGTGGTATTCATGGCTGCCACGTGATCTGGTGAATGACGTTGAGGATTCCGCGATGTCCCACGCCGTACTCCCGGGCGAGGGCACGCGACCCATTTGCTCGGTCGCCCGGGATATACCGACTGCGGATCTCGGCAACCTGCTGCGCGGTGAGCTTGGAAGCCTTGTTCTGTTCGCCCTTCAGTGGCCTGGATCGGCCGCGTTCCGCCATGTCTCGCATGTTGTCCGCGTGCGTACCCAGCTCCAGGTGCTCCGGGTTCACGCAAGCGGGGTTGTCGCAGCGGTGCCGGACATGCATGCCTTTGATGTCGTCCAGTTGCAGGCCGTGTGCCTGGACGTAGGCGAGCCGGTGCGCCTTGTGATGACGACCTTTGATCGTCAGCTGGCCGTAGCCCCGGCACTTGCTTTTCGTCCATTCGATGCATGGCGTGTCCATGTCGATGCTCCCGGCTCAATCAACCGCGTAATACCGAAGTACACACACCCACTCGTCGCCATCGAGGCGAACGGCCTGAACGGCTGGGGAGCGGTACTGGTCAACGGAGATGGCCCGGGCGCTCGCTGCACGCACGACGGTGTCACGGTCAGCGCCCCGGAACTCGATCTCGGTCAGGCGGCTGCCGCGCGGCTGGCGCAGGAGGCGCTCGCGCACGCCAGCGGGCGATGGGCGGGCGGCCGGTGTGGGAAACGGCCAGGGGGTGCGTTGGACGGAGGTCATTGGTCGGACCTCGCGCCAACGTGGACGCAGGCCCAGCCCAAGAAGGCGCAGGCCAGTCCAGCCACGAAGAAGATGATGAGAGCGGTTGCCACGTTGGCCTCCATCGGTGGGTTGATGGAGTCATTAAACACTACGTTTAAACAAACGTCAAACAGAATGTTTAATCGAGGGCGAAAAAATTGCCCGCTCGGTGGCGGGCATGGTTCCCAGAGGGGCGGGGTCGCCGCCTGTCAGCTGTTCGAGCCGCATCCCTCAGCAATGGCGATCCACTTCTGGTCGACGGGCGTGGACTCGTAGACGCGGAGATGCGTGGTCCCGTTGTTGGTTCCCGTGAATACGAAGGCCGTGCCGGTGCCGAGGTCGTGATTCCAGGTGACCATCGCCTCTTTCTTGGCTGCGTCGTGGAGCAGGTCGATTCGAACTATCGTGGTGGCCTTCGCCTGGCGTGCCTTCGTGCATTCGGCGGCGGCTAGGTAGTTGCCCGGAAGGTCAGCTGAGTATGCGGGGGCCTTCTGGTCGAGGTCGCCAAGGGAAACGCAACCGCTCAATGCCAGGCTCAGCGCCCCAAGTGAGGGGATCATCCAACGCATGAAGTTCTCTCCAATTTGGGCTGCTCTCACAGCCTCGTCTTGATCTTGCGTGCCGGCACAGGGTGGGCGACGTAGTACATCCACGTAACAGCCTCAGGATCGAAGGTGAAGACCTCCGCATCGTTGTAGCTTCCCAGCCGGATGCCTTGGCGCCTGGACAGCAGGCGCTTGATCATGGTCTCGCCAGTATTCAGCCTCACCAGGACGTCATCCTCCAGTTCAGGCTCGGTGCCCGGCTCCACCAGCGCGAATTCGCCCGGGTTGAACCGAGGGATCATCGACAAGCCCACCACGGGCGTCAGAAACGCCTGGGGGTCGGCGCTTGCGACCTCCGCGTACTGTTGCGTTGCTCCCACAGGATAGTCTCCGTCCGTCCAGATCCGATCAGGGAGGCCGCCTTGCGCGCGACCTACCACCGGGATCGCTCGGTATTTTGCTACGTCCGCCTGGTATGTCAGCGGCGTCGGTTCGACCTCTGCCTTCTTCCTCGGCTTGGGTTCTTTGGCTGGGACGGGCCGCGGTCGGGGGTCGTCGAAGACCGCAGCCTTCGGCAAGCCTTTGCCCATCACCAGCCACACGGCGCTGAAGCCGAATGAGTCCTGTATCCCCACCGCCTGCTCGAGCGGCATCGTCCTGATGTCGCCTGAAAGCCATTGGCTGACCGTCTCTGGCGGTACTCCAGCTGCCTTGGCGAGGGCTTTCGGAAGGATTCCCGGCTCTTCGAGCACCACCTTTATCCGCTCGGCCAGACCATTGTCCATCTCGTTGGCGGCCTTGATGGTTGCATCGTAGGTCATGGACCCCCGGCCGGTCTGGAGCCAGGTCGCGCTGCACCCGAGGTGCTTCTGCGCCTCGATCATCCCCGGGCGCGACATGCCCCGCCGCTCCCAGTTGTTGATCGTCTGCTGGGATTGGTGGAGCGCCCGCGCGACGTCCGTGGGCGTCTCGAGGTTCTTCAGGGTGCGTGCGGCCTCGTAGAGGCGGACCATCGTTTCGTGCATGCGCGGGATGGTCTCACAAGTAAACGCTTCGTTGATAAACACGGCGTTTGCCTTTTCGTTAAACGTAGTGTTTAATGTGGTCATGGAACCCGACGCCTCTATTGCTATGGACCGTGAACTCATTGATCGCCTTGGCGGCCCCGCCAAGGTTGCCGAACTGCTTGGCTACGACAAGAAGGGCGGCGTCCAGCGCGTCCACAACTGGAAGGAGCGGGGCATTCCGTCTGCCGTCAAGGTGGCCCACCCGGACATCTTTCTGAATCCGCCGAAGTCCGATCAGCCGGCGGCAGCCTGAGGACACCCCCATGAAAAGAATGTACGCGCGCCTGGTGCTGTGGCTGATCCGGCCGGCGCTGGAGATGAGGGAACAGCGGCGCGCTGAAGCCGATGCAAAGGAATTCGTCGCGTTCCAAAGCCTGGCGCCTTGGTCAGGTGATCGCGCGACTGAGCCAATCTTGTTGGATGACCCGGAAGCGCAATCCCGCCTCATAGAGAGGGCGGTGTTTCCTTTCCAGCGCCCTTTGGGTTGATGGAGTTGATCACCTTGTTTATCCACCGCGCCCGTTCGGCAGTGAAGGATTCGATCGCGCCGTCGGTGGTGTTGCCGAACAAGCCTTCGTTGATGGCTTGTTCCGTGGCCGCGTTGTAGACCGCGAGCAACCGCAGCTTGTCCGGATGGGTCTCGACCAAGGCCGCGACCATGTACTGAAGGGCAGTTAGTTCGTTGCGGTTGATGCTGGACGTTTCCATGCGTACCCCTTTCGTGGGTGGTTGAGAAGGTGAGATGTCTTGATTGTTCCATGACTGTGGGTACGCACCCCAAAAAGTGAAGAAGGCGTCGTTAATCGACGCCTTCATTTGGCCCCCCGGCCAACTGTGGAAGCAACTGTGGAATCGATTGAATTTTCCAATCAGGAGAAGAAGAAATGCGGGTAGCCGAACAGCCGGAAACCGGCGCCGGTACTGGGTCTCAAGGCTTTTTCATCAACGGCAAGGGGCGGTTTCTGCCCGACGCTGAGATCGCAACGTGCAGCACCTACCGCGACGCCTGCGCGCTGGCGTGGGAACGCCGCACCCAGGCGGGGCTGACGCTCCAGGCGCTGGCGGCCCTGGCCGATCTCTACCCGTCGCATGTCAGCGACTACTTCCAGCGCGATGCCCTGAACGCCAAGGGCAACCCGCGCCGCTCCCTGCCGGCCGAGAAGATCGCCGACGTCGAGCGCGTGCTGGGTAACCGGATTCTCAGCCAGTACCTCATGCACCGCGGGGCCCTGACCATCATGGAAGCGGTGCTGGCGGCGAGGGGTGCATGAATTACCTGGAAGCGATCGAAGTGGCCAAGAAGGCGATGGAAGACGCGGTGGAGCAGGGCGGGGGAGACGACATCCGCATGACCAAGGCACTGGCCGACGCCATGCAGGACCCGCGCATCGCGCAGGCGTTCGAGACGGTGGGCCTTCACGACCTGCTGGCCGAGCAGAACACGCAGCACTGAGGACGCACATGGAAGCACAGCAGGCATTGAGAGCCCAGCGCGCTTGGATCGACGAGCTGCTGCACCGGATCACCACCGCCGAGTCGCGTGGCGCCCGCCTGCATCTGTGCGCCGAGGCGAAGCGCGAGATCGACGCGCTTCAGGCCATGCTGAAACAGGTGGTGCCGGGGACGCAGCAATGAATTACTACGAGCGCCACATTGGCGACTACATCCGCGACACGGTCGGGCTGAGCATGCTGGAAGACGGCGCGTACAGCCGCCTCCTGGACCAGCTTTACCAGACCGAGAAGCCGTTGCCGCTGGACCGCAAAGAGGTCTACCGAATGGCCCGCGCCACCAGCCCGGCGGAGCGCAAGGCGGTGGACTACGTGGTGGGCAAGTTCTTCGAGAAGGGCGATGACGGCTTCATCCAGAAGCGGGCCATGGAGATCCTGGCCGAGTACTGGGACCGCCCCGAGCAGCCCGAGAAGAAGAACTCGAAGGAAGGTAACCGGGAGCGCCAGCGCAAGTCACGCGAACGGCGCAAGGCGATGTTCGAGGTGCTGGCCGGTCATGGCATCGTGCCGCGTTACGACACGCCGATGCGTGAACTCGAAGCCATGTTGTCACGTGTGACGTCACAACCTGTCACACCTGAAAACTGTGACATGTCACAACCGGTCACGGAATCGGTCATGGCACCTGTCATGGGTAACCACTCCCCACCTCCCACTAACCACTACCCAGATAACACCCTAACCACTGCTGACGCAGTGGTCGTCGACAGCGACACCGCTGCCGATCTCGTCCTCGAACCGGACACGGGGAAACCCCGGAAGCCCGGGAGGCCAGACTGCCCGCATCAGGCCATCGTAGCCCTGTACCACGAGCTGCTGCCGATGTGCCCAAGCATTCGCGACTGGACGCCTGCACGCGCTCAAGCCCTGCGGGCCCGGTGGAACGAAGATCCGAAGCGCCAGACGCTGGACTACTGGCGCAAGCTGTTCGCGTACATCGCCGAATCGGATTTCCTGACGGGCCGCACGCGGCCACAGCCAGGCCGCAAGCCGTTCGTCGCATCGCTTGAGTGGATCGTGAAGGCGGAAAACTTCACGAAAATCCGCGAGGAGCGCTACCACGAGCAGGTGACCGCATGACCGCCTCAATCCTCTTCCGGTCGTCGCGTCAGCAGATCCTGGATGTCCGCTCGGCCGTTTCGCATCGTTTGGATGTGACGGCCCCAGTCTCGCGCCGCTTCCTCAGTCTCAAAAAGGCCAACCACGGTGTAGTGCGGCGGCGCCAGGCCGTCGCTCAGTGCTGCCAGGTTGCGCTGCAGCATGTCGAACGACGGCTCCACGCTCACCGCGAAGCGGGAAGGGGATTGGTAGTCGCTTATTGCCACCACCCACGAATCATCCAGGAGATTGCTCATGCTTGAGGGGCGCGTAATTTGGTTGAGTGACGCGGATTTTATCCCGGCGCGCATCGATGACGAGACACTGCCGGTCCAGTTCCGGCTAAAGCCCGAAGCCTTCGACGCCTCGCTGTCCGCCCATGTCGTTCTCTGGCGCGGCGAGGTCGTGAAGAACGTGGTCGGCCCGGCCAGCCAACGCCGATGAACGCGCCAGACGACTTCCCGCAGGCCCGGGCGCTGTTCAGCGTCGAGGCGGAACAGGCGGTGCTGGGCGGCCTGCTGCTCGACAACGACGCCGTCGACCGCATCAACGGTCTGGACGTCGCGCATTTCTACCGCGACGACCACCGTGTGATCTACGGGGCAATCGTCCGGCTCGTCTCGGCGAACAAGCCGGCGGACGTGCTGACCGTGTTCGAGCAGTTGCAGGTCGAGGGGCGGGCGGAGCGCATTGGCGGCCTGCCGTACCTGAGCGCCGTGGCCCAGAACACGCCGAGCGCCGCGAACATCGGGCGCTACGCCGAGATCGTGCGCGACCGCGCGCTGCTGCGCGAGACGGCGGTGGCCGCGCGCAAGGTGCTCGAGCTGGTCGAGACGCCCAGCGCGATGAAGGGCAGCGAGATCGTGGACAAGGCCCAGGGGCTGCTGGCGCACCTGGCGCAGGTCGGTGTCAGCCGTGGCCCGAAGATGCTCTACGACCTGATGAACGAGTTCGTCGAGCGCGTTGACGAGCGCTACCACGGGAGCGTGACGGCCGGCATCTCCACCGGGCTCGAATCGCTCGACGCGGCGCTGAACGGCGGGTTCCACCCGGGCAACCTGGTGATCGTTGCTGGCCGCCCGTCCATGGGCAAAACGGCGCTGACGACCGACATGGGCCTGAACATGGCCGACGCTGGTCTGAGCGTGCTGCTCGATTCGATGGAGATGTCCGATCAGGAGCTGGTGGCCCGGGCTGCGGCGAACCGCGGCGGCATCGGCCTGTCGGCTCTGCTGAGCGGCCGGCTGGGTGACACCGACTGGCCGCGGCTGACGTACGCCATCCAGACCATGAACGACATGCGGTTTGCCATCGATGACACGCCGGCCATGTCGTTGCTGGAGGTGCGTACGAAGGCCAAGGCCCACAAGCGCAAGCATGGGCTGGACGTGCTGATCGTCGACTACCTCGGGCTGATGACCGGCGGCGAGGAAAAGATGCGCACCCAGCAGATCGGCGCCTACTCGCGTGGCCTGAAGGCGCTGGCCAAGGAACTGAACGTGCCGGTGATCGCGCTGGCGCAACTGAGCCGGAAGAACGAGGACCGGCCGGACAAGAAGCCGATCCTGTCCGATCTGCGCGACTCGGGCGATATCGAGCAGGACGCAGACGTCGTGCTGTTTGTGCACCGGCCGGAGATGTACGACCCGGGCAACGAAGCGCTGCGGGGCTACGCCGAGGTGCTGATCCGCAAGAACCGTAACGGCGCGCTGAGCGACGTGCCGCTGCTCTATCGCGGCGCCCTGACCAAGTTCGAGGAATGGACCGGCCCGCTGCCGATGCTCAGCCATGGCCCGGCCGTCCGCAAGCGCGGCATCGCCGCCGACCTGTGAGGAAACCCATGACCGACTTCTTCGCCACCGTGACGGCCCAGGACCGACCGGCCACTTCCGATTTTCCGACCTCAAATGAGGCGCCGACAGTGGGCGGACCGCTCTGCAACGCCAACATCCTGGCCATCGACATCGGCACCACCACTGGCTGGGCGCTGGGCATGCGAGACGGGGCGCTGCACAGCGGCAGCGAGTCCTTTGCGCCGAAGCGCAACGACGGGCCCGGGCAGCGGTGGCTGAAGTTCGCGGCTTTCCTCGGCGAGCGCGCGCGCCAGGCGGGCGAGATCCAGGCGATCTACTACGAGCTGGTGCTGCGCCACACCGCCGTCCAGGCGGCACACGTCTACGGCGGCTTCGAGGCGCACCTGCAAGCATGGGCGGACCGCAACCGCGTGCGGCTTGTCGGCGTGCCGGTGCCGGTGATCAAGAAGTCGGCCACGGGCAAGGGCAACGCCAACAAGGACGCCATGGTCGCGGCCATGCGCGGGCGCGGCCACCGCGTCGTCGACGACAACCACGCAGACGCCCTGGCGCTGCTCGAGTACGCACGGAAGCAGGAGGCATGATGGACAAGAACTGGAACGGCTACTGCACCTACTGTGGCGGCTTCGGCCACCGCGCATCGAGCTGCCGGCGCTGGAAGGGCGTTCGGCTGGCGAGGCCGGGGATCTGACGCCATGGCGCTGTACCGCGAGTTCGTCCTGAAGTCGCCGGGCATCTGGCCCACGGTGCTGGCCTTCATCAAGGCCAACGCCACCGCCTGCGCGGAGAAGGGCACGCCCATCCGGCTGATAGTCACCGCCGACGAGCGCCGGCGCACCAACGAGTCGAACCGCTACTACTGGGGCGTGGTGCTGCGCGACATCGCCGAGCAGGCGTGGGTGGACGGGCGCCAGTACGACAAGGACACCTGGCACGAGTACTTCGCGGACCTGTACGGGGTGAAGACGGAGAAGCAGTTGCCCGACGGCCGGCTCCTGCTGGTGCGCAAGTCCACGTCCGACTACTCGGTCGGCGAGTTCAGCGATTACCTGACCCTGGTGCAGGCTCACGCGGCGAATGACTTCGGTGTGTCGTTCGATGGAGTGCTCGCATGACGCTGCCACGAATCACGCAGTTCGGCCCGCGGCTCAAACGGGCGCGACTGGAAAAGGGGTGGAGCGTTCGGGGGCTGGCTGAGCTGACCGGTGTCGATTTCCGGACCATCTACCTGTACGAGGACGAGGCCAGATCGCCCAACATCGAGGCCGCGGTGCGGTTGGCCCAGACGCTGGACTGCTCGCTGGACTGGCTGTGCGGGTTGGACGAACCGGCCGCCGTACAACCGCTACGTTGTAAAGCGGAAATACAACCTATCGGGTGTGAGGTCGACGCATGACGTTGCCGGCCTACATGTACCGGGACCCCGCCGAGGTCTACGAACAGAACGAGGCGCGCAGCTGCAAAGGCTGCCAGTGGGAGAGGGCGGCCCGGCTGATGGGCACCACGCACACGGTCTGCACGAAGCTGCTGCCGGGCGGAAAACGAAGAAATCACGGCAAGCGTTGCCAGTCTTACGGGGAAATGAAATGACCGACAAACCGCTGTTCGCAGACGTCTCGCACGCGCTGCACGTTTCCTACCTGGTGCTGTCCTTGCCGCCGCGCCAGAAGGCACCGTTCCGCAATATGCTGATCCAGCTGCTGGAGGCACTTGATCAGCCGACACTGGCACAAGAGCGCTGGCTCACGGAACTCCGCGGCGAGGTTTCGGAAAGAGGCTATGGCGGAAGCCTTTCAATGGACGAATACCGGGCGCAGTGCGCCATGATCACGGACGCGGTGAGGACTCGACTGCCCAGTCCAGAGTATGCGGCGGTGCTGGCGCGCTTCGGCCACGGTCCCGAGAAGCTGGCAGGGTGCAAGCGCCTGGCGGCTTACGCGCGCCGCTCCAGTGGTCTCACGGCGCTAACCCTGTTGCTGGACCTGACCGCTCGGCACTACCTGCCCAAGCAGCAGCGGCAGGACCTGACCTTCCGCGCGCTGGCCGACAAGCATGGCGGATCGCCGGCAACGCTGTTCCGTGCCGCCCGTTGGATGGACCAGAACTTTCGGAAGCTGGAGGTGCTGGCGATCGAGCGGCTGGAGCCGTCATTCATCGCCCATGGCATCGTCCCAGACCGTGCAACGTGCGATTCGGCGCAATCTGTTACTGCGTAAGGATTGGCGGGCTTTCGGACCTTGCTTTGTTGAAACAAATGCGCTAAATTCGCCTCATGCTACGGCAAGCCCCGCCCGGAATCATTTCCCGGCGGGGCTTTTGCATTCCTGCACCGGACGTCTTCCATGCCCTCCAAAGCCATCCTCGCCAATGGCAACCCCTTCGTGCTCGCTCTGAGGGATGCGCTCGGCCTCCCGAAGGAGACGATTGCCTTCGAGCTTCGATGCGCGCTGGACGAAGCGGTGACGGTCAAGTGCACCTACCACCCGCGCGCAGATGACGCGGCAGGCTTCGACCCCCGGCCGCTGGTCCGGACATATCAGCTCGTGCCGACTGGCGGCACAGTGCGCGGAGAGCCAGACCAGGCATTCGGGGACGAGGTCCACATTGAACATCGGGTCACGGTAGAAGGTGACCCAGCCTCGATTGTCGCTGCAATGCAGCAGGCGAAAGATGCCGCAATGGCAGAGATCCGCCGGCACCATGCACGGCCCATCGTGGAGAACCCTATCCCTCAGCCACGTCCGGCGCGCAAGCCGGCGATCTCGGCTGCCGCCGTCGGGTGGGGCGTCTTCGGCATGGTGTGCGTTGGCGCAGCGCTGGCTTACGCCTTCGGGCTCTGGCAGTGAGCAAGCAGCGCGGCCGCCTGCCGATGCTGGGCGGCAGGGTGGCGCCGGCAGGTAGCCGCACCCCGACCATGCAGCCGGGCTCCTGGCGCACCAGTGCCCTGACCAGCGCCCAGCGTGGCTATGGCTACCGCTGGCAGCAGGCGAGGGCGGCCCACCTCCGCGAGCATCCGTTCTGCGAGTACTGCCTGAAGGAGCGGCGCATCGTGGTCACCGCCGTGGCAGCCGTCATCCTTGAGTGCGCGGCGCGCGGGCTGGCCCTGCCATATGGGAACGTGGTGGACCACCGCATCCCCCATAGGGGTGATGAGACGCTGTTCTGGGATCGGGGCAACTGGGCCACGTTATGTATGCATCACCATTCTTCGCATAAGCAGCGAGAAGAGAACCGAGGCCTGTAAGGCTCACGTCGAGGTAACCCCTATGAAAGAGATCCCTGGCTACCCCGGCTACGCTGCCGGGGTGGATGGTCACGTCTACAGCGCGTACACCGGATATTCAACGCCGCTGTATGAGCACGTCGTCAAGGGCTATGCCCACGTGAAGGTGCGCGTCGGCGGTAGGGTTCTGAAGCGTCCCGTTCACAGACTGGTGCTACTCGCCTTCGTTGGGCCTCGCCCCGATGGCCATGTGTGCAGGCATTTGAATGGCAAGCCTCTGGACAACCGCTTGTCCAATCTCGCATGGGGCACCCATGCAGAGAACGCACAGGATGCGGTGCTACATGGCACGGTTGGCAAAGGCATGCTCGCCCATCACAGAAAGCTGACGGATGCACAGGTGCGCGAGGTGGTGCGCCGTGTGCAGGCAGGAGAGAGCGATGCATCAGTGGCGTCCGCCTTCGGTCTGAGCCGGCATTACCCCACAAAGCTCGCCCAGGGTGGCCGTTGGGGGCATTTGCACGCACATCTAGCGTGAGGGTAGGGGGGCATAAGAAGTCTAGGTGACCTTTTCGGCCTAGACCGCCCGTTCCCCCACGCAGAGGTTTTTTTCCTCCACCGGAATTTCAGCCCGGCTGGGTTATTGCGCAGAATCCGAAAAATGGCGAGACCGACATATAAACCGACTGTGGCAGCGCGTCGGAAGGTCGCTATTGCGGCTGGCGCGGGCATGTCGCACGAGGAAATCGCCATCGGACTGGGCATTTCCCGCAACACGCTGGAGAAACATTTCGAGGCGGAGCTGTCGCACGGCGCGTACGCCAAGCGGCTGGAGGTTCTGGTGGCGATGCATGCGGCGGCCAAGCGCGGCAACGTGGCTGCGCAGAAGGCGTACACCGCAATGCCGCCGCCGCGCGCCGCTGCCACGCCGCTGCCGGCCGACGAGCCCGCCGCCGGCAAGGCCAAGACGCCGGCCAAGGGCAAGAAGGAGCAGGCGCACGCTGATGCGATGACGGCGCAGGCCGGCACCGACTGGCAGGACCTGCTGCCCGGCTCGGCCGCGCTGCAATGACGTGGGATCTGTCCTGTCCGGACTGGGAAGAGCGCCTGGCCGGCCGACGGTCACTGGTCCCGGACCTGCCGATCGATGTTGCGCGCGGCGAGCGTGCCGTGGCCGTGTTCAACAAGCTGCGGCTGGCGGACGTGCCGGGCACGCCGACGCTGGCCGATGCCGGCGGCGAGTGGTTCCGCGACATTGTCCGCGCGCTGTTCGGCTCGCTGGACCCTGTCACGCGCCAGCGCGCCATCCGCGAGCTGTTCCTGCTGGTGCCGAAGAAGAACAGCAAGACGACCAACGGCGCGCTGCTGATGCTGACCGCGCTGCTGCTTAACGAGCGGCCGAACGCGTCGCTGATCATGACGGCGCCCGTCCAGGACGTGGCGCAGCTCGCCTTTGACGCGGCGGCCGGCGCCATCGCGCTCGACGACGTGCTGTCGAAGAAGCTACACGTGCGCGAGCACCTGAAGACCATCGTCCACCGGGAGACGAAGGCCGAACTGCAGATCATGTCGTTCGACCCGGCGGCGCTGACCGGCCAGAAACCGGTGGCGGTGCTGGTGGACGAGTTGCACGTGGTCGCCAAGATGAGCAAGGCGGCCAGCGCCATCCGTCAGCTGCGGGGCGGCATGCTGCCGTACCCGGAGGCCTTCCTGGCCTTCATCACCACGCAGAGCGAAGAGGCGCCGGCCGGTGTGTTCCGCGCCGAGCTGCTGAAGGCTAGGGCGATCCGCGACGGGCGCCAGCGCGGCGCCATGTTGCCGGTGCTGTACGAACTGCCCGAGGCGATCCAGAAGAAGCAGGACGCCTGGCGGGACCCGGCGAACTGGTCGATGGTGACGCCGAACGCCGGCAAGTCGATCACGATCGACCGCCTGGTGCAGGAGTTCGAGACGGCGCGCGACACCAGCGAGGAAGAGCTGCGCGCGTGGGCGTCCCAGCACTTGAATGTCGAGATCGGGCTGGCGCTGCGGTCCGACAGCTGGGCTGGGGCGCTGATCTGGGAGCAGCAGGCGCGCGCGGGCCTGACGCTGGCCGATCTGATCCGCCGGTGCGAGGTAATCGACGTCGGGATCGACGGCGGCGGGCTGGATGACCTGCTGGGGCTGGCGGCCACGGGCCGCGACCGGGAGACCGGCGAATGGCTGGCCTGGTGCAAGGCTTGGGCCCACCCGATGGTGCTGGAGCGCCGGAAGTCGGAGGCGCCAAAGCTGCTGGATCTGGAGAAGGCGGGCGAAATCGTGATCGTCGACCAGATCGGCGAGGACGTCGAGCAGCTCGCGCAGGATGTACTACTGATATACGAGGCGGGCCTGCTGGACAAGATCGGCGTCGACCCGAGCGGCATCGGTGCCGTGCTGGATGCGCTGGTGGCGGCCGGCATCCCGGAGAAGAACGCAAACGGCGAGGACATGATCGTCGGCATCCCGCAGGGCTACAAACTGAACGGCACGATCAAGACTACCGAGCGAAAGCTGGCCGAAGGCACGCTGTGGCACGGCGGCACTGAGCTGATGAACTGGTGCGTCGGAAATGCCAAGGTCGAACCGAAGGGCAATGCCATCCTGATCACGAAGCAGGCCAGCGGGACGGCCAAGATCGACCCGCTGATGGCGCTGTTCAATGCAGTCGCGCTCCTATCCCTGAATCCGGCGGCCAAGAAGGCTTCCGTCTACGAAAAACGCGGTATCCGCTACCTCTGAGGTCCCGATGAATGTCTTCGATTTCTTCCGGCGTGGAACTGAGCCGGAGGCGGGCGCTCGTGCCGCGTCGCCGCCGCGGGTAGAGCCCGGGCTGGCGCCAGGCCCCCGCGGCGCTCGTGCCGAGTTGCCGGCGGGCCAAATGTTCAGCGGGCTGGACGACCCGGCGCTATATGAGTTCATGAGGGGCAACCTGGACGGTGGCTTGGGCAACAAGGCGCAGAGCCTGCGCAACATGGCAGTCCTGCGGTGCGTCACGCTGATCTCGGGTTCGATCGGCATGCTGCCATTCAACCTGATGAAGAACACGCCGGACAAGGCTCTGGCGACGGACCATCCTGCATATCGGCTTCTGAAGCTGAAGCCCAACGACTGGCAGACCCCTCTCGAGTTCAAGAGCCTGTTGCAGCTCCACACGCTGCTTGATGGTCAGGGATTCGCGCGCGTCATCTGGTCGGGCAATCGGCCAATCCGCCTGATCCCGCTCGAGCGCAACTCATGCAAGCCCAGGCTTACCGATGGCTGGCAGATGGTCTACGACTACACGCGGCCGGACGGCGGCCAGATCACCCTGTCGGCGAAGGAGGTCTTCCATCTGCGAGACCTGTCGCTCGACGGCATCAACGGCCTATCGCGCGTGAAGCTGGCCCGCGAGGCGCTCGACCTCGCGAGCCAGGCCGAGCGCGCCGCCTCCCGGACATTCCGCACCGGCGTGATGGCAGGCGGCGCGATCGAGGTGCCGAACGAGCTGTCCGACGAAGCCTATGGCCGAATGAAGTCCTCGCTCGATCAAGGCTATGCGGGCGCCGAGAATGCCGGCAAATGGATGGTGCTCGAAGAGGGCGCTAAGGCGAACAAGTGGGCAGTGACGGCAGCGGATGCCCAGCACGTCGAGAACCGTGGTCACCAGATCGAAGAGGTGGCGCGCATGTACGGCGTGCCGCGCCCCCTTCTGATGATGGATGACACCAGTTGGGGCAGCGGTATCGAAGCGCTGACCATCTTCTTCGTGCAATACACCCTCGCGCAGTGGTTCACCGCGTGGGAGCAGGCGGCAGCCCGCGTGCTGCTCGATGAGCGCGAGCTGGAGCTATATCAGTACAAGTTCAACGAGAAGGCGCTGATGCGCGGCACCTCGAAGGACCAGGCCGACTTCTTTGCTAAGGCGCTCGGCGCCGGCGGCCAGAAGCCGTGGATGAAACAGAACGAGGTGCGCGACTCGCTCGATCTGCCGCGCTCCGACGATCCGCAGGCAGACGATCTGCGCAACCCGCTTACCCAGAAAGGTCCCAGCAATGAGCCTGCTCCAACTGCCTGAAATTCGCGCCGATCACCGTCTCGGCGGCGCCCAGTTCGATCTTCGCCCCGATGCGGTCGACCGATGGAATCCGGACGTGCGTGCGGCCAAGGACGACGACGAGACCACGATCTCGATCTATGACTCGATCGGCGAGAACTGGGACGGCACGGGCATCACGTCAAAGCGCATCAGCGCGGCGTTGCGCAACATCGGCGCTCGCGCGGTGACCGTCAACGTCAACTCGCCCGGCGGCGACTTCTTCGAGGGTGTGTCGATCTACAACCTCCTGCGCGAGCACAAGGCGAAGGTCACCGTGAAGGTGATGGGCGTTGCCGCGTCGGCGGCGTCGGTGATTGCCATGGCCGGCGACGAGATCCTGATGGGCGAGGGCGCCTTTCTGATGATCCACAACGCGTGGGCCGTCGCGATCGGCAATCGGCACGACTTGACGGCTACGGCCGCCGTGCTGGAGCCGTTCGACGCTGCCATGGCGAAGGTCTACGCGCAGCGCGCTGGCATCACCCAGGGGGAAGCCGCGGCCATGATGGACAAGGAATCGTGGATCGGTGCCGACGCCGCTGTCGAAGGCGGATTCGCCACCGGTCTGGTCGACAGCGCCGACATCTCGAAGCACACCAACGCCGCGGCCGATCGCAAGGCCATGGCACTCATCGAAGCATCGATGGCGAAGGCCGGCTACTCCCGGTCCACTCGCCGCGATGCATTCAAGGCCCTCTTCTCCGGCAAGCCGAGCGCTGCCGGGGATCCCACTGCCACGCCGCGCGCTGGCGAAGAAGTCGCAGCTTCGCTGCACAACCTCATCAACGCATTGAAAGGCTGATATGACCAAGAACATTCTCGCCGCCGCTCTGGTGGCAGCCCTGTCGGGCAACGCAGGCGCAGTCGTGCGCGGCATCGTCGCCGTGCGTGCCGACAGCGCCCCGCAGGTCAAGGAACTGATCGACAACCTGCAGAAGGCGTTCGCCGAGTTCAAGAGCGAACACACGAAGCAGCTCGACGCCGTGAAAGCTGGTCTGCCGACGGGCGACATCGACGCGAAGGTCTCGAAGATCAGCGCGGATATGGACAGCCTGCAGAAGGCCGTCGACGATGCCAACGTCAAGATCGCCGCCGCCCAGATGGGCGCCGGTGGCAAACAGCTGAAGGATGCGGAGTACTCGGACGCCTTCCGCGCGCACTTCAAGAAGGGCGACATTCAAGCCGCCCTTAACAAGGGTGCTGACGATCAGGGCGGCTACCTGACGCCGATCGAGTGGGACCGCACCATCACCGACAAGCTCGTGCTGGTATCCCCGATGCGGCAACTGGCCACCGTCACCCCCGTGTCCGGTACTGGCCTGACCAAGCTGTACAACATGGGCGGCACGGCCTCGGGCTGGGTCGGCGAAACCGCGGCGCGCCCGCAGACCGCGACCGGCACGTTCGCGTCGCTGGGCTTCGGGTGGGGCGAGATCTACGCCAACCCGGCGGCAACGCAGCAGATCCTGGACGATTCGGCCATCGATCTCGAATCGTGGCTCGCGGGCGAGGTCGAAACCGAGTTCTCGAAGCAGGAAGGCGCGGCATTCTTCTCCGGCGACGGATCGAACAAGCCTTTCGGCATCCTGACCTACGTGACGGGCGGGGCGAACGCAGCGAAGCACCCGTTCGGCGCAATCAAGGCCGTGAACAGCGGTGCTGCGGCGGCGCTGACGTCGGACGGCGTCCTCGACCTGATCTACGACCTGCCGTCGGCATTCACGCTGAACGCGCGGTTCTCGATGAACCGCAAGACGCAGGGCGTCGCGCGGAAGCTGAAGGACGGCCAGGGCAACTATCTCTGGCAGCCGTCCTACGTCGCTGGTCAGCCTGCGACGCTCGCGGGCTTCCCGGTGACCGAGGTGCCTGACATGCCGGATGTGGCGGCAAACGCGCTGCCCATCCTGTTCGGCGACTTCAAGCGCACTTACACCGTGTTCGATCGCGTCGGCATTCGCGTGCTGCGCGACCCGTTCACGGCCAAGCCCTACGTTCTGTTCTACACGACGAAGCGCGTTGGTGGTGGCGTGCACAACCCGGAGCCGATGCGCGCGTTGAAGGTAGCCGTCAACCCGTAAAGCAAGCGTGCAATGAGGGGTGCCTCCGGGCACCTCTGTGCGATTTCTCGGAGATTTCATCATGCCAAAGCTGATCAAGTTGTTCTTCGGTGTTCCCGATGGCGAGATCTACCCGCGCGAATTCGAACCTGGTGACGAATGCCCGCCCGAACTCGTAGAAGGCGCCAAGTCCCTGGGTGCGCTTGGGGACGAAGATGACGGCGATCCGCCTGATAGCCTGACCGTGGCGCAGCTACGCGCCGCTCTGGATGAGAAGGGCATCGAGTACAAGCCCACCGCGCGGAAGGCGGAGCTGGCTGAGTTGCTCGCAAACACTTCCGCCGCTGGCCAATCGGAGTAGCGCATGGCTTTCGTCACGATCGATCTTGCGATCAAGCACGTGCGTGCCGAGGTCGGGACGGAAGATGACCTGATCCAGTTGTACCTTGAAGGCGCGCAGCAGGCGGCGATGGCGTACGTCAATCGTCAAGTGTTCGCGACGCAAGAAGACCTGGACACGGCTCAGACCGCCGGCACGGCTGGCGACTTTCCCATGGTGGTCAACGCCGCAATCAAGGCCGCGATCCTCAAGACGACGGGCGATTTGTACGCGAACCGCGAGGATTCCGTGGTCGGGGCCACCGCAGTCGAACTGCCGGTCTCGGCGCGCCGCCTTCTGAGGCCTTATCGCATCACGCCGGGGGTCTGAAATGCTACGAGCAGGAAGGCTCAACCGACAGGTGACGATCCAGCGGCGGGCCGGGGGGCAGGACGCACTGGGGCAGCCTGCTACGGACTGGCTCGACGTGGCGACCGTCTGGGCCGACGTGAAACACAAGAGCGGTCTGGAGGTTATCCGCGCCGATTCGCCGGCCTCGATCGTCCAAGCCAGCATCCGCATTCGCTACCGAGATGATCTGAACGCCGGCATGCGCGTCGCGTGCGCAGGCGCGATGTACGCGATCACCGCGGTCATGCCGGATATCGACCGACGCGAGTACATCGACCTGGTGTGCGAGACGGGAGCATCTGATGGCTGATTCAGCGGAGGCAATCGTTGTGGCCGCGCTAGCCGGCATTGGCGTCAACGTGTATCCCGACGTGGCGCAGAGCAACGCGGCGCGCCCGTACGTCACGTACCAGGCGGTCGGCGGGCAGGACGTGAACGACCTGGACGGGCCTGCCGACCTCGAGAATCAGCGGGTGCAGATCAGCGTCTGGTCGGCGACTCGGGCCGAGACAGTCGCCACCATGCGGCTCGTGCGCAATGCGCTGGTAGGCGCCGGCGCGTTGCCGATTGGCTCGCCCGTGAGCGAGCACGAGCAGGACACAAACCTGTACGGCTCACGCCTCGATTATTCGATTTGGTTCAAGCCCTGAGCCGCCTGTGTTCCATCTGAACCACCACTGTTCCATCGCCCGCCCTGCGCGGGCTCTTTAATCTCGAAGAGGTCAACATGCCATCCACCGCAATCTCCGCGCAGGGCTCGAAACTGGAAGTCTCCGGCACGACCGGCGCGGCCAAGTCCATCACCGGCGTTGCCGTCGGCTTCCCCACGATCATCACCTCGACGGCGCACGCGCTGACGAACGGCGATGTCGTGACCCTGGCCGGCCTGACCGGTGCCGACGCGGCAACGCTGAACGGCCAGACCGTGGTGGCCAAGAACGTGACGGCCAACACCTTCGCCGTCGAGGTCAACACGGTGGGCAAGACCATCACCGCGGCCGGCACGGCGACGCCCGTCACATGGACCAAGATCGAGAACCTGATCTCGTTCAATGGCTTCGACGGCCAGGCCAGCGAGCTGGATGTCACCGATCTCGACTCGACGGCGAAGGAATTCATGCTCGGCCTGCAGGACTGGGGCTCGTTCACCTTCGACGTGAATAAGGACTTCAACGACGCGGGCCAGCAGGCGGTGGACGCCGCGAAGCGCGCCGGCACGAAGCGGTCCTACAAGCTCACGCTGCCCAACGGCAAGACGAAGACCTTCGACGCCTACTGCAAGAACAGCCCCCTGGAAGGCGGCGTGGACCAGGTGCTGAAGACCTCCGGCGTGACGCTGCGCATCACCGGCGATGTGGTGGACGCCTAACATGACGATCCTTTCGAAAGCAGCGATCCTGAGCGCGGCGGACCTCAAGACGGAAGACGTCGAGGTCCCCGAGTGGGGCGGCACCGTGCGCGTGGCGGTGATGTCGGGCCTCGCGCGCGACAACTGGATCAACCGCCAAGGCGACGGCAAGGTGCCCTACAGCGTGTTCACAGCGCGCGTGCTGGTGTCCACGGTCGTCGACGAGGACGGCGCGCCGGTCTTCGAAGAGGCTGACATCGAGATGCTGCGCGGGAAGAACCAGGCCGCCATGGACAGGGTGCTGGCCGTGGCCCTGAGACTGAACGGCCTGGCCGCTAGCGCTGTGGAGGAAGCCGAAAAAAACTCCGACGCCGCCCCGAGCGGCGATTCTGGTTCCGGCTCGCCCTCGCTCTCGGAAAGTCAGTAGGCCAGGCACAGGCGGAGATCCCCAGCGCGGAGTTCGTCGAATGGATGGCGTTCTACCAGCTGGAGCCGTGGGGCAGCCACTACGACGATCTCCGGGCCGGCACGATCGCCTCGATGGTGGCGAACGTCCACCGGAACCCGAAGGCGGCGCCGGACCCATTCCGCGCGCTGGACTTCATCCCGTGGAACGAGTACCACAGCGCCGCCAATGACGCCGAGCCGATCCTGCTGGACGATCCTGACGCGCAGGCGGACCTGATCGAGCGGGTGATGTTTCCGAAGAGGTCGTGATGGCGAGGAAGAACTTCGAGGTGGAGAACGCCCAGGCGCTGCGGGACACGCTGCTGGCACTCGATACGGTCGCGAGCGAGTCCGTGCTGCGGCAGGCCGCCGTGGCCGGCGCGCGCGAGATTCTTGCCGAGGTGAAGCTGCGCGCGCCAGTCGATAAGGGCATCTACGAAGGGAAGCAGGGCTCGCACCCGCCGGGTTTCCTGCGCAGCCACATCATCATCGCCTACGACGACGAGGTGTCGGTGTCCGGCCGGATTGCCTCGTATCTGGTGACCTGGTCGAAAGAGGCGTTCTATGGGCGCTTCCTGGAGTTCGGCACGTCCAAGATGGCGGCCCAGCCATTCCTGCGCCCCGCCTTCGAGGCGAAGAAGGGTGCGGCGGCGGCGGCTGTGGACGAAGTGATCCAGACCAAAGTGAAGGAATTGACTCGTGGCCAATGACACTATCGTCCGCGTCACCGCCGATGCCAGCGGCTACAGCGCCGGCATGGACGCGGCGAAGCGCAGCCTGGACAACTTCCTCAGCTCGCAGGAGGCCGCCGCGCGCCGCACCAAGGCCGCCCAGGACGCCATCGCAGAGGCAGCGAAGAACGGATCGGACGCCAGCGCGCGCGCGATCAACGCGTTCGTCAGCCAGACCGCCCGCATGGCCGACACTGTCGGCAAGACGAAGATCCAGCTGCTGGAGCAGAAGGCCGCTCAACTGGGCGTCACTGATGCGGTCTCCGACTACATCTCCAAGCTGAAAGCGGCCGAGCAGGCGGCCAGCGGCGGCCGGCGCGTGCAGGAAGCGCTTGACGGCGTCGGGGCATCGGCCCGCCAGACCGCCGCGGCGATGCGCATGGTGCCGGCCCAGATGACCGACATCGTGACGCAGCTCGCCGGTGGCCAGAGCCCGCTGCTGATCCTGACGCAGCAGGGCGGGCAGCTGAAGGACATGTTCGGCGGCATCGGCCCGGCCGCGCGCGCCGTGGGAACCTATGTCACCGGCCTGATCAACCCGTTCACGCTGAGCGCCGCGGCGGCCGGAGCGCTGGCCTACGCCATGTCGCAGGGCGCGAGCGAGTCGAAGGCGTTCAACCAGGCGCTGATCATGACCGGCAACTATGCCGGCCTGTCGGCGGACCAGTTGGCGACCATGTCGGCCACGGTGAGCCGCACAATCGGCACGCAGGGCCAGGCGGCGGAGGTGCTGGCCAAGATCGCGGCCACGGGCAAGATCGCCGGCGACCAGATCGTCGCCATCGGCATTGCCGCCGAGGCGATGGAGAAGGCCACCGGCACGGCCGTCGACAAGACCATCGAGCAGTTCGTGCAGCTCGGCGACGAGCCGGTGAAGGCGTCGCTGAAGCTGAACGAGCAGTATCACTACCTCACGGCGGCGGTCTACGACCAGATCGTGGCGCTGGAAGAGCAGGGCAAGAAGGATCAGGCCGCCGCGCTGGCCCAGCAGGCGTACGCCGAGCAGATGAAGGCGCGCGCCGACAAGGTGATCGGTAACCTTGGTTATATGGAGCGCGCCTGGAACGCTGTCACCGGTGCGGCGAAGGGCGCGTGGGACGCCATGCTGGGGCTGGGCCGGGCGGCCACGCTGGACGAGATCCGCAACAAGATCACTGGCGTGCAGAGCCAGATCGCGGATCTGGAGAAGGGCGGCGGCTTCGCCAGCAACGAAGGCGGCGCGGCATTCGGCTCCGGCGCGCGGGCGCGCGTTGCGCAGATTCAGCGGCTCCGGGAGGAACTGTCGAAGCTGCAGTCGCAGGCCAAGCCGCTTGAGGACGCTGGCGCGCAGGCATCCGCACAGGCCGCCAACCAGCGCCAGCAGGACGCGATGATCTCGGCGAAGGCGCGTCTGGATGCGCAGACCAAAGCCACGCGTTCGCGCGCCGACCAGCGCAAAGACGAGATCGACCAGCTCAAGCGCGACGCCGAGACGGTCGGCATGGCAGCCGACGAGTACAACAAGCGCGTCGCGGCGATCGAGGAAAAGTACAAGGATCCGAAGACCCGGACGGCCAAGCCCAAGGCCTACCAGGACGATGCGGCGACGAAGTTCCTGCAGCAACTGCGCGACCAGGACGCCGCAACGCGCGCGGCGCTGGAGTCGAGCGAGAAGCTCACTGCAGCTGAGCGCCAGCAGGCCGAGTTCCTGCAGAAGATAGGCGACCTGAAGGGCAAGACCATCCTGACGGCCGAGCAGAAGAGCCTGCTGGCCAACCAGGACCAGATCAAGGCACAGCTGGCCCAGAACGTCGAGAATGAGCGCGCGCTGAAGCTCAAGACCGACATCACGAAGCTGGAAGAGCGGTCGGCCGCCGTCAACGCCCAGATCGGCAACTATCAGAAGTCGCAAGCTGAGCAGTACCAGCGGCAACTGGACGCGCTGGGCCGGGGTAGCGAGGCGCAGAAGCAGGCCGAGGCGGTGCGCTCGATCTACCGCGAGTACGAAAACCTGCAACTGCAGCTGGAGAAGGCCACGCCCGAGGCGGCACGCAACTCCGCCGCGTACACGAAGGCGCAGGATGACATCCGCGCGGGGCTGGATCGGTCGCTGCAGGACTATGACGACTACTACGCCTCGCTGCGCGAAAAGCAGGAGAGCTGGGTCAACGGCGCGACGGAGGCCATGGCCAACTATGCAGAGTCATCGCGCAACGCCATGGCGCAGAGCAGCAACGCCGCGACGAACGCATTCAAGCGCATGGAGGATGGCATCGTCACCTTCGCCACGACGGGGAAATTCAACTTCGGCGATTTTGCTCAGTCGGTCATCGCCGACCTGATCCGCATCCAGGCGCGCGCGGCGCTTTCTGGGCTGTTCACCCAACTGGGCGGCTTGATCATGGGAGCGGCGGGCGGCGCTGGCGGGACAGATACTGGCACGGCTGGGATCTCCAGCACTTCGCCCGTCGATATGTCTTCGGTGCAGGGCATCGAGTTGCGCGCGACCGGCGGCCCGGTGAATGCCGGTCAGCCTTACATAGTCGGTGAGAAAGGTCCGGAGATGTTCGTGCCGCCGGCTTCCGGGAACATCCTGCCCAACGACGCGCTGGGCGGAGCGGGCGCCGCCGGTGGCGGTGATGTGACGATCGTCCAGCACATCAACGTCGACAGCCGGTCTGACCAGGCTTCCATCATGCAGGCGATGGTGCAGGCGAAGAACGCGGCCGTTGCAGAGGTGAAGCAGAACCTATCGCGCGGCGGCGACATCCACCAATTGGCCCGGAGGTGAAGCATGGCAACTCTCGACTGGCCAGCTGATCTTGTACCGTCGAAGACCACGTGGGGCCTCCAGTCGAACACGGAGACCTTCATCTCTCCGCTGAATAGATCGGTCCAAACGGTAGAGCGCCCCGGCGCTCGGTGGAAGGTTGCGCTCGAGTTCCCGCCGATGGACGCGATCCAGACCGGGCGGCTGCAAGCGTTCCTAGCTTCCCTGGGCGGTATGGCGGGGCGCTTCACGCTGTGGCCGCATGGTCGCCCCGGCGGTTCCGCGTTTGCGCCACTTGTGACCGGCACGATGACCAACTTCCGGGAGCTGCCGACGAAGTCATGGCCAGTTAGCACGCTGGTGCTGCGCGCCGGTGACTATCTGGCCGTCGGCGGTGAACTGAAGATTGTCACCGCTGACGTCACCAGTAGCGCGGGAGGATTGGCCACAGTGCCGGTGGCGCCTCCATTCCGCAATGCACCGGCGAACAACGCGGCCATCACGCTGAACAAGCCGCGCGCCACGATGATGCTGACGGCCGACGAGTACTCGGTGTCGATGTTGCCCGGCCGCATTGCCGAATCAATTGTGGTCACCGCCGCGGAGATTTTCTGATGAACCGGAGCATGGACGCCGGGACGGCGGCGGGAGTGATCGCCAGCCATGTCCCCTATCTCTTCTTCGTGAGAATGGATTTCTCCCAGCCGCTATGCGTTTGTAGCGCGTCGTACGACGTGTTCTGGAACGGGATCAACTGGGTAGGACTGTGCACGCTGGGGAACATCGAACCGATTCAGGAGCAAGCGAGTCTTGAAGCGATCGGCATTCGCCTGACACTTTCTGGTGTGCCGAGCGAACTGATCGCAATCACGCTGGGCGAGCAATACCAGGGCCGACCGTGCCAAATCTGGTTCGCGCCGTTGCGGGACGATATGCGGCTACTGGTCGATCCGGTCCGGCTCTTCTATGGGCGCATGGACACCATGGATACCGAAGTGGGTGACACGGCGACCATCACTGTGTCTGCCGAGTCGAGAATGGCCTCGTGGGATCGACCCAAGATCCGCCGCTACAACAACGAAGACCAGCAGGGCCGCTACGCCGGTGATCGTGGCTTTGAGTACGTGGCGCAGATGGTGGAAAAGAACTTGCTTTGGGGGCGTTGATGCAGCGCATGAGCGACTGGCCAGAGCGACTGGCCACATTCATTGAAGCCCGCCGCGAGCGGGCTTTTTCTTGGGGAGACTCGGACTGTTGCCTCTTCGTCTGCGACGGCATCGAAGCCATGACTGGGACCGATCCGGGCGAGCGTTGGAGGGGTCTGTACCAATCGGAGAAGGGCGCGCGTCGCGTCCTGCGGGACAACGGTGGTGTCGCAGGCCTGGCCAGTCTCATCCTTGGCTCACCGCGCCCTCCTGCTTTGGCCGGCCGTGGCGACGTGGTGCTGATCGACACACCGGGCGGCGAAGCACTGGCGCTCTGCGTCGGGGCGAATATCGTCGCCCAAGGCGTGGCCGGTCTCGAATTTCACCCCATTAGTGCTGCGAAAGCAGCCTGGAAGATTTAGGAGACAGTCTATGCCAGCAGCAGCTGCCGCGGCGGTGGCCGCCGCCGTTGCAGCTGCCGGAACAACTGCGGCAGTTGTTGCGGTGGCCTACACGATTACATACGCCGTGGTGGCGTTGGCCATTTCGTTCGCCGTGGGTGCCCTGATGGGCGCTATCTTCAAGCCGCGTTCCAACAATGGCTTCGCAGCGGAGGCGCAAGGCCGAACGCAGGTTGTCCGCTCCAACGTGCAGCCTCGCAACATGATCTACGGCCGGGCGATGACATCCGGGCCGCTGATCTTCGCCGCAAGTACAGATGCTCCGGGCAAGACGAATCAGTACATGCACCTCGTCATCGCCTTGGCGGATCACGAGTGCGACGCAGTGGAAGAGGTCTATCTCGGTGAATCACCTGTGGGCGCTCTGGATCCCAACGGCTATGTGCTGACCGCGCCATTCAAGAAGATCCAGATGGTCAATCGGCGGTTCAGCCAGGCTGTGCCGATGGGAGAGACCACGGCGGTGCTGTCTCCGGGCGAGGCAATCCACAAGATCATCTCGATCGAAACCTTTGGTGGCGAGAACTACGCGGGCTCGGTGAACTTCTCTTTCACGCCCGATTCGATGTCGGTCACCGTCACCGACATTGAGCCCGGTGTCAACAAGGTGATCATGGAGTACGAAGCGGAGGTCGGCTCCCCGCTGGTGCGCGTGAGAACACACCTCGGCTCGCCATATCAGGAGGCCGACCCGGTGATGGTGTCCGAGATTCCTGGCTGGACGTGGACACACCAGCTGCGTGGCGTCTGCTACCTATATGTGCGGCTGGAATACGACATCGACGTGTTTCCCAACGGCCTGCCGAATATCAAGGCCCTGGTGCGCGGCAAGAAGGTGCTGGATCCCCGCGTCGGTACCGTCGCGTGGAGCGACAACTGGGCGCTGTGTGTCAACGACTACCTGCGGGACGAGCGCGGCTTCGGCTGCACCGATACCGACGTCGACGTTCAGTCCGTGATCATTGCGGCGAACATCTCGGACGAGTACGTGGCGGTCGCGCCGGAGCGCTACCAGCGCAGCTACAGCTGCAACGGCATCGTCATGCTGGATAAGTCGCCGCGCGACAACCTCGCGGAGATGGTCACGGCCGGCGGCGCCACTGTGACGATCACCGGTGGTGTTTTCCGGGTCTTCGCCGGTGCCTACGACCTCGCGACCGTGACGCTTACGGAGAGCGACCTGCGCGGCCCGGTGAAGGTCCAAGCGCGCACGCCGCGCCGGGATCTCTTCAACCGCGTCAAGGGAACCTTCATCAATCCGTCGAACAGCTGGCAGCCGAGTGACTTCCCGGCCGTCGAGAACCTGCTGTATGCCCAGCAGGACGGCGAGGTGATCGACCGCGACATTGAGCTGCCATTCACGACCGACTCCTTTCAGGCCCAGCGCCTAGCGAAGATCATCCTGGAGCGGTCGAGGCAGGGCATCGTCGTCGACTTTCCCGCGAAGCTTACGGCGTTCCCGCTGACCGCCTACAGCACCGTCAAGGTCACGCTGCCGAAGTTCGGCTGGTCGGAAAAGGTTTTCCGCGTCATGTCGTGGAAGATGTCCGACGACGGGGGCATCGACCTGATGCTGAACGAGGAAGCCGCGGCGGTCTATGACTGGGCCTACGGCGACGCGACTGTGGTGGACCCGGTACCGGACACGAACCTGCCGGACCCCTTCAAAGTCGAGACGCTGGGGGCGTTCACGCTCGATTCTGGGGAAGACCAGCTTGTCATGGGCGGCGGCGGCCAGGTGGTCACGCGGATCCTCGCTAAGTGGCCGCCTGTGGTGGACGCGGCGGTATCCCAGACGGGACGCATCGAGCTGGAGTACAAGACGCTCGAAGCCGAGACCTGGAGCGCGCTGGCGCCGGTGAGCGCGAGCACCACCAGCACCTACATTTCGCCAGTCGAAGACGGCGGCCGGTATCTGGTGCGCGGGCGCGTGGTTTCGGGCATCGGCGTGCGCAGCCCGACATGGACGTACTCGGCACTCCACACGGTTGTGGGCAAGCTCGCGCCGCCGGCGAACCTGACGGGGCTGTCGCTGGCCGCCATCAACGGATTCGCCAACCTGACGTGGGACGCGGCGGAGGAACTGGATGTCCGGGTGGGCGGGCAGGCGCGGATCCGGCACACGACCGACACGGAACAGCCGAGCTGGGGAAGCGCGATCGACATCGGCGGCTATATCTCCGGTGCGGCCAACTCCGCGCAGCTGCCGCTGCTCTCTGGCGTCTACCTGGCCAAATGGATCGACTCGACGGGCCACGAGTCACCGAGCGCGACCATGGTGGTGACCACCGCGCCGTCCCTGAGCAGCCTGAACATCGTCGCGGCGGTGATCGAGCAGCCGGCATTCGCTGGCGCGAAGTCGAACATCGTCTACGACCCTGCGCTCAACGGCATCAAGCTGGTCGGCTCAGGCCTGATTGATGATCAGGGCCTGAGCGACGCCGGCGGCCTGTGGGATAGCCAGGGCACGATCGATGGGCTGGGACTTATCGACACGGTCGTTGGCGCGGGTGGCTGGGGGCTGATCGACTCGCTCGACGGCATCGTCTCGAACGGCACGTACCAGTTCGCCAACACGTTCGACCTCGGCGTGGTGGAGAAGTCGCGCCTCACGGCAACGATCGACGCGATCTCGTTTGACACCGGCGATCAGATCGACTTCCGGTATGACCTCGTCGACACGTGGGAGTCTATCGACGGCAACCGCATCAGCGACACCGTCGTTTCGCTCTATGTGCGCACCACGAACGACAACCCGGCAGGCTCGCCAGTTTGGGGGGAGTGGCAGCACTTCGCGATGGGCGACTACGAGGCGCGCGCGTTCCAGTGGAAGGTTGAGCTGGAAAGCGGCTCGACATCGCACAACGTGGTCGTGACGGGCCTGACGGTCAATATCGACATGCCGGACCGTAGGGAGTCGGCGCGCGATGTCATCTCTGGCGCAGGCGCCAAGGTCATCACCTTCGACAAGGTCTTCCGAATCCCGCCTGTGCTGGGCATCACGGCCCAGAACATGGGGCAGGGCGACTACTTCGTCATCACCGGCAAGGCCGAGTTTGGATTCACTATCACCTTCTACAACGCCGCAAGCACTCCCGTGTCGCGCAAGTTCGACTGGGATGCTGTTGCCTACTAACGCGAGAGGAAAGCATGTCCCAACATGACATGGACGTTGCCAACCAGGCAGGTGCAGCGTTCCGCGCCGATATGAACCAGGCGCTGCAGGCGCTGGCCAGCACGAGTTCGGGATCGGTGGCGCCAACCACGACCTTCGCATATCAGTTCTGGGCGGACACCAACGCCGGGCTCCTGAAGATGCGGAATGCCGCGAACAATGCCTGGATCACCATCGGCCTGCTTGGCGTCCAGAACCTGGGGCACATCCTCCCCGGAACAGTCGTGTTCCATGCCAAGAGCGTGGCGCCAGCCGGCTACCTCAAGGCCAATGGCGGTGCTGTATCCCGGAATACCTACGCGGATCTGTTCGCCGAGATCGGGACGACCTTCGGTGCCGGGGACGGTTCGACGACCTTCAATCTGCCGGATCTTCGTGGGGAGTTCGTTCGAGGATGGGATGACGGTCGCGGCCTCGACACCGGACGCGGGTTCGGTACTTTGCAGACCGAGATGATTGGACCGCACACCCACAACACTATTGCCGCTGCATCTGGCGTCACGGGCGGCGCTGAAAGCATTGCATATATGCCCGGCGATAACAACGGGTTGCATGTGGTGATCAGTAACGGCTCACACGGCGTGCAGCCAAACACCGGCACGGAGAATCGCCCGCGCAACGTCGGCCTGCTGGCCTGCATCAAGTACTAAGGACTCCCATGGACATCTTCAACTACCACCCGAAGACCGGCGAGTTTCTGGGCGCCGGCGTTGCCGAGCCGAACCCGCTGGAGCCGGACGACCCGCTGGTGCCGGGCTACGCGACCACCTTGGCCCCGCCGCAGGCAGAGGAACGCCGCGCGCCGGTCTACCGCAACGCCGGCGGCCAGCCGCCGCAGAACTGGCCGGACGGCTCCTGGACGCTGGTGCCGGACTACCGCGCGGTGCCGCTGTTCCGCACCGCCGACGGTTCCGCGTTCGGGCTGGGCGACGAGTACAACGGGCTGGGCGATCTGCCGGCTTTCCTGACGGATGAGGCCCGGCCTGGTCCCGCCTATAAGTGGGTGGCCGACGAATGGGTGCTCGACGAGCAGCTGGAGACGCAGCAACTCACCGCGCAGGCGCTCGCGCAGCGTGATGCGCTCCTGGCCGAGGCCGACCAGTTGATCGCGCCGCTGATGGATGGCTTCGTGCTGGACGAACTCACGCCGGAGGAAGAGATCCGCCTGAAGGCGCTGAGCCAGTACCGCAAGGCGCTGCGCGCGGTGAACGGCCAGGCTGGCTTCCCGCGCACCATCAACTGGCCGGTGAAGCCCGCGTAGCACCCGCCGCGTTCTGTACCGGCCGCCTTCGGGCGGCTTCTTCATTTTCAGGGGTTCACCATGACGATCGGTATGTCCACCGCCCTGCGCAACTCGCGCCTTGACGCAATTACCACGGCCGCCGGCGCCAGCGCGAAGCTGCGGCTATACACGGGCACTCGACCGGCAACCGGCGCGGCGATCACTTCGCAGACGCTTCTGGCCGAAATGACCTGCGGCGCGACGTTCGCGCCGGCGGCTTCCGGCGGCGTGCTGACCCTCAATGCCATCACCGGGGACTCGTCGGCGGACGCCAGCGGCACGGCCACGTGGGCCCGCCTCCTGAAATCCGACGGCACGACCCACGTGCTCGACATGGACGTCGGGACCAGCGGCTCCGACTTCAACATGAACTCGAACGTGATCTCGGCCGGCGCGGCGGTCAGCATCACTTCGGCCACGCTGACGGAAGCGAACGCGTAACCATCCACGGGGAGGGCGGCTGTGACAACTGTTGTCCTCACGACCGGCACCACCTGGACGGTCCCGGCCGACTGGGTATCTGCTGGCAGCGTGGTCGAGACTACTGCCGCGAGCGGCGGCGGAGATTCCCAAGGGAACAATAACGGCGCCGGTGGCGGCGGTGGCGCCTATTCCTCGATCGCGAACGTCAGCCTGACGCCCGGTCAAGTCGTGCAGATCCGCTTCGGCGCGGCCGGCGTAGCGGGCGGCCCGTCCGCGACGGCCACGGCTGGCGGCGACACGTGGTTCAACGGCACGACGCTCGCAGGCTCTTCGTGCGGCGCGAAAGGTGGCGGCCCGGCCTCGTCGAACACACCAGGTGCCGGCGGCGCGGCGGCCGGCGGCGTCGGTACTACCAAGTTCTCGGGCGGTGCTGGCGGGACTGGTGCCGGCGGCCGTGGCGGTGGTGGCGGCGGTGCGGCGCACTCCGGCGGTAACGGCACGGCGGGCGCCACCGCCTCGGGCACCACCGGCGGAGCGGGCGGCGCCAGCG
>NZ_CAJPVH010000048.1 GCF_905397395.1 Cupriavidus campinensis
GGCTGGGCCGCGTGGCCGGCGCGCTGGAGTTGCTGGCGCCGCAGCGCACGCTGGAGCGAGGCTACGCGGTGCTGCTGGACCAGCGTGGCCGGGCGCTGCGCTCGCCGGCCGAACTGCGCGCCGGCAGCGTGGTGGAGGCGCATCTGGCCGACGGCGTGGCGGATCTGGAGATCGCCGGCGTGCAGGCCAAGCTGGCGGCATTTTGAGTCCTGCCGGGCCGGGATGGGACTGATTCTCAATCGACCCGCCATTGTCTTCCGCGCAAACTAACATGAGTCCAGGGGGCATTCCGCCCGCGTTTGCGCGGGTCTGGCAAGTCACCTACAATCGGCAACTCCCCACCCCAAACCTAGAGACAGAACAATGGAACACAAGCTCCCCCCGCTCCCGTACGCGCATGATGCCCTGGCTCCGCACATCTCCAAGGAGACCCTGGAGTTCCATCATGACAAGCACCACCAGACCTACGTCACGAACCTGAACAACCTGATCAAGGGCACCGAGTTCGAGAACGACACGCTGGAAGCCATCGTGAAGAAGTCGTCGGGCGGCATCTTCAACAACGCTGCCCAGGTGTGGAACCACACGTTCTACTGGGAATCGATGAAGCCCAACGGCGGTGGCCAGCCGACCGGTGCGCTGGCAGATGCCATCAACGCCAAGTGGGGTTCGTTCGACAAGTTCAAGGAAGAGTTCACCAAGACCGCCGTGGGCACCTTCGGCTCCGGCTGGGCCTGGCTGGTGAAGAAGACCGACGGTTCGCTGGACCTGGTCTCCACCTCCAACGCCGCCACGCCGCTGACCACTGACGCCAAGCCGCTGCTGACCTGCGACGTGTGGGAACACGCCTACTACATCGACTACCGCAATGCCCGTCCGAAGTACGTGGAGGCATTCTGGAACGTGGTGAACTGGGACTTCGCGTCGCAGAACTTCGCCTGAATCCAGGTTCCGCAAGCGTGACAAATTCGTCACGAAGGCGGTAGGAAAAGGCCCCGTCACGGGGCCTTTTTTGCGTCTGCGGCCCCCGCCCGGGAACACCCGTGCGGCAACGCCTGCACATAGTAAATCTCCTACAATAGCGAGAAGAGCGAAGGTGACAGGCGGTAGTAATCCCAGGAGGCAAGATGAGTGCGTGGTCGCAATCGACGTTGGCCCAAAGCCCGCGGGACAGCAAGGAGCGCGTGGTCTACGTGGTCGATGACGACGAGGCGGTCCGGCTCGCCCTGAGCGGGCTGCTGCGCTCCACCGGCCTGCGCGTGGAGACCTTCGAATCGTCGCAGGAATTCCTGGCCTTTACCAAGCATGACGCGCCAAGCTGCCTGATTCTCGATGTCCGGCTGCGCGGCGAAAGCGGCCTCGCCTTCCAGGAGCAGATCGCCAAGAGCGGCGTGCGCATGCCGATCGTGTTCATGACCGGTTATGGCGATATTGCGATGACGGTGAAGGCCATGAAGGCTGGCGCGGTCGATTTCTTCGCCAAGCCGTTCCGCGACCAGGACATGCTGGACGCGGTGGCCAACGCCCTGGCCCGTGACGGCGAGCGGCTGGCCGCCGAGCAGTCGGTGGCGGGCCTGCGCACGGCCTACGAATCGCTGACCCCGCGCGAGCGTGAGGTGCTGGTGTTCGTGGTGGCCGGCCTGATGAACAAGCAGATTGCCTATGAGATGGATCTCACGGAAGTCACCGTGAAGATCCACCGTGGCCGGGTCATGAAGAAGATGGGCGCGCGCTCGGTGGCCGATCTGGTCCGCAAGGCCGAGGCACTGGGCGTCCAGCCGCAGCCGCACAAGCCGGCCTGAGCGGGCGCAACGCTCCAGAATTCGTCGATTTACGATGGCAGGTCCAGCGCCACGCTGAGCCAGTGGGCGATGGCGTCCGGGTCCACCGGCTTGTCGAGCACGGCCAGCGCGCCGTTTTCGGCCGCGCGGGCCTTGAGGTCTGCCGTGGGGAAGGCGGTGATGAAGATGGTCGGCGGCGCATGGCCGAGCGACAGGATGCGCTCATGCATCGCCACGCCGGACATGCCGGGCATCATCACGTCGGAGATCAGGCAGGCGGTGACGGCAAGCAGGTCCGATTGCAGGAACTCCTCCGCCGATGCGAACAGGCGGGTCTGCCTGCCGAACGAGCGCACCAGGCTCTCCGTCGCGAGGCGGACCGCCTCTTCATCGTCGACAATCGACACAATCTGATCAGAAGACAAAAGATCGACCTCGACCCTTGGGGATGGAAATGGCACGCGGCAGGCGTGCACCTGCGCATGAATGTGTTGACGTTTCCAGCGTAGCGCTCATGCCTGCGGCGGAGCATTATACAAACGTATTACGCCTCGCCCGATGGCCTCGGGTAATACCCGAGTATGACGTTGCGCATCCTAGGTAGGACGTGCCGCTACCCGTCCGCAGAATAGTTTTACGCCCCTCCGGCACGTAACCTTGTGTCATGGCCGGTGCGAGTGCGCAGTGCACCCGCAGACTGCCGGCACGCTTGATAGGGGGGCCATCAAATGCATCAGACGGTGACATCTCAGTGTGGTTTTCGCGTGGGAACGGCCAATCGCGCCGACGCGCTGTCCAGCTGCTTCGCCACCAGCTACGCCGGCATCATCGCGTTCATGGCGGTGGCCACGGAGGGCAGCTTTGTCCGCGCCGGCGAGCGGCTGGGCATCGGCCGTTCGGCGGTTTCCCGCAGCGTGCAGAAACTGGAAGAGCAGCTAAGCACCCGCCTGTTCCTGCGCACCACGCGCACCACGAACCTGACCCGCGAGGGCGAGCGCTTCTTCGAGAACTGCAACCTCGGCGTGACCCAGATCGTCGGCGCCATGAACGACATGCTCGACCTGCGCAACGGCCCGCCGCGCGGCATGCTGCGTGTCTGCTCCACCGTGGGCTTCGGCCGCAAGGTGGTGGCGCCGCTGCTGCTCAAGTTCTCCGAGGCCTACCCCGAGATCTCGGTGGATCTGCTGCTCGATGACCGGCCCGCCAACTTCGCTGCCGACCAGGTCGACGTGGCGTTCCGCGACGGCTATATCGAGGACTCCAGCATCATCGCCAAGCAGCTGATTCCGATGCAGATGGTGGTCTGCGCGGCGCCGGCCTATGTCCAGAAGCGCGGCCTGCCGGCCACGCTGGACGAACTCGGCCAGCACGACTGCATCAACCAGCGCTTTACCGGCGGGCGGGTGGCCGAGTGGGAATTCAAGGTGGACGGCCAGTTGCGCAAGGTGCTGCCGACCGCCCGGCTGACCTTCAACGATGCCGACCTCGTGCTCCAGGCCGTGCGCGATGGCCGGGGCATCGCCCAGATGCCGGCGCACCAGGTGTCCGACTACCTCGCGCGCGGGGAACTGGTCATGGCCCTGCACCAGCATGTGCCGAGCGACCGGGGCCACTACATCAGCTACCTGTGCCGCCAGCACCTGCCCACGCGCATCCGGGTGTTCGTCGATTTCATGACCGAGCAGATCCGCGCGCTCGACCTGCTCCAGCTGGCCGGAGGCGACGCCGCCCCGGAGCGGCTGGCGGCCTGACGCAAAATGTGATCGATTGCGCATGCGCCATCACGCCGGGCCCGGCCTCCCCGCTGGCCTGCGCGTTCCGCTGTACCGGCCAGCGCACACCCCATGGCGTCCGGTTCACCTTGGTATATGCTGACGCAGATCCATAACGTTTGTCGGCGCCAATGGGTAACAGACTGCACGTCCTGTGGGACGACGGCGAACGCGTGTTCTGTCGAGACCAGCTTCCGGGCGAGGGCGGCGGCCACGCGGTGCTGCTGGCACGCCCGGCGGCGGAACACCCTTTGCCCGCCACGCTGGACCGCCTCGCGCACGAGTTCGCGCTCCGGGACGAACTGGACGGCGCCTGGGCGCTGCGCCCGCTGGAGCTGTTGCGCGACGGCGGGCGGACCGTGCTGATGCTCGACGATCCGGGCGGCGAGCCGCTCGCGGCGATGCTGGGCACGCCGATGGATGCCGGCACCTTCCTGCGCCACGCCACCGGCATCGCCCTGGCGCTCTGCAAGCTGCACCAGCGCGGTCTGGTCCACAAGGACCTCAAGCCCACCCATATCCTCGTGAACTGCGCCGACGGCCAGTCCCGGCTGACCGGCTTCGGCCTCGCCTCGCGCCTGCCGCGCGAGCGCCAGGCCCCGGAACCGCCCGAGACCATCGCCGGCACGCTGGCCTATATGGCGCCCGAGCAGACCGGGCGGATGAACCGGTCGATCGACTCGCGCAGCGACCTCTACGCCTTCGGCATCACCCTCTACGAAATGCTGACCGGCGCGCTACCCTTCACGGCGACGGACGCCATGGAGTGGGTGCACTGCCATATCGCCCGGATGCCGCCGTCGCCCCGCATGCGGGTGGAGACCGTGCCGGCCGCGCTGTCGCGCATCGTCATGAAACTGCTGGCCAAGACCGCCGAGGAGCGCTACCAGACCGCCGCCGGGGTCGAGCACGACCTGCGGCGCTGCCTGGAAGACTGGGAGCGCCAGCGCCGCATCGAGGACTTTCCGCTCGACGAGCACGGCACGCGCGACCGCCTGATGATCCCCGAGAAGCTGTACGGGCGCGAGCAGGAGGTCGACACCATGCTCTCGGCCTTCGCCCGCATCATCCGCACCAGCACGCCGGAACTGGTGCTGGTGTCCGGCTACTCGGGCATCGGCAAGTCCTCGGTGGTCAACGAGCTGCACCGGGTGCTGGTGCCGCCGCGCGGGTTGTTCGCCTCCGGCAAGTTCGACCAGTACAAGCGCGATATCCCGTACTCGACACTGGTGCAGGCGTTCCAGAGCCTGGTGCGCACGCTGCTCGGCAAGCCCGACACGGAGCTGGCGCGCTGGCGCGGTGCGCTGCTGGAGGCGCTGGAGCCCAACGCCCGGCTGGTGACGGACCTGATTCCCGAGCTGAAGCTGATCATCGGCGAGCCGGAACCGGTGCCGGACCTGGAGCCGCAGCAGGCCCAGCAGCGCTTTCTGCTGGTGTTCCGGCGCTTTATCGGCGTGTTTGCCCAGCCGGAGCACCCGCTGGCGCTGTTCCTCGATGACCTCCAGTGGCTGGACGCCGCCACGCTCGACCTGATCGAGGATGTGCTGGTCCGTTCCGACCTGCGCCACCTGATGCTGGTGGGCGCCTACCGGGACAACGAGGTCGATGCCACCCATCCGCTGACCGGCAAGCTGCTGGCCATCCGCAACGCCGGGGTCAAGATCGATGACATCAAGCTGGCGCCGCTGAGCCGCGCCCACATCGAGCAGCTGTTTGCCGAGTCGCTCCATTGCGAACGGGCGCGCATCGCGCCGCTGGCACAGCTGGTGGAGGACAAGACCGCCGGCAACCCGTTCTTCGTGATCCAGTTCCTGCAGGCGCTGGTGGAGGAGGACCTGCTGGCCTTCGACCACGACGCGCGGCAGTGGACCTGGGACCCCGACCGCATCCACGCCAAGGGCTACACCGACAACGTGGTGGACCTGATGGTCGGCAAGCTGGCCCGCCTGCCGGCCGAGACCCAGCAGGCGTTGCAGCAGCTGGCCTGCCTCGGCAACGTAGCCGAGATGGCGACCCTGAGCACCGTGCTGGGCGTGCCGGACGCGCAGGTCCACGCGGCGCTGTGGGAGGCCGTCCGCCAGGAGCTGGTCGAGCGGGCCGATGGCGCCTATGCCTTCGCGCATGACCGGGTCCATGAGGCGGCCTACCTGCGGATTCCGGAAGCCTCGCGCGCCGCCGCCCATCTGCGCGTGGGCCGGTTGCTCGCCGCCCAGACGCCGCCGGAGACGCTCGACGAGGCCATCTTCGAGATCGCCGGCCAGCTCAATCGCGGGGCGGCGCTGATGACCGAGCCGGACGAGCGCGAGCGGCTGGCGGCGCTGAACCTGATGGCCGGGCAGCGCGCCAAAGCCTCCACGGCCTACGCCTCGGCGCTGGCCTACCTGAGCACGGGGGCGGAGCTGCTGGGCGACGAAGGGTGGGCGCACCGCCACGCGCTGCGCTTTGCGCTGGAGCAGCACCGGGTGGAATGCGAGTTCCTGACCGGCCAGCTGGATATCGCGGACGCGCGCCTGGGCGCGCTGACCCCGCGCGCCACCACCACAGTCGAGAAGGGCCGGGTCGCCTGCCTCCAGATGGACATCTGCCTCGTGCTCGACCAGAGTGACCGCGCGGTGGCCGTGTGCCTGGACTACCTGCGGCATGTCGGCATCGAATGGACGCCTCACCCGGACGACAACGCCGTCCGGCGCGAATACGACGAGATCTGGACCCGCCTCGGCGACCGCCCCATCGAGGCATTGATCGACCTGCCGCTGATGGACGACGCGGCGTCCCTCGGCACCGTGGAGGCGCTGAGCAAGCTGTTCGCGCCCGCCCTGCAGACCGATGCCAACCTGGCTTGCCTGACCATCTGCAAGGCGGTCAGCCTCAGCATGGAGCGCGGTAATTGCGATGCGTCCTGCGTGCTCTACGCCAATGTCGGCCGGGTGGCCGGGCGGCGATTTGGCGACTATCAGGCCGGCTTCCGCTTTGGCCAGCTGGGCTGCGAACTGGTGGACCGGCGCGGCCTCACGCGCTTCGAGGCCAAGACCTACCTCTGTTTCTCGATCTTCGTCATGCGCTGGCTGCGGCCGGTGCGCGAGTGCCAGCCGCTGCTGCGCCGCGCGTTCGCGGCGGCGAACCGCATCGGCGACCTGCCGTACGGCGCCTACGCGGGCAACAGCCGCAACTCGGACATGATCTTTGCCGGCGAGCCGCTGGCCGAGGTGCAGGTGGAGGCCGAGCGCGGGCTGGCCTACGCCGAAAAGGTGCGCTTCGGGCTGGTGATCGACTTTATCGCCACGCAGCTGGCGCTGGTGCGCATGCTGCGCGGCCTGACGCCGGTCTTCGGCAGGCTGGATGGCGAGCCATTCGAGGAGGCGCGCGTCGAACAGCATCTGGCGGCCAGCCCGGACCTCGCGCTGGCCGAGTGCTGGTACTGGACCCGCAAGCTCCAGGCGCGCTACCTGTGTGGTGATTACGTCACCGCCATGGCCGCCGCCGCGCGGGCGCGGGCGCTGCTCTGGACTTCGTCCTCGTTTTTCGAGGAGGCGGAATATCACTGCTACGCCGCGCTGGCCCAGGCCGCCGCCTGCGACAGCGCCCCGGCGGACGAGCGCCAGCCCCATCTGGACGCGCTGGCCGCGCATCACCGGCAACTCGCGCACTGGGCCGAGCACTGCCCGGAGAACTTCGCGGACCGCGCCATGCTGGTCGGCGCCGAGATCGCCCGTGTGGAAGGCCGTCTGTTGGATGCCGAGCATGGCTACGAGCAAACCCTCGACGCGGCGCAGGCGAGCGGCTTCGTCCACATCGAGGCGCTGGCCAACGAACTGGCGTCGCGCTTCTACGCGGCGCGCGGGCTGGGGAAAATCGCCCGGATCTACCTGCAGGATGCGCGCTACGCTTACCTGCGCTGGGGCGCCGATGGCAAGGTGCGGCATCTGGAGGCCCAGTATCCGTACCTGCGCACCGAAGACCCCGTGCCCGGCCCGACCACCACCATCGCCACGCCGGTGGAGCACCTCGACCTGGCGACCGTGCTCAAGGTGTCTAAGGCTGCCTCGGGCGACATCGTGCTGGAGAACCTGATCGACATGATCATGCGCACGGCCATCGAGCAGGCCGGCGCCGAACGCGGCTTGCTGGTGCTGTCGGGCGCGGGGGAGCACCGGGTGGCGGCGGAAGCCACCACCGGCACGGATGCCACCCAGCTTCAGTTGCGCGACGTGCCGGCCAGCGCGGAGATGCTGCCGGAGTCACTGCTGTTCCATGTGCTGCGCACCCGGGAAAGCGTGGTGCTGGACGATGCGGCGGCCGATTCGCCGTTCGCCACCGACCCCTATGTGCGCCAGCATCGCGCCCGCTCGATCCTGTGCCTGCCGCTGATGAACCAGGCGCGGCTGACTGGTGCGCTCTATCTGGAGAACAATCTCACGGCGCGCGCGTTCAGTCCGGCACGGATCGCGGTGCTGAAGCTGGTGGCCTCGCAGGCCGCCATCTCGCTCGAAAACGCGCGGCTGTACCGCGACGTGGCCGAGCGGGAGGCGAAGATCCGGCGGCTGGTGGAGGCCAATATCATCGGCATCATTGTCTGGAACGTGGCCGGCGACGTGCTGGAAGCCAACGACGCCTTCCTGCGCATGGTGGGCTACGCGCGCGAGGATCTGGTCTCCGGCCGGGTGCGCTGGCGCGACCTGACCCCGCCGGAGATGCGCGCGGACAGCGAACGTGCGCTGGCCCAGTGCGAGCAGTCCGGGCACGCCGCGCCATTCGAGAAGGAGTACATCCGCAAGAATGGCACGCGGGTGCCGGTCATCGTCGGCCTGGCTTCCTTCGGCGCCGGCCGGCAGGAGGGCGTGGCGTTCGTGCTTGACCTGACCGAGCGCAAGCAGGCCGAAGAGCGCGTGCGCGAGGGCGAGCGGCGCTACCGCGAGGTGCAGACCGAGCTGGCGCACGCCAACCGGGTGGCGACCATGGGACAGCTGGCGGCGTCGATCGCGCACGAGGTCAACCAGCCGATTGCGGCGACGGTGACCAACGCCCAGGCCGGGCTGCGCTGGCTGGGCGCGCAGCCGCCCAATGTCAACGAGGTGGGGGAGGCGCTGACCCGCATCGTCAAGGACGCCAACCGGGCGGGCGATGTGCTGGGGCGCATTCGCCAGTTGATCAAGAAGTCGCCGCCCCGCAAGGAGCCGGTGGACATGAACGCGGCGATCCGCGAGGTGGTGGAGCTGACCCGTGGCGAAGCCGCCAAGGGCCTTGCCACGGTGGAGACGGCGCTGGCGGACGGTCTGCCCCACGTCGAGGGAGATCGTGTCGAACTGCAACAGGTGCTGCTCAACCTGATCATCAACGCGCTGGAGGCGATGGGGGGCGTCAGCGATGGCGGCCGGCATCTGGTGATCCGCACTGCGTCCGCCGAGGACGGCTGCGTGAACGTGACCGTGTGCGACTCGGGGCCGGGCTTCGGCGCCGACAGCGCCGAGCGCGTGTTCGCCCCGTTCTACACCACCAAGGACACCGGGCTGGGGATGGGGCTGTCGATCTGCCGCTCGATCATCGACGGGCACGGCGGCCGGCTCTGGGCCAGCCCCAACACCCCGCGCGGGGCAGTGGTGCAGTTCACGGTGCCCGCGCGGCAGACGGCCTAGCCGGACTGGCCCGAGGCAAAAAAGCAAAAACCGGGGCACGCGGCCCCGGTTTTTCTTCAACGGCTGTTACCGCAACACTACAGCGACATCACAGCGACATCACAGCGACTGCAGGAACGCGACCACCGCGTCGCGGTCGGCCTTGGGCAGCGCCTCGAACTGGGTGCGGCTGCTGTCGGCCTCGCCGCCGTGCCAGAGGATGGCTTCCAGCATCGAGCGTGCGCGGCCGTCGTGCAGCAGACGCACGTTCTGGTCGCCGCCCTGCACGAAGCGCAGCGAGCCGACGCCCCACAGCGGCGCGGTACGCCACAGGTTCGGCGCGGCGTTGGCTTCGCGCAGCGAGTCGGCCAGGTTCGGGCCCATGTCGTGCAGCAGCAGGTCCGAGTACGGGTGGATGGTCTGGTTGCGCAGCTCGGCAAACGGGTGCGTATTGCCGGTCTGCATCGTCGCCGTGTGGCAGGCCACGCAGCGGACCTGGTTGAACAGGGCGGCGCCGCGTGCGATCAGGGGCGGGTCCACGTCATGCTCGGGCGAGACGCGGATGCCGTCCGGGAAGCCGCTGCGCAGGCTGCGCTGGGCCGGCACGCCGATCAGCGACAGGTAGTGCGTGAGCCGTTGCAGTTCGCCCTCCGTCACCGAGGTGGCCGAGGCGCTCCGGCAGTCCGGCGCGCCGCGCTGGCAGCCGCGCGTCGGGAACGTCGGCGAGGTCACGCCCATGTCCTTGATCAGCGCATCGCCCACCTGATGGCGCAGGCTGGCCTTCGACGCCTTCCAGCCAAAGCGGCCCAGGTGCGTCTTGCCGGTTTCCGGATCGACGATCCAGTTCGGGATGCCGCGCACGCCGTCGCCGTTGGCGTCGTTCGGGTCGGCCTGGGCCAGGATGGTGGTCTCGGCCAGCGCCTCGATCAGGCCCATGCCGATCACCTGCGGCGCCTGCCGCGCGGAGAACTGCGCGGGCGTGGGGCCCTTGAAGGCGAACACCGGCTTCACCAGTTCCACGCGCTCGCCGTCAGGCAGCGTGCGCACGGTCTTGTCGAGCGCCTGGAGCGTGACGTCGAACGGCGTCGCCGTCGGGTCCTGGGCGTGCTGCTGCACGTTGTAGCCGTAGGTCGGATCCGCCTTGCCATCGGCGCCGTTGGTCAGCATCGACATGGTGTCGAGCTTCGCCCCGATGCCGGCGGCCACGCTGCGGCCGTTGTTCGTATGGCACTCGATACAGCGCGGCTGGTTGTAGCGCGGGCCGAGCTGGCCGATGTGGGCCGTGAAGACCGGGTTGTCGGCGTCGTGCTCCGAGTGCTTGCCGTCCAGGAACGAGGTGTGGAACAGCCGGCGGCCCTCCACGAAACGCTGCGTGTTGACGATGCCGATGTTGTTCGCCATCTGCTGGAACACGCGCATCGGCTCCTCGGAGTAGTTGTACGAGATGCTGGCCTGGCCGCCGAGCAGCGTCTCTTCGGGCAGTGGCTCCGAGTCGAGGTTCGGGGCGATGCCGTACCACGGGCGCATGCCCACGCCCACCACGTAGAGTTGCTCGAACGAGTAGTAGCGGCTGCCGCCGCCGTCCACCACCGGGTCGCGCTTGAGGCGCGGCGCCGGCGCCAGCTCGACCTTGTCGCCGATCTTGAGCGGGCTGTGCGGATCGGTACGCCAGTTCGAGTCGAAGGACATCATGCAGTCCTCCTTCGGCTGGGCTTCGCGGCAGATCGGCAGGCCGCCTTCCTTCGGATTGTTGAAGCCGTAGTTCAGGGACCAGCCGTAGTCGCGCACCTCGGGGTTCAGGATGTTGCGGAACAGGCTGAACGTGGTGCCGTCGAAGATGCCCTGGTTCACGCGCAGGTACACGTCCACGCGCGAGATGCCGGCCGGCACGTGATCGTGGATCTCGAGGCCGAAGGTGCGGTTCTGGAAGTAGAACGTCGGGAAGGTCAGGTAGCGGCCCGGGCCTGCGTCGGGGGCGTCCCACGCCTCGCCGCGCTCGCGCGCGTGGCGCTCGGTCGGGCGCGAGCCCATCATCGTGACCAGCGTGCCGTCAGGCTGGCGGTACTGGATCTGCTCGTTCATCGGCGTATCTGCCGAGAACAGCGGCGTGTAGCCCAGGGTATCGCCGGCCGGCGTGCCCGAGGGCGCGCCGTCACCGCCGCCGCCACAGGCGGCCAGCAGCAGGGCGGCGGAAACGCAGACGGACAGGGCGGATAGACGCGATAGGCGCGATAGACGCGATCGGCGAGACGTGGCGCGATGCCCGTCGCACCCCGGTTGAGGGCGTGGTGTAAGGACCTGCATGGTGTTGACCCCTTCGTTTTTGTTGAACATCTTCCCGTTGCTGCCGGCGGTCACTCTTCGGTGCCGCTCGTGTTTATCGCCGGAACGATGACAAGTACATGACAAACGTCATGTATTGACATGGGCCGGCGCCCTGGCCGCATCGTCGATGCGCAGGGCTGCCCCTACTTAATGGGGGTGAAAGTTAGCAAATGTGAACGGGAAAGTGTGGGCGACGTAGAGGGGTGTCGCGTTGGCGTCACACCGCCAACGCAAGAAGCGTGTACTCAAAAGCGTCAATGCGAGTCCACGCGAGACAAATGAGGGGCAGGGCGATCAGGTGGAGGGCGCTTCACCGCCGCGCTCGGCCAGGATCTGCCGGATGGCCTGCTCGAACGCCTCGGGCGCCTGGCCGCCGGTGACGAGGTAGCGGTTGTCGAAAATGATCGACGGCACGGACGTGATGCCCATGGCCTGGGACTGCTGCTCCTCGGCGCGGACTTCCTCGGCAAAGTCGTCGCTGTCCAGCACGGCGCGCGCCGCGGCGGCGTCGAGCCCGGCCGACTGGGCGGCTTCCACCAGCACGGCGTGGCCGCTTGGGTCCTTGCCCTCGCCGTGATAGGCGCGCAGCAGGGCCGCCTTCAGCGCCAGTTGCTTGCCTGGCTCCTGCTGGCCCGCCCACTGGAGCAGGCGATGGGCATCGAAGGTGTTGTAGACCCACTCGCGCGGGCCGAACGTGAAGCCCACCTCGGCGCCGCGCGCGCGGATCATCGCCTGGGTCTCGGCGATCTGCGCCGGCGTGCGGCCGTACTTCTTGCTGATGTAGCCGACGATGTCCTCGCCCTCGGGCCCCATCTGCGGGTTCAGTTCGAACGGGTGGACGACGATCTCGGCATCCACGGCGTCGCCCAGGCGGGAGAGCGCGACCTGGAGCGAGGACAGGCCGATCGCGCACCAGGGGCAGGCGATGTCGGAAACGAAGTCGATACGGAGGGGTTGGGCTTGGGTCATGGCAATCCTGTGCGGCGCGCGAAAGAGGCGATGGCCGACAGGGTAGCCCGATTCGCCGCCCCTTGCAGGCGGCGGGTATTAGGTCACGGAGGGACGGGCGGGGCTACAGCCCCACGATCGACTGTCCGGGCACGTGCCCGTCGATGATTTCGGTGCCGGCCTGTACCGCCGCGCGGCGTGCGCCGCCCAGGCTGTCCCACTGGCGGGCCAGCATCGGAAAGACCCGCACCAGGGCCGATACCGGATCGGTCCCTTCGCGGCAGATCACCACGGAGGCACTGTAGGTGCGGTCCGGGCGGCGTTCGTACCATTCGTGCGTCGCGGCATGTGTGTAGACCAGCGGGTAGATGTCGTACCCTTTGTAGCTGGCGCTCGGTGAAGTGTCCATGGCCGCCTCCGGGAAAGTGGATGGGCCCACTTTACGCGCAATTCCGCGCCAAAACAGGCGCGGCCCGGGATTATTTCGCGTGGCTTTCCGAAAGATGCCCCGGGCGCGCTTTACGGCCGCCAGGCCGCGCCGCGCCTTACCCGCGCGGCGATTCCTCGGCGATGTTGAACTGCTCCTGCAGCGCGCGGATCTTCGGCGCCAGCGCCTCGAGGCAGGCCGCGCCGCTCTCGCCCTCCATCTTCGAGACGCTCCAGTTGCAGCCGTCCCCATCCGGCGCGTGCCAACAGACATCGCCGAAGCAGCATCCCTTGCACGCCGGCAGCTTCTCCTGTTCGGCGCGGATCATCGCGCGGACTTCGGCCTTGTTCTTGATCTGTCTCGACATGTCCCCTCCTGGTGGGCATCGGGCGCCCGGTTTTGTGGTGATGGGATAGTTATAGTGCATACGGCGCATTCGGATTCGCGCGGGATGGGGGGTCTGTCACCGACTTTTCGCGCCGGTGTGCTAGCGTCGCGCGCTGGCGCACATCGTGTCGATCGTCGACGAAGGGACAGGGGGTTTATGCAATCCGGCATTGTCGAATCCGGCTATGGTTCCGATCCGGTGGGGCTCGTCAGCGGGTTCCTGTTCGAGCCGGGGCAGCCGCCGCGCGAGATTCCGTCCACCGAGGCGGTGGCCTGGCTGCAGCGCCAGGATGCCGGGGTGCCCCATGCCCGCCCCCACGACGGGCCGTTCCTGTGGCTGCATTTCAACCTGTCGCACAGCGCCTGCGAGCGCTGGATGAAGACCCACCTCGGCCTGCCCGACGATTTCTTCGAGGCGCTGCGCCAGGGCTCGCACTCCACGCGCATCGAGCGCCAGGAAGACGCGCTGCTGGCCGTGGTCAACGACGTGATCTACAACTTCGGCGTGACCTCGACGGACATCTCCACCCTCTGGGCCAATGCCGATCACCGCCTGCTGGTGACCGCCCGCATGCGCCCGCTGCGCTCGGTGGACAAGCTGCGCGCCGCCGTGCGCCGGGGTGAGGACTTTCGCTCCCCGCTGGATCTCGTCGTGCATCTGCTGCGCGATCAGGCCGACGTGCTGGTACAGATCGTGCGTGAAACCGGGGTCAGTGTGGACCAGATCGAAGATCGGCTGCTCGCCCAGCGGCTGCAGGGCAACCGGGCCGACCTGGGCGCCATGCGGCGCGGCCTGGTGCGGCTGCAGCGCCTGCTGGCGCCCGAGCCCGGCGCGCTGTTCCGCCTGCTGAACCGCCCGCCGGCCTGGCTGCGCGAGGCTGATCTGCAGGCGCTGCGCGAATCCACCGAGGAATTCTCGCTCGTGCTTGATGACCTGGCCGCATTGGTGGAGCGGATCAAGCTGCTGCAGGAAGAAATCGCCGCCAAGCTCAACGAGCAGACCAACCGCACGCTGTTCACGCTGACGCTGGTGACCGTGCTGGCGCTGCCAATCAATATCGTCGCCGGCTTCTTCGGCATGAACGTGGGCGGCATTCCGCTGGCCGACCATCCGCACGGCTTCTGGGTGCTGGTGGCGGTAGTGGGCAGCTTTTCGGTGCTGGCCGGGCGGTGGGCGTTTCGCAAGCAGGCAGAGTGACCCGCACCACGCAAATTCATGCAATTGCCATGGGTCAGGCGTACGATATTTGCCGATAGCCGATGCAGCGACGTGACGGAGAAATGCCATGGATTACAACGACGAAGCGCTGATCCGGCGCATCCACCGCGAGGTGGCGGACTACTACGACGAGGAACTGGAACTGGAGCTCGAAGACCGGGACCCCGCGCTGATCCAGAGCCTGCTGGCGCGCGAATCGGGTGGTCCCGGCGATAACTCGGGCGTGACCGACAGCGAGGACGAGCGCGCTGAACGTCACATGTATTTCCGCGAACTGTTCCGCCTGCAGGGCGAACTGGTGAAGCTGCAGAGCTGGGTGGTGGCCACCGGCCACAAGGTGGTGATCCTGTTCGAGGGGCGCGACGCCGCCGGCAAGGGTGGGGTGATCAAGCGCATCACGCAGCGGCTGAACCCGCGCGTGTGCCGGGTGGCCGCACTGCCGGCGCCCAACGACCGCGAGCGCACGCAGTGGTACTTCCAGCGCTATGTGTCGCACCTGCCGGCCGCGGGCGAGATGGTGCTGTTCGACCGCAGCTGGTACAACCGCGCCGGGGTGGAGCGCGTGATGGGTTTCTGTACCGACGACCAGTACGAGGAGTTCTTCCGCTCGGTGCCGGAGTTCGAGCGCATGCTCGTGCGCTCGGGCATCCAGGTCGTCAAGTACTGGTTCTCGATCTCGGACGAGGAGCAGCACCTGCGCTTCCTGAGCCGCATCCACGATCCGCTCAAGCAGTGGAAGCTGAGCCCGATGGACCTGGAGTCTCGCCGCCGCTGGGAGGACTACACCCGGGCGAAGGAGATCATGCTCGAGCGCACCCATATTCCGGAGGCGCCGTGGTGGATCGTGCAGGCCGTGGACAAGAAGCGCGCGCGCCTGAACTGCATTCGCCACCTGCTGGGGCAGATGCCGTACGTGGAGCCGTCGCAGCCGGTGATCGTGCTGCCCGAGCGCGAGCGCCACGCCGACTACACGCGCCAGCCGGTGCCGGACGCGATGATCGTGCCGGAAGTCTACTGACCGGATCGGCAGGATCGGCACCCCCGATCCGCCAGATCTGATGCCAAAGCGGCAAAAACGACAGAACGCGACAAATCCTGACAATTCCCTAAAGCACGGGCGACACCCGCCGTTAAGACAGGACGCACCCCGGCACCCTGCCGGGGGCTCACCTTTTTCTCGGGAGTGTCCTGATGCGTCGCCTCGCAGTGCGTGGTTCTGATCTGTCCCTGTTTTCGCGCGGCCTGCCCGCGCTGACCGTCCTGGCGGCGCTTGCGCTGACCGCCTGCGGCGGCGGCGGCGGCGACAATGCCGGCTCCACCACGACGCAGCAGCAGGCCGGCGACACCAACACGCCCGTGACCCCGGCGCAGCCGGTGCTGGTGACCGGCCTCGACCAGGCGTGCAGCGGCGCCCAATGCAGCGCCGCCACCAGCGCCGCCTTCTCGGGCGCGGGCACCGGCATCTGGGGCCACACCGCCGGCGGCGCGTCGGAGGATGTGCAGTTCTCGATCTCGGGCCTGGCCGGCACCTCGATCTCCCTGCTGCTGACCAACCTGAACAACACCCTGGCGCTGCTGCCCAGCGGGCTCTCCGCCAGCATGCTTGACGCCACCACGGTGACCCGCCTGTCGCCGCAGGCGCTGAGCGCGGACGCGGAGGCCGAAGCCCGCCGCCGCGAGATCGCCGAATTCAACCGCACCGGCTGGGCCGAGAAGGTGGCCGCCGCGCAACCGCTGCGCCAGACCCTGGGCGTGCCGGCGCCGCGGCCCGTCGCGATCCCGGGCGTGGGGGCGACCAAGTCCTGGTACCACACGGACGGTTCCACGCGCCCCGCCACGCTGCGCAAGCAGATGACCGCCACCGACGGCACCATCGTCAATGTCTGGGTGGAAGACTCCCAGTACAACATCGTCAACGGTATCGACTCGACCATCGTCGACGACCTGGGCGCCGCCTTTGCCGGCTCGGGCAAGATCTATGACCTGCTGACCGGCATCGGCGGCGCGGTCTGGGGCGCGAACGCCCATCCGGACACCGTGCTGCCCGCGGGCCAGCCGATCGACATCGTCATCCTGAACTTCGACGGCAACGGCGCTCCGGGCGGCACCGTGGGCTACTTCTGGGGCCTGCACAACCTGCTGAAGACCGCCGATTCGCGCAGCAACGAGTCGATTTCGCTGTATCTGGACAGCGAGACGCTGGCCCTGGGCGGCGCCACCGGCATGAAGGCGATGAAGATGACCATGGCGCACGAAGGGACGCACATGCAGAACTTCTACCGCCGCGCCGTGACGATGGGCACCGCCTATGCCTACGACGACTGGCTCGAGGAAATGACGGCGATGCAGATGGAGGATTTCCTCAGCTTCAGCATCGACCCGACCTACAACGCGATCCGCGATGTGCGCTTCCCGGACTTCTACCGCTACAGCGGCTTCAACTGCCCGCTGCTGACCTTCACGGGCGGCGGCACGTGCGAGAGCTACTCGGTGTCCGGCAGCTTCGGCGGCTTCCTGGACCGCCAGCTCGGCCTGCCCTTCTATAAGGATCTGCTGACGCGCCAGGTGGTGGGCTCGAAGACGGTGCTCGACCAGGCGATCCAGGCCACCCAGCCGGGCCTGACGTTCAACCTGGCGCTGACGCGCTGGGCGGCGACCAACGGCAGCGGCATGCCGGCCGCCAAGGCGCCGACCGGCTACGGCTATCCGCGATGGACCGACGGCACCTTCGAGCTGCCGGAGATCGACCCGGCCTCCACCGCCAATGCCGCGCTGCGCAAGCTGCCGGCGTCGGTGCCGAGCTTCCTGCAGGGCCTCGGCACGCTGCCGCTGAAGCGCACGGCCACCACCGATGGCGTGTACAGCGACAAGGTGCGCCTGCCGGCCGGCGTGACGCTGTCCGTCGTCGCCTACTGACCGGGCCGGGCCGACCTCTCCCGGCATCCTGCTTTCTGTTACTTATAGCGGGACCGGGAACGCCTCTTCGAAGGTCAGCACGGTTCCCGTCAGCGCGCCGTCGTAGCCCGGCAGCGCGTTGACGCGCTCGCGGTAGGCCGCGCTGCGCATGGCCGACACCGCGCCGGACAGCGCCGGACTGTGCAGCGCCGTCTTCTCGATCGCAAAGAAATAGCGCTCCTTGAGCACGGGCACGAATTCGAGCCCGAAGCGGCGCGCCGCCGTCTCCACGCCGAAGCCCACATCGGCCATGCCGCTGCCGATATAGGCCGCCACCGCCGCGTGCGTGAATTCCCCGTTGCTGAAGCCCTCGATCCGGTTCGGGTCGATGCCGCGCCGCGCCAGCATCAATTCCAGCAGCAGCCGCGTGCCTGAGCCCACCTGCCGGTTCACGAAGCGCACATCCGGCCGGACCAGGTCTTCCAGTGCTTCCACCCCGAGCGGGTTGCCGGGCCCTACGAAGAGACCCTGGGAGCGCACGGCGAGGTGGATCAGGCAATGCGTCTCGGGCCGCAGCCAGGCGGCGAAGCGGTGCAGGGTGTCTTGTTCGAGTGCACCAATCGGCACATGAAAGCCAGCCACGTCGCACGCGCCCTCGGCCAGGGCCGCCGCGGCTTCCAGGCTGCCGCAGTACTTCAGGTCGTGCCGGACCTTCTGTTCGTCGAGATAGTCGCGCAGCGCCGCCACCGCGAAACCGTGGCTGGCGTAGAGCCGCACGGCCGGGTCGGTGGCATCCATCAGCTTCTTCAGTTCAATTTCCAGCTCCGACGCCAGGCTGTCCAGCGTGGGCGAGAGCCGCGCCGCGATGCGCTTGCTGGCCCACACCAACTGCTGGGCCATCGGCGTGAGGGTGGATCCCCGTCCACGTGTCTTGGCGATCAGGGCGCCGCCGAACAGCGTTTCGGCGTCGCGCAGGATGCCCCAGGCGTAGCGGTAAGACAACGACACGGCCTCGGCCGACTGGGCGATGTTGCCGGTGGCCTCGATATGGCCAAGCAGGGCCACCAGCCGTGACACATCAAGGCTGGGCGCGGCCCGCGCGGCATCGGGGGCGGCGTCGTCGCGGATCTGGAGGTGGGGCTCGATCGAGATACGTAGCATATGCAGAAAATAGCATATTGAACGCCAGAAATCACGGGCTTATAGTCGCAAAAAGGCCCAAAGAGCCAGCTGTGAAACCCCGGAATATGAAATAAATAGCCTATATGGCCGCCGGGGCCAGAACGATGACAAGCACGGAGACAACCATGCCGGACATCCCCAATCCCATTACCCGCATCGTCGATGCCCGGCGCGACATGCCGGGCGCGCTGCTGCCCATCCTGCACGAGATTCAGGACAGCCACGGCTTTATTCCCGCCGATGCGGTGCCGGTCATCGCCAAGGCGTTGAATCTCTCGCGCGCCGAGGTGCACGGCGTGATCACGTTCTATCACCATTTCCGCGAGCAGCCGGCAGGCCGGCACGTGGTGCAGGTCTGCCGCGCCGAGGCGTGCCAGTCCGTGGGCGCCGACGCGCTGGCCGCGCACGCCAGCCGGGCGCTGGGTTGCGGCTTCCACGAGACCACGGCCGATGGCCGCGTTACGCTGGAGCCGGTCTACTGCCTGGGCCAGTGCGCATGCGGCCCGGCGGTGATGATCGGCGAACAGCTCCACGCGCGCGTGGATGCGAAGCGCTTCGACGCGCTGGTGGCGGCCCTGCCTGCATCCACCGAAGCCAGTGAAGCCATCAAAGCCACCGAGGCGGAGGCCCAGGCATGAGCACGACGATCTTCGTCCCGCGCGACTCCACCGCGCTGGCCCTCGGCGCCGACGACGTGGCGCGCGCCATCGAACAGGAAGCCGCCAGCCGTGGTGCAGACGTGCGCATCGTGCGCAATGGCTCGCGCGGCCTGTTCTGGCTCGAGCCGCTGGTCGAGGTGCAGACCGCCGCAGGCCGCGTGGCCTACGGCCCAGTGTCCGCCAGCGATGTGCCCGGGTTGTTCGAGGCCGGCTTCCTGACTGGCGGCACCCACGCGCTGGCCCAGGGCCTGACCGACGAGATCCCGTTCCTGAAGAAGCAGGAGCGGCTGACCTTCGCGCGGGTGGGCATTACCGATCCGCTCTCGCTCGACGACTACATCGCCCATGAGGGCTACGCGGGGCTGACCCGCGCGCTGGCCATGGCGCCGGCCCAGATCGTCCAGGAAGTCACCGACTCGGGCCTGCGTGGCCGGGGCGGCGCGGCGTTCCCCACCGGCATCAAGTGGAAGACCGTGCTGGGCGCCGCGTCGGACATCAAGTACATCGTCTGCAATGCCGACGAGGGCGACTCCGGCACCTTCTCCGACCGCATGGTCATGGAGGACGACCCGTTCATGCTGATCGAGGGCATGACGATTGCCGGCCTCGCCGTGGGCGCCGAGCACGGCTATATCTACACGCGCTCCGAATACCCGCACGCGATTGCCGTGACCGAGGCGGCCATCGCCCTGGCCACGCAGGCCGGCTGGCTGGGCGACGACATTCGCGGCAGCGGCCGGCGCTTCCACCTGGAAGTGCGCAAGGGCGCCGGCGCCTATGTCTGCGGCGAGGAAACGGCGCTGCTGGAGAGCCTGGAAGGCAAGCGCGGCGTGGTGCGCGCCAAGCCGCCGCTGCCGGCCATCGAAGGGCTGTTCGGCAAACCGACCGTCATCAACAACGTGATTTCGCTGGCCACGGTGCCGGTGATCCTGGCGCGCGGCGCCACCTTCTACCGGGACTTCGGCATGGGCCGCTCGCGCGGCACGCTGCCGTTCCAGCTGGCCGGCAACGTTCTGCAGGGCGGGCTGGTGGAGAAGGCGTTCGGCATCACGCTGCGCGAGCTGCTGGTGGACTACGGCGGCGGCACGCGCAGCGGCCGGGCCATCCGCGCGGTGCAGGTTGGCGGGCCGCTGGGCGCCTACCTGCCCGAGTCGCGCTTCGACACGCCGATGGACTACGAGGCCTTCGCGGCCTTCGGCGCGGTGGTCGGCCACGGTGGCATCGTCGTGTTCGACGAGACCGTGGACATGGCCAAAATGGCCCGTTACGCCATGGAGTTCTGCGCGATCGAGTCCTGCGGCAAGTGCACGCCGTGCCGCATCGGCTCCACGCGCGGCGTGGAGGTCATCGACCGGATCATTGCCGGCGAGCAGCCGGTGAAGCAGGTGGCGCTGGTGCGCGACCTCTGCGACACCATGCTCAACGGCTCGCTCTGCGCGATGGGCGGCATGACGCCGTACCCGGTGCTGTCCGCGCTGAACGAGTTTCCGGAGGATTTCGGCCTCGCGCCGAAGCCCGCCAAGGCCGCCTGAGCCCGATCACCGAGCCGGATCACCGAGCCAGATCAAAGAACGACGCGCCCCTCAGGGGCGCGCAGCCCTACGAAGTTTGACGGGAGACATCCCTTGAACGCACGCGACGATTTCGATTTTGGAACCCCCGCCAGCCTGTCCGAGACGCAGGTGACGCTGGAGATTGACGGTGTGGCCGTCACGGTGCCGGCCGGCACCTCGGTCATGCGGGCGGCGGCCGAGGCCGGCGTGGGCGTGCCCAAGCTGTGCGCCACCGATTCGCTGAAGTCCTTCGGCTCGTGCCGGCTCTGCCTGGTGGAGATCGAGGGGCGGCGCGGCTACCCGGCCTCGTGCACCACGCCGGTGGAGGCGGGCATGAAGGTCCGCACCCAGAGCGACAAGCTCGGCGACCTGCGGCGCGGCGTGATGGAACTCTATATTTCCGATCATCCGCTCGACTGCCTGACCTGCCCGACCAACGGCAACTGCGAACTGCAGGACATGGCCGGCGTGGTCGGCCTGCGCGAGGTGCGCTACAACGACGGCGCCAGCGCGGTGCCGGTGGCCACGCACACGGCGCTGGCCAAGGACGAATCGAACCCGTACTTCACCTACGATGCCTCCAAGTGCATCGTCTGCAACCGCTGCGTGCGCGCGTGCGAGGAGACCCAGGGCACCTTCGCGCTGACCATCAGCGGGCGCGGCTTCGAGTCCCGCGTGGCGGCCGGCACGAGCCAGTCGTTCATGGAGTCTGACTGCGTGTCCTGCGGCGCCTGCGTGCAGGCCTGCCCGACCGCCACGCTGACCGAGACGTCGGTCATCAAGCTGGGTCAGGCATCGCACAGCACCGTGACCACCTGCGCCTACTGCGGCGTGGGCTGCTCGTTCAAGGCCGAGATGAAGGGCAACGAGGTGGTGCGCATGGTGCCCTACAAGGACGGCCAGGCCAACGAGGGCCACGCCTGCGTGAAGGGCCGCTTCGCCTGGGGCTACGCCACGCACAAGGACCGCATCCTCAAGCCGATGATCCGCGCGAAAATCACCGACCCGTGGCGCGAGGTGTCGTGGGAGGAGGCCATCGGCTACGCGGCCGCGCAGTTCAAGCGCATCCAGGCCGAGCACGGCAAGGATTCGATCGGCGGCATCGTCTCGTCGCGCTGCACCAACGAGGAAGGCTATCTGGTGCAGAAGCTGGTGCGCGCCGCCTTCGGCAACAACAATGTCGATACCTGCGCCCGGGTTTGCCACTCGCCCACCGGCTATGGCCTGAAGACCACGCTGGGCGAGTCCGCTGGCACGCAGACCTTCCGCTCGGTGGCCAAGGCCGATGTGATCATGGTCATCGGCGCCAATCCGACCGACGGCCACCCGGTGTTCGCCTCGCGCATGAAGAAGCGCCTGCGCGCTGGCGCCAGGCTGATCGTGGCCGATCCGCGCCGCATCGACCTGGTCGATTCGCCGCACATCCGCGCCGACTTCCACCTGCAGCTGCGCCCCGGCACCAACGTGGCGCTGGTCACGTCGATGGCGCACGTGATCGTCACTGAAGGGCTGCTGGCCGAGGCGTTCATCGCCGAGCGCTGCGAGGACCGCGCGTTCCAGCAGTGGCGCGACTTCGTGGCGCTGCCCGAGAACTCGCCCGAGGCGATGGAAGCCGTGACCGGCGTGCCGGCCGACCAGCTGCGCGGCGCCGCCCGGCTCTACGCCACCGGCGGCAACGCGGCGATCTACTACGGGCTGGGCGTGACCGAGCACGCGCAGGGCTCGACCACGGTGATGGGCATCGCCAATCTCGCCATGGCCACCGGCAACATCGGCCGCGAAGGCGTGGGCGTGAATCCGCTGCGCGGGCAGAACAACGTGCAGGGCTCGTGCGATATCGGCTCCTTCCCGCACGAGCTGCCGGGCTACCGCCATGTGTCCGATTCGACGGTGCGCGGCGCCTTCGAGGCCGCCTGGAATGTCGAGATCAACCCGGAGCCGGGCCTGCGCATCCCCAACATGTTCGAGGCGGCGCTGACCGGCTCGTTCAAGGGGCTGTACTGCCAGGGCGAGGACATCGTGCAGTCCGACCCGAACACGCAGCACGTGGCCGAGGCGCTGTCGTCGATGGAATGCATCGTCGTGCAGGACATCTTCCTGAACGAGACCGCCAAGTACGCCCACGTGTTCCTGCCGGGTTCGTCGTTCCTGGAGAAGGACGGCACGTTCACCAACGCGGAGCGCCGCATCTCGCGCGTGCGCAAGGTCATGCCCCCGAAGGGCGGCTATGCCGACTGGGAGGCCACCATCCTGCTGGCCAACGCGCTGGGCTACCCGATGCACTACAACCATCCGTCCGAGATCATGGACGAGATCGCGCGGCTGACGCCGACCTTCTCGGGCGTGAGCTACCAGAAGCTCGACGCGCTCGGCAGCATCCAGTGGCCGTGCAATGCCGACGCGCCGAGCGGCACGCCGACCATGCACGTCGATGCCTTCGTACGCGGCAAGGGCAAGTTCATCATCACCAAGTACGTGGCGACCGATGAGAAGGTCAACCGCAAGTACCCGCTGATCCTGACCACGGGGCGCATCCTGTCGCAGTACAACGTGGGCGCCCAGACGCGGCGCACCCACAATGTGCACTGGCACGACGAGGACCGGCTGGAGATCCATCCGCACGATGCCGAGGAGCGTGGCATCAAGGACGGCGACTGGGTGGGCGTGCAGAGCCGCGCGGGCGAGACGGTGCTGCGCGCCATCGTCAGCGAGCGGATGCAGCCGGGCGTGGTCTACACCACGTTCCACTTCCCCGAGTCCGGCGCCAACGTGATCACCACGGACAACTCGGACTGGGCCACCAACTGCCCGGAGTACAAGGTAACGGCGGTGCAGGTGATGCCGGTGGCGCAGCCGTCGTCCTGGCAGCGCGAGTACCAGGCGTTCAACCGCGAGCAGCTGGCGCACCTGCGCGCGGCCACCGAGCCGGTGCAGGCATCGGCGGAGTAGGGCGATGAAGCGCTGCATGGTGCCGTACGAGACCGCGCCTGATGAGGCTGGGGAGACCGCCGAGGCCGGCGAGATCCCCGCCACCCAGCAGTCGATGGCGGTGACGCGCTGGCGCGGTGGAGAGGCGACGGCGGAGATCGACCATATCGCGGAGGAAGTGCCGGTGGCGCTGGAGTACAACGGCGTCTCGCACGCGGTGATGCTGGCCACGCCGGCCGATCTGGAAGACTTCGCGCTGGGCTTCAGCCTGAGCGAGGGCATCGTGGCGGCGCCGAGAGATGTCTACGGCATCGACGTGGTCACGCGTCCGAACGGCGTGGCCGTGGAGATCGAGATCGCCAGCGAGGCGTTCGTGGCCCTGAAGGCGCGGCGCCGCGCGCTGGCCGGCCGTACCGGCTGCGGGCTGTGCGGCACCGAATCGCTCGACGAAGTCATGCGGGCGCCGCACGCGGTGCAGAGCGAGGCCTCCTTCGACCCGGCCATGCTGCACGCCGCCTTCGCCCAGATGCAGCGCCGCCAGGCCCTGCTGCGCGACACCGGCGCCACGCACGCGGCAGGCTGGCTGCGCGCCGATGGCGAGGTATCGCTGGTGCGCGAGGATGTGGGCCGGCACAACGCGCTCGACAAGCTGGCAGGCGCGCTGGCCCGTTCGGACGAGGATATCGGGCGCGGCGCGGTCATCGTGACCAGCCGCGCGAGCTATGAGATGGTGCTGAAGACGGCCGCCATCGGGGCGGGGGTGCTGGCAGCGGTGTCCGGCCCCACCGCGCTGGCGGTGCGCCTGGCCGGGACGGCCGGCGTCACGCTGGCGGGATTCGTGCGCGCGGGCGGCCTGGTCGCCTACGCGCATCCACATCGACTACGGATGGCTTAGACCTGTCATGCACATCGACAACCTGATCAAGATGGCTAACCAGATCGGCGGCTTCTTCGAAGCCATGCCGGACCGCGACGAGGCGCTGGCCGACATCGCCAGCCACCTGAAGCGCTTCTGGGAGCCGCGCATGCGGCGCGCACTGCTGGCACACGTGGACGCGACGGATGGCGGGGAAGGGCTTGACCCCATCGTGCAGGCGGCTGTGGCGCGGCATCGGGAGAAGCTGGAGATCACGCTGCGGGCCACCGCGTGACCTACTTCTTGAGCCGATACAGCACCTGAAGAATCACCAGGCCAAACAGCGTGCCGACAACGGCCGTGCTCTCGCGGCCGAGGCCGCAAGCCACGCCGATGGCGGCCACGGTCCAGATGCTGGCGGCCGTGGTCAGGCCCTGGATGTCTTCCTCGCTGTTGAGCTTGATGATGGCGCCCGCGCCCAGGAAGCCGATGCCGGACGCCACACCCTGAAGCACGCGGCTCATATCCGCAACCGGCATGCCCGCCATGAGCGGCACGAGCACGAACAGCGCCGAACCCAGCGCCACGAGCATGTGGGTGCGCAAGCCGGCGGCCTTGCCGGCCGCTTCCCGCTCGAACCCGATCAGCCCGCCCAGCACGATGGCGAGCGTGAGCCGCGTGAGAATGCGGGTCAGTTCCGCGACATCGGGGATATCGGCAAATTCCGAACGCAGCGTGCTGTAGACCTCTCCCCAGATTCCATCCATGGCGGGCTCTCCGTGGTCGTGATGCGGGGAGGCTAGCACGCAGGGCGCGGCGCGCGCAGTCGGGCGCTGGCTGACAGGGGAAGTGCCGAGGTCAGCCCAAATTCAGCGCAGGCGCAGCGGCTCGAGCAGCGCGGCGTCGTACTGGGCGCGCGAGATACGGCCCAGTTCCATCATCCGCAGCAGGATATAGGTCTGCCGCTGGCGCGCCCGGCGCGGATTGACCACGGGATTGTTGGCCGATGGCGCCTTGGGCAGGCCGGCCAGCATCGCGCATTCGGCCAGCGTGAGTTGGGCCACGGGCTTGCTGAAGTAGGTCTGGGCGGCCTCGTCGAAGCCATAGGCGCCCTGGCCCAGGTAGATCTTGTTCAGATAGATCTCAAGGATTTCGTCCTTGGTCAGCGCGCGCTCGATCCGGTAGGCCATCAGCACTTCGTAGAGCTTGCGCGTGTAGGTCTTCTGGCGCGACAGGAAGAAGTTGCGCGCCACCTGCATGGTGATGGTGGACGCGCCCTGGGAGAGGTCGTCGGAGAGATTGGCGATGCCGGCCCGCATCACGCCAACGTAGTCCACGCCGTCATGGAGATAGAAGCGGTCATCCTCGATGGCCACCACCGCCTCGCGCAATGCGGGCGGGAACTGGCGCAGTTCGACATAATCCGGCGTCTTGCGGAACGCGGTCAGGGAGTCGAGGGATGGCAGCTGGCGGTCGGCAACCAGCACCGCGAAGGCGATGAGCAACGCACCGCCGAGCACGGCGAGCAGGGCGAGTTTGACGAAGGCGGACCAGAGGCGTTGCATGGCGCATATTTTGCCATGGGTCCGATGACGATTCGGAAATTGCCGACCGCCGGGCTTATTCCGTGGGTACGGTCACCCCAAGCGACCGCGCCAGTCCCTCCAGATTGCGCCAGATATTGGGATTGATCTCCAGGTGCGTGGCCGCCGCCGCGCGGTTGGCCGCTTCGTACTCGCCCGGGTACTGGACGGCATCGAAGCCGGGCGCCGGTGGCGTGTCGTGCAGGTAGTTGACGAATGCCTCCACCTCGCCGCGCTCCCAGTTCAGGCCGAGATCGAATTCAGGATTGACCAGCACCGCGAACAGGTTGTTGGTCGCCACGCCACCGCGCGGGTTCTCGGGCTGGATCGTCCCGCCGCCGGACAGCACGCCGGCCAGCAGTTCCGCCACAACGCCCAGCGCGTAGCCCTTGTGTGCCCCGAACGGCAGCAGCGCGCCCGGCCGCTCACCGAACATGACCGAGGCGTCGTCGGTCGGGTTGCCGTCTGCATCGATGATGCTGTGCTCGGGCGCCGGCTCGCCCTTCTCGGCCAGCACGCGCGCCTTGTTGATGGCGATGGCGCTCGTGGCGATATCCACCACGAGCGGCGGCCGGCCGTTCGGCATCGGTCCGGCGAAGCAGAGGGGATTGGTGGTCAGGCGCGCCACGCGGCCGCCATAGGGCGCCACCACCGGCGGGCGGTTGATGACGTTGGTGAAGCTCAGCAGCACCAGCCCCGCCGCGGCGACCATCTCGCCATAGTGGCCCATGCGCCCCAGGTGGTGGGAGCGCCGCAGCGTGACGATGCAGTGCCCGTGCTGGCGCACCCGCTCGATGGCTTGCACCATCACAACCTTGCCCACGTGCTGGCCGAAGCCGCCATGGCCATCGAAGACCATCAGCGAATCGCGGTCGAGCACGCACTCGGCGCGGCCTTCGGCATTGACGCTGCCGCCTTCCAGCGCACGCCGGTAGTTCGGCAGGATGGAGATCCCGTGGCTGATATAGCCGCAGCGGTCCGATTCGACGAGGTGTTCCGCCACGTCTTCCGCGATGTCTTCCGGCACGGCCTGGGCAACGAGGATGTCACGCGCCAGCCGACGCGCCGATTCGAGCTTGAGTTTCATGATGAGGGCGCTCTTGTTATGGCATGGCGATGGCGATCAGACCCAGCCGAGCCAGCGCCAGTACGTGGCCGCGAAGACCAGCATCAGCCCATAGCCGATGATCGTCAGCGGAATGCCCACGCGCGCGAACTGCCGGCCGTTGAAGGTGTCCGTGCCGAGGCAGACCATGTTCTGCGGCGCGTTGATCGGCAGGATGAAGCCGAAGCTGACCGTGAAGCCGAGCAGCATGGTCATGCCGACCTTGTTGATGTCGCCGGGCAGGGTTTGGAGTACAGAGATCAGGATGGGCAGCAGCGCGGCGGTGAGCGCCGTGGCACTGGCGAACCCCAGGTGGATCAGGATCAGGAACGCGGACAGCACCGCGAAGACCATCAGCACGCCATGGTCGGCGAGGCCGGAATGCGTGACCACGAACTTGCCGAGCCACTGGCCGGCCTGCGTGGTCAGCAGCGCGGTGCCAAGGCTGATGCCGACGCCGAACACGATCAGCGTGCCCCAGGGGGTGCGCTGCTGCATGGTCTTCCAGTCCATCACGCCAAAGCGCGGCAGCATCAGGATCACCAGGCCGACGAAGGTGATGGTCGCGGTATCGAAGCGGTGCAGCTTGCCCTCGGTCGCCCAGAACATCAGCAGGCCGATGGCGACGGCGGCGAGGCGCTTCTGCGGCCCGGTCATGGGCCCGAGCGCGGCCAGTTCACGCTGCACGGCTTCCTTGCCGCCGGCAATCGCGTTGGTTTCGGGCGGCAGCAGCCAGCGCACGAGGAAATAGAGCACCACCGACATGACAAGCGCCCACGGCGCGCCGGCGATCAGCCATTGCAGCCAGGTCACGCGCTCCCCGAGCAGCTTGTCCATGAAGCCGGCGGTCAGCAGGTTCTGTGCGGCGGCAGTCTGGATGCCGACGTTCCACACGCTGGTGGCCATCGCCACCATGATCATGATGCCGGCAGCGGTATTGGACTTCTTGTCCACGCCGAACGCGGCAATCACGCCCATCATGATCGGCACCGTACAGGCGCTGCGCGCCGTGGCGCTGGGCACGACCAGGCTCAGGATGATCGTGACGGCGATGGTGCCGATGAGGATGCGGCGCGTGCTGGTGCCGATGGCGGAGAGCGTGACCAGCGCGATGCGCCGGTCGAGCCCCGTCACGGTCATGGCGGCCGAGATGAACAGCGCGGCCGCCACCAGCGCAAGCGCCGTGTTTGAGAAGCCGGCCAGCGCCATGCCCAGCGCGCGCGAGGTGCCGTAGTTGACCGATGGATCGGCCACCGTTGGCGCGAAGCCGATCAGGCCCGCCATCAGCGAGGTGATCATGATCGCGCTGGTCTCGTAGGTCACCGCCTCGGTGATCCACACGACCACCGCGAAGGCAAGGATGGCGAGCATGCGCTGCCCGGCGACGGGAAGCCCTTCTGGCGTGGGTATCAGGAGTACCGCGACGAGCACGGCGAGGGCGAGGTACAAGCCCCAGTGGAGGGTCGACTTTGGGGTGACGGGCGCCGAGATGGCGGCGGCGGGAGCAGCAGAGATATGCGAGTCAGGCATCTTTTACTTCCAAAGTGGATGAGCCTGTCGACGCGGTCGTCACGCAGGATCGCCGCGGTCGACTCATGCATTATGAGAAGCGTGCCCGCCTGTGCCAAGGGATTGCGTCAGCGTGAATTGTCCAGGATCAAGTCTCTGCGAGGTCAGGGACTGCGGACGACACACCGCGCGTCACGGTGGCGCAACGGGTTGCTGACATCGGGCGATTTCCGATGGCGCTGCGCGGCCTCGATCTGAAATAATTGGGGGCGATGTTGAAATCTTTTCGAACCGCCTTAACCGCCTTAACCAACGCTAACCGGACACCGACATGGTGACTCACCCAACACACATCCGTCCGTGCCTGCCGCTGGAAACAATCAGCAATGCACGTGACCTCGGTGGCCTCGTCGGCGCGCTTGGGCGCCGCGTGCGCCACGGCAAGCTGTTCCGCAGCGGCAATCCGGCGCTGGCCAGCGTGGCGGACCTGGACCGCCTCCATGCGCTGGGCCTCGACATGGTCATCGACTTCCGCTCGGCGGGCGAGAAGTCCCCGCAGGAGGCCGCCTTCGGTGAGCGCTTCCGCTGGATTCCGGTGCCCGTGCTGGAGGGCAGCATGGCGATGGACGTGCTGATGCCGCGCCTGCGTGACAGCACGCCGGGCCAGGTCCACGCCTTCATGGTCGATGTCTACCGCGATTTCCCGGTGCGCTACCGCGACGCGTTCGCCGGCTTCCTGCGCAACGCGGAGGCGGGCGGCACGCTGTACTACCACTGCACGGCCGGCAAGGACCGCACCGGCTTTGCGTCGCTGCTGCTGCTGTCCGCGCTCGGCGTGGCGCGTGACGACATCGTCGCCAATTACCTTGAGTCGAATCACTGGAACCGCCGCTTCAACGAGGCGATCCTCGCGCGCACCGACGCGCTGGGCGTGCCGCCCGACGTCATCATGCCGCTGCTCGACGTGCGGCCGGAATACCTGGAGGCATCGATTGCCGCCATCGAGCAGGCGCACGGCGGCCTGGAGGCTTACATTGCCGATGGGCTAGGCGTGGACATCGACCGCCTGCGCAGCCACTATCTGGAAGCCTGAGCGCCGCCGCTACCGCCACTACCGCCGCTATAGTCCGCCGCGCTCGCGCAGGATGCGCGCGGTGGACAGCGCGATCATGCCTTCCTCGTCGGTCGGCAGGACCAGCACGGGCACGCGGCTGTCGTCGCGGCTCACGCGCTGGGTGTTCGCGGCATTGGCCTGCGCGTCCAGCCGGACGCCGAACAGCCCGTCAAGGTAGGCGCAGATGCGCGTGCGCACCTCGGCGGAGTTCGCCCCGATGCCCGCCGTGAACACCAGCGCATCGAGCCCGCCCAGCGTGACGGCCAGCTTGCCGATCTCCTGCGCGGCGCGGTAGGCGTAGAAGTTCACCGCCAGCACCGCGCGCGGGTCGTTGCTGGCCAGCAGGACGCGCATGTCGCTGCTGATGCCGGAAATCCCCTTGAGACCCGACTGGCCGTACAGCATGGCCTGGATCGCGTCGGCTTCCATGCCCTGCGCGGCGAGCCACAGTACCGCGCCCGGGTCGATGTTGCCGCAGCGCGTGCCCATCGGCATGCCGTCCAGCGCGGTCAGCCCCATCGTCGATTCCACGCTCCGGCCTTCGCGCATCGCGCAGAGGCTGGCGCCGTTGCCGAGATGCGCCACGATGACGCGGCCCGCCGCGAGATCCGGCGCCACCTGCCGCAGCCGGCGCGCGATATACGCATACGACAATCCGTGAAAGCCGTAACGGCGGATGCCGCGCTCGTAGTACTCGTACGGCAGCGCCATCAGTTGCGCGAGCGGGTCGTGGCCGGCGTGGAAGGCGGTGTCGAAGCACGCCACCTGCAACAGTTCCGGCACGGCGGCGCGCACCGCGCGGATCGCCGTCAGGTTGTGCGGCTGGTGCAGCGGGGCGAGCGGCACGAGGGCTTCGAGCCGCGCGATCACGGGGTCGTCGATCGCCACCGCATCGGCGAAGTCCGCGCCGCCATGCACCACGCGATGGCCCACCGCCACCGGCGGCGTATCGCGCAGGCCCACGCTCAGCGTCAGCCGAATCAGGCGGAAGGCGGCGTCGTGGTCGGCCACCTGCTCCACGGGAAACTGCTCGTCGGCCACGACGCGGCCGTCAGCCATGCGTGCGGTCAGGCGCGGCGCCACGCCGATGCCCTCGATCTGCCCGTGCGCGGCCAGTTCGGGCTGGATATCGACGTTGTGGTGCGCCGACTCGGGCACCACGTAGATGGAAACCTTCACGCTCGACGACCCGGCGTTGACGACGAGGATCACGGGATGGACGGTACTCAAGATGATTCTCCTGGCGACAGTCTTCGCGCTCGCATCGCGCTCAGGCGGGCACGGCGGCGGCGGTGCGGCGCGCGTGCGCAAGCAGCACGGCGATGGCGCAGCTGCCGATGCGCGCGCGTACGCTGTCGGCGCGGCTGGTCAGGATGATCGGCACGCGCGCGCCCAGCACGATGCCGGCGGCCTCGGCGCCGGCCAGGAAGGTGAGCTGCTTGGCCAGCATGTTGCCGGCCTCGAGGTCGGGCACCAGCAGGATGTCGGGGTCGCCGGCCACCTCGGAGTGGATGCCTTTGGTGTCCGCTGCCGCCTTGCTGATGGCGTTGTCGAAGGCCAGCGGGCCGTCGAGGATGCCGCCTTCGATCTGTCCGCGCCGGCTCATCATGCACAGCGCCGCCGCGTCGATGGTCGACGGGATCTTGTCGGTTACGGTTTCCACGGCGGAGAGGATCGCTACCTTGGGCGTCTCGATGCCGAGCACGCGTACCAGGTCGATGGCGTTGCGCACGATGTCGGCCTTCTCGTTCAGCGTGGGGAAGATGTTGACCGCCGCGTCGGTGATGAACAGCGGCTTGTGATAGTTGGGCACGTCCATCGCAAACACGTGCGAGAGGCGCCGGCCCGTGCGCAGGCCGTTCGTCGAGCTGGCCACCGCATGCATCAGTTCATCGCTGTGCAGGCTGCCTTTCATCAGCAATTCGGCCTCGCCCGCGCGCACCGCTTCCACGGCACGCGCGGCGGCGGCGTGGCTGTGCGGGACGTCGATGATCCGGATGCCTTCCAGCGACAGGCCGTGTTCCACGGCCACATGGCGGATGCGGACTTCGGGGCCGATCAGCAGCGGCACGATCAGGCCAAGCCGCGCGGCCTCGAGCGCGCCATCGAGCGAACTGTAGTCGCACGGATGGGCCACGGCGGTGGGAATGGGGGGCAGGCCCGCGCAGCGCGCGAGCAACTGGGCGTATTTGTCGCCGGTGGGGGGCAACGCGGACGGGGCCAACGTAGGTGTGAGCATGGGCAGCGTTCCCTGGAACCAATATTCTGGAATCGGGCAGGCATCCCCCGGGGGCCAAGGATGCTGCATTGCGCAAACGGTATCTGCGAGTATAGGCCGGACGACGATGACACGCCAGCGTCATATCCGGCGCGGAAATTGCACGAATCTGCGACGTCGGTTGTCTTCGCCCGCCGAGGCTGGTAGATTTTTACTTGCTGCATCGCAGCAGGCGCCTTGTACGCCGCTGCGACCCGTCTGACCACCTCTACACCTTCCCAGAGGGGAGAATCGGAATGAATGCACGCCAACCCGCCGGGAGCGGTCTCGCTCCTGCGCAAGATGCTCCCGCATCGCCTTCGCCGTTTCCTGATCTCTCGGCAATCTCCGCTTACGCTGCCCATCCCCTGGCCCAGGCCGCCTGGGAGTATGGCGTCGACGCCTGGCAGCGCAGCATCCTGTTCCTCGATATCCTGCGCCGGCGCGGCAACGAGACTGCCGAGCATGAGCGCGGCGGCATGCCGCCCGTGCTGGTGTTCGAGCATGAAGTGCTGATGGACGGGCGCGACATGCCCAAGCCCGTCAACTACGCGCTGCTGCGCATCGTGCCGCCGGACGCGAATCCGACCGATCCCGACAAGCGCCCCTTCGTGGTGATGGACCCGCGCGCGGGCCACGGCCCCGGCATCGGCGGCTTCAAGGAGGACAGCGAGATCGGCAACGCCATCCGTGGCGGCCATCCGTGCTACTTCATCACTTTCTTCCGCGATCCCTGCCCGGGGCAGACCATCGAGGACGTGGCGCGGCTCGAGGCCAGCTTCCTGAGCGCGGTGGCCGAGCGCCATCCGAACGCGCCGGGCAAGCCGTTCGTGGTCGGTAACTGCCAGGCCGGCTGGGCGCTGCTGATCCTGGCCGCTGCCGCGCCCGACGTGACCGGCCCGATCCTGCTGGCCGGCGCGCCGGTGGCGTACTGGTCCGGGGTGCGCGGCAAGAATCCGATGCGCTACAGCGGCGGCCTGCTCGGCGGCTCATGGCTCTCCTCGCTGGCCGCCGACATGGGTAACGGCCGTTTCGACGGCGCGTGGCTGGTGCAGAACTTCGAGAAGCTCAACCCGGCCAACGCACTTTGGGAAAAGCTTTACAACGTCTACGCCAAGGCCGACACGGAAGGCCCGCGCTTCCTTGAGTTCGAACGCTGGTGGGGCGGTCACTTCCTGATGAACCGCGAGGAGATCGACTGGATCGTCCAGAACCTCTTCGTCGGCAACCACCTGACCGCCGGCGAGATCCACAGCACCGACGGCCAGACCCTGATCGACCTGCGCAACGTGCGCTCGCCGGTGATCGTGTTCGCGTCCTGGGGCGACAACATCACGCCGCCCCAGCAGGCGCTGAACTGGATTCCCGATCTCTACGCGAACGTGGACGAGATCGTGGCCAACCAGCAGACCATCGTCTATTGCCTGCATCCGTCGATTGGCCACCTCGGCATCTTCGTCTCGGCCAGCGTGGCCAACCGCGAGCACACCGAGCTGTTCTGTGCGCTCGACCTGATCGACGTGCTGCCGCCCGGGCTCTATGAAGCGAAGATCGAGGACGTGGCGCCCGGTACCTCGCACCGCGACCTGATCGAGGGCCGCTATCTGGTCCGCTTCGAGCGCCGCACCATCGACGATATCCTCGCGCTCGACGATGGCCGCGAGGACGAGCGCCCGTTCGAAGTGGTGCGCCGCGTGGCAGAGATCAACCAGCATCTGTACGACACCTACGCGTCGCCGTTCGTCCGCGCCGCCGCCACCGAAGTCACCGCCGAGGCGATCCGCGAGACCCATCCCGCGCGCATGGAGCGCAAGCTCGCCAGCGATACCAATCCGCTGATGGCCTGGGTGGGCGCGCTGGCGCCGATGGTGCGCGAGCACCGCCAGCCGGTATCGGCCGACAATCCGTTCCTGGCGATGCAGACGGCGATGTCCGACCAGATCGTCTCGATGCTGAACCAGTACCGCGACGTGCGCGACGCCTGGCAGGAGCAGTGGTTTGAATCGCTCTACGCCACGCCGTGGCTGCCGGCGATGCTCGGCATGGAGACCACGGTGCGGCGCGCGGAGTCGCCGGCCATCCTGGCGCTGCGCGCGGAGGTGGCCGAACTGCGCAAGCGCGAGGCGCTGGCGCACATGGGCGATGGCACCTCCCTGGACGCTTTCACGCGCATCCTGGCCTACGTGACGCAAGGCAAGTCCGCCATCGAGGAGCGGCCGTTCAACCTGCTGCGCAAGCTTGCGCGCGAGCACCCGCCGGAGAAGCGCGTCACGCTGGCGCAGTTCAAGGACGCGGTCTGGCGCCAGAACTACGTGGTGAGCCTCGATGCGGACGCGGCGCTCCAGGCGCTGCCGGCCCTGGTGCCGGACATGAAGGAGCGCCGCCGCGTGATGGTGCTCGCGCATCGCGTACTGACCGTGGGCGGGCCGCTCGATGACGACTGGCTGGCGCGCTACCGCCAGGTGGCGGCGGTGCTCGGCGCGGACCACAGCAGCCCGGCCACGCGCGACGCCGAGGCCGGTGCAGCTGCCGATTCCGCTACCTGAGGAGGGCCGCGCCATGGTGCAGGTACCCAATCCGCCGCTGGCCGGCGCCCGCGTGCTGGTGGTGGGCGTGGCCAATGAAGACTCGATTGCCTGGGGCTGCGCGCGCGCATTCCGCGAGCTGGGCGCCGAGATCGCCATGACCTATCTCAACGACAAGGCGCATCCGCACGTCGCGCCGCTGGCGGCGCAGGTCGACGCCTCCATCTTCATGCCGCTGAACGTGGAGGACGACGCGCAGATGGCCGCGCTGTTCGCCCGCATCACCGAGCAATGGGGCCGGCTCGACGCCATGGTGCATTCGGTGGCCTTCGCGCCGAAGGCCGACCTCCAGGGCGGGCTGCTCAACTCGTCGGCCGAGGGCTTCGCCCGGGCGATGGACGTGTCGTGCCACTCCTTCATCCGCATGGCCCGCCGCGCGGTGCCGTTGATGACCGCAGGCGGCACGATGTTCGCGATGAGCTACGACGGCGCCAACCGCGTGGTGCCGAACTACAACCTGATGGGCCCGGTGAAGGCCGCGCTCGAGGCCAGTTGCCGCTACCTCGCGCACGAACTGGGGCCACAGGGGATCCGCGTGCACGCGATCTCGCCCGGGCCGCTGAAGACGCGCGCGGCGTCCGGGCTCAAGGACTTCGACCTGCTGCTCGCGGAGGCCGCCGGCCGCGCGCCGCTCGGCGAGCTGGTCGACATCATGGACGTGGGCTTCGCCACGGCCTTCCTGGCCACGCCATACGCGCGCCGGCTGTCCGGCAACACGGTCTACGTGGACGGTGGCGTGCACATCATGGCGTAGCGCCGGCGGCGCAAGACTTATCGGCAATCAGGAGAGGCTGCAATGCAGGTATTGATCCGTGGGCTGCATCGGGATGTGACCGAGGACATGCTGCGGGACAAGCTCAAGGGCTACGCGTCCGTGAACTCGGTGGAACTGGTGCGCGATGGCGATCCCAACCACCCGTGGGCCTGGGTGGATCTGGCGGTGGATCCGTTCACCGCATGGCGCCTGCTGCGCCAGTTCGACAGGCAATACTTCGCCGGCAGCGTGATGCGCTGGTACATCCCGGCGCACCAGAGCTGAGGAGGATGGCGGGGATGGCGGGGGGGCAGGGAGGTCGCCGGAGGGGCCGCTTCGCAGTACCATAGCCGCACCTCGGCAAACGTACACCTCCACATGCTAGAACTCCAAGGCGCCATCTGGTTTCGCGCCGGCACGCAGGACTGGGGCGGACGCGACCGCATCGCGCTGCTGGCCGCGATTGGCGAGCATGGCTCGATCACTGCCGCCGCGCGTGCCGTGGGCCTCAGCTACAAGGCCGCGTGGGACGCCATCGACGCCATGAACAACAGCGCCGGCGAGCCGCTGGTCTCGCGCGCCGCCGGCGGCAAGGGCGGCGGCGGCACGCGGCTGACCGAACGCGCCGAGCGGCTGATCCGCACCTATCGGGCGATGGAGACCGAGCACGCGCGCTTCGTCGCCTATCTCGACAAGCTGGGCGGGGCGCTTTCCGAAGCCAATCCCGATGACATCCACCTGATGAGACGCCTCATGATCCAGACCAGTGCCCGCAACAAGCTGTTCGGCCGCGTGGCCGCCGTGCGCGGCGGGGCGGTCAATGACGAGGTGACGCTGACGCTCGCCGGCGGCCAGCAGGTGGTGGCGACGATCACGCACGAGAGCGTGGAGACGCTGGGCCTGGCGCCCGGCGCCGAGGCGTTTGCGCTGGTCAAGGCTTCGTCGGTGCTGATCGGGCTGCCCGATCCGGGCATGCGACTGTCCGCGCGCAACCAGCTGCCGGGCATGGTGGCGCGCGTGGTGCCGGGTGCGGTGAATGCCGAGATCGTGCTCGACCTCGATGGCGGCGGCACCGTGGCGGCCATCATCACCAATGGCTCGCTGGCCGACCTGGGGCTGAAGGAGGGCACCCGCGCCCTGGCGATTTTCAAGGCCTCCAGCGTGATCCTCGGGACGATGGCCTGACTAGATGGCGTGCGCCGGCTGCTGCGGGGCGTAGACCGGCGGATGCTGGCGGCCGCGCCCGCCGCCGTGAATGTGGCCGTCGCGGATCTCCAGTACGTGGTCGCCCAGCACCTCCACGTCCTTCGGGTCGTGCGAGATGACGACCATCGGCACGTCCAGGCTCTCCTGCAGCGCGCGCAGCTCGGCGCGCATGCGCGTGCGCAGCGCGGGGTCCAGGGCCGAGAACGGCTCGTCCAGCAGCACGATGTCCGGCTGCGCCACCAGCGCGCGCGCCAGTGCCACGCGCTGCTTCTGTCCCCCTGAAATCTGGATCGGATACTGGTTGACGATCTCGCGCAGCCCGAACGCATCGACCCAGCGCGCGGCCTCGGGCGGCAGCGCGCGGCGCGCCGGGTTGCGCCAGCCCTTGCTGAGGCCGAACGCAATGTTCTGGGCCACGGTCAGGTGCGGAAACAGCGCGTAGTCCTGGAACAGGTAGGCCACGCGGCGCTCCTGCGGGCGCACATCCACGCCGGTCTCGCTGTCGAACAGGATGCGGCCGTTCAGGACGATGCGGCCGCTGTCGGGCGCCAGCAGCCCGGCAATCGCGCGCAGCGTCAGGCTCTTGCCGGCGCCGGACGGGCCGAACATGGCGATGCGCCGGCTGTCGGAATCGAAGTCGATGTCGAGCGCGAACTGGCGGTCGGCCGTGACAATGCGCTTGCGGATGGTGACGTGCATGCTCATGGCGATCTCACCGTCAGCGCGTGGCCGGGCCGCGCCGGAAACGGCGCCGCTCGTAACTGTCGCCAATGCCGCGCGCGGCCGGCGGCACGAGCCGGCCGGCAATCACCAGCAGCAGCACGCAGGTGACCGACGTCACCAGCACCAGCAGGTTGGCGGTGTTGTCGTCGCCGGCCTGCACCGCCTCGTAGATGGCCACGGACAGCGTCTGGGTGCGGCCCGGCAGGTTGCCGGCGATCATCAGCGTGGCGCCGAACTCGCCCAGCGCGCGCGCGAAGGCCAGCAGCACACCGGCCACGATGCCGCGCAATGCCAGCGGCAGCGTGACACGGAAGAAGATCCCGGTCTCGGACACGCCCAGCACCCGCGCGGCGTTCTCAAGCTGGTGATCCACCCCCTCGAAAGCAGCCCGCGCGGACTTCAGCACCAGCGGGAACGCCACCACCGTGGAGGCCAGCACCGCGCCCTGCCACGTGAAGACCAGCGTGATGCCGATGGATTCGAGCCAGGCGCCGAACACGCCGCGCCGGCCCACCAGCACCAGCAGGTAATAGCCGAGCACGGTGGGCGGCAGCACCAGCGGCAGGGTCAGGATCGCGTCGACGATATCCCGCGCCGACGAGCGCCAGCGCGCGATGCCATACGCCGCCGCCACGCCCAGCACGGCGTTGAGCAGCGTGGCCCAGCCCGCTACCTTCAGCGAGAGCAGCAGCGGAGTCCAGATGCCGTCCATGTCGATGTGGGATGTGGGATGTGGGATGTGGGGCAGGGGGCTTACGGCTTCTGGAAGCCGTACTTCGCCAGCACGGCCTGGCCATCCGGCGACAGCACGTACTGCACGAAGCTGGCGGCCTGCGTCGGCTGCCGGGTCTGCGCGGTGATGGCGATGGGGTAGGTCACCGGCGTGCGGTTCGGCACGCGTACGGCCACTTTCACCTTGTCCGGCATGATGGCGGCGTCCGTGGCGAACACGAAGCCGGCATCCACCTCGCCGCGCGCCACGTAGTCCAGGCTCTGGCGCACGTTCTGCGCCGGCACGCCCTTGGCGGAGACGGCTTCCCAGAGGTTTTCGGCCTCCAGCGCGCCCTTGGTGTAGCGGCCCACTGGCACCGACGACGGATTGCCATAGGCCACGCGCTTCACGTCCGCACGGGTCAGGTCGCGCAGTGCGCCAATGCCGAGCTTGCTGTCGGCCGGCACGATCAGCACCACCTGGTTGGCGGCGAAATCCTTGCGCGAGGCCGGCTGGATCACCTTCTCGGCCTCGGCGCGGTTCATCGCGTCCTGGTCGGCGGAGGCAAACACGTCCGCCGGCGCGCCGCGCACGATCTGCTGCATCAGCACGTCCGAGGCGCCGAAGTTCAGGACGACCTTGGTGTCCGGGTGCCCCTTCTCGTACTGCTCGGCCAGCGTCTTGAACGCGTTGGTCAGGCTGGCGGCGGCCGACACCACGAGGTCGGCGGCAAATGCGGAAGGCGCGCCAAAGGTCAGGGCTGCGGCAAAGACGGTGCGGCGGAGGAAGGGTGTCATAAGAGGTGGACAGGTCGCCTGGACGGCACAGGCGCAATATAAGTTGCTATATAGCGCTACGTCAATCCGCCGGTCGTATAGCCAACTTCATCCGGATCGAATAGTCCAGTCGGGCTATATGTGTCGTAAAAAACACATTTCGATGCAGCCGGTGGCTGTCACAGCGTTGACGCCTTGGCTCACCAAAATTCCCAGCGCAGCAGCAAACAACAAAAAACAACGCGAAAAGGGAATCCGAGACCATGTCACACCGCATCTCCCCTCTGCAGTCCGCTACCCTCGCGGCGCTCCTGGCCGGCACGGTGGCCTTGGTGGCCGCGTGCGGCGCCGATGACGATACCCCGGCCTCCGGCGGCGGCAATGGCGGCAATGGCGGCAATGGCGGCACCCCGGCGGCCACGGTGCCGGCCGGCACCAAGGCCACGCTGGCGCTGCTGGAAACCACCGACCTCCACACCAACGTCCGCAGCTACGACTACTTCAAGCTGGCCGATGACCCATCGCTCGGCTTCGAGCGCGTGGCCACGCTGATCAAGGCGGCGCGGCAGGAATTCCCGAACAGCCTGCTGCTGGACAACGGCGACACCATCCAGGGCACTGCGCTGTCCGACTACCAGGCGCTGGTGAAGCCCGTGGCCTGCAGCGAGACGCTGGCGATGTACAAGGTGATGAACGACGCCGGCTACGACGGCGGCGGCATCGGCAACCACGAGTTCAACTACGGCCTGCCGTACCTGAGCCAGGTCACGGGCAGCCGCTTCAATGTCGATGGCCTGCCCGAGCCGGGCACGCAGACGGTCTGCGCCGGGCCGAAGTTTCCGCAGGTGCTGGCCAACGTCTACAGCGTGAAGACCCGCGCGCCGCTGTTCCAGCCCTACGCGATCCTGACCAAGACGGTCACCGCCACGGGCCCGGACGGCAAGCCGGTCACCGCGCCGCTCAAGGTCGGCATCATCGGCTTCGCGCCGCCGGCCATCCTCGCCTGGGACAAGCGCTGGCTCGACGGCAAGGTCTATACCGAAGGCGCGGTGGAAACCGCCCAGAAGTACATCCCCGAGATGCGCGCCAAGGGCGCAGACCTGATCGTGGTGATCTCCCACGGCGGGCTGGACAACTCGACCTACTCGCCGGACATGGAAAACGGCAGCTACCACCTGTCAAAGGTGGCGGGCGTGGACGCCATGCTGATCGGCCACTCGCACCAGATCTTCCCGGACGCCGCCAGCACCGTGCCGCAGTTCAACCTGCCCGGCGTGGACAAGGTCAAGGGGACGGTCAACGGCGTGCCGACCGTGATGGCCAACTACTGGGGCAAGCACCTGGGCGTGATCCACCTCGCGCTGGCCTATGACGGCAGCAAGTGGTCGGTGGACCGCGCCGGCACCACGGTCCAGGCGCGCTCGATCCAGAACGCCGACAAGACCTATGTGGCGGCGGACGCCACCGTGGCCGCCGCCATCGACACCGAGCACCAGGCCACCATCCAGTACGTGAAGACGCCGATCGGCGCCACGAACTACCGCATGTCGAGCTACTTTGCCGATGTGGGCGACCCCGGCGCGATCCAGATCGTCAACATGGCCCAGGCGCAGTACGTGAAGGACTACCTCACCGCCAACCTGCCCGCGCTGGCCAGCCTGCCGGTGCTGTCGGTATCCGCGCCGTTCAAGAGCGGCTTCGGCGGCGGCAGCGACTACACCGACGTCTCGGCCGGCAATCTGGCGATCAACAACGCGGCCGACCTGTACCTGTATCCGAACACGGTCTACGCGGTGAAGGTGAATGGCGACGAGGTCAAGGCGTGGCTGGAGACGGCCGCCAGGCGCTTCAACCAGATCGACCCGGCGCTGGCCACGGACCAGCAGCTCATCAGCAGCTTCCCGGGCTACAACTTCGACATGTTCACCTCGGCGGACATGCAGTACGAGATCGACGTCACCCAGCCGGTGGGCAGCCGCATCAAGAACCTGACCTACCAGGGCGCGCCGGTCACGGCGGCCATGTCGTTCATCGTCGCGACGAACAACTACCGCGCCAGCGGCGGCGGCAACTTCCCGGGGCTGGACGGCACGAAGACCGTGTACGCCTCGCCGGACGCCAACCGCGACGTGCTGATCGCCTATATCAAGAACGCGGCGAATGTGACGCGTGCGGCGCACGGCGGCGCGCGTAGCTGGCGCTTCACGCCAGTGGCGACGGCCGGCAAGGTGGTGTTCAGCTCGGGTGTGGGCATGCTCCAGCAGGCGGTCGATGCGGGCCTGACCAACATCACGCTCGACAAAGCCGACGATGGCTCGAACAAGAACCTGTCGCAGTACAAGATCGACCTGAGCCTCTGATGACCGCCGCTACTGTCGCCGCCCCGTTTCCCCCGTCCGTCCGCCGCCGCCGGGCCCATCCGCTGTCCGCCGCCGCGCTGGTGGCGGTGACGGTGGCCGCAGCCGGCGTGGGCGGTGCC
>NZ_CAJPVH010000049.1 GCF_905397395.1 Cupriavidus campinensis
GTGACGCCCAGCCCCCGCGCGAGCCGCGTCAGCCGCGCGCGGAGCGCCCGGCGCGTCCGGTGCGCCTGGCCAATCCGCTGCCCGAGATCACCTTCCCCGAGGCGCTGCCGGTTTCCGCGCGCCGCGAAGAGATCGCCGCCGCGCTGCAGGCCAGCCAGGTGGTCATCGTGTCCGGCGAGACTGGCTCCGGCAAGACCACCCAGCTGCCGAAGATCGCGCTGTCGATCGGCCGTGGCCCGGCGCGGGAAGGCAAGGAAGGCGGCGGCCTGATCGGCCACACCCAGCCCCGGCGGATCGCCGCCACGTCCACGGCCAAGCGCATTGCCCAGGAACTGGGCACGCCGCTGGGCCAGAACGTCGGCTATCAGGTGCGGTTCAACGACACGATGTCCGCCGGCGCGTCCGTCAAGCTGATGACGGACGGCATCCTGCTGGCGGAGACCCAGAACGACCCGCTGCTGCGCGCCTACGACACGATCATCATCGACGAGGCGCACGAGCGCAGCCTCAACATCGACTTCCTGATCGGCTACCTGCGCCAGATCCTGCCGAAGCGGCCGGACCTGAAGGTGATCATCACGTCCGCGACGATCGACGCCCAGCGGTTCGCCGAGCACTTCGCCCGCAACGGCAAGCCGGCGCCGGTGATCGAGGTCAGCGGGCGGCTGTATCCCGTGGAAGTGCGATACCGGCCGATCCAGTCCGATGCGCCGCCCGACGCCGCGCCGAAATCCGCCCAGGCCCGCGAGCGCGACCTCTACGACGGCATCGTCGAGGCCGTGGATGAGCTCTGCCGGCTCGGTCCCGGCGACGTTCTCGTCTTTCTGCCAGGCGAGCGGGAGATCCGCGAGGCCGCCGAGGCGCTGCGCAAGCACCATCCCCCGCATACCGAGATCCTGCCGCTGTTCGCGCGGCTCTCGGTACAGGAGCAGGAGCGCGTGTTCAAGCCGTCGAACGCGCGGCGCATCGTGCTGGCGACCAACGTGGCCGAAACCTCGCTGACCGTGCCGGGCATCCGCTATGTGGTGGATACGGGGCTTGCGCGCGTCAAGCGCTACTCGTACCGCAACAAGGTGGAGCAGTTGCAGATCGAGCCGGTTTCGCAGGCCGCCGCCAACCAGCGCGCCGGCCGATGCGGCCGGGTAGCCGATGGCGTCTGCATCCGTCTATACGAGGAATCTGATTTCATCGCGCGCGCGCGCTTTACCGATCCGGAAATCCTGCGTTCGTCGCTGGCGGCGGTGATTTTGCGCATGAAGGCGCTGCGGCTGACCGACATCGAGTCGTTTCCGTTCATCGAGCCGCCGTTGGGCCGGGCGGTTGCCGATGGCTACCAGCTCCTGCAGGAACTGGGCGCCGTGGACGAGGCCAACCAGCTCACCGGCACGGGCCGCCAGCTGGCGAAGCTGCCGCTGGACCCGCGCGTGGCGCGCATGATCCTGGCCGCGCGCGAGCAGCAGTGCCTGCGCGAGGTGCTGATCATCGCCAGCGCGCTGTCCGTGCAGGACCCGCGCGACCGTCCGCAGGAGGCGCAGGAAGCCGCCGACCAGGCCCATCGCAAGTTCATGGACGAAAAGTCCGAGTTCCTGGGCTGGGTCAAGCTGTGGAAGTGGTTCGAGGAGGCGGTGGCGCACAAGAAGACCAACCGGCAGCTGCAGGACCAGTGCCGCGCCAACTTCCTCTCGCACGTGCGGCTGCGCGAGTGGCGAGATGTTCACTCGCAACTTCTGACGACGGTGACCGAGCAGGGCTGGCGCCTGAATGAGACGGAACCGACGTTCGAGCAAGTCCACAAGGCGCTGCTGACCGGGCTGCTCGGGAACGTCGGCCTGAAGCTGGACGAGGCCGACGGGCGCGGGCGCGAGTACCTGGGCGCGCGCGGCATCAAGTTCCACCTGTGGCCGGGCTCGCTGATCGCGCGCAAGGTGGGCCGCTGGATCATCGCCGCTGAACTGGTCGAGACGAGCCGGCTGTTCGCACGCACGCTGGCGCGGATCGAGCCGGAATGGATCGAGCAGGTGGGTCGCCATCTGTTGAAGGTGAGCTGGAGCGATCCGCACTGGGAAAAGAAGGCCGGCCAGGTGCTGGCGATGGAGCGCGGCACGCTGTACGGCCTGCCCATCTACCAGCATCGCCGCGTGCACTATGGGCCGATGAACCCCGCCGAGGCGCGCGAGCTGTTTATCCGCCGCGCGCTGGTGGAGGGCGAATTCGACACGAAATTGCCGTTTTACGCCCACAACCAGCGGCTGCGACGCGAAATTGAGAATCTGGAGCACAAGTCGCGCCGGCAGGACGTGCTGGTGGACGACGAGCTGATCTACGCGTTCTATGACCGCGCGCTTCCCGCGGACCTCCATAACCAGACCAGCTTCGAGACCTGGTACCAGGCGGAGAGCGCGAAAGATCGCAAGCTGCTGTACCTGAACCGCGACGAACTGATGCGGCACGAGGCGGCCGGCATCACGACTGACCTGTTCCCGAAGCTGCTGCCGATTGCCGGCGTGGACATGGGGTTGTCGTACCACTTCGAGCCCGGCAGCCACCGCGACGGCGTGACGCTGACCGTGCCGCTATACGCGCTGAACCAGGTGCGGCCCGAGCGCACCGAATGGCTGGTGCCCGGCATGATCAAGGAGAAGGTGCACCTGCTGCTGAAGTCCTTGCCGCAGAAGCTGCGCCGCCACTGCGTGCCGCTGCCCGAGTATGCGGGCGGGTTTGTCGATCGCCAGCCGTTTGGCGAGGGCGAACTGATCGACGTGCTGATTGCCGACATCCGCGAGCAGACCGGCACCATGGTACGGCGCGCCGACTTCAAGCTGGAGACCCTGCCTGCCCATCATTCGATGAACTTCAAGGTCATCGACGAGCATGGCCGGCAGCTCGAAATGGGGCGAAATCTGGCGCAGTTGCGAGCCGAGTTCGGCGGACAGGCGCAGCAGTCGTTCCAGAACATTGCCGCCCGCGACGTGCCGGCGGCCGAGGCCGGCCAGTACGAAAACCTGACGTCGTGGTCGTTCGGCGAACTGCCCGAACTGCTGGAAATCCGCAAGGGCAACCAGACGCTGTTCGGCTATCCGGCCCTTGTGGATCATGGCGACCATTGCGATGTGGAGGTCTTCGACGACCCGCAGGAAGCGGCGCGCATCCACCATACGGGGCTGCGCCGGCTGTTCGCGATCCAACTGCGCGAGCCGGTGAAGTTCATCGAGAAGAACATCCCGAATCTTCAGCAAATGGCGATGCAGTACATGACCCTGGGCACGCAGGAGGAACTGCGCAACCAGATCGTGATGGTCACGCTGGAGCGTGCCTGCATGCAGGCGCCGCTGCCGCGCAACGAGGCCGAGTTCAACGCCCGCAAGGACGAGGGGCGCGCGCGGCTGTCGTTGCTGGCGCAGGAGATGGCGCGGCTGGTGGGCGCGATCCTGGCCGAATACGCGGGGCTGCCGCGCAAGCTGCTCCAGGCCAAGCCGTTCGGCTCCGCCCATCAGGACATGGAGGCGCAGCTGGCGCGGCTGATGACGAAGTCGTTCGTGATCGATACGCCATACACGCAGCTGGTGCACTTCCCGCGCTATCTGAAAGGCATGGCGATGCGCGTGGACAAGCTCAAGGGCGACCCCGGCCGCGACAGCCAGCGTACCCAGGAAATGGCGCCGCTGGTGCAGCAGTGGCAGCGCGCCGAGAAGCTGCTCCGCACGCAGGGCAGGGGGGCCGAGGATGCCCGGCTGGACGAATTCCGATGGATGCTCGAGGAGTTGCGCATCGCGCTGTTCGCGCAGGAGTTGCGCACGCCGGTGCCGATGTCGGTCAAGCGCTTGCAGAAGGTGTGGGAGTCCATGCAGCGCTGAAGCGGGGTTTGTGTCGAAAACCACGGTTTGTGTCCGAATGCCCGGCGAAAGATAAATTCGCGCAAACGGTCAGCGGAACCCCCGGCTCAAACGTTAGAATGCCCGATTCCTCATGGTTGACGGTCTTATGCTCTCGTTGCGTCGTGTTGTGGCTAGCGTGGTGTCGGTCGGCGCGCTGGCATTGGCAGTGGTGTCCGCCTCCGCGCGCGCGGAGGTTGTGACGATCCTTAATTCGGGTGATGCAACCGTCACCTTGATCGACAAGGACACGCAGAAGGTGCTGGAAACCTTTCCCGTCGGCAAGGAACCGCACCACCTGATCGCCACGCCGGACGACAAGTCGCTGATCGTGGCCAACGCGGTCGGCAACGACCTGGTGTTCCTGGACCCGGTGACCGGCAAGGTGCAGCAGCGCGTGCCGAACATCGACGATCCATACCAGATTGGCTTCTCGCCGGACCAGAAATGGTTCGTGACGACGGGCAACCGGCTCGACCGCGTGGACGTCTACCGCTGGGATGGCCGCCAGCTCAAGATCGCCAAGCAGTTCCCGCTGCCCAAGACGCCCAGCCATATCGCGTTCACGGCGGACAGCAAGATCGCCTTCATCACCCTGCAGGACAGCGACCAGATCGCCGCGATCGACCTCAATTCGCTGACCGTGCTCTGGACCATGGACGCCGGCTCGGCGCCGGCTGGAATCTGGGTGACGCCGGACCAGAAATACCTGCTGGTGGGCATGACGGGCGCCGACTACGTGGCCGTGATCGACTGGCGCACGCGCACCGTGGTCAAGCAGATCCAGACCGGCAAAGGCGCGCACAACTTCCGCGCGGTGGGCGACAAGCGCCACCTGTTCCTGACCAATCGCGTCTCGGGGTCCATCAGCATCATCGACCAGCAGACGCTCTCGAAGGTGGGCGACATCACCGGCCTGCTGCCGGGCCCGGACGACATGGAGTTGACTGCCGACGGCAAGACGCTCTGGGTGACGTTCCGCTGGGCGCGCTCGGTGGGGCTGATCGACGTGGCGAGCCGCAAGCTGGTCAAGACCATCCGCGTGGGCAAGTCGCCGCACGGCATCTACTTCCGCACGCGGGCGCCGCTCTATTGAGACAGGGTTCGACATGGCTCGGCTGCTGATTCGTATTCTTGCCGTGCTGGCATCGATGCTGGCCCTGGCCGGCGCTGCCTCGGCGGCGGACGCCGCCGCCAGTTGCCGCGCCGGCACGCTGTACTTGACCTTCGACACCGGCAGCATGAGCCAGGCGGAACTGATCGCCCGCACACTGCGCCGGCACCATATCCGCGCCACGTTCTTTCTGGCCAGCGAGCCGACTGTCAACCACGACAACTCCCTCGACCCGACCTGGGCCCCTTACTGGAAGGCGCTGGCCGCCGATGGGCACGTGTTTGGCTCCCATACGTTCGACCACGTCTACCTGCGCGGGGTGCACGGGGACAAGGTGACGATGCGTCCGCAGTTTGGCGCGCAGGGCGGCAAGGACGTCGCGATGACAGCCGACGCGTTCTGCACGGAACTGCGCCGCAGTGCCAAGGCGTTCCAGTCGATGACGGGCCAGCCGATGGCGCCGATCTGGCGTGCGCCGGGCGGCCGCACCGCCCCGCAGACGCTGGCCTGGGCCGAGCAATGCGGCTTCAGGCATGTAGGCTGGGCGCCGGCCGGCTTCCTCGGCGATGAGCTGTCGTCCGAGAAATTTCCGAATCAGGCCTTGCTGGACCGCGCGTTGCGTGACCTCCGGGATGGCGATATTACGATGGCGCACCTTGGCATCTGGTCGCGCAAGGACCCCTGGGCGCCGGGTGTGCTCGAACCGCTGCTGACCGGCCTCGAACAGAAGGGATTCTGCTTCGCCACGCTGCGCGAGCATCCCCGCTACAAGGACTGGTTCCAGCAGCACGGGGCGGAGGGCAGGCGGTAATGTGGGACGCATTCACTAACTGGATCAGCCTCTGGGCGGGCCAGGTGGAAGCCACGGTATTCCAGGACGTGGTGCTGCCGGTGGTCTACCAACTCGGTTTCGGCGGCTACGCCGAGGACGCCTTCACCGGCACCGAATGGCTGCTGGTTGGGGTGGTGCAGATCGCAGTGATGGCGCTGATTCTTGGGCCGCTGGAGAAATTGCGACCCGTGGAGCCGGTGACGGACCGCGCCGCCGTGCGCACCGACATGCTCTATACGATGATCCATCGCCTGGGCCTGTTCCGGCTCGCGATGTTTTTCGTGCTGGCACCGCTGATGGATGGCCTCGAGGGCCATCTGCGCCTGCTGGGCTGGCAGCGGATCAATGTAGAGGACTGGTGGCCCGGCGTGACGTCGATCCCGCTGGTCAGCTTCTTCGTCTACCTGCTGCTGTTCGACCTGCTCGACTACTGGTATCACCGGTTTTCGCATACCTACCGCTGGTGGTGGAGCCTGCACGCCACACATCACAGCCAGCGCCAGATGACGCTCTGGAGCGACAATCGCAACCATCTTCTGGACGATATGCTACGCGACGCGGTCTTTGCGACCGTGGCGCTGGCGGTTGGCGTGGAGCCGTCGCAGTACGTGCTGCTGGTGGCGCTTTCGCAACTGCTGCAAAGTCTCCAGCATGCCAACCTGCGACTGCATTTCGGCTGGCTTGGCGAGCGGCTGCTGGTCTCGCCGCGTTTCCATCGCACCCACCATGCGGTGGGGCTCGGCCATGAGCAGCAGACGGCAGGCAAGCCGGTGCGGCTTGGCGGCTGCAACTACGGCGTGATCTTTCCGTGGTGGGACATGCTGTTCCGGACGGCCCGATTCGTCGATGCCTACCATCCGACGGGCATCCGGGACCAGCTTCCGCCACCCACCGGCCACGGCCGCGACTACGGCGCGGGATTCCTGGCACAGCAGTGGCTGGGCGTGAAGCGGCTGCTGCGCCTGCGCTGACCGGGAACGCCGTCGGCGTGGGATCTTTTCGGCCTGTGCTAGGCTCTGAAGGTTTTTCCGACCGCTTTCCTCTTTCCTGAATGAACGATATCTTCCGCTCGTTTGGCCGTGCCCTGATCAGCCAGCTGCATCCGCGCATGCTGATGCTGACGCTGGTGCCATTCGTCCTCGCCACCGTGCTCTGGGGCGGCCTGATCTGGTGGGGCTGGGACCCGATCATGGGCGGCGCGCGCGCCATCCTCGAAGGTTCCGTCTTCACGAGCTGGATCTACTCCGCGCTGGACTGGCTCGGCCTGCAGTCGCTGCGCACCGTGGTGGCGCCGCTGTTCGTGCTGACGATGGCCGTGCCGCTGGTCATTGCGTCGATGCTGATCTTCATCAGCCTGTTCTCGGTGCCGGCCGTGGTGAAACACCTGGATCGCAGCTACCCGGGGCTGCTCAAGGCGCGCGGCGGCAGCGTCGCCGGCAGCGTGTTCCAGGCGCTCGGCAACACCGTGGTGTTCCTGCTGCTGGTGCTCGTGACGATGCCGCTATGGCTGATTCCACCGTTCTTCGCGCTGATTCCGCCCGTGCTGTGGGGCTGGCTCACCTACCGTGTGATGACCTACGACGCCCTGGCCGAGCACGCCACGGCCGAGGAGCGCAAGACGCTGATGAAGCGCCATCGCACCTCGCTGCTGATGATCGGCGTGGCCGTGGGCCTGCTCGGCTCCGCGCCGACCTTGCTGTGGGTCTGGTCGGCTGTCATCATCTTCCTGTTTCCGGTGGTGCTGGCCGGCACACTGTGGCTGTACGTGCTGATCTTCATCTTCTCGGCGCTCTGGTTCGGCCATTTCTGCCTGCGGGCATTGGCCGAATTGCGCGCCGAGCGCGACGCCGCGGCACCCCCGCCGCCGCCAGCTACCGACGTGATCGACCTGGCGCCGGGCGACGTGCGCCGCATTGAACAATCCTGAGCGAGGAACACCATGGGTTTCGGTTTGATTGTCATCGGCGATGAGATCCTGTCCGGGCGGCGCGAGGACAAGCATATGCGCCGGACCATCGAACTGCTGGGCGCACGCGGCCTGGCGCTGGACTGGGCCGAGTATGTGGGCGACGAGCGCGAGCGCATCACCGCCACGCTGCGCCGCACGCTGGCTGGGCCAGACGTGGTCTTCTGCACGGGCGGCATCGGCGCCACGCCGGATGACCACACGCGCCAGTGTGCGGCGGCCGCGCTGGGCGTGGAACTGGCGCTACACCCCGAGGCGCGTGAGCAGATTGCGCTGCGCATTGCCGAGACCGCCAACGGCGACCCGGTCAAGGCGGACCTGAATCTGCCCGAGAACCAGCATCGCTTCAAGATGGGCGAATTTCCGGTCGGGGCGCGCATCATCCCCAATAGCTATAACCGCATTCCGGGCTTCTCGGTGGCCGACCATCATTTCATGCCCGGCTTCCCGGTCATGGCGTGGCCGATGATGGAATGGGTGCTGGACCACTATTACGCTCACCTGTTCCACCTGGAAGTGGCGCAGTCACGCGCTTTCTATGTGTTCGAGGCGCCCGAGTCCACCCTGACGCCGCTGATGGAGCAGGTGGAGGCCGCATTCGCCGGCATCCGCGTATTCAGCCTGCCATCCGTGGGCGACGTAAGCCGGGGCGACCGCTTCGCACGGCGCCATATCGATCTCGGGGTGAAGGGGCCGGCAGAACTGGTCCTGCCGGCCTATGCGATGCTGCTCGAGGGCGTCCGCGCCATGGGGTACGAGATCGTCGAGCAGTAGAAACCCAGTCTGATGGGTGGCATGCGGGAACTCGTGCGAAGCGCCATTGATCAGCATCGGCGTCTTGTGCGGCTTCCTGGGCTGGCTAGTCAATATGGTAGGCATCGGGTCCATGGCAGTCCTCATTCTGCTGCCGGTGGTCCTGTTGTTCGTCATGTGGGCATACATGGCGATTCTGATCTTTGCCGTACCCTGGTTCGGGCACTACTGTCTCCAGGCGCTGGCTGACCTGCGCGCGGAGCGGGCGACCCCGCTCCCACACGCCATGGACGGGCGCTAGCTGACGGCTCCCCTTACGCCCCGTGCCACGGCAGGTTGCGCTTGCACCAGCCTTCCACGGTCTTGCGGTGGTATTCCTCGTCGCGGGCGCCTTCGAAGCCTTCCAGCACATCCATCGCATACGAATAGCCGGCCTCGGCCGCCAGCCGGGCCGCGTGCTTCGAGCGCGCGGCGCTGCGGCACAGGAACAGCACCGGCGCATCGGTCGGGACGCGAGCCTTGAGTTCCTCGATGAAATTCGGGTTTTGCTTGCCGCCGGGGTAGCTGTTCCATTCCACATGGGCGAATTGCTCGTCCGGCAGGTTCACGCCGCCTACCCAATCCAGTTCAGCCTGCGTGCGTACGTCCACGAGCACAGCCTTCGGGTCGGCCTGCAGCAGTTCATAGGCTTGCTGCGGGTCCAGCGCGCCGAAGTACGCAAGCTGGTTCTGTTGCTGGCGCGCGTGCGCCGCCTGGAGGAGGTCGTCTCGGGTAGTCATCTTCTGTGACGGAGTCAATAAGAGAAGCGGGAGAAAAGCGGGTTCGCTGTGCCGGGGCAACAGCGTTGCCCGGCATCTGGCGCGGCACTGGGATGTCGCCGCGTTCGGCGCTATTCTAGCGCGCAGCCACGGCCATCCCCGGAAAATCAGTGCTCGCGGCGCGCGCCCGTCTTCGGTGCGCATTTTGGTGCGACAGCACTAAAATAGTGCGTTTTCTTGCTTCATGCACCGTAATGGTGTTTGATGAAGTTGCTGCGTGGCGGTGCGCAAGTGGATCGTTAGCCGCGCCGGCACGGCCCGGTCGAGTTGTATGCAATCCGCGACCCCCGCCACGGTGCGGCGTGACCGATCACTGCACATTTTTCGGGATGGCGAGGGCAAATGAGGGCGTCGGTTGGCATGCTTTCTGCTAACATTCCTCGTCCCTTTTGGGGCGGTTCCCGCGAGGGTTTTCCGGGGCCGGACCCAACAATGGCTTTCCCAGACTCAGCCCGAATTTCCAGGAGATAGGCATGGCCCACAGCGTTGCAGATGTGATGAAGCTCGTGAAGGAAAACGACGTCAAGTTCGTCGATTTCCGTTTCACGGATACCAAAGGCAAGGAGCAACACGTGTCTGTGCCCGTGTCGCACTTCGACGAAGACAAGTTCGAGAGCGGCCACGCCTTCGACGGTTCCTCGATCGCCGGCTGGAAGGGTATCGAAGCTTCGGACATGCTGCTGATGCCGGATTCGAACACGGCCCACATCGACCCGTTTTACGAAGAACCGACGCTGGTGCTGACCTGCGACGTGATCGAGCCGTCGGACGGCAAGGGTTACGACCGCGATCCGCGTTCCATCGCGAAGCGCGCCGAAGCCTACCTGAAGAGCACCGGCCTGGGCGACACCGCCTTCTTCGGTCCGGAACCTGAATTCTTCATTTTCGACGGCGTGACCTGGAACGTCGACATGCAGGGTTGCTCGGTGAAGATCCATTCCGAGGAAGCCCCGTGGTCGTCGGGCAAGGAATTCGAGCACGGCAACAGCGGTCACCGTCCGGGCAAGAAGGGCGGCTACTTCCCGGTTGCCCCGATCGACACCTTCCAGGACATCCGTTCGGAAATGTGCCTGATCCTCGAATCGCTCGGCATTCCCGTTGAAGTCCACCACCACGAAGTGGCTGGCCAGGGCCAGAACGAAATCGGCACGCGTTTCAGCACGCTGGTACAGCGCGCCGACTGGACCCAGCTCCAGAAGTACGTGATCCAGAACGTGGCGCACACCTACGGCAAGACGGCGACGTTCATGCCGAAGCCGGTGGTGGGCGACAACGGTTCGGGCATGCACGTGCACCAATCCGTGTGGAAGGACGGCCAGAACCTGTTCGCAGGCAACGGCTACGCCGGCCTGTCGGAATTTGCGCTGTACTACATCGGCGGCATCATCAAGCACGCCCGCGCCCTGAACGCGCTGACCAACCCGGGCACGAACTCGTACAAGCGTCTGGTGCCGGGCTTCGAAGCCCCGGTCAAGCTGGCTTACTCGGCCCGCAACCGTTCGGCCTCGATCCGCATTCCGTACGTGGCGAACCCGAAGGGCCGCCGTATCGAAACGCGCTTCCCGGATCCGCTGATGAACCCGTACCTGGGCTTCTCGGCGCTGCTGATGGCCGGCCTGGACGGCGTGATGAACAAGATCCACCCGGGCGAAGCTGCCGACAAGAACCTGTACGACCTGCCGCCGGAAGAGGATGCAAAGATCCCGACCGTCTGCTCGAGCCTCGACCAGGCCCTGGAATACCTCGACAACGACCGTGAGTTCCTGACCCGCGGCGGTGTGTTCTCCAACTCCATGCTCGATGCCTACATCGAACTGAAGATGGAAGAAGTCACGCGTTTCCGCATGACGACGCACCCGATCGAGTTCGAGATGTACTACTCGCTGTAATCGCGTCCGGTTGCCAGGTTGTCACCGGGCAACAGTTGCACCAGGAAGGGGCGGCTTCGGCTGTCCCTTTTTGTTTTGCGGGCGGGTTGATCGCTAGAATGGGGCTCCTTTCCTAACCTTCATGCCGATGTTCATGAACGCGATGTCAAACAAGGTCATGCGCAGCCGCCAAGGCGGACTGTCGCTCCAGGGTTCATACCGGGTGACGCACCAGATCCGGGTGGGATTCCCCATTCTGGTGATGGCCATGGCGCTGGGGCTTGGCGCCTGGAGCCGGCCCGCGCCGGCGCAGTCATCGGATGTCTATATGTGCAAGGGCCCGAACGGCGTGCCCGAGTACCGCAACGGCAATCCGGGCGGTAGCAAGGACTGCAGGAAGCTGAGCTTGCCTGACGTGATCACGGTGCCGGGCACGCGCACTGCCAGCTCGGGCGGCGGCAAGTCGGCCGCGCCAGCGGCGTCTCCTGCGGCCTTCCCGCGTGTGGACAGCGCTACGCAGAAGAACCGCGACGGCGAGCGCCGCGCGGTGCTGGAGCAGGAACTCCAGAGCGAGGAAGCCAAGCTGGCCGGGCTGCGCGCCGAGTACAACAACGGCGAGCCCGAGCGCCAGGGCAACGAGCGCAATTATCAGAAATATCTCGATCGCACGGCGCGCCTGCGTGACGACGTCGCGCGCAGCGAGGCCAACGCCGCCTCCCTGCGCCGTGAGCTATCGAACCTGAAGGAATAGTGAAATGGCCATGGGTCGCCTGATTCGCGGAGTGTCGCGCAAAGTCACCGGAGCAGACCGCAAGGCGGAAGCCGAGATCCTGCCGTTGGGCGACGCGGCGTTCCACCCCGGCCTGGACGTGGTGGCCAACCCGGTGCTGCTGGTGCGCCAGCCGGGGCTGCAGGTCGTCTACGCGAATCCGGCCGCCGAGGCCAGCTTTGCGCTGTCCCGCCGGGCGATGGTGGAGTTGACGCTGCCAGACCTCTTCGGCCAGATCGATGAGCTGGACAGCATGATCGAGACGGTGATCGCGCGGCAGGTCGACGTGCGGCGCCAGGACCTCGTGCTGCGCCCGCCGCTGCAGGAGCCGCTGCATGCCCACGTCGTGATCGGGGCGATCGAAGGTCATGCCAATACGGTCCTGGTTGAGATTCTTCTGAACGAGCAGAAGGTGCGCAGCGACCGCGAGGAGCGCATCCTCGACCTGACCTCGGCCAACAAGGAACTGATCCGCAACCTGGCCCACGAGATCAAGAATCCGCTCGGGGGCATCCGTGGCGCGGCCCAGTTGCTGGAGTTCGAGTTGCCCGAACGATCCCTGCGCGAGTACACGCAGGTCATCATCAAGGAATCGGACCGCCTGCAAACGCTGGTGGACCGGCTGCTGGAGCCGCACCGGCACCCGCATATCGTCTCGGACCTCAATATCCACGAGGTCCTGGAGCGGGTGCGCTCGGTGGTGCTGGCCGAATTCCCGAACGGGCTGGACATCGTGCGCGACTACGACGCGAGCCTGCCCGACCTGCGCGGCGACATGGAGCAACTGATCCAGGCCGTGCTGAACATCGTGCACAACGCTGCCCAGGCGCTGCACGAGCGCATCGCGCGTGGCGATGCCCAGATCGTATTGCGGACGCGGGTGGCGCGGCAGGTGACGATTGCCAAGCGATTGTTCAAGCTGGCATTGGACTTGCATGTCATCGATAACGGCCCGGGCATCCCCGAGGACATCCGCGAACGCATCTTCTATCCATTGGTATCGGGCAGGGACGGCGGCAGCGGACTCGGTCTCACACTCGCTCAAACCTTCGTGCAGCAGCACGAGGGCTTGATCGAATGCGAGAGCCGGCCGGGCTGTACCGACTTCCGTATCCTGCTGCCGCTGCACTGACACCCCACGCCTTCTGACCGGCCAGGATGTGCGAGCGGTGCGGGACCTGCCTGAGTGGGAATATGGCGGGACAACGGGAGACCACATGACACCGAGCAGACAAGCGACGCACATGAAGCCGATCTGGATAGTCGACGACGATCAATCAATCCGCTGGGTCCTCGAGAAGGCCCTTGCCCGTGAAAGCCTGCTCTCTCGCAGTTTTACCAATGTCCGCGACGTGCTCGCGGCGCTGGAGGATGACGAGCCACAGGTCCTGATTTCCGATATCCGCATGCCTGGCGGCTCGGGCCTGGACCTGCTGCAGGCCATCAAGGCGCGGCACCCCGGCCTGCCGGTCATCGTGATGACCGCGTATTCCGATCTGGACAGCGCCGTGGCGGCCTTCCAGGGTGGCGCCTTCGAATACCTGGCCAAGCCATTCGATGTTGACAAGGCCGTCGAACTGATCCGGCGCGCGCTCGAAGAGAGCCTGCGCGAGGAGGAAATGGACGATCGGCTAGTCGACGCGCCCGAGATCCTCGGCCAGGCGCCGGCGATGCAGGACGTGTTCCGCGCCATCGGCCGCCTGTCGCAGTCGAACGTGACGGTGATGATTACCGGCGAGTCCGGTACCGGCAAGGAGCTCGTCGCCCGGGCCCTGCACAAGCACAGCCCGCGCGCCAACGGGCCATTTATCGCGCTCAACACGGCGGCGATTCCGAAGGACCTGCTGGAATCCGAGCTGTTCGGCCACGAGCGCGGCGCGTTCACGGGTGCGCAGACGATGCGGCGCGGCCGCTTCGAGCAAGCCGAGGGCGGCACGCTGTTCCTCGACGAAATCGGCGATATGCCATTCGATCTGCAAACGCGGCTGTTGCGCGTGCTGTCGGACGGCAACTTCTATCGCGTGGGTGGCCACAACCCGTTGCGCGCCAATGTGCGCGTGATCGCGGCCACGCACCAGAACCTCGAGACGCGCGTGAAGGAGGGGCTGTTCCGTGAGGACTTGTTCCACCGCCTGAACGTCATTCGTCTGCGGCTGCCGCCGCTGCGCGAGCGGCCCGAGGACATCACGCTGCTGGCGCGCCATTTCCTGCAGAAGAGTGCCAAGGAGCTTGGCGTGGAACCCAAGCGCATGTCCGACGAGGCGCTGGCCTACGTCAGCACGCTACCGTTCCCGGGCAACGTGAGACAGCTTGAGAACCTGTGCAACTGGCTGACCGTGATGGCGCCGGCGCAGACCATCGAAGTCAAGGATATGCCACGCGAGATGATCGGCACGTCCCAGGCGGAAAGTACCGGTTCGTCGATGCGCGCGCCGGGTGGCGAGCCGCGCATGGCGGGTGGCGACTATGACGCGATCGAGACGTCGGACTACGGCATGGGCACGCCGGCAGGCGAGGGCGACACGATGGTCGCCACACGTCCGCCGATGACCGCCACGGCGCCAGGCATGGCGTCCGCACCGGCCTTCGCAGGCAATGCGGTATCCGCGAGCTGGGAATCGCTGCTGGCCGGCGAGGCCAAGTCGATGCTGGAAGCCGGCCAACCCGAGGTCATGGATGTGCTGACGCGGCGCTTCGAGAAAGCTGTGCTCGAAGCCGCGCTGGGCGTCACACGCGGGCGTCGCGTGGAAGCGGCCACCCGGCTTGGGATTGGACGGAATACGATTACCCGCAAGTTGCAGGAGCTGGGATTCGATTGATGTCCCGCAGTTGAGACGTCTCTCTCCTCTCCCGCTGCGGGGAGGAGAGAAGCAAGAACAGTCTCAGCCGTTGCCGCGTACCGCCAACAGGCGCTCCGCCATCTCGGCGAAGCCTTCACCGCCGGCTGCCTCCGTGACGTAGGCCGGCGCCACCGGCAACTGATCCAGAATCTCCCGCACGTTCGCCACGCCCACCGACAACGGGAAGTGGCCGAACATCGCCGCATCATTGGCCGAATCGCCAATGAACAGCCATTCGTCGCGCGCGGCGTCGACGTCATCCCCCAGCAGCTCCTGCACGCAAAGCCGGCTCATTGATAGCTTGTCATGGTCGCCGAACCAGCCGTTCACATGGATCGAGCTGACCGTGGCCGTCATGCCGGCCTCGCGCATCAGCGCGGCAATCCGGTCCACCGCCGGCTGGGGCAGGGGTGCCACGTCCTCGGCATGGTCGATGGCAAGATCCGCCGCGTGCCATGCCTGATCCGATGCCAGCGCGCAGCCCGGCACTTCCCGCAAGATCCGCTCGCCAAGTGCGTGGATCTTCTTAAGATTGCTGGCGCGTGTCTGCGCATCGTCGAGGAAGCGCGTGATCAGCTTGTTATCGCGCAAATGTGAGAAGAAGGCGCCATTTTCGCCGATGATGGCATCGACCGGCCAGAGCCGGACGAGGATCTCAGCCCACGCAATGCAGCGCCCTGTAACGGGTACGACATGTAGCCCGGCCCGGGCCAGCCGGTCCAGTGCGAGATAGGTGGGGGCTGGCAGTCGTCCATCGGTCGTCAGGGTGCCGTCGATGTCGGTCAGGATGCCGCGTACGCGGCGCAGGGCGGCGTCCGGCAAGGTGGCGAAGGGTTTCATCGTGCTCATGGGCGAGAATTGTACGCAAACGTCCCCCGGCGCGGCACAGCCGATTGTGTGACATCAATGTGTCGTCAAAATGCAGCAATATTCGCACCGCAAGGCGGGTTTGCCCGGTTTGCGGCGAGGTGCGACGGGCGTAACATGCCGCTGTCACAAAAAATGCATACAGTCGGTCGCTTTTTCGCGTTTCTTGCCCATTTGCCCGACTGATAACAGCCTCAGGAGAGAAGTCCATGTCCTTTCCACGCACCGCCTTGAAATTCGCTGCCGTCGCCGCCCTGGCCATGGCCGGCACCGCCCACGCCGCGGTGGAGATCCAGTGGTGGCACGCCATGCAGGGCGCGCTGAACGACAAGGTCAACGAGATCGCCAACAAGTTCAACGCGAGCCAGACCGAATACAAGATCGTGCCTGTTAACAAGGGCAACTACGACGAAACCATGGCGGCCGGCATCGCCGCGTTCCGCGCGGGCGGCGCGCCGGCGATCCTCCAGGTGTTCGAAGTGGGCACCGCCACGATGATGAGCGCCAAGGGCGCCATCAAGCCGGTATCCACGGTGATGAAGGACGCGGGAGAAAAGTTCGACCAGAAGGCCTACATCCCTGCCGTGGCCGGCTACTACACCTCGTCGAAGGGCGAGATGCTGTCGTTCCCGTTCAACAGCTCGACCACTGTCTTCTATTACAACAAGGACGCCTTCAAGAAGGCGGGCCTGTCCGAGCCGCCCAAGACCTGGCCCGAAGTGATGCAATATTCGGCCAAGTTGAAGGCATCGGGCACGAACTGCGCCTATACCACCGACTGGCAGGGCTGGGTACACCTGGAAAGCTTCTCGGCCTGGCATAACACGCTGTTCGCCTCGAAGAACAACGGCTTCGGCGGCACCGACGCCCGTCTGGTCTTCAACAGCCCGCTGCACGTGAAGCACATCAGCAATCTGCAGGAGATGGTGAAGAAGGGCTACTTCAGCTACGGCGGCCGCAAGGCGGAGTCGCAGGCCAAGTTCTTCAACGGCGAATGCGCGATGTTCACAGGCTCGTCGGCATCGCTGGCCAACATTCGCAAGAACGCCAAGTTCCAGTTCGGGGTGTCGCAACTGCCGTACTACCCGGACGTGCAGGGTGCCCCGCAGAACACGATCATCGGCGGCGCGTCGCTGTGGGTGATGGGCGGCAAGAAGGCCGAGGAATACAAGGGCGTGGCCAAGTTCTTCACGTTCCTGTCGCAGCCTGAGATCCAGTCCGACTGGCACCAGGCCACCGGCTACCTGCCGGTGACGATGGCGGCCTACGATCTGACCAAGAAATCGGGTTATTACGACAAGAACCCGGGTGCCGATGTGTCCGTGCAGCAAATGGTCGTGAAGACCACGGACAAGTCGCGCGGCGTGCGCCTGGGTAACCTGGTGCAGATCCGTACCGTGGTGGACGAGGAACTGGAAGCCGTCTGGGCCGGCAAGAAGGAGCCGAAGGCCGCGCTGGACACGGCGGTGGCCCGCGGCAACGACTTGCTTGAGCGCTTCCAGAAGACCGCGAAAGAGTAAGACAGGGGCGCCCGCGCGGCCTGGCCGGTATCACCGGTTCCGGCTGGCGGGCGCCAGACGTGCGGCAGGCGGGCGGCGGCGAAACCGTCGCCCGCTTGCGTTATAAAAAGGCTTGACGATGGAAAAACGCGTCGTTTTCCGGTCGCCGTGGCTGCCGTATCTGCTGGTATTGCCGCAGATCGCCATCACGATGATCTTCTTTTTCTGGCCGGCCGGCCAGGCGCTGTGGCAGTCGATGCTCCAGCAGGATGCCTTCGGCATCAATCTCGAATTCGTGGGGCTCGATAACTTCAGGACGCTGTGGGCAGACCCGCAGTATGTGGAGTCGTTCGAGGTCACGGCCATCTTCGCCATTGGCGTGACGGTGGTCGGCCTCTCGGTGGCGCTGCTGCTGGCCTACTTCGCCGACCGCGTGGTGCGCGTGGCCACCGGGTACAAGACGCTGCTGATCTGGCCGTATGCCGTAGCGCCGGCCGTGGCGGGTGTGCTCTGGATGTTCATGTTCAACCCGACGCTGGGCGTGGTGTCTTACGCGCTGCGCAAGGGCGGTGTGGACTGGAACTTCCTGCTTAATGGCAACCAGGCGCTGACGCTCGTGGTGCTGGCCGCGGCGTGGAAGCAGATCAGCTACAACTTCCTGTTCTTCCTGGCCGGGCTGCAAAGCATTCCGCGCTCGCTGATCGAGGCGGCCGCCATCGACGGGGCCGGGCCGTGGAAGCGCTTCTGGTCCATCATATTTCCGCTACTTTCGCCGACCACGTTCTTCCTGTTGGTCATCAACGTGGTCTACGCATTCTTCGATACCTTCGCCATCATCGATGCCGTGACACATGGCGGCCCGTTCAATTCGACGAACACGCTCGTCTACAAGGTGTTCCACGACGGCTTCCGCGGCATGGACATCGGCGGCTCGGCCGCGCAGTCGGTGGTACTGATGGTGATCGTCATTGCGCTGACCGTGGTGCAGTTCCGGTTCGTGGAACGCAAGGTCCAGTACTGACACGAAAGGCGCCCAAAAATGGTAGAACGTCGTCCAATTCTTGATGTCATCACCCACGTGGTGCTGATCCTCGGTATCGTCGTCGTGGCGTTTCCGGTGTACCTGACCTTCGTGGCGTCCACGCTGACGGCCGAACAGGTGCTCGATTCGCCCATGACGCTGATCCCCGGAAGCCACCTGATTGAGAACTTTCGCACCGTGCTGTTCCAGGGCGTGGGGGAGGCCGCATCGCCGGTCGCCACCATGATGAAGAACAGCCTGATCATGGCGCTGGGTATCGCGCTCGGGAAGATCGCGATCTCGATCATCTCGGCCTTCGCCATCGTTTATTTCCGATTTCCGCTGCGCAAGACCTTCTTCTGGCTGATCTTCATCACGCTGATGCTGCCTGTGGAAGTGCGGATCCTGCCGACCTACAAGGTGGTGTCGGACCTCGGCCTGCTGGACAGCTACTTCGGCCTGACCATTCCGATCATCGCATCGGCCACAGCCACGTTCCTGTTCCGCCAGTTCTTCCTGACGATTCCGGACGAGCTGGCCGAAGCTGCGCGCATCGATGGCGCCGGCCCGCTGCGTTTCTTCTGGGACGTGGTGCTGCCGCTTTCGCGCACCAGCATCGCGGCGCTGTTCGTCATCCAGTTCATCTATGGCTGGAACCAGTACCTGTGGCCGCTGCTGATTACTACGCAAAAATCGATGACCCCGGTGGTGGTTGGCGTGACGCAGATGATTTCGCGCTCGGGCGATGCCGCAACGGACTGGAATCTGGTGATGGCCACGGTGATGCTGGCGATGATCCCGCCCGCCGTGGTGGTGGTGCTGATGCAGAGGTGGTTCGTCAAGGGCCTGGTCGAAACGGAAAAGTAAGCGAAAAAATAAGCGAATTACGAGAAAGCCATGGCAAAACTGTCACTTCGCAACGTTCAGAAAACCTACGCCGGCGGCACGCAGGTCGTGCACGGCATCGACATGGAAATCGCCGATGGCGAGTTCATCGTCATCGTCGGCCCCTCGGGCTGCGGCAAGTCCACGCTGCTGCGCATGGTCGCCGGGCTGGAAACCATCACCGGTGGCGAGGTCCATATTGGCGACAAGGTGGTCAACAACCTCGAGCCGGCCGAGCGGGACATCGCGATGGTGTTCCAGAACTACGCGCTCTACCCGCATATGACCGTGTACGACAACATGGCCTATGGGCTGCGCATCCGCGGCATGTCCAAGGCCGAGATCGACCAGCGCGTGAAGCATGCGGCGGGCATTCTGGAGCTGGGTGCGCTGCTCGAACGCAAGCCGCGCGCGCTCTCGGGTGGCCAGCGCCAGCGCGTGGCGATGGGCCGCGCCATCGTGCGCGAGCCGGCCGTGTTCCTGTTCGACGAGCCGCTGTCCAACCTTGACGCCAAGCTGCGCGTGCAGATGCGGCTCGAGTTGAAGGACCTGCATCGCCGCCTGGGCACCACCAGCCTGTACGTCACCCACGATCAGGTCGAGGCCATGACGCTGGCCGACCGCATGATGGTGCTGAACGGCGGCCGCGTGGAGCAGATCGGCACGCCGCTCGAGGTTTACTCGCGTCCGGCCAGCACCTTCGTGGCCAGCTTTATCGGCTCGCCGCCGATGAACCTGGTGCCGGTGGTGCGCACCAACGCTGCCCAGGGCGAGGCGCAGATGCGTGTGGTGCCGAAGGCGAATGGTGCGGGCGAGGGGCAGGGCGCACCGGCCACGCTTGGCCATCTGCCGATGGGCCTGCACCTGCCCGAGCAGGCGCTGATGGGGCTGCGTCCCGAGCATATCGAGCCCTGCGCGGCCCATGACGCCATCGCCCACGTTGATGTGCGCGTGGTGGAGGCGCTGGGTGCCGACTCATTCGCCTATGGTTCGCTGGGTGGCCAGCCGATTGTGGTCCGGCTGGACAGCCACATGCCGGTGCGCGCCGGCGACCGGCTGCCGGTGACGGCTTCGGCCGATCATCTGCACTTCTTCGATGCGACGTCGGGCAAGCGTATCGAGGCGTTGGCATGAGTGCGCCAAGCGGCAATTTTCCTGTGATCGACGCGGCCAACTGGCCGTATCCGCGCCATATCGCGCACCGGGGCGCCGGCAAGCTCGCGCCCGAGAATACGCTGGCCGCGTTCCGGCACGGCGCGTCGTTCGGCTACCGGATGTTCGAGTTCGATGTGAAGTTGTCGGCCGACGGCAAGCTGGTGTTGATGCACGATGCGACGCTGGACCGCACCACGTCGGGCAAGGGCCGTGTCGATGCGCTGACGCTGGGCGAACTGGCCGCGCTGGACGCCGGCGGCTGGCACAGCCCGGCCTATGCCGGCGAACCGGTGCCGACGCTGGCAGCCATCGCCCGCTATACACGCGCCAATGGTTTCCACGTCAATATCGAGATCAAACCGGTGCCGGGTACCGAATGGCGCACGGGTGCTGCAGTGGCGATTGACGCACTTTCACTTTGGCAGGGCGCCGACGTGCCGCCGCTGCTTTCGTCGTTTTCCGAGGAGGCGCTCGACGCCGCGCGCCAGGTTGCGCCCGGCCTGCCGCGCGCGCTGCTGCTCGACAAGCTGCCCGCCGACTGGCCCGAGCGTCTGCGCCGGCTGGGCTGCGTGGCGCTCGACGCCAACCATCGCGAACTGGATGCAGCCGTCATCGCCCGCGCCCATGCGGAGGGTTTTCAAGTGTTGTGCTACACGGTGAACGACGAGTCCCGGGCCGCCGAGCTATTGTCCTGGGGGCTGGACGGACTGATCACGGACGCGGTCGATCGGATCGAGCCGGCCGGCTGACTGGCGTGGCGCCGATGTCTGCCGACAACGGTCATGATTTTGCATCACGAAAAGTCCCCACTGTCGTTGGGCAAACGTGCTATGCTTTTGCGAGTGAAGACTAAGGTCCTTCCCCGCACAACTTGCCCTTTCGGGCTGTCGGTGAGACCCAAGACAGACGGCACCTTTGCGGTGCCGTTCGTTCAAGGTAGCGCTGTCTGGCTCCCAAGAGTTGTTTGCAATCCGCTAACCGGTCAAGCCGTGTCGCGGAAGGTTGATGAACCCGCTTAACTCCGGCATTCCCGGAGAATAGTGAGCGCCCCATGATGCAGCAGTATCAGAGCAATTCGTACCTCTTCGGCGGCAACGCCCCCTATGTGGAAGAGCTGTACGAGGCCTATCTCCAGAATCCCAGCTCGGTTCCCGACAACTGGCGCGCGTATTTCGACGCGATGCAGAATGTCCCGGCTGTGGATGGTTCCAACTCCCGCGATATTCCCCACGCACCGATCGTCGCCTCGTTCGCCGAGCGCGCCAAGCAGGGCCCCATCAAGACCATCGTTGCCTCGGCCGATTCCGACATGGGCCGCAAGCGCGTTGCTGCGACCCAGCTGATCGCCGCCTACCGCAACATCGGTTCGCACTGGGCCGACCTCGATCCGCTGAAGCGCCAGGAGCGTCCGCCCCTGCCTGACCTGGATCCGGCGTTCTACGGTTTCTCCGAGGCCGACCTCGACATCGTCTTCAATGCCAGCAACACGTATTTCGGCAAGGAGTCGATGAGCTTGCGCGAGCTGCTCAACAACCTCCGCGAGACCTACTGCGGCACCATCGGCGCCGAGTTCATGTACGTGAGCGACCAGGCGCAGAAGCGCTGGTGGCAGGAGCGCCTGGAAACCACGCGTTCCAAGCCCGTGTTCACGCTGGAAAAGAAGAAGCACATCCTGGACCGCCTGACGGCGTCCGAGGGCCTTGAGCGCTTCCTCCACACCAAGTACGTCGGCCAGAAGCGCTTCTCGCTCGAAGGCGGCGAGAGCTTCATCGCCGCGATGGACGAGCTGATCCAGCACGCCGGTTCGAAGGGTGTGCAGGAAATCGTGATCGGCATGGCCCACCGTGGCCGTCTGAACGTGCTGGTCAACACGCTGGGCAAGATGCCGGCGGACCTGTTTGCCGAGTTCGAAGGCAAGCACGTCGATGACCTGCCTGCCGGCGACGTGAAGTACCACAAGGGCTTTTCGAGCGATGTCTCGACCGAAGGCGGCCCGGTTCACCTGTCGCTTGCGTTCAACCCGTCGCACCTGGAAATCGTCAACCCGGTGGTCGAGGGTTCGTCGAAGGCCCGCCAGGAACGCCGTGGCGAAGCCGGTCACAAGGAAGTCCTGCCGGTGCAGGTGCACGGCGACGCCGCCTTCGCTGGCCAGGGCGTGGTCATGGAGACGCTGAACCTGGCGCAGACCCGCGGCTACGGCACGGGCGGCACCATGCACATCGTCATCAACAACCAGATCGGCTTCACGACGTCTGACCCGCGCGACGCGCGTTCCACGCTGTATTGCACGGACGTGGTCAAGATGATCGAGGCCCCGGTGCTGCACGTGAACGGCGACGATCCCGAAGCCGTGGTGTACGCCATGCAGCTGGCCACCGACTTCCGCATGGAATTCAAGAAGGATGTCGTGGTTGACATCATCTGCTTCCGGAAGCTGGGCCACAACGAGCAGGACACGCCGGCTGTGACGCAGCCGCTGATGTACAAGAAGATCTCGCAACACCCGGGCACGCGCAAGCTGTACGCCGACAAGCTGGCCGCGCAGAACCTGGTGCCCGCCGACTTCGGCGACCAGCTGGTCAAGGAATACCGTGCCGCGATGGACGCGGGCAAGCACACGGTGGACCCGGTCCTGTCGAACTTCAAGAACAAGTTCGCCGTGGACTGGATGCCGTTCCTGAACCGCAAGTGGACCGACGCCGCCGACACCGCCGTGCCGGTGACCGAGCTGAAGCGCCTGGCCGAGCGGATCACGACGATCCCCGAGCACCTGAAGCTGCACCCGCTGGTGGAGAAGGTCATCAAGGACCGCGCCAACATGGGCCGTGGCGACCAGCCGCTGGACTGGGGCATGGGCGAGCACCTGGCGTTCGCATCGCTGGTGGCCTCGGGCTATCACGTGCGTATCACCGGCCAGGATGCCGGCCGTGGCACCTTCACGCACCGTCACTCGGTACTGCACGATCAGGCGCGTGAGCGCTGGGATGCCGGCAGCTACGTGCCGCTGCAGAACGTGTCCGAGAACCAGGCCCCGTTCACCGTGATCGACTCGGTGCTGTCCGAAGAAGCCGTGCTCGGCTTCGAATACGGCTACTCGACCGCGGAACCGAACGCGCTGGTGATCTGGGAAGCCCAGTTCGGCGACTTCGTGAACGGCGCCCAGGTGGTGATCGACCAGTTCATCTCGTCGGGTGAAGTGAAGTGGGGCCGCGCCTCGGGCCTGACGATGATGCTGCCGCACGGCTACGAAGGCCAGGGTCCGGAACACAGCTCGGCCCGTATCGAGCGTTTCCTGCAGCTTTGCGCGGACCACAACATGCAGGTTGTGCAGCCGACCACGCCGGCACAGATCTTCCACCTGCTGCGTCGCCAGATGATCCGTCTGTTCCGCAAGCCGCTGGTGATCATGACGCCGAAGTCGCTGCTGCGTAACAAGGATGCGGTGTCGCCGCTGTCCGACCTGGCCAAGGGTCACTTCGAGACGGTTATCCCCGATCACGAAGAACTGAACGCCAGCAAGGTCAAGCGCGTGATCATGTGCTCGGGCAAGGTCTACTACGACCTGGTCAACACCCGCAAGGAGCGCGGTGCCACCGACACGGCGATCATCCGCCTGGAACAGCTGTACCCGTTCCCGCACAAGGCCGTGGCCGCCGAGCTCAAGAAGTACCCGGGCGTGACCGAAATCCTGTGGTGCCAGGACGAGCCGCAGAACCAGGGTGCCTGGTTCTTCGTGCAGCACTACATCATGGAAAACATGACGGAAGGCCAGAAGCTCGGTTATGCCGGTCGTCCCGCCTCGGCTTCGCCGGCGGTGGGCTACTACGCAAAGCACAACGAGCAACAGAAGGCGCTGCTGGACGCTGCGTTCTCCAAGCTCAAGGGCTTTGTGCTGACCAAGTAATAAGACGGCCGGCCCGGTGCGCAGTGGTGCGCGCCGGGCTTCGGCCTGTTTGAACATACACGCATACATCGAGGAAAATTTCTCACCATGGCTATTGTTGACGTCAAGGTTCCGCAACTGTCTGAATCGGTCGCCGAAGCGACCATGCTGAACTGGAAGAAGAAGCCGGGCGAAGCCGTTGCCCAGGACGAGATCCTGATCGAGATCGAGACCGACAAGGTCGTGCTGGAAGTGCCGGCCCCCGCCGCCGGCGTGCTGTCGCAGATCATCAAGAACGACGGCGATACCGTCGTGGCCGATGAACTGATCGCCAAGATTGATACCGAAGCCACCGCTGGCGCCGCCGCTCCGGCAGCCGCCGCCCCGGCTCCGGCCGCTGCACCTGCCGCCGCCGCACCGGCACCCGCTGCCGCTACCGGCGCCAGCGGCATCGCCATGCCGTCGGCTGCCAAGCTGATGGCCGAAGGCGGCCTGTCCGCCGGCCAGGTTGCTGGCACCGGCAAGGATGGCCGCATCACCAAGGGTGACGTGCTGGCCGCCGGCTCGGCACCCGCACCGGCCGCCAAGGCCGCCCCGGCACCGGCTCCGGCCAAGCCGGCCCTGCAGCAGGTGTCCGCCCAGGTGGACTTCGCCGCGCTGGGCGACCGCCCGGAAGAACGCGTGCCGATGAGCCGCCTGCGCGCCCGTATCGCCGAGCGCCTGGTGCAGTCGCAGTCCACCAACGCCATCCTCACCACGTTCAACGAGGTGAACATGAAGCCGGTGATGGACCTGCGCAACAAGTACAAGGACCGCTTCGAGAAGGAACACGGCGTGAAGCTGGGCTTCATGTCGTTCTTCGTCAAGGCTGCCGTACACGCCCTGAAGAAGTACCCGATCATCAACGCCTCGGTGGATGGCAACGACATCGTCTACCACGGCTACTTCGACATCGGTATCGCAGTGGGTTCGCCGCGTGGCCTGGTGGTGCCGATTCTGCGCAACGCCGACCAGATGAGCCTGGCCGACATCGAGAAGAAGATCGCCGAGTTCGGCGCCAAGGCCCGTGACGGCAAGCTGTCGCTGGAAGAGCTGACGGGCGGGACGTTCTCGATCTCGAACGGCGGTACGTTCGGTTCGATGCTGTCGACGCCGATTATCAACCCGCCGCAATCGGCCATCCTGGGCGTGCATGCCACCAAGGACCGTGCCGTGGTGGAAGACGGCCAGATCGTGATTCGCCCGATGAACTACCTGGCCATGTCCTACGACCACCGGATCATCGATGGTCGCGAGGCCGTGCTGGGCCTGGTGGCGATGAAGGAAGCGCTGGAAGATCCGGCCCGCCTGCTGCTGGACCTGTAAGCGTCCGTCTCCTCCCTCTGAATTGAAGGACACCCGCTCCCCGCCGCCCGTTGAATCGGGCGGGTGGGAGCAGGCCGTCCAGAAGGAAACTCCATGAGCAAACAATTCGACGTGCTGGTGATCGGCGCCGGCCCCGGCGGCTACATCGCCGCCATCCGCGCAGCCCAGCTGGGCCTGAATGTGGCCTGCTGCGAAGGCAACGCCTATGACGATCCCAAGGGCGAGCCGCGCCTGGGCGGCACCTGCCTGAACGTGGGCTGCATCCCGTCCAAGGCCCTGCTGGCTTCCTCGGAAGAGTTCGAGAACGCCTCGCACCACCTGGCCGACCACGGCATCACCGTGGGTGATGTCAAGGTGGACGTGCCCAAGATGCTCAAGCGCAAGGACGACATCGTCGGCAAGATGACCAAGGGCATCGAGTTCCTGTTCCGCAAGAACAAGGTGACGCTGCTCAAGGGCTACGGCAAGTTCGCTGGCAAGGCTGCCGAGGGCTTCCAGGTGGAAGTGGCCGGTGAGGTCGTGACCGCGAAGCAGGTCATCATCGCTACCGGCTCGAAGGCCCGTCACCTGCCGGGCATCACCGTGGACAACAACCTCGTCAGCGATAACGAGGGCGCACTGAAGTTCCCGACCGTGCCGAAGAAGCTGGGCGTGATTGGCGCCGGCGTGATCGGCCTGGAACTGGGCTCGGTGTGGCGCCGCCTGGGTGCCGAAGTGACCGTGCTGGAAGCGCTGCCTGCGTTCCTGGGCGCTGCCGACGAAGGCGTGGCCAAGGAAGCGCAGAAGCTGCTGACCAAGCAGGGCCTGCAGTTCAGCCTCGGCGTGAAGGTCAACGAGGTCAAGACCGGCAAGGACAGCGTCACCGTCAGCTATGACGACAAGGACGGCAAGGCCCAGACGCTGGAAGTGGACCGCCTGATCGTGTCCGTCGGCCGCGTGCCGAACACCGACAACCTGAACCTGGAAGCGGTGGGCCTGGGCGTGGACGCGCGCGGCTTCATCGAAGTGGACGACCACTGCCAGACCAAGGTGCCGGGCCTGTGGGCCATCGGCGACGTGGTGCGTGGCCCGATGCTCGCCCACAAGGCGGAAGACGAAGGCGTGGCCGTGGCCGAGCGCATCGTCGGCCAGAAGCCGCACATCGACTTCAACACGGTTCCGTGGGTGATCTACACCTTCCCGGAAATCGCGTGGGTCGGCAAGACCGAGCAGCAGCTGAAGGCCGAAGGCCGCCAGTACAAGTCGGGCCAGTTCCCGTTCATGGCCAACGGTCGTGCGCTGGGCATGGGCGCCTCGGACGGCTTCGTCAAGATGCTGGCCGATGCCAAGACCGACGAGATCCTGGGCGTGCACATTGTGGCTGCCAACGCGTCGGACCTGATCGCCGAAGCCGTGGTGGCCATGGAGTTCAAGGCCGCCAGCGAAGATATCGGTCGCGTCTGCCATCCGCACCCGTCGATGTCCGAAGTCATGCGCGAAGCCGCGCTGGCCGTGGACAAGCGCCAGCTCAACATGTAAGGCTGATGCCTGCCATTGCGTGAGCTCCGGCGCGCCGCAACCAGCGGCGCGCCGTTTTCACTTGCAGCACCCGCGCATCTCGCGTCGGTTGCCCCCAGCGTGAACCCAGCATGAACGTCACCGAGTTTTACGAGAAAGAACTGCAGCAGCGCGGCTACCAGTCGGACGAGGCGCAACTGCGCGCCGTGGCACGGCTGCAGCAGTGCTACGACGAATGGGTGGCCTACAAGAACCGGCGCAACAACGCGCTGAAGAAGCTGCTGGTGCACCCCGAGGTGCCCAAGGGCGTCTATCTGTGGGGCGGGGTGGGGCGCGGCAAGTCATTCCTGATGGACAGCTTCTATTCCTGCGTGCCCGTGGTGCGCAAGACGCGGCTCCATTTCCACGAATTCATGCGCGAAGTGCATCGCCAGTTGGAGGAATTGCGAGGTCGGCCCGACCCCCTCGACGAGCTGGCCAAGCGCATCGCACGCAAATACCGGCTGATCTGCTTCGACGAGTTCCACGTCAGCGACGTGGCGGACGCCATGATGCTGCACCGCCTGCTGGACCAGATGTTCGCAAACGGCGTCCAGTTTGTGATGACGTCGAACTATCGCCCGGATCTGCTCTATCCGGATGGCCTGCACCGCGAACGGGTGCTGCCTGCGATCGACCTCCTCCAGGAGAAGCTCGATGTGCTCAACGTGGACGCAGGCATCGACTACCGCAAGCGCGCCCTGGAGCAGGTGGAGGCGTACCACACGCCGCTGAACCGGGAAGCCAGCGCGGCCCTGCGCGATGCCTTCGTGGGTATTGCCGGCACGGCCGACGAATCGCCGATCCTCCATATCGAGCACCGTGAACTCAAAGCGCTGCGCAAGGCGAATGGCGTGGTCTGGTTTGACTTCGCCACACTCTGCGGCGGCCCGCGCTCGCAAAACGACTATCTGGAACTGGCGTCGGAATTCCATACGGTGATCCTGTCCGATGTGCCGAAGATGACGCCGCGGATGTCGTCGGAGGCTCGCCGATTCACCTGGCTGATCGACGTGTTCTACGACCACAAGGTCAAGCTGCTGATGTCCGCCGAGGTGCCCGCCGACGAGTTGTATACCGAAGGCCAGATGGCCGGCGAGTTTCATCGCACGGTGTCGCGGATCATCGAAATGCAGTCGCGGGAGTACCTGGAGTCCGAGCGACGGACCATGGACACTTCGCTGACCTGACCCAAGCTGAAGCGGGCCGCGCGGGGGGAGCCGCAAGCTGTTGTCGGACAGGTACGAATCCGACCTATTTGATCTGTATCAAGGCGTATGGTGTGCGTGCTACCTACTATCCGTGGGTATTAAAAGCGCACCATGCCGTCCCCGTCCCTACCTACACCCTCACTCGTGCCGGCTGGTGGCCCCCCCGGGGCGCTGCCGGCGACCGCGGCAACGTTATCACCGCCATCCGCCGTCCGGCGCGGGTTTCCCGCGACGCCTCCGGCACCCACGATGGCGGGCGCTTCGCCATCCCGATCGAATTCCACGCACGTAGACGGCCATTGCTTTCACTGCGGCCAACTGCTGACGCCGGCTGAGCCGGCATTCATTGCCGATGTCGAAGGCAGCGCGCGCAGCTTCTGCTGCGGCGGCTGCCAGGCATTGGCGCAGACGCTCCACGCGGCGGGGTTCGGTCATTTGTATGGCGACACCTCGCGTTTCTCGCGGCCCCTTGACGCCACTGCGCGCCGGGAAGCCGAGCCGGTCTGGGCCGCCTACGATACGCCCGAGCTACGCCAGCAGTTCGTCCGCCCGCTTGGCGATGGCAAGGCCGAAGTCACCCTGGCGCCTGAAGGTATCCGCTGCGCGGCCTGCGCGTGGCTGATCGAGCAGCGCCTGGGCCAACTGCCGGGTGTGGAACTGGCGGTGGCCAACGTGGCAACGCGCCGCGTGGTGGTGCGCTGGCGCGAATCGCAACAATCCGTGTCTGCCTTGCTCGGCGCGCTGGCGGACATCGGCTATATGGCGTGGCCGTTCGAGGTGTCCCGCAGCGACCGCCAGGACCGCCGCGAGCGGCGCGGGCTGTTGATGCGGATGGCCGTGGCGATGCTCGGCATGATGCAGGTCATGATGTACGCGTGGCCGATCTACACGCATGAAGCCACGATCGATCCTGGCCAGCTGCAACTGATGCGCTGGGCCAGCTTCGCGCTGACGCTTCCAGTCGTTTTCTATTCCGCTTCCCCGATCTTTGCCGGCGCCTGGCGCAGCCTGCGGCAACGCGCGATGGGCATGGACGTGCCCGTGGCCATCGGCGTGGCCGCCGGCTTCCTGGCCAGCGCAGTTGCCACGGTGCGTGGCGTGGGAGAGGTGTACTTCGACTCCGTGACGATGTTCGTGGCGTTCCTGCTGCTGGCGCGATATCTGGAGCTGCGCGTGCGTCAGGCGTCCCGAAGCGGCGCCGAGATGCTGGCGCGTCAGTTGCCGGCCACGTGCGAGCGCCTGACCGAGGGGGGAACCGTCGAGCGTGTGCCAGTGGCTCGCCTTGGCGCTGGCGACCGCATCCGGGTCAAGGCCGGTGAAATCGTGCCCGTGGACGGTGTGGTGCTGGCAGGCATCAGTGAGCTCGACGAATCAATGCTGACCGGCGAGGCCCGCCCGGTGCGACGGAGTATCGGCGACGCCGTGCTCGCCGGGTGTTTCAACACGGCTAGCCCGCTCGAGGTGCGCGTGGGACGCATCGGCGCCAATACGCGACTGGCCGAGATCGTGGCGGTGCTGGATCGTGCCCTCGTGGAAAAGCCACGGCTGGCGCTACTGGCCGACCGCGTCGCGGGCTGGTTTGTCGGCGCGCTGCTTGCAATGGCGGCGGTAACCGGCGTCGTCTGGGCTGGCTGGATCGATCCATCGCGCGCGCTGTTGGTGACGGTGGCAGTGCTCGTGGTGAGCTGTCCTTGCGCCCTGTCGCTGGCTACCCCTGCAGCGCTGGCGGCGGCCGGAGCGTCGCTGTCGCGGCGCGGCGTGCTGCTGACGCGGTCTCACGCCATCGAAACCCTCGCACGCGTTACCGATATCGTGCTCGACAAGACGGGCACGCTGACCGAGGGACGCTTCGCAGTGGTACTGACAGAGGCCACCGGCCGCCTCGAAGCGGACGCCTGTCTGGCGATTGCCGCGGCGATGGAGCAGGGCGGGGAGCATCCGATAGCCCGGGCGTTCCGCGATGCCTGCGCGTCATCGTCCGGGCTGGTGCAGCCTTCAGTGGACGATTTGCACAACGCGCCGGGGCAGGGTGTCGAAGCCTTTATCGACGGGCGGCGCATGCGGCTTGGCCGGCGCGACTTCGCGGCTGCGCTGGCGCTGGAAGCTGGCGTCTGGGTCGGCGATGACGCGGTCATCGGCGCCTCCGGCAACCCCCATCGCGGCGCCACCGAGGTCTGGTTAGGGGCTTCCGAGGGCCTGCTGGCGCGGTTTTGCCTGTCCGACGTCGCGCGTGCGCAGACCCCGGCGCTGCTCGACGCGCTCGATCTGCTTGGCGTCCGCACCCATCTGATATCTGGCGACAACGTCGAGGCGGTGCGCTGGTGGGCGGACTATTTCGGCATGGAAACTGCGCAGGGCGCCGTGACGCCCGAGGGCAAACGCGCTTATGTGGCCGCGCTGCAACGCGACGGCGCCGTGGTCCTGGCCGTGGGCGACGGCATCAATGATGCCCCAGTGCTGGCACAGGCGCAGGTCTCCATCGCGATCGGGAGCGGCGCGCCGCTGGCCCAGGCCGGCGCCGACGCGGTTCTCACGCATGGGGGCGTGGCCGAGATTGCCAGCGCCATTGCCGCAGCGCGCCGTACGCGCCGCGTGGTGCGCCAGAACCTCGGCTGGGCTTTCCTCTACAACATCGTGGCCATACCGCTGGCCGCCACCGGGCTGGTCACGGCCTGGATGGCAGGCATTGGCATGTCTGCATCGTCGCTGCTTGTCGTCGCCAATGCCTGGCGCCTGCTGCATGTACCTAATAAGACACTTGTGCCGCACCCGACATCACGCGAGGAGCGCTGACCATGGAAACCCTTTACCTGCTCGTGCCGATGAGCCTGGTGCTTGTGGCGCTGATCGCCGGCGCGCTCTGGTGGGCGCTTAACGCGGGGCAGTACGACGACCTTGACCGGCCCGGCGAAGCCATCCTGCTCGATAACGACAAGCCATGAATTGCAAGCTTTTTACGAGCCATGGTGGCGCGCGGCCGCAACAGTTCCTTTCGTTGAATTGCGACTTGACCGGGATCAACACGCGGGTGGCGGCGGCTTTCTAAAGTCACACCAACACCAGGGTTAAACGATCTTTACTTCTGTATTTGGGGGTCTGAATGGATGTCTCTACCGCGTCTCCACGCGTCGACACCTTTAACTACGGCGTCGTGCGGCAATTTGCCGTGATGACCGTGGTCTGGGGGATCGTCGGCATGGCCGTCGGCGTTCTACTGGCGGCGCAATTGATCTGGCCGGATCTTAATTTCAACACCCCGTGGCTGTCCTTCGGGCGCCTGAGGCCGCTGCACACCAACGCGGTGATCTTCGCCTTCGGCGGCAGCGCGCTGTTTGCCACGTCGTACTACGTCGTGCAGCGTACCTGCCAGGCGCGCCTGTTCTGCGGGCCGCTGGCGGCGTTCACGTTCTGGGGCTGGCAGATCGTCATCGTGGCGGCGGCCATCACGCTGCCGCTCGGTATCACGACTTCCAAGGAATATGCGGAACTCGAGTGGCCGATCGACATCCTGATCACCCTGGTCTGGGTCGCCTACGCGGTGGTGTTCTTCGGCACCATCATCAAGCGCAAGACGCGCCATATCTATGTGGCCAACTGGTTCTTCGGCGCGTACATCCTGACTATCGCCATCCTGCATATCGTGAACAACATCGAGATGCCGGCGTCGATGTGGAAGTCGTACTCCGCCTATGCGGGCGTGCAGGACGCGATGATCCAGTGGTGGTACGGCCATAACGCCGTGGGCTTCTTCCTGACCACCAGCTTCCTTGGGATGATGTACTACTTCATCCCGAAGCAGGCCGAGCGGCCGATCTACTCGTACCGGCTCTCCATTGTCCACTTCTGGGCATTGAACTTTACCTATATGTGGGCTGGCCCCCACCATCTGCAGTACACGTCGCTGCCGGACTGGGCGCAGTCGCTCGGCATGGTGTTCTCCCTGATCCTGCTCGCGCCGTCCTGGGGCGGGATGATCAACGGGATCATGACCATGTCCGGTGCCTGGCACAAGCTCCGCACGGACCCGATCCTCAAGTTCATGGTGGTGGCGCTGTCGTTCTACGGCATGGCCACGTTTGAAGGTTCGATGATGTCCATCAAGACCGTGAATTCGCTGTCGCACTACACGGACTGGACGATCGGCCATGTCCACTCGGGTGCGCTGGGCTGGGTCGCGATGATTTCGATCGGCTCGTTGTACTACCTGTTTCCGCGCCTGTTCGGGCAGAAGGAGATGTTCAGCGTCAAGCTGATCGAGTGGCACTTCTGGATTGCGACGATTGGCGTGGTGCTCTACATCGCCTCGATGTGGATCGCCGGCGTGATGGAAGGGCTGATGTGGCGCGCCACGCAGCCGGACGGCACGCTGACCTACGCATTCGTGGAGGCGGTCAAGGCGAAGTACCCGTTCTACCTGATCCGCCTGCTCGGTGGCCTGTGCTTCCTGACCGGCATGCTGGTCATGGCCTACAACGTGGTGCGTACGATTGTCGGCAAGCCCGCCACGGACGCGCCGATTCCGGTCAGCCTGCAGGCTTCCGCACATTGACCGCCGAGGATTGCTGAGATGTCACAAAAACAAGGATTCTTCACCCACGAAACGCTTGAGAAGAACGTCGGCTGGCTGATCATCGCCACGATCATCGTGGTGAGCATTGCGGGCCTGGTGCAGATTGTGCCGCTGTTCTTCCAGCATTCCACGACCAAGCCCGATGCGGGCATCGTGCCGTATTCGCCGCTGCGCCTGATGGGCCGCGACATCTATATCCGCGAGGGTTGCGTCGGCTGCCATTCGCAGCAGGTGCGCACGCTGCAGGCCGAGACCGAGCGCTATGGCCATTTCTCGACGGCCGGCGAGTCGGTGTATGACCATCCGTTCCTCTGGGGCTCCAAGCGTACCGGGCCGGATCTCGCCCGCGTGGGCGGGCGGTATTCGGATGACTGGCAGCGCATCCACCTGCGCAATCCGCGCGATGTGGTGCCGGAATCGGTGATGCCGTCGTACCCGTGGCTCGAGAAGGCTACGCTGCCGACTGATGATATCCAGGCGCGGATGCGCGCGCTGCAGCGACTGGGCGTGCCGTACACCGAGGAGCAAATCGCCCACGCCCCCGAGGAACTCGCCGGCAAGACCGAAGAGGACGCGATGGTGGCGTACCTGCAAGGCCTCGGCCTGAACCGCCGCAATGTGCGCGTGGACGCCACCACGGCGGCCACCGCCCCGAAGGAGTAAACGCCATGGCTATCCTGACTTCCGCTGCCACCGTGCTGTCGATGCTGGCTTTCCTCGCCATCTGCTGGTGGGCCTGGTCGACGCGTCGCCAGGCCGCCAACGAGGAGTCGGCCATGTTGCCTTTCGCGTTGCCCGACGAGACCACGATAACGACAAGCCGGAACCCACAGCCATGAGCGATTTCATTTCCGATTACTGGAGTTACTACATCACGGCCATCTCGCTGGTCGGCATCGCGTGGTGCGTGTGGCTGCTGTTCTCGCAGCGCCGGGTGCCCAAAAGCCAGGTTGTGACCGAGGATACCGGCCATGTCTGGGACGGTGACCTGCGCGAACTGAACAATCCGCTGCCGCGCTGGTGGATGTGGATGTTCCTGCTGGCCTGCATTTTCAGCCTGGGCTATCTGGTTCTGTATCCGGGCCTGGGTTCCTACGCAGGCGTGCTGGGCTTCTCCTCGCAGGGCGAACTGGCTGCGCATCGCCAGGCCGCCGAGAAGATTCAGAACGAGATCTACGGGAAGTACATGGCGATGGACGTCACGAAGGTCGCAGCCGACCCCGAGGCTCGCGAGATCGGCCAGCGCCTGTTCCTGAATTACTGCGCGCAGTGCCATGGCTCCGACGCGCGCGGCAGCCGCGGTTTCCCGAACCTGGCCGATAACGACTGGCTCTATGGCGGCGACCCTGACACGATCCGTCAGACGATCGCCAAGGGCCGCAACGGCATGATGCCGCCGTTCGCCGGTACCATCGACGCCAAACTCGCCGGGGACACGGCCCAGTATGTGCGCTCGCTTTCGGGCCTGGCGTCCGATCCGATCCGTGCGTCGCGGGGAGAAGGCACCTTCAAGACCACGTGCGCAGCCTGCCATGGGGCAAGCGGCAAGGGGAACCAGGCGCTTGGCGCGCCGAACCTGTCGGACAGCGTCTGGCTCTACGGCAGCTCGGAAAATGCCATCGTCGAGGCGATCCTGAAGGGCCACAACGGCCACATGCCCGCGCACGAGGAAATCCTGACGCCCGAGCGTATCCGCATGCTAACGGCCTATGTGTGGGGTCTCTCCAACACAGGAGCGGCCGGACAATGATCAACAGCCCCCGGGCAGGGCGGCAAGCCGCCTGCCGGGGCGCGAGGAACACCAGATGAACGCGCCCCCCAACGCTGCACAGCCCGTGGCGGACGACGCCGCCACGCCGGAGCCCTCACGGCCGGACAACAGCCCGCCATGGCGCCCGGCAGCCGCGCCTCGATCCGGGCAGCCTGCCCAGCCCGCCCAATCGGCTGAATCTTCTGAAGAGACGCTCTACGAGGTCCGGCGCAAGATCTATCCGCGCTCGGTCACGGGCGCCTTCTCGAGCTGGCGCGTCTGGCTCGTCATCCTCACCCAGCTGGTCTACTACGGCACGCCGTGGCTGCAATGGAACAACCGGCAGGCGGTGTTGTTCGACCTCGGCGCCCGCAAGTTCTATATCTTCGGCCTCGTGCTGTGGCCGCAGGACGTGATTTACCTCGCGGTCCTGCTCGTCATCTCGGCCCTGGCGCTGTTCCTGTTCACCGCCATTGCGGGCCGGCTATTCTGCGGCTACGCGTGCCCACAGACCGTCTACACCGAGATCTTCATGTGGATCGAGCGGCGCGTGGAAGGCGACCGCATCGCCCGCATCCGGCTGGACGGCGACCCGTGGAGCCTGCGCAAGCTGCGGCTCAAGGCGACCAAGCACGCGCTCTGGGTGGTGATCGCCCTGTGGACCGGCTTCACCTTTGTCGGCTACTTTTCGCCGATCCGCGAGCTGGGCGGGCAGGTGGTTGATTTCTCGCTGGGGCCATGGCAGTCGTTCTGGATGCTGTTCTATGCGTTCGCCACCTGGGGCAACGCGGGTTTCATGCGCGAACAGGTGTGCAAGTACATGTGCCCGTACGCGCGCTTTCAGAGCGTGATGGTCGACCGCGATACCTTCGTGGTGACCTATGACGTAGGTCGTGGCGAGCCGCGCGGCAGCCGATCGCGCAAGACAGACCGGCAGGCCGCCGGCATTGGCGATTGTGTCAATTGCAGCATCTGTGTGCAGGTCTGCCCGACCGGGATCGACATCCGCGACGGATTGCAATACGAGTGCATCGGTTGCGGAGCTTGCATCGACGCCTGTAACCAGGTCATGGACAAGATGGCCTATCCGCGCGGCCTGATCCGCTACACCTCCGAGAACGCAATGCGCAAGAGCCTGTCGGCGGTGGCGGCGCGCAGGCGGCTGTTCCGCACGCGGACGATCATCTACGCGGTGATCTGGTCGGTGCTGGTGGGGGGCTTTATCGGGTCGCTGGCGATGCGCGCGCCGCTCAAGGTCGATGTCATTCGCGATCGTGGTGCCCTGGGCCGCGAGGTCGAAGGTCGATGGATCGAGAACGTGTACCGGCTGCAACTGATCAATACCACCGAGGCTCCGATGCGCGTCCGGGTGCAGGCGACGAGCGCGGCGCTGCAAGGGCTGACCATCGAGTACGACAAGTCGGCGGAAACACTGGCGCCCACGTCGAACCGCTTGTTGCCCGTGCGTATCCGTATCCCTATCGACGACGCGCCAGAGGGTACGCACAAGATCCGCATCACGGTCACGGGGGAGGGCGTGGACGATGCGCGGGAACGCGCGCAGATCCAGGAAGCGACCAGCTTCATCGTGCCGCGCGGCCTGTAGTGCGGGTCATCCAGGAAACTATCGACGCAAGGAGTAGGCAATGACAGCGCAACAAATCAAGCCGTGGTGGAAGGAACCGTGGCCGTGGTTGTTGATGAGTGGCCCGCTGCTGGCGATGATCGGCTGTGGCGTGACGATCTGGCTCGCCAATACCCACACCGACGTGCCGGTGCGCAATGCTGCGCGGCATGGGCTGGTGGTGGAAAAGCTGGATGGGTCCGCCGCACGCGCCGACGCCCATGTCAATGACACGGCGAGGCGGCCATGAGACTGCGCTGGCTGATGTGGGTGATGTGGCCAGCGTTTCTGATCGGCGGCGTGGCCACGGCAACGGTGTTCTCGATTGTGGATCCCAGTGACCTGAACTTCTTCGGTCATCCGGTCGACGCGTCGCGCGAAGCGATCTACACCGTGGGATTCCTGTTGGCGTGGCTGTTCTGCGCCTTGTCGAGCGGCTTGACGCTCTACACCATGCCCACGCCGCTCAGCGATACCGATGAACTCGAGTAGCCCGCGCACCACCGCCGGCAAGGTGGCCTCAGCAGGATCGGTTGTAGATCTGCTTGATGCCGGCCATGTCGATGAGCTTGACGTGGCGCTGGCGGATCTGGATCAGGCCCGCCTCGGCAAAACGGGAGAACAGGCGGCTGACGGTCTCCAGTTTCAGGCCCAGATAGCTGCCGATCTCCTCGCGGCTCATGCGCAGCACGAACTCGCTAGACGAGTAGCCACGCGCCGACAGGCGCTCGGAAAGATTGACGAGGAACGCGGCGAGCCGCTCCTCGGCGCGCATCGAGCCCAGTGTCATCAGCATGACCTGGTCCTGCGAGATTTCCTTGCTCATCAAGCGCAGGAACTGGGTTTGCAGCGAGGGCAGGTCACCCGACAGCGCCTGCAGCTCGCTGAAGCGTACGACGCAGACTTCGGCGTCCTCGAGGGCCGTGGCATCGGAGGCATGCTGCATTTCGCCAAGGCCATCCAGGCCGACGATCTCGCCGGGCAGATGGAAGCCGGTGATCTGCGAGCGGCCATCCTCGAGCGTCACGTGCGTCTTGAGCGTGCCGAAGCGCACGGCATAGACGGCGGTAAGCGGATCGCCCATGCGATACAGCGTTTCGCCCTTGTGCACGCGCACGCGTTCCTGCACGAGCGTGTCCATCTTCAGGAGGTCCTGCTGCGACATGCCTACCGGCAGACAAAGCTGACCCATCCCGCACGTGGAGCAGCGGGGCGAGATCTCGGTGACGGGAATGGAGGTAAGCAATTGAGGGCTCTTGGTGATGCGCATTGCAGCAGGGGCGCGACAAGTCAATTTTACCGCGTGAAGTGACGCGGAAGCGAGGGACCGTTGCCATTTGGTGTGCTTTTCAGTGTTTTTATCGTTGCGTTGTTTGGTGGCGTCCACTGTGCCGCAATGTGCGGCGGCATAGCGATGGCCGCCGAGCAGCGCGCGGCAGTGCGCGTGCCAGTGACGATCCATCGCTCGCCGCGCGGCTGGCTTGTCGAACTACTGGCGATGCACGCCGGGCGCCTGACCACCTACGCATTGTTGGGGGCCGTCATGGGTGCCGTAGGCGCCACCGTATGGAAGCAGGACTATCTGCCCGTGCAGCGATGGCTCTATGGCGCAGGCGGGGCGATGCTGGTGACGTCGGGCTTTTGGCTGTTGCGTGGGCGCAGCATGCGCGCGGCGCGCCTGGAGGCGCTCGCGGTGCGCGTGGCCCAGGGGGTAGTGGGTCGCATGGGCGCGCTCGGTATCAGGCTGCCCGCCGGCCTCGCCCGACATACGCCGCTCATGAGGCGCTTCGGCTTGGGGCTCGCCTGGGGAATCGTGCCGTGCGGGATGGTCTATGGGGCACTCGCGATGGCGCTGCTGGCCGGCAATGCGGTGTCCGGCGCGCTGGTGCTGTTCGCCTTCGGGCTGGGAACGCTGCCAAACCTGCTGGCGATTTCGGGGCTTTCGGGGTATGTGCGCCATTTGTCGCGCCGGCCGGTGGTCCGGGCCGTGGCGGGGGTGCTGATCATCGGCTTCGGCATGGTGGGCGTGGCGCGGGCGGTCTGGCTGCCGGAGACCCTGGCGGCGCATGGGTTTTGCGTGGTGTTCTGAGGCAATTCCGAGCGGGGGGCAGCCCATCCGGGTTCGTGCCATTTGCCACGCCGGGCAGCGGGCGGGTTGCGGACGGGGCCGGGAATGCCATACAATCGCGAGAACCACGGTATCGCGCCATGTAATTCCCTGGCGTCGCCGGGCCGGCATCCCTGATCTGGGATGCGTGTCCATGGGTCCGAGGCAGCATTGGCTTGCCGGATCCGTCCCCACAGTTCATCCGGTTCAAAAGATCTGGTTTAAGAGGCCGGGCGGCCTTGTGGAGTGGTGGCGCAGGCGCAGGACGAAGCTTGTCCGGGCCGATATCCGTTTTTTCTTGCCGCCTTGGCAATCTGATTGTCCTGGCGAATGTCCGCTCCAAGGGGAAGGGTTCCGCCTGCGAGGGTAAAGGCGAGAGCGCGACGCAAGAGGTTCGACTCCCGGCGAAGCCAGCCGGATTCGGACGATCTCCTGCCGGAACGACCCGGCAAATCGATGCAAAAGAACGAAGTGCACCGCTTGGCTGCCTGGGCTGCGACAGGCTGCGAGTTGGCTGCGCAATGAGATGGCGGTGGCATCGGTACCGCTGTATCCGAAATCTCCAGTGCTCCGGGATTCGTCCGGGAGCAGGTGCAAAGACAGGCTGCACACAATCACATGAATACCCAAGAGGCGAAGATCGTCCTCGAGACCGCGCTGATTTGTGCGCAGGAGCCCCTGCGCGTCAACGATCTGCGCCGTCTTTTCGCCGACGATGTCGGCGCCGACACCATCCGCGTCCTGTTGGACGAATTGCGACAGGACTGGCAGCAACGCGGTGTGGAACTCGTGGCCCTGGCCAGCGGCTGGCGTTTCCAGAGCCGACCCGAGATGCGTGAGTTCCTCGACCGGCTCAACCCGGAAAAGCCGCCCAAGTATTCGCGCGCCGTGATGGAGACTCTTGCCATCATCGCCTATCGCCAGCCCGTAACGCGCGGCGATATCGAGGAAATCCGCGGCGTGACGGTCAGCACGGACGTGATCAAGAAGCTCGAGGATCGCAGCTGGATCGAGGTGATCGGCCACCGGGACGTGCCGGGGCGGCCCGCGCTCTACGCCACGACCAAGGCGTTTCTGGACGATCTGGGGCTGCGCACGCTGGATGAGCTGCCGCCGCTCGAGGATGCCCAGGCCCAGGTCCAGGCTGCCCTGCTGGACCAGCAGGCGATAGATTTTGAGGAAGTTGCCACGGCCAACCCGCCGGCTGGCGACGAAGAGGCCTTTGCCGAGCCCCAGTCCGTCGAGACCGCTACCGAGGTGGTGGAAGCGGAGGTCGTGGCCGCGGCGGAGGGCGACCATGGGGAGCCGGTGGAGACGGAAGCCCACGGCGCCAATACCGAACAGAACGACACGCCGCACCCGCAAGACAACAGCGTTGCGCAGTGGCCCGCCGATGGCGGCCAGGACGACGACGCGCCGCTGGCCCACGCCAACGGTTTCCACGTGGACACAGCTGCTTCCTCCCCGGAAGCGGCCGACGATTCGGTCCGGGACGGCAACGCGCCGCATCCTGCTGAGGACGACGAACGCGTGTCCAACTGAATAACACGCAACATCGATAGTGAATACTTTGTCTGATTCCGCTGAGCAAGACGTCCGGCAACCGGACGCGCCGGGCGATACCGGCGCTGCGCCCGACGCGGGCAATGGCACCGACGGCGCGCCGCGCCGCAAGGGCCTGCGCCGTGGCCTGCGCAATCTGGTGGCGTCGCGCCGCCAGTCCGCACAGGACCGCGAGGGTGGCCGTGCCGAGGGCGATGCCGCTACGCCGACGCAGGCCGACGCGCCGC
>NZ_CAJPVH010000050.1 GCF_905397395.1 Cupriavidus campinensis
GCCATGGAAAGCTTCTTCGGCACGCTCAAGGCTGAATACTTCCACCTGAACGAGTTTGCCAGCGTGGACGAGCTCAAGACCGGACTAGCGCGCTACATCCGCTACTACAACCACGACCGTATCAAGCTCAAACTAAAAGGGCTGAGTCTTTCGTGGGGCTTTTTCTATTCCTGCGTGGGGATCGCTTGACGGCTTGTCGGCATTTTTCTGACGTTCGATGGTGGAAGATTGCGCCGGGGAGTTCCCGGCGATTTTTATCACTCAAAGAATTTGATGCATCCGCTCAATGCGACTGGACTTCGATCTCAGGGTTTCCCCCTAAACTCCATGCGTGACGCCGCTCCCACAAGCATCCGCCTGATGGCGCGACGCCCGCGACTAACACCAATAAGGGGATTCTCATGAAGATCAAGCAACGTATCGCAGCTGTCGCCGCCCTCGGCGCGCTTTCCGCGCTGTCGGTATCGGCCTTTGCCGCACCGGCCAAGTTCGACGTTTACAGCGGTGGCCAGCGCGTGACCGATCAACGCGATCCCTACACGGATGGTGCCCGCGCCAACGATAAGCGCGATGTCTACACCGACGGCGCGCGCGTGACCGACCCCCGCAGTTCCTTCAGCGACGGAGCCTGACCGGGCTCGTCTCAACCGGATCCGGAGAAGCCCGCAGCCAGCGGGCTTTTTCTTTTGGGGGGGAGCGCTGGGCAAGGGCTGTGCGCTAGTCGTCAAGTCAAAAGTCCTTGTACCGGGCATATCGCCATTGCTGCCCCGGGCGGCGCGATATACTGCGGCCTCACACTGATGAACAGAATGGAGAGAGGTATGCAGCAAAAAACCGTACTGACGGCCGATGACGTGAAGAAGTTGCTGGCGGCCGCCGAGGTCGAAGCCAAGGCCAACAACTGGGCCGTCACGATTGTGGTCGTCGACGACGGTGGCCATCCGCTCGGCTCGCTGCGCCTGGATGGCGTGGCCCCGATCTCGGCCTACATCGCCACGGAAAAGGCCCGCACGGCTGCGATGGGTCGTCGTGAGTCGAAGATCTACGAAGACATGATCAACAATGGCCGCTACTCGTTCATGACTGCGCCGCACCTGCAGGGCATGCTCGAAGGTGGGGTGCCTATCGTCGTGAACAACCAGGTCGTTGGCGCCGTTGGCGTGTCGGGCGTGAAGTCGACCGAAGACGCGCAGATCGCGCGCGCTGGCATCGCCGCGCTCGGTGTCTGATTGCACGGCGGATCGCACTGCGAATCCGCCAATGCAAAAGCCCCGCAGGCGCAACGCCTGCGGGGCGGTATAAAAAGGCGGCATGGCTGGCATCGGCCTGACAGGCAAGGGGTTTGGAAGTCTTCCCTGTCAGCGGTTTCCGATCGTCTGGCTACTGCCCAACACCCCTTGACGGGGTGGTCCCCACAAAAGACTGTCGATTATTTGGTCAGGATCAGCTTGCCGTAGCGCGTCACGCGCAGCGTGTAGACGTCGCCGTTATGCAGGATCGGCAGCGTCGTGGCGCCGCGCATGATGGCGTCCAGCGGGACGGCTTGCGCGGTCGTGCCTTCGGCCGGTGCATCGGTGCGCATCAGCGCTTCCAGGCGGGCGGGCAGACCGGCCACTGCCGACTTTACGGTCTCGATGGCCGACGATGCCGTCGATGGCTCGCGGCGCGCCTGCGAGGCAACTTCGACGCGGCGCAGGGACAGGCGGCGGCGCGTGACTTCACGCGGTTGCGACATCGGCAGGCTGATTGTGCTCATGGTCTTCTCCGTGGAAGCGCTTCACGTAGGGGAAGCGATGCGTGGTTCGTTACGATGAAAAAGATCATAAATGAGAATTGTTATCATTACAAGCGATCTTCACTAACCGTTACACCTGTGCGAAGGCAGTCACGAATGGACCGGATCGCAACATCGAAACCTGCTGTGACCCGAACAAAAAGGGCACCCGGTGAGGGTGCCCTTCTTGTTCGAGGCGGGGGAGATCAGTGCTTCGGTTCCGTGATGAAGCCGATCTTGCCGAGCCCGCCGTGCTGCGCGGCGGCCATGACTTCGGCCACGCGCTCGTAGCGGACCTCGCGGTCCGCGCGCAGATGCAGCTCAGGCTGCGGCTGCTGCTGCGCGGCTTCCGCGATGCGCTGATCCAGCGCGGTTGGGTCCACTTCCTGCTGGTTCCAGAATACCTTGCCCTGCGCGTCGATCGAGACGTTGATGTTCTGCGGCTTGGTGTCGTTCGGTTGGTTCGTCGCGCGCGGCAGATCGATCTTCACCGCGTGGTTGATGACGGGAATCGTGATGATGAAGATGATCAGCAACACCAGCATGACGTCGACCAGCGGCGTCATGTTGATCTCGCTCATCACCTCGTCATCGTCACCGTCGAGCGTGCCGAATGCCATGATGCGTTCCTTCTGGCGCGAGTGTCGCGCTTAGTTCTTGACGGCCAGCCGCACCGAGGCGTCGTCGGCCTGGCGGACGGAGGAGCTCGGGCGCACGCGGGCGCCGGTCACGAAGTAGGCGTGCAGGTCGTGCGCGAAGCGGTTCAGCTTGCTGATGACGCCCTTGTTGCCACGGCTCAGCGCGTTGTAGCCGAGCACCGCCGGGATGGCCACGGCCAGACCGAAGGCGGTCATGATCAGGGCTTCGCCCACGGGGCCGGCCACCTTGTCGATGGTCGGCACGCCCGAGGCGCCAATGCCGATCAGCGCGTGGTAGATGCCCCACACCGTGCCGAACAAGCCGACGAACGGCGCGGTGGAGCCCACCGAGGCCAGCACTGCCAGGCCCGACTGCATGCGCGACACGGCCTCGTCGATCGAACTCTTCAGCGAGCGGGTCAGCCAGTCGGAGATGTCGAGCTGGTCGTGCAGTTGCGGCTGGCTGGCGCGGTGGTGCTGCGCCGCTTCCTTGCCGGTCAAGGCCAGCGTACGGAACGGGTTGGCCTCGCTCGCGCCGAGCGTTTCCAGCGCATGGTCGAAGTCATCCGAGTGCCAGAAGCGCTTTTCCGCGCCATTCGCCATCTTCTTGAGGCGAACCAGATCCCACGCCTTGGTGAGGATCACGATCCACGACAACAGCGACATGACGAGCAGAATGATGGCGGTCGCTCGCATGACGAAGTCGCCTTGCGACCAGAGGTGGGAGAGTCCGAGGTCCTGCATGGTGGTTCCTGGTGTCAGTGTTTGTGAAAGATCGGAAAATTCCGAGAGATCAGTTCAGCTCGAAGTTGATCGGCTGCTGGGCGGTCACGGCCACGGCGCGGCCATTGTCCAAATACGGTTTGCAACGCATGCGCTGCACGGCATCTACCGCGGCCTGATCGAGTCGGCTCGAACCGCTCGACGTGACCACCGCAGTCTTGACCACGCGGCCGGACTCATCGGTAGTCAGACGCACGACGGCCTTGCCAGTTTCCCCCATTCGACGTGACTGCGACGGATAGGTCACTTGCGGCGGCGAACAGGCGATCTCGCCGATGCCGACGGCGCGCGGCGCGGTGTTGGCAGGTGCGGGCGGCGAGGGCGGCTCTGCAGGCGCCGGCGGGGCAGGGGGTGCCGGCGGGGCCTCGATGGCCGTCGGCGAGGGCGGCAGCGAGGCCACGGGCTCCGGGGTCGGCTGCGGCTTCGGCGGCGTCGGGCGCGGCGTCACCACCTTCACCTGCTTCGGGGGCGTCTGGGGTTGCGGCTTGGGCGGCTCCGGCGCCGGAGGCTGCTGGGGCGGCTCCATCGGGATGATACGGGCGATGATCTCAGGCGCGATGACCGCTTCGGTCAGTTTGCGCCCCAGGCCACTCTGGATCAGGTAAAGCAGCCCGACGTGAAACAGCAGGACAGCAACAGTGATCTTGAGGAAACGTTGATCGAACATGAGATACGACAGGGTATTCGTAATGGGCAGGCGGCGCGCGTCTGTACTCGCTCACTTGCGATAGAACAGGATTAGCGAGATGCCACATCCGACCAGCAGGCTCAATAGCAATTCCATGATAACGCTCCTGATGTACAGCCACGTGAACCGGGGAAAACCGTGAAACGGGGTTGCTGGGGAGCGCCACTCTTGGGCAGCGTAGCGGCACAGTATAAACGATAATGATTCTTATTTGTTGCGCATTGTGCAATGCAATCGTCGATTTACGATATCCCGTTGTGCGAGGTGGCTGCGTGGGCGCCCGCGCGTGGGCGGGGTGTCGGCAATGCCCCATTGGCGGTAAACCGCGCTAGGATGGAAGAAAGCAGCGTGATAACAGCGTGACAAACATCGGCAGCCTGGTGCAGGTGGCGCCCCCGCGGTCCGGACGCCGCCAGCCCAAGCGAAGGGAATGGCCATGGACTTCACCCGTTTTGCTGAAGACGACCGCTCGACGCTCCTGCGTGCCGCGCCCGGCGTGGCGGGAACCTCGGCCCTGGACTGGATGTGCGCCCAGTTTGCGCTGCGCGTGGTCTGCGCACTGGGCCCGCGCTTCAACCTGCGCAGCAATATCAACGATGTGCTGACGGTCAGCGCCCAGGAAATGGTCTGGCCGTATGGCGTGGTGCTGCGCGTGCAGCGCTTCCTGTCTGCACGCTGCGCGGACATGCCTGCCTGGAAGGGCGCTTCGCGGCTGACCCCTGAGGAGTTTCTCGAGCGGCATGGCCAATGGAACAGCGCCTTCGACGAAAGTGCGCTGTTTTACTATCTCGATGAGTACGTGAAGCACCACGCCAAGGACATGTTCGCCGTGTTCGATGCGTCGGCCGCCGCGATTGCCTCCCGGCTCAATGGCGAGCGCGTGCTGCTGGTGCGCAACATCGACATGCTCAGCCATGTGCTCAACCTGCCCGAGCATGAACGCAAGCTGCTCCTTTATGCCGCGCTGGCCAAGTACAAGCGCGACCTGCGCGCGGTCATGGTCGACTGCAAGGTCGCGCACAGCCAGGAGGCGTTCCAGATCCTGGCCGGCCTGACCGGCGCCAGCCCCGCCGATATCGCTGTTTCACTACGTCCCGGCTCGCGGCTCGAAACGCTGAACCTGATCGAGCAGCCGCTGCCCGAAAACAGCGTGACAGACCTTGGCGACCTGATGCGCCTGTCCGATCGCCTGCTGCACGTGCTGCTCGGCAACTACGCCTGCGAGGCGGAGATGATGGCCGTGTTCACGCGGCCCGCCGCGCCGCCGACGCTGGGCACGAGCGACTATCCGCATGTGGAGACCGATGCGCGCTACCTGTCCGCGCTGCTCGGCAACGCCACGCGCCAGAACGCCGCTGGCGTGAACGTGCTGATCTATGGTCCGCCGGGCACTGGCAAGACCGAGTTCGCGCGGCTGCTGGCCCGCGAGGCGGACTGCGAACTCTACGAGGTCGATTGCTTCGACCGCGACGGCAATTCGCTTTCGGGCAAGGACCGCTATCGCTCCCTGCAGGTTTCGCAGGCCTTCCTGCGCGGACGGCCGCGGACGGCCTTGTTGTTCGATGAGGTGGAAGACGTGTTTCCGGGCAGCGCGCGCGAGCTGATGAGCCTGTTCGGGCAGGAGGATACGCGCGGCTCGGTCAACGGCAAGGCGTGGGTCAACCAGACGCTCGAACAGAATCCGGTGCCGGTGATCTGGATCTCGAATTCGATCCGCCAGATCGATCCCGCGTACCTGCGGCGCTTCCAGTTCCACCTGGAATTAAAGATTCCGCCACCTCTGGTGCGCGAGAACATCATCCGCAAGCATCTGGGCGGGCTTGATGTCAGCGATGCCTTTATCGCCACGCTGGCCGCGCGCAAGACGCTGACGCCGGCGCAGGTGCAATCGGCGGCGCGCTTTGTAGAGCTGGCGCGCAGTGACGTCGACGAACCCGTGGAGGCGTTGATCCTGCGCCAGCTGGAACACGCCGACCGCGCGATGGGGCTGCGCCCCGAGGCCGAGGCGCGGCCCGTGGTCACGCGCTATCGGCTCGACAACCTCAATATCGAATCGCGCTATGCAGTGGAGAAGATCGTCCAGGCGCTCGGCGCGCGCCAGCGCGGTACGCTGTGTTTCTATGGGCCGCCGGGCACCGGCAAGACGGCGCTGGCCGAACACATCGCGGCGGAACTGGACCTGCCGCTGATGATCCGGCGCGCGTCCGACCTGATGAGCAAGTACGTCGGCGAGACGGAACAGCAGATCGCCGCAATGTTTGCGCGCGCAGAAGAGGACGGTGCGGTGCTGTTGCTCGACGAAGCCGACAGTTTCATGCAGAGCCGGCAGCAGGCGGTGCGCAACTACGAGGTGTCGGAAGTCAACGAAATGCTCCAGGGCATGGAGCGTTTCAACGGCATTTTCCTCTGCACGACCAATCTGTTCGACCGGATCGACGAGGCGGCGCTGCGCCGGTTCTCGTTCAAGATCCGTTTCCTGTCGCTCAAGCCGCAGCAACGCGTGACGATGTTCGTGGATGAGGCACTAGAGGGCGATCCCGCGCGCATGACCGAGACGATCCGGCACGAACTCGATTCAATGGATTGCCTGACGCCGGGCGACTTCGCCACCGTCAAGCGGCAGTCGGTGGTGCTCGGCGAAGCGCTGACGCCGGACGAGTTTCTGGCGCAATTACGACAGGAACACGCGATCAAGCCCGAGGTGCGGCATCACAAGCCGCTGGGGTTCTTCCAATAGCCGGCAGGCGCCGCTGGTATCAGAGCGGCGGGGCCGGCTCGATCACTACGGTTTCTGCGAGGGTATCCACGTTCAGCAGCGTCGCGGCCATTGCGCGCAGGTGCGCGGCGTCGCGCGTAGACGCATAGCGGTCTTGCGGCACCGTATCGGGTGCGGCGGCGAGGTCGTGTTCGGCGAGCTTGCGCGCCAGTTGCCGGGCGATGGCGCTGCCGGTGTCCACCAGCGACAGGCGGTTGCCGACCATCGCGCGGATGGTGTCGGAGAGAAACGGATAGTGCGTGCAGCCGAGCACCAGCGTATCGGCGCCGGCGTCCAGCATGGGGGTCAGCAGGGTATCGAGCCGCGCACGTACCTCGGGGCCGGACACATCGCCTTGTTCGATGCGGGCGACGAGGTCAAGGCCCGGCGCGCACAGATAGCGGCTTTCGCCTTCCAGCGATGTCAACAATCGATTGAATTTGGCGCTGCGCAGCGTGTTGGCCGTGGCGAGCACGCCCACCACCTTGCTGCGGCTGGCCGCCGCGGCCGGTTTCAGGCCGGGTTCCACGCCGATGATCGGCAGTGGCAGCGTCTCGCGCAGGGTTTGAACGGCGTGCATCGTCGCGGTATTGCAGGCAATGACGAGCGCCTTGCAGCCCTGTGCCACCAGCCATTCGCAGACTTGCAGCGTGCGCGCCTCGACGAAGCGCTCGGGCTTTTCGCCATACGGCGCGTAGCGCGAGTCGGCCAGGTAGAGCAGCGACTCATGCGGCAGCAGCGCGCGGATTTCGCGCAGCACCGAGAGGCCGCCAAGGCCGGAATCGAAAACGCCAATGGGAGAGGGATTCACGGAAGGGAGGAGGGTGGCGCTCCCCCTCTATATAGATATAGAAGGGGAGCGCCGGCAGGGCTGCAGCCCTGCCGGTTATGCCGCAGCGACCGGAATCTTGCCGATCTTGGCTTGCCACTCGGCGGGGCCGGTCTTGTGCACCGACGTACCCGAGCTGTCCACGGCCACCGTCACGGGCATGTCCTTGACGTCGAACTCGTAGATCGCTTCCATGCCGAGGTCTTCGAAGGCCAGCACCTTGGCGCCGCGAATCGCCTTCGACACCAGGTAGGCCGCGCCACCCACGGCCATCAGGTAGGCCGACTTGTGCTTCTGGATCGATTCGATTGCCACGGGGCCGCGCTCGGCCTTGCCGATCATCGCGATCAGGCCGGTCTGGGCCAGCATGGTCTCGGTGAACTTGTCCATGCGGGTCGCCGTGGTGGGGCCGGCCGGGCCGACCACCTCGTCACGCACCGGATCGACCGGGCCGACGTAGTAGATCACGCGGTTGGTGAAGTCGATCGGCAGCGATTCGCCCTTGGCCAGCATGTCGGCGATGCGCTTGTGCGCGGCGTCGCGGCCGGTCAGCATCTTGCCGTTCAGCAGCAGCGTCTGGCCGGGCTTCCACGAAGCGACTTCCTCGGGCGTCAGCGTGTTCAGGTCCACACTCTTCGAAGTTTCGGTGTTCGGCGCCCATTCCACCTGCGGCCAGGCCGACAGGTCCGGGGCTTCCAGCTTGGCCGGGCCGCTGCCGTCCAGCGTGAAGTGCACGTGGCGCGTGGCCGCGCAGTTCGGGATCATCGCCACGGGCTTGGAAGCCGCGTGCGTGGGGGTGGCCATGATCTTGACGTCGAGCACGGTGGCCAGCCCGCCCAGGCCCTGCGCGCCAATGCCGAGCGCGTTGACCTTTTCGTACAGTTCCACGCGCATTTCCTCGACCCAGTCCTTCGGGCCGCGGGCGATGATGTCCTGAATGTCGATGGACTCCATCAGCGATTCCTTGGCCATCAGCATGGCCTTCTCGGCCGTGCCGCCGATGCCGATGCCCAGCATGCCGGGCGGGCACCAGCCGGCGCCCATGGTCGGCACGGTCTTCAGCACCCAGTCGACGATGGAATCGGACGGGTTCAGCATCACGAACTTCGACTTGTTCTCGGAGCCGCCGCCCTTGGCCGCGACCTGGATGTCCACGGTGTTGCCCGGCACGACCTCGTAGTGGATCACGGCCGGCGTGTTGTCCTTGGTGTTCTTGCGGGCGCCTTCGGGCGGGCTCACGATCGACGCGCGCAGCACGTTGTCCGGGTGCGTGTAGCCGCGGCGCACGCCTTCGTTGATCATGTCCGACAGGCCCATCGTGGCGCCATCCCAGCGCACGTCCATGCCCACCTTGACGAAGATCGTGACGATGCCGGTGTCCTGGCAGAGCGGACGCTTGCCCTCGGCGCACATGCGGCTGTTGGTCAGGATCTGCGCAATCGCATCCTTGGCGGCCGGACTCTGCTCCAGCTCATAGGCACGGCCCAGGCTGGTGATGTAGTCCATCGGGTGGTAATAGCTGATGTACTGCAGCGAGTCGGCGACGCTCTGGATGAGGTCTTCTTGCTTGATGACGGTCATTTTTGTGGGGAGGGCAGCGGTGAAACACAGCCCGGGATGATACACCGTGGCGGCGCCGGCTGCGGGAATGCATACAGCCGTCGACACCAGGAAAGCGGCACCAGAAGTGGCGAATACGCCACCAGGTGCGCGGGGAAGTGTCAGTGCGACTGCTGCGGCACGTGGGGTTGGGACACCATGCGGTCCACCCAGGCCATGGCCAGTGCCGAGGCCAGAAAGGCCACGTGGATGATTACCTGCCACATGATGGTGTGGTGAGAGCGCTGTTCGGCGTCGATGAAGGTCTTTAGCAGGTGGATCGACGAAATGCCGATCAGCGCCATCGACAGCTTCACCTTCAGTACGCCGGCATTGACGTGGTCGAGCCACTCGGGCTCGTCGGGGTGGTTGTCGATGCCCAGGCGCGAGACGAAGGTCTCGTAGCCACCCACGATCACCATGATCAGCAGGTTGGAGATCATCACCACGTCGATCAGGCCGAGTACCACCAGCATGATCTTGGTCTCGTCGAAGGTGGTGACATGGGACAGCAGGTGCCAGACCTCGACCAGGAAGTGATAGACGTAGACGCCCTGCGCGACGATCAGGCCGAGGTAAAGCGGCAGCTGGAGCCAGCGCGAAGCGAAGATGATGCGGGGGATGGGGCGGAGCGGGGTGTATGACATGGGGTGCGCAGACGTGAGGTAAATGTCATCAGACAATCAAAGGCGGGGCTGATTGTACCTTGTGCGTCCCACGGTCCGGATGACAGGTTTGCGCTGCGTGGCGTGCCGGTGCTAGCCTAGTAGAGCCGGCTGCACTTGTGGCCAGTTTGCGCCCCCGCTCCCTCCGATCTGATTTGCTGCATTGCAGCACCTCTGCGCCATCGCGCATGGTGTTCCGTCAGGTTTAAGTAAGCCGCCGGGCGTACCTTCCAGCCAAAAGCAAGCAGTCCTAAGTCAAACAGGAGACAAGCCATGTCGGCCATCGAATCGGTGATGCAGGAGCATCGCGTTTTCCAACCCCCTGAGTCGTTCGCCAAGACGGCGGCCATTCCCAGCATGGCGGCCTACCAGGCCCTGTGCGACGAGGCCGAGCGCGACTACGAGGGTTTCTGGGCGCGCCACGCCCGCGAACTGCTGCATTGGGACAAGCCGTTCACCAAGGTGCTCGACGAAAGCAGCGCGCCGTTCTACAAGTGGTTCGAGGACGGCCAGCTCAATGCCTCGTACAACTGCCTGGAACGGAATATCGAGCAAGGACTTGGCGACAAGATCGCCATCGTCTTCGAGGCGGACGACGGCACCGTGAGCCGCGTCAGCTACAAGGAGCTGCTGGCCAAGGTCAGCCGTTTTGCGAATGGTCTCAAGGCGCTCGGCATCAAGAAGGGCGACCGCGTGGTCATCTACATGCCGATGTCAGTGGAAGGCGTGGTCGCCATGCAGGCGTGCGCGCGCATCGGCGCCACCCATTCGGTGGTGTTCGGCGGATTTTCGGCCAAATCGCTGCAGGAACGGCTGGTTGACGTGGGTGCCGTGGCGCTGATCACCGCCGACGAACAGATGCGCGGCGGCAAGGCGCTGCCGCTCAAGGCCATCGCCGACGAAGCCCTGGCGCTGGGCGGCTGCGAGGCTGTCAAGCACGTGGTGGTCTATCGCCGCACCGGCGGCAAGGTGGCCTGGACCGAAGGCCGCGACCGCTGGATGGAAGACGTCTCCGCCGGCCAGCCCGACGCCTGCGCCGCCGAACCGGTGGATGCGGAGCACCCGTTGTTCGTGCTCTACACGTCGGGATCGACGGGCAAGCCGAAGGGCGTGCAGCACAGCACGGGCGGCTACCTGCTGTGGGCGCTGATGACGATGCGCTGGACCTTCGACATCAAGCCGGACGACCTGTTCTGGTGTACCGCCGACATCGGCTGGGTCACCGGCCACACCTATATTGCGTACGGCCCGCTGGCGGCCGGCGCCACGCAGGTGGTGTTCGAGGGCGTGCCGACCTTCCCGAACGCCGGCCGTTTCTGGGACATGATCCAGCGCCACAAGGTCAGCATCTTCTACACGGCGCCGACGGCGATCCGCTCCCTGATCAAGGCCGCCGAGGCCGACGAGAAGATCCACCCGAAGCAGTACGACCTCTCCAGCCTGCGCCTGCTGGGCACGGTGGGCGAGCCGATCAACCCGGAAGCGTGGATGTGGTACTACAAGCACATCGGCGGCGAGCGTTGCCCGGTGGTCGACACCTTCTGGCAGACCGAGACCGGCGGCCACATGATCACGCCGCTGCCGGGTGCCACGCCGCTGGTGCCGGGCTCGTGCACGCTGCCGCTGCCGGGCATCATGGCGGCCATCGTCGATGAAACCGGGCAGGACGTGCCGAATGGCAGTGGTGGCATCCTGGTCGTCAAGCGTCCGTGGCCATCGATGATCCGCACGATCTGGGGCGACCCGGAGCGCTTCAAGAAGAGCTATTTCCCCGAGGAACTGGGCGGCAAGCTGTATCTGGCTGGCGATGGCTCGATCCGCGACAAGGAAACTGGCTACTTTACGATCATGGGCCGGATCGACGACGTGCTGAACGTGTCGGGCCACCGCATGGGCACGATGGAGATCGAATCGGCGCTGGTGGCGAACCCGCTGGTGGCCGAGGCCGCCGTGGTCGGCCGCCCGGATGACATGACGGGCGAGGCGATCTGCGCCTTCGTCGTGCTCAAGCGCTCGCGCCCGACCGGCGACGAGGCAGTGAAGATCGCCACGGAGCTGCGCAACTGGGTCGGCAAGGAGATTGGACCGATTGCGAAGCCCAAGGACATCCGCTTTGGCGACAACCTGCCGAAGACCCGTTCGGGCAAGATCATGCGCCGGCTGCTGCGTTCGCTGGCCAAGAACGAGGAAATCACGCAGGATACGTCCACGCTCGAGAATCCGGCCATCCTCGATCAGCTGAAGCAAGCGCAATAAGCGCCCCCGCCCGTGCGGGTTTCCTCCCATCCGATGCCGGCCGCGTGCCGGCATTTTCTTGAGTTCGCCCATGGCTGATGCCCAGTCGCGCTTCCGGCGCCGGCTGTTGCTCTATTACGGCCTGTTCACGCTCGGGCTGTTCGGCTTCATCGGCATGATGGGGCTGCTCGAGCATTCCAACGCCGACGCGCTGTGGCTCGGCTATGTCTTCCTGTTCGTCACCATTGCGATCTATGCCTGCATCGGCCTGATCTGCCGGACCTCGGATCTCAACGAGTATTACGTGGCGGGGCGACGGGTGCCGGCGCTGTTCAATGGCATGGCCATCGCCGCGGACTGGATGAGCGCGGCGTCGTTCATCGGCCTGGCGGGCATCCTGTTTGCCTCCGGCTACGAGGGGCTGGCCTATGTGATGGGATGGACCGGCGGCTATTGTCTGGTGGCGTTCCTGCTGGCGCCGTATCTGCGTAAATATGGCGGATACACGATCCCGGACTTCCTCGCGGCGCGCTACGGCAACGGCAAGCCCGGCGGCAACCTGCCGGTGCGGGCGATTGCGGTGCTCGCGGCCTCGCTGTGCTCGTTCGTCTATCTGGTGGCGCAGATTCAGGGCGTGGGGCTGATCGTCACGCGCTTTATCGGCGTGGAGTTTGCCGTGGGGGTGTTCTTCGGGCTGGCGGGCATTCTGGTCTGCTCGTTCCTGGGCGGCATGCGCGCGGTCACGTGGACCCAGGTGGCGCAGTACATCATGCTGATTGTGGCGTTTCTGCTAACCGTGTCGATGATTGCGTGGAAGCATCATCGCGACGCGCTGCCGCAGGTCAGCTATGGCTCGCTGCTGGGTCAGATCGAGCAGGCCGAGCGGCGGCTCGAGCGCGATCCGGCCGAGCGGCAGGTGCGGGAGCTGTTCCGCCAGCAGGCGGTGATGTTGCAGGAGCGCATCGCGCGGCTGCCGCAGTCATTCGCCGAAGAACGGCGCGTGCTGGATGAGCGGCTCCAGGAGCTGCGCACGCGCAATGCGCCGCTGCGCGAGATCAAGAGCGTGGAGCGGGAGCGGCTGGCCTTTCCCGTGGATGTGGCCGACGCCCAGCAGCAGTGGAGCCAGATGCGGGAGGAGGCGCTGGCGCGCAGCCATGTCGCCACGCCATCGACCGAGCCCTACCCGGCGGCGTCCGAGGCGGAGCGGAAGACCAAGCGGCTCAACTTCGTGCTGCTGGTGTTCTGCCTGATGCTCGGCACGGCCAGCCTGCCGCACATCCTGACGCGGCTGTACACCACGCCGTCGGTCCGGGAAACGCGCAATTCGGTGGCCTGGGCCGTGTTCTGCATCGCGCTGCTCTATGTGTCGGCGCCCACGCTGGCGGCGCTGGTCAAGGCCGAGTTCTTCCAGCATCTGGTTGGCACGCCGTTCGCGGAGTTGCCGCAATGGGTGGTGCAATGGCGCAAGGTGGACCCGCCGGTGTTCGGCATCCGGGATGTGAATGGCGACGGCATCGTCCAGTGGGCGGAAATCCTGATCCAGCCGGACATGATCGTGCTGGCGGCGCCCGAGATCGCCGGGCTGCCGTACGTGATCTCGGGCCTGGTGGCGGCCGGTGCGCTGGCGGCGGCGCTGTCCACGGCGGACGGGTTGTTGCTGACGATTGCCAACGCGCTCTCGCACGACGTCTACTACCACATGATCGACCGCCAGGCGAGCCACCAGCGCCGCGTGACCACCGCCAAGATCGTGCTGCTGGCGGTGGCGCTGTTCGCCTCCTACGTGACCTCGCTGCGGCCCGGCAACATCCTGTTCCTGGTGGGTGCCGCCTTCTCGCTGGCAGCATCGAGCTTCTTCCCGGTACTGGTCCTGGCCATCTTCTGGCGACGGACCACCGCAGCAGGGGCGGTGGCGGGCATGGCCACCGGCCTGGGCGTGGCGGTGTACTACATCTTCGTCAACTACCCGTTCTTCACGAAGATGACAGGGATTTTCGGCAACCGCTGGTTCGGCGTGGACCCAATCGCCTCCGGCGCCTTCGGCGTGCCAGCCGGGTTTGCCGTGGCCATCCTCGTCAGCCTGGTCACGCCCAGAAACGCCCCGGTCATCGACCGGCTGGTCAATTACCTGCGAAAAGGCTAGGGCGGGTTACGTCCGCGTCACCGGAGGGGGCTGGACAGCCCGAACGGCTCTGCTATAATCGCCGACTTCCCGGAGAGATGGATGAGTGGTTTAAGTCGCACGCCTGGAAAGCGTGTATAGGTTAATAGCCTATCGGGGGTTCGAATCCCCCTCTCTCCGCCAGTTTCCTTTGTCCTATCAGGACATCCCTTGTCCTATCAGGACTTGTGGCCGATTTCCTCCGGCCACCGCTCTCGGCAATAGCCCCTTCCCCCAAGCTCGCATCGCGACCCAGTGACCCGGAGGTCTCCGGTAGCGTTCGCCTCAATTCGGCCAGCGCGTGGCCGGTGCATTATTTCCCAGACATACCGAGCGCGAGGCTTTGAGTCTTCTGTAGCGTTGTCGCCATCGTCGGCTAGGGTGCGGCTTCCGTGAAGCGTCCACGCGTTCGTCGATGACAACGTCCGGCTTTTGTGCGAGCGGCTTGTTGGCGTGCGAAGGGAACCGGCGTGGGCGACGAGTGGGCTTTTCAGCGGTTCTGCCTCGCGGCAGCGGTTCAGCAGCCGGCGCCGGACCGGGCTACCATACCGTGACCAACCGTCCGAGGAGTCCGCATGTCCAAGGAAAAATCCGGCGTCGCCTTTCCCACGCTGATCGCCTTTGCCGTGGCCGGCATGGCTTTCGCCGCGTCCATGATCCTGGCCTACTACGCCACGCATCCGCAGCGCATCACGCGACAATAAAAAAAAGCGGCTGCCACTTGCGCGACAGCCGCCGAATCACCTCAAGGTTTCAGTATTTAGTTGTTGGCCCCTTGCCGAAGCATCGGACCGTACGACAGCGTCGAGGGCATGATCGACGATTGTACGGACGGGCTGCCGGCGTCAGCGCTGAACGCCTGCGGCGGGTACAGCGTCGAGATGTCCCCTTGCCCACGCACTTCGGGCACGGGAATCTTCGGCGTTACCGGGCCGTTCATCTTGCCGCCCTTGCCACCAATCGCACCCGTGTCCTTGCCGGTGTTGGTGTTGTTCCCGGCAGGAGGCGTGAAGCCAGGCATTGCCGTGGACGAGCCGGGCGACAGCACAGGTGTTTTCGGCGATTCGACTTCGTAGTGCCTGACCGGCGTGGGGTCGGCTGCCGGCGCCTTCCCGCTATTCGGCGGGTACAGCGTCGAGGCATCCCCTTGCCCACGCACTTCGGGGACGGGAATCTTCGGCGTTACCGGGCCGTTCATCTTGCCGCCCTTGCCACCGATCGCACCCGTGTCCTTGCCGGTGTTGGTGTTGTTCCCGGCAGGGGGCGTGAAGCCAGGGACCGCCGTGGACGAGCCGGGCGACAGCACAGGTGCTTTCGGCGTTACGACTTCGTAATGCCTGACCGGCTTGGGGTCCGCTGCCGGCGCTTTCCCGCTATTCGGCGGGTACAGCGTCGAGGCATCCCCTTGCCCACGCACTTCGGGCACGGGAATCTTCGGCGTTACCGGGCCGTTCATCTTGCCGCCCTTGCCACCGATCGCACCCGTGTCCTTGCCGGTGTTGGTGTTGTTCCCGGCAGGGGGCGTGAAGCCAGGGACCGCCGTGGACGAGCCGGGCGAGAGCACAGGTGCTTTCGGCGTTACGACTTCGTAATGCCTGACCGGCTTGGGGTCCGCTGCCGGCGCTTTCCCGCTATTCGGCGGGTACAGCGTCGAGGCATCCCCTTGCCCACGCACTTCGGGCACGGGAATCTTCGGCGTGACGGGGCCATTCATCTTGCCGCCGCGACCGCCGATCGCACCATTGTCCTTGCCGGTGTTCGTGTTCATCTTGGCCGGCGGGTTGAACCCAGGCAACGCTTGCGACGAGCCCGGCGAGCCGATGAACGGCGTCGGGATCTTCACTTCCGGCCACTTCTTCGACGGCACTACTTCACCGTCGCTACCGCCTGGCGTCGACGGCTTGGCGCCCGCGTCAGGCGTGGACGGCTTCGGCATGTCTGCCGGCGTCAGCGGCCGCGCGTTGTCCGGCTTCACCGGCTTGACGGACTCGGACCCTGCGGGCGGATGCATCGTCGGCGTGTCCACCGGGATGATGCCCGGCGTCAGCGGCCGCGAGTTGTCCGGCTGGATCGGACGTGCCGTTTCCGGCACGGCCGGGCGCACGAACTCAGGCGTTGCCGGCGGGCGAACCGGCGTGATCACAGGCTCCGTGCTCGACGGCGTCGGGCGTGTGCCGTCTGGCGTGGGGCGTGTGCCGTCTGGCGTCGGCTTCGGCGAAGGCTTCGGGGTCGCGTCGCCTGACGGCGTGTCATACCACTTGCTATTGCCACCGTCCGGCTTCTTCTTGCCGGCGCCCTTCATGTCGCCGATACCGGCCGTGAAGGAGATCTGGTTGCCAGATTCCTTCTCGTCCCGGATCGACTCGGTCATCTTGGTCGCGTCGGTGTTGATGTTGCCGTTCACTTCGCCAGCGTTCAGATTCATGCCGGCGATCGTGGCGTTTTGCCTGTCTTCCTTGTGGATCTCGTCAACCGTCTCGCCATAGGCGTTGAGCGTGCCCAGGCCAGCCCTGCTGATGCCGCCGCCGCCGCCGCCGTAACCGCCGTCCTGCTCGATCTTGTCGGTGAGTGAGGCGACGTTGACCTTTCCATCGACATTCAGCTTACCGTTGCCACTTCCGTCCACGAGGTGGGAACCCTTCATGTTCAGGTCCCCACCGATGTTGCCCTCAAACGAGTTCTTCCCGGTGATGCCACTCTGTTCAGCCGTGGTCCGGTCGTTGCGATGTTCGCTGCCGCCACCGCCTTGCACCGATGCCGTGGGGATGATGGCGCCGCTGGTCGTGATCGCTGCGCCAATCGAGCCGCCCCAATGGCCCTTGGTGGTGTTGCTGTCAAACTTGTCTTGCACCGAGGTGACGTTCAGGTTGCCGGCGATGTCCATCTTCACATCGTTGGCGTTGGCCGTGGCCCCCGTCAGCGTGGTATCGCCGCCCGATTTGATGCTGAGCTTGTCTGCATCAAGGGTCGAGTTGGTGTACTTCGTCGACGAACTGCCTGACCGCTCATGGGACCCACTGACGTCGATGGAGGTACCCATGCCGGCGCCGAAGGCGGACACCGAAGCGCCAGCCGACACGCCCACGTTGAAGCTGTCTGTCGAGGACTTCGTTTCGTCCCAGGTTCTTGCCGCGTTCATGGCGATGTTGCCGCCCGCCTCAAGCGAAGCCTTGCCCGCGACATCGATATCCACGCCGTTGAGCGTCATATCGTTCTTCGCGTTCAATGCCATCTCGCCAGCCTTGATATGCGAAATGTTCTCGGCGCGGTTGCTGCTGGAGCTATTGGTCTTCGAGTGGTTCATGCCGAAACTGACGGAGCCGCCGACCAGGTCGTTGAAGACCAGGTTCGACACATCGCCCGCCACCTGCAGCGCTGTCATGCCCGCATCGGTGCTCTTGCCATCCTGCGTGGCCTTGGTGCCCAGTTCGCCGTACTTGTTCGCGGCATCGGCGATGGAGCTATGGCCCTCCGCCTTCACGCCGATGAACAGTTCCTCGTGCGACTGCTTCACGTCGTGACGATCGACATACTTGGTGGTCTTGATGTCGTCGGCCGTCATGGACAGCTTGCCCGGGGTAGTGATATCCGCACCCCCAAAGTCGATGGTCTTGCCTTCCATCGAGAGGCCACCCGCGCCGAACGACAGGTTCGCGTTGTTGTGCGTCATCGACTGGGTCGTGGTCTTGTCGGTCGTCTTGCTATAACCGAAGGACGCATTCGCCGTATCCGCCATCGGCGCACGGCCTGCCTTCTTGCCGCCGGTGCTGTTCGACTGACCGTCGTCGTTCGGATTGTCACGGTGCGCACGGCCCGCATACGAGCCGGAGCCTTCCATCGTGTTTGAGTTGGCGTTTGCCGTGTGGCCCGTGGCATTGATGCCGGCGCCGGCGCCGAACTGGCTCACCTCGCGCTCGTCATGCGTGTAGCCATAGTTGGTCGACGTCTTGATGTTGATCTCGTTGCCAGCCTTCATGTAGCCCGCCGCGCCGGAGTACTGGCCGCCTTCGAGCTCGATGTTTTCCTTGCTCTGCATGACCAGCGCGTTGCCCGCGTGGATGCTGCTGCCCATGCCGACGGCGCTCGCCTCGGTGTGGCTCTCCTTGATGTAGTTGGTGCCGCCACCGACATACGAGTAGTCGTAGTCGGAATCGAGCTGGTGCATTTCGTTGGACTTGATGCTGCCCTTCGTGGCGTTGATCACGACGTTTTCGTTCGCCGCGATATACGCGCTGTTCAACGTGACATCGGCACCCTGGATCGCCACGCTGCCGCCCGCCGTAATGGAGTCGTCAAACTCGTGGACACGGTGCTTGCCGTTCTGGTCATAGCCAACGCTGGCCGTGATGTTGACGGAGCCCTGATCGGCGAGCAGCGTGACGTTGCCGCCGCCCTTGACGTAGGCGCCGCTGTTGAGCACGTTGCCCTCCGTGGAAATCAACGCCACGTCGCCACCGGCCTTGATGCCGCCGGTCATGCCCGCGCTGATGTTCACGACATCGCCTTCGGCCTTGATGAAGACGTCCTTCTTGGCGACGATCGAGCCACTGGCGTTGGTCGCCTTGGTGGCGTCCACCACTACGCTGCCGCCTGCGCTGACCACGGCGCTGCCGCTGGCCTCGCCGTTGCGGATCTGTTCCTGCGTCTTCGGTGCCAGGTACACGCGGGGAACCAGCACGTTCTCGCCCTTCACGGATTCCGTGACGAACCAGATAATGTCCGTCTTCAGCCCGGCCATCTGCTCCGGCGTCAACGGCTTGCCGACTTCCAGGGTGGCATAGAGCGGGTCGACGGCTTGCCGCGACTTCGTGAAGGTGGGCTTGGCGGCGGCCGCCGGCTCGCTTGCTTCCGTCCCGCCGGTTTCTCCGAGTCCGCGGCGGCTGGACACCACCCGGCTGGACACCACCGCAGCGTGGGGGTCGACGTCCTCAACCATCACCAGCCCCATCAACGCGCCCGCGTTGTCCATAAGCATCTTGACCATGTCGGCGCCTTGCACGCCATCACGGACCGCGAAGAACGTACCGATCTCCTCGTTCAGCTGCCGCCGGATCAGTTCGTTGATGAAGTAGTTGTCACCGATGATGTTGGCCGGCTTCTGGGGATCGTAGCCCACTTGATTGAAGAAGTAGGCACCACCGTAGAAGTCATTCTGGTTGATGTACTTCATCTGTGTTTCGTACATCGGCACGACTTTCTCATTGCCTGGCGCGAGCGGCCTGCCTGCCTTGAGGTCGTTCCATGCCTTGGAAACATTGAACATGCCGGTCACTTGGAGCAGGTCCGCCAGCGTGGGCAGCGTGCTGATACCCATGGAGAGTTCTTCGAACTGCTTCGGGTTCACCACTACGTCATAAGGCGGGACCGAGGCGTCCACGGTCTGGTCGCCAACCTTGACCTGGATGGCCTTGTTTTGCTGCTGCACACCGCCGATACCGTTGGTGAACTCACCGCCGGTATGGACGAAGTTGCCACCCGCCGATATCGAGGCTTTTTCCGCCGGCAGGAAGTAGAACTTCTGGGTCTTGAGCTCGGCGTACTGGTTGCCCGAGACTTCGCGCCAGCGTGCACGCAGGTCGGCATTGCTGGTGGCCTTCCACGTCGGTCCGAAAATCTTTGACATGACCGTGTTGAACGTGGCGCCGTCCATCTGCTTGAGCATGGCGATGGGGTCGCCGTTGTTGAAGTGCCGTGCCCACGTGGAGGTCGGCTCCGCCGAACTACCCCAGTTCTCCGCGTACCGTAGGAAGTCGTACTGCTCCATCGTGAGCGGGTTGTACTTGTACGTCTGGAAGATCGTATCGAAGAACGCGGCCAGCGTCGGGAAGTTGAGAGTCGGGCTCCACCAGTTGGAGAGCCTGATGCTCTGCTCGAGCGGATTGTTCAGGTAGTCCATGAGATCGACCGACTGACTCTTGGACTCGTTGACCAGGTCGCCCTTGACGAGCAGGTTGCCGGCCGCGGCAATCGTGCCGCCGAGGTTATGCACCAACGGCGTCGGGGCGGCTTCACCGGCAGCGCGCTCGATCTTGACATCCCGTTGATTGATGTAGAGATTGCCACCGGCGGAAATATCGGCCACCTTGTCCAGCTCGATGTTCGAGATGAACGTCGGCAAGGTCATGGCCAGGCGGAACTCGTACGTCGAGGCGATGCCGCGTCCCACTTCACGATAGGCTTCTTCCTTGGAACCCGGACCAAACGTCACATCGGATTCGTTGTAGTCGGACAGGTTCTCGAGGCGGTCCGCGTCGATGGCCATCGTGCCTTCGCTGCGGATGGTGCCGGCGCGGTTGTAGATCTGCTTGGCCGCCAGCGACATCGAGCCCTGGCTCAGGATGTTGCCGTTACGCTCGTTTTCGATGGTGCCGCCCAGGGCTTCCAGGGAAACATCCTGCATGCCCCAGATCAGGGAGTTCCGGCTGTTCTTGATGTTGTCACCGGCAAGCGCCACGGCCCACCCGCTGAGGATGGCACCGTTGTTGGTGATGTCGCCATCGGCATGCAGATCGATCGTGCCGAGATTCTCCAGCCGGGTCGTGACGGTGGCATTGCCGTCAGTGTGCATCTTGAGCCGGCCTCCGGCGAAGAACGTGCCGGTTGTGTCATCGAACACCAGGTTCTGGCGGGTGCGGAAGTCAACCTCGCGACCGGCGGCGATGGTGCCGTTGGTGTTCGAGAAGCTGTCCACGTTCACGATAGCGTTGGTGTCCGCCTCGATCGTGCCGTGGTTCTCGAGCCGCGCGGTCGTTAGATCGATGTTCTGGCCGACCATCGCTGCACTGTCGTTGCGAATCTGGTCCCGGACGGCAAGCCCGAGATTGGCACCTTGCGCGACGATGACCGCGCCGGCAGTGTTGTGCAGCTGCGAGGCCGAGACCGTCATGTCGCCGGCACTGAGCAGCATGGCGCCGCTCGCGTTGTCCACGGTATTTGCCGTGATGCCCAGTGCGCCGCCGGCGGAGATCTGCGCCGCGTACTTGACTTCCGTCTCGCCTTCCCCTTCGCCTTCCCCTTCGGTCGCAGCCTCGGTCGCAGCCTCGGTCGCGGGGTCGGAGGCGTTAGAGTTCGTCAGTGTGTTGACCCCGATGGTTACGTCGCCGTCGCCACGAATCACGCTAAAGGCGCGGTTGTTCAACGTGTCGGCCGCGAGTTGCAACGCACCGCCGGACATCATCATGCCGCCGGCGTTGTTGTCGATGGTCTGACCGACCATGGACACGCCTTCACCGCCCTGGATCCGGCCGCCCGAGTTCTGGATAGTAGGCGCCGTAATCGTCAACGTGCCGTTGGCGCCGAGGATGGCCGCCGCGTCTGCCGCCGCCGATGCGGTCTTGGCGTTCTCGACGCTGAGCCCCTCGATTGTCAGGTTGCCACCGGTCTGGATTGCCGAGTCGGTGTTGACGAGGGTGTCCACGTGGAGGTCGACATTGCCGTTGGCGACGATGTTCGCCGCATTGCGGTTGGTAAAGCGCTCCACGGCGTCGAGTGCCACGGTGCCGCTGGACTTGATCGAACCGGCATCGTTGTGCACGGTCCTCACGTCGTGAATCGACAGGGCGTTGCCTGCCAAAAGCTGTGCACCCTGGTTGTCCAGGATGGCAGCGCCTGCAATCGTCAGGTCGTTGCTGGCCAGTGTGACAGCCCCGTTCGCGTTGGTGACGGTTGCCACGTCCGAGATCGAGACGTTGGTGCCCTGCATGCGGGCGTCATCGTTTGTCAGCGAGTCAGCATGCTGGATCGACAGGCTATCGATCCCGGCGACAAGGCCGCCGTTCACGTTGCGCACCGTGCCGCTGTCGCGCATGTCGACCGTTTGCCCTTGCATCGAAGCGTCGTCATTGGTGAGTGCGCCGATGCCATCCAGGCTCAGCCCGCTCTGCGCGACCAGGACCGCCTTGTCGCGGTTGGTCATGGTCTCGATATTGCGAAGCTGCACGGCGTTGCCCTGCAGCCAGGCGCCATCGCGGTTGACCAGCGTCTTGACGCCGTCGATGTTGACCGTGCCGTCGGCGAGAAGCGTGCCGGCGTTGTCGATGCGATCGGTGACGCCCAGTGTGGCGTTCCCGCCCGCTGCGAGCCGACCCGTGTTGTCCAGCGTGGCCGCGGTGATATCGAGGTTGCCATAGGCAAGCGTTTCCCCGCTGTTGGCCATGCTGGCGGCACGGACGGCGATCTCCACGGCGGACATGGAGCCTGCATTGTTGGCCTGTCCGGCCTTCATGTCGATGTTGCCGTTGGCGGTAATCATCCCCTGGTTCAGCATCATCCCGGCGATGTCGAACTCGAGGGTGCCGTCGCTGGCGAGCGCCACGCCGCCATCGTTCGTCATGCTCGTTGCCTTGACGTGGATGTTGCCGTGGTTGGCGGCGAGGCGCGCCGAGGAAGCGAGGATCACGTCCTGGAGAACGTTGCCTTCCGCATCGCGCACGACATAGTTGCCACGTTCGATCTGCACCACGGCGCCTTCGATGCGTTCGCCCGTAGGCCGGACCGCGAAGAGCTCGCCTTCGATGCGATAGTCGCCCACATTGATGCGCAGGCTCGGGACGCTGACGGTCGTGGCGTCGTCGCGGAGCGAGAGAATGTCAGCGGCGCGCTGGACCAGCGAGCCGGCGTCAATTGCAATCGTGCCTCGCTGGCTGACCAGGTTCGCGTTGACGCCGACGGACTGGAGCGCGCGGATGGCGATGTCGCCATGGCTGGTCAGGCCGATCCGGCCGGTGTCGGGCGTACCGTTGATGGTGACGCTCTTGCCGGCGACATTGATGTTGCCCTGCGTGCTCTGTGCGGCGCCCAGCACGATATCGCCGTCGGCGGTGACGGAGATGTCGCGTTCGCCGAGGATGATGCCCTGGTGGCGCACGCCGGCGCCACTATCTGTGGCGACCAGTTCGATGCGGCCGCCGTACATGGAGCCGAGGTGGCTCGCGTCAATGGCGATGGGCTCTACGGCTTGTGCGCCGGGCTTGGCCACGTGCGTGCGGGTTGCGGGGTCGTATTCGGTTTGGCCGGCAACGATCTTGATGTCCGCAGGACCCTGGATCTGGCCGTTGATCTGTGCGGTACGGCTGATGATGTCGAAGTGGGTCAGACCCGCCGTGGAAATGCCGGTGCCCTCGATGCTGACCGCGCCACCGTCCACGCCCAGGCGCACGCTGCCATCGGGCTGGCCCAGCACGCGGCCGGTGGACAGCGTCAGGTTGTTGGCGTTGACGGTGCTGGCACCGTTCACCTGAATGCCGTTCGGGTTGGCGATCAGCAGATCGGCCTTGCCGCCGAAGATTTCCATGGCGCCATTGAGCGCGCTACGGCCGCTGCCGGTCACTTCGCCGATGATCGCGCGTGCCTGGCTGTTCAACTGCGGGTTCTTCATTGCCTGGCCACCAATGGCGGAGACGCCGTTGGCCATGCTGTTATTGAAGACCACGCCGTTCGCGTCGACGTTGAATTCCTTGAACTTGTTGTGCGAGATGCCGCGCTGGTTCGGGTCGACGATGTTCACCAGCGGCGTGCCGTTGGCGGTCTGGTTCATGGCTGCGCGCTGGGCTGCAGCCTGATCCGGGACGATATCGGCGCCGGCGATGGCCGGCATGATGCCGATCAGTGCGGCGCATAGCGGGCGCAGGCGCGCCGGTTGCATCGGCTGGTTAGCGGTGACCGGGGTGTTGCCGGTGGCGCGACGTTGCGCTCTGGATGACTTTGACTTGTTCATGATAGAGGTGGGTTTCAGGTTATGGGTGGCGCAATGGATTGCGCTCAGTAGCGAAGGTCTAGCCGATAGTTCAGCGCTCGTGCCAGGGTCTGGGATTGAGCAGGAGACGCAATTGGCCAACCATAGGAAAGTGAACTGGTCAGGTACTTGCCGGAAAAGCGAAAGCCGACGGCAGCACCCATGACGTACTCCGGCTTCGAGCCCGGGGCGTAGTTCTTGACCACGCCACCGTCATAGCCGACGAAAGGCGCGACCTCAATGCCGCCGAGTACGTTTGCCCGGAGCGGGAGCCGCAGGGTGTTGGACAGGTAGGCGCCGCTATCGCCGTAGAAGGCGGTGTCCTTGAATCCGCGCACCGTGTACTCGTCGCCGATCGACAACCGGGCATCGGTCACCAGCGTGTTGGGCGAATACTGGAAGCCGGTTCCCACGTCGTACACGAAGTCGACGTTACCGACCTTGAACGGGCGCGTCCACGTGGCCATGCCGTTGAACTTGGTGAAGTCGGTGTCGAAGCCGGCGAGGTCGGGATCGCTGCGCCATGCGCCGCCCATCCACGGCACGCCGAAGTTCACGCCGAGGTCGGCATAGAGCCAGCCGTTGGCCAGGGTACCCACATGGGTCACGCCGGCGCCGACTTCTGAGTAGCGCTTGCTGTTGATGCTTGTCTGCGTGCCCTCGATACCGTTGGTATTCGAGCGGTTGGCGAACTTCATATAGCCGCTGGTCTTGCCCTGGGCGTCACGGTGCAGCACGCGCGAAAGCTTGAGGTTCAGGCGCTGGGACGTGCCGTCGCTGGCGTAGCGGCCGAAGTAGCCGTCGATCATCTTCTCGTACTGCGAGCCGTACCATGAAGCATCGAAGGTCCAGTACCCGATCGGCAGGCTGTAGTTCACCGAACCGATGCGCTGGCTATTGGCGGAGTCCTTGAAGTCCTGCTGCGCGTAGTAGGCGGAGATGGAGTCGTTCAGGCCGAGCACGTTGTTGATGCCGAAGTTCGTGGAATACTGGTTCCACCCCTCGACCTCCCGCCCGCTGTTGTTGACGCCGATGCCGAAGTTCAGAAGCTTCGGGTCCTCGCCAGTGACATCGAGCACCGAGCTGCCGACTTCGTCACCGGGCACGATCCGGATCTTGTCATTGCCGCCACCCCTGACGAGGTTGTCGACGGCCTGGTCGATATCCTGGAGGTTCAGTCGCGCGCCCTCGGCGAACGGCATGGCACCGAACAGGCGCAGTGTGTCGCGGATGCCGTCGACGGGCTTGCCGTTGCGGGTCATATCCTTGATCGTTCCCCACTTGACCTCGAGTGTCAGCGTCCCGCTCTTCAGCGTGCCGGGATGCACGGTGACCACGGTAGTGACGTAGCCGCGTTCGATGTAGTGATTGGTCAGATCGCGCACCACCGCCATGATCTCCGCGGCACCCATGGTCTTTCCCTCATAGGCGGCGAGAATGGCCTTGGCTTCGGCGGAGGGCGAGTCGTCACCCAGAAGCTGGATGTGCGACACCAGGAACGTCGCCTTGTTCTGCAGGGGCTGCTCCTTGGCGTCGGGCGCGGGCGTGACGGCGCGGTGTTGCTCCGAGAACGCGCGCTCGCGCTCGATTTCCTTCTGGATCTGCTCCTGTTGGCGCTGACGCTCCAGATGGTCCATGTCTTGCCGGGTATCGCGCGCGGGGGTGGCGATCGCACTGCTGGTTGCTATGCCCAGGGCTGTTGCAACGGCCAGCCAGCCGGTTTTTGTCTGTTTCACTTTGTCACTTCTCTTCAGGTGCATGCCGAGCCGGTCGGTATGCAGTTATGCAGGAACCTTTCGTGTCGGTTAGCGAATGTTGAGGGTGAAGACCGCGTAGGTATCGATCGTGCCGGCGGTCGGCGTTGACGCCGGCAGACGGTAGATCCGCGCGTTGTAGTTGACGGTCTTGGCGCCGTTGATAGTGCCGAGCGAGATCTCCCTGCCCAGCTTGACTCCCATGAAGCCGGAGGAATCCAGTAGCTGCACGGCGAAACCCTGGGCCGTGCCGTCGTTCTCGATCAGGCCCGTTGTCGTGTAGCCGAAAGGCGCCGTGCCGTTGAAGGTGATGCCGACTGCCGCGGGATTGGGGCAGGTGAACTTCAGCGGAAATTTGACGGCCGGCGAGCCCGTCTTGGTGGACAGGTCCGAGAGTGCGTGCGTGCCGAGATCGACATAGACGTCGGAAGTCACCGCGCAGCTCTTGACGGCGATGCTGATCGGCGTCATTAGCTCGATCCGTACGGCAGTCAGCTGATTGCTCGACGTGTCCGGCGCCAGCAGCGTCCCGATCCCGAGGGTTGTCGGATTCATGGTTCCCGAAGTGATGGGGCCGGTCTGCACGAACTCCACTTTCACGGTCGTTGCCGCGATCGTGCAGCTGCCGGTTTGCGTGGCGCTGCAGCGCAGGGCGTTCGGCCACCACGTGGTGGCGGGCCAGCGAAGCCGGTAGCCCAGGCCAGGGATGGTCGTGCTGTAGACGTTGGTGACCGCTGTCTGCGCCGAACCAACAGCCATCGTCGTGCGGATTTCCGCATTCACGTTCGCGCCGCAGGTGTAGTCGAGATTGCCGAGCGGAATATCGCGTGTGGCCAGCACCGTGCCGGGCGCGCCGTTGGTCGCCGCGGTGATCGAGCTGATGCTGACTTCCGCGCGCAGCGGTTGGCCGCCGTTCGAGGTCAGGCTGCACGTTGCAGCGGATGCCGCCGGCATGCCGACGAACGATGCGAGTAACGCCGCGCCCGCGAGAAGGAAATTCAGGCGTTTCATGATTGCCCCTCTTCGCCTGGCGCACCAGGCACTGCGTGGCGTTCCGCCACGGTTTCACACGTCACGTCGAGAACCGTCACATCCTGGGTCTTGCTGGATGCGGCAGTGGCGGGCTTCGTGTACTGGGCGACACATTGCTGTGCCGCGTCTTTTCCGGCTCCCCAGGCCACGGTGAGTGCCTTGTCGGCCGAGAGATCGCTGGCGATGACCGTGCCTCCGCCGCCGACTGTGCCGATCAGGTTGCCGTCCGCGTCCACCACGGTGGCGCCGAAGGGAACGAGGCTGCCGTTGGCCTGCCGGATGCGCAGCACGGCGGACTCGGTATGGCGGGAGTCGAACGTCAGCTTGACCACGGCGCCTGCCGTGGGGGCGGTCATGAGCCGTGTGTTCTCGACCTGAAGACCCATGTCGGCGTCCTTGAGGTCGAGTTCGACGTTGTTCCACTGGTAAGGCGACACGTAGGGCACCACGGCATAGCCGTCCTTGCCGATCCGGGTGTGCTGGTAAGGCAGCACGCGCGCCCCGGCCGCACCGTCGGCCTTCACGAGTGCTACGGTGTTGCCCAGTTCGCTGGCGAAGTTCACGCCATCGCCATGGATCAGCACGCCGCCGCTGACATTCGCCCCAATCGAGTTGGTGTGCGGCGAGCGGCCGTACGAGACGCTGCCCTTGACGGCGTCGGCGGTATAGCCGAGCGCACCGCCGAAGGACACGTCGCCGCCGGTGGCCGCATCGGCCCAGGCGCTATACGAGGTCTGCGCGCGTTCCCCGGCGCTGCCGGAGAGGGTCGTGCGCAGGTCAGACTGGCCATTCATGTGCGAGGCGCTGACGCCCACGGTCGCCGGGTTGACCGCCGACCGCCCCAGGGGCATCGACAGTGACAGGAGGACACTGTTTTCATCCCTGCCAAGCGCGTTTTTCGTGCGGCCAACGCTGAGGTTGTATCGAACGGGGCCCAGACTGTTGCTGTAGCCGGCCTGGAAGCTCAGTTGACGGCTGTGGTCTTCCCAGTGCCGTCCATAGGACCCGGTGAGGAACAGGTTGCCGTACTTCTGGCCGAGGGCCTGCGTGATGTTCACGTCGAAGCGGTCGCGCAGCCGAAGGGGCTCCCGATCGCTATGGCCAAGCCGGAACTCGCGCAGATGCATGGTGTCCATCAGCGAGTAGTAGCCGGGGCTGGAGTAGCGGTATCCGACCAGGCTGAAATAGGTGCCCGTCGAGAGTTGCTTGCCGAGGCTGGCGCGTACGCTTTGTCCGGCCTTGTCGCAATGCGCGGCAAAATCCACGCACATCGCGTAGGACTGGGTGATATCGAGGCCCAGCGCGCCGAGCGGCGTGTTGACGGCCGCACCCGCCATGGCGGCGGCATAGTACGCCGGCGCGGTGATCTGCACGCCGCCATAGAGGGTAATGTCGTTGGTCAGGCCATGCTGAATCGTGCCTTCCATCAGGATCGGCGCGTCGGAGATGGATTCGTCGCGAATCGCACCCCCGGTAACGCTGTACTTCGTGTAGCCCTCGCGCAGCAACTGCGCGATGCTGCCGTAGGGCACCACGAACTGCTGGGTCTGCCCATCCGCCTCGGTCACCGTGACTTCGAGGTCACCGCCATAACCGGTGGCGTAGAGATCGTTGAAGGCGAACTCGCCCGGCGGGACGTTGCGCTCTAAGATGACATTGGAGGCCTGACGGACCGTGACCACCGCGTTCGACCGCGCCACGCCGCGGACCACAGGCGCGTAGCCGCGCAGGGAATCCGGCAGCATCCGGTCATCGGTGGCCAGCGTCACGCCGCGAACCGGCGTGGAGTCGAACAGTTGTCCGGTGGTGTTGGCATCGCCAATGGTGGTTTCCGACTGAATAGTGGGCAAGGCCCGCTGCGCGTAGGCGGATACGTGGTCCCAGCGCGTGGGCTGGCCTTCGTTGGACGACACGGTGCCGTAGGAACGGAATCTCCAGGGGCCGAAGTTGAAGTTGCTCTCCAGCCCACCATAGAGGTACTGGCCGGAGTGCCCCCGGCTGTTCTGGTTGTTGGTGTAGCTGAGGTTGTACCGGAAGGTAGCCGCGGTGATGCCTTCTTCCAGCACCTCGGGCGGCACGTAGCCGCGCACGTTGTAGCGCAGGAAGATTTGCGGAATGGTGACCAGGAGCTGCTGCTCGCCAGCCTCATGGACCTGTGCGCCACCGGTCACCAGTTCATCGAGGAATGCGCAGGTGCCGTCTTCGAGCTGCCGTAGCTGGCGCTCGGGATGCAGGCCGAAGCGTGCCACGAGCGATTTCGGGAAGCAGGGCTCGAGCTGGCCGGAAATCGGATGGCGAGCGAACGACAGGGTATGCGTACCGTAGGGCGTGTCGTTGACGATGACCTCTACCGGATGCTCGCCTTCAGTTACCGATTCATCGCGCTCGAAGCGCGAGAGGTCGATGGACTGCCCGAGCGCGCGGACGAAACCACTTTCAAACTGGACCTGCTCGCCGTTCGATGCCGTGGCACCGCTGTTGCGCCGGGGGTCGCGGTTCTCCTCGACCATTGCCATGGCGGGCGCCGTCGCGAGCAAGGCGGCGCCAATTGCGACCGCGCGCCGCGCAAAACGGGCGGGTACGCGGGCAACATACGACGAACGGGGCAGCGTAGTCATCTCAGCCCCCGACCGTCAGTGGCACGCTTACCGGCACGAATGCGCCCAGTTCGGTGATGTAGTTCAGTTCGAGCGTCAGCGGGCCCGCGGCGCCAGCGGCGGCACCCACGAAGCGGAATGTCTCGTCGGCATTCGGCTTGGCCAGGCCCCCAGGTACATCCGAACGCTTCTCGCCTTGCTTCAGCACCAGGCTGGCAAACGAGATATGAATCGGGCTGCGGTTCGCACACGTGACGACGTAGTCATCGCCGTCCTTGCGAACGCGCCATGCCATGGCTTCGGCGGCGGTGACGGTATCGCCCTTCACGCCGGCCGGTCGATAGAACAGCTTGAGCCGCGTGCGCAAGGCGATGTTGAGGCGGTTGTCTTCCGCCTCCGGTTCTGCGTTCGCGGCTGGCGTGGCCTTCGCCGGAACTTCGAGGACGTTGAGCCAGAAGACCGATTCCTGTGTCTGCGGCAGTGCCGCGACCTCGGCGGTCTTGAAAATGCGGACGACCTGGGCCTTGTCGCTGTTGATGCGGGCCACAGGGGGATTGACGATGAACGGGGTGGCCTGCGCGCCCGCCTGGACGGTGCCGTCGGCTTGCTCTTCACCGGCATCTAGCCAGATCTGTGTGAGCACCGGCCGGTCGCCTGTATTCGTCAGGCGTACGGTCTGCTCCTTTTGATTTCCGTCAAAGACGATACGTGTGCCGGCGACCTGGATCGCGGCGTGCGATGGGCCGGCAAGGATGGCGAGAGCCATCATCAGAAAATGTAGCGGTTTCATTTTGATCCCTTTTCCTTGACACGTTCGTCTGCCATGCGATGCGCGAGGCGGGGGTGTCATGGCACAGCGCACCACCGCAACCTGGGTCGCGGTGGCGATAGCACAGACTTAGTTGTAAATAATCGAGTACACGACATCAGTCGAAACGGTACCGGCGGTGGCTGCGCCACCGGTGGCTACGTACTGAGCCCAGTAGTCGAACTGCGCGGCGTTGTTGGCGATCGTGGCCGTGCTGGTGGGCGTGCTCGTGAACAGGTTCATGACGGACTTGGCGCCATTCAGCAGGCCAACTTGCACGCGCGTGGCGCGGCCGGTGCCGGTGGCGTTGCGCAGGTTGCCGGTGGCCTGGTCGATGTTGGTGCTTTGCGCGGGTTCGAAGTACACGCTGGCGACCTTGCCGTTGGTGCAGTTGGTACCCGACAGGCGCATCCAGAACGGCGTATCGCCGGCGCGCTCGCCGTTGGCCGCCAGGGCCGTGGCGCTCACGCGCGGCAGGCCGACGGTGAAGTTACCGGCGGACTGGGCCGTCACGGTTGCACCGCCACCCGTTACGGTGCAGGTGACGTCGGAGATGGTGCCGGTGAAGGTGATGCGGCCATCGTCAGCGGCGGCGGAAGACGCGGCGGCGCCCAGTGCGCACACCATGGCTGCGTAGCGGAGCGCTTTGCTGGATCGGAGGATTTGTGTGATGTTGGTCATGGTTAGGTTCTTAAGGTAAATGCCATGCAATCCATGGCTGAGCGAAATTTACATCTCCAGTAGGCATCCCTTAAATCGGAGATTCTTTAAATTCGAAGTGCGATAACTATTTGATCCACATCAAAAAATGCGGCATGCAGTACCCTAAAAAAATGAAGGAATTACTATTAAAAAAAGTCGTGAATTTAAAGAAAATACGATTGCCCAGGCGGCGGCGCGAGCTTGCCGGGGTGGCGGCAGGGCCGCTTGCCGTCAGGCGGGGGAGGAGGGCGCTGTGGCGCAGAAAGGGGGGAAAGGCGGACGAAACGAGGCGCTGACGCGATTGACGGTCAGGCTGTCAGCCGAAAGGCGGGGGAGGGACGAGGACGCGTGTCCTTAGTCCACGATGTGCAGCGGGAGCGGCTGAAACTAAGGTTGTTGCGACTTACGCTTCTGCAGACGAGCCTTCACGGCCATCACCGGCGCGCGCCGGGCGACGACTTCCACCAGCAGGAAGCCGTCCATCTCGGTCTCGTAGACAGTGCGCCCGCAGACGGGGCAGGGTGCGTGTTCCTTGCGTGGGGTCCTCACAAGGCCCAGCCGGTATTCGCGGATGTGGAGCGTCGCGCCGCAGACGCATTCCACTGGCTCGATGTGGTGCATGCCTCTCCTTGTCCTGGCCGGCGAGGTGACCTGCGCCGTCCTGATGTCAGGGATCACTCTGGATAGTAGTCAAGGCTCGCCCTATCGGAAACATGGGTTTCGCGAGGGCAAACCACCGTATTCCAGATCACAGTGTCGGACCAGTCAATGGATCAGAAAATTGCGGTCACGCCGTGGCGGCCTGCATCACGCGGTTGCGGCCGCCGCGCTTGGCCTCGTAGAGCGCCTCGTCGGCGCGGCCATACGCGTGTTCGAAGGTGCGGCCCTGGGCGGACCAGCTCACGCCGAAACTTGCCGTGACCGGGCAGTCCACCGGGGAGGGGAAGCGATGCGTGGCGATGGCATGGCGCATGTCCTCGGCCAGCACCAGCGCGTCCTCCAGCGGGACGCCCGGCAGCAGCGCGGTGAATTCCTCGCCGCCCACGCGCCCGATGGCGCCCTCGGCATCCACGGTGTTCTTGAGACAGGCGGTCACGCCGCAGATCACCGCGTCGCCCACCGGATGGCCATAGGCGTCGTTGAGCCGCTTGAAATGGTCGATGTCGAGCACGATCATCGACAGGCTCCCGCGCGCCAGCGCCGCCGTGGCGCGGTCGATCACGGCGCCGCGGTTGAGCGCGCCGGTCAGCGTGTCGTGCGTGGCGCGGTATTCAAGTTCCTGCGCCAGCTCCTGGAGCCGGTGGTTGAGCCGGTTCATCTCCAGTTCCTCGCGGTCGCTGCGGCGGATCAGCCGGCGCGTCTCGCGCATCAGCCGCTCGTAGTAGCTGATGAGCTGGCCCAGCGTATGCCGATACGACTCCTCGCCGGCATCGACATCGCAGAACACGGCCTTGGCATGTGCCAGGACGCTGTTCTCCGATTCGAACAGGTCGGGCTCGGACATGATGGCGGCGGGCGGGTTCAACTGCCGGTGGTCGCAACGTCGTGGAACGCAATCGCGGGAAAGTCGTCGTGAAGTTCCTGGCCGAATTCGAGGATGGTGTCGTCGTCCTCGTCGTGGAACCAGTGCAGTGCGATGCGGTTGCCGCGCTCGGCGGCGTCGTTCAGCGCGTCGAAGATGCTGAACAGCATCTTGGTGCTCGAACTGTTGAAGTAGGTCAGCGCCACGTTGACCGTGACCGAAACCCCGTCGCACGCGGCCAGGTACTTGCGCAGGCGGGCGATGGCCTCGCCGTAGAACACGGCGGCGTTCTCGGGGTAGGACTCGCCCTTGAGCGAGAGGATGTGCCGCTCGAAGTCGAAGCTCACCTCGGGCGAGGAGGGCGTGGCGGCGATAAACAGGTTTTCCATGGCAGAGGCTCTTCCCGAGACGTCAGATCGTGGCGACGAGCTGGAACATCGTCGATCCCGGATCCGTGTCGATCGGTTGAAAGTTGTATTCGAGGGGCGCGCTGGCATCGCGCGCCATCGTCAGGAAGCCGAGCCCGGCGCCTTTGCTGCCCTCCGGCGCCTCGGCGCGCAGGGTCTGCTTGTAGGCTTGCTTGATCTCGTCCAGCGTCATCGTGCGCAGCGGCTCCAGCGTGGCGCGCAGCTGGTGCACGCGCACCGTGGCCACCGGATTGGAACACATCAGGCGGTAGTGCTCGTCCACCATGCTGATGCACACCGAGCCGTGGCGCAGCTGGCCGCGCTGCTGCTCGCTCTCCGGCGTGGGCGAGGTCAGGGCGTCCGAGGAATAGTGGACGATGTTCTGCGCCATTTCCACGAACGACGAGAACAGCTTGCGCCGCGTGGCGCCATCGACCCCGCTCACGGCGAGCTGCAGGCGTACCGCGTCGGACATGGCGGCGATGATGTTCTGCGAAAAGTAGCCGACGTAGTAGAAGATCACGTTGCGTTCCCGAGCCATCGCGAAAAACGGCTCATATTCCTTGTCAATCGATTGTGCGGCGTTCATGTGTCGTGCGGCCGGTGGGGCGCTGTAAGAGGCTGGCGCGGTGTTATCGGGCGCGGAAGCAGAAAAAGGTCAGGTCGTCGCGGCGCCGGTGCTGCCCCTGCCAGGCACGGTGCACCTCGAGCACCGCCTGGCTGATCTGCGCCGCCGATGCCGCGCGGCTGGCGCAGATCGCCTCGCGCATGCGGCGCTTGCCGAAGGAGATCTCGCGCGGGCCGCCGATCTGGTCGATCAGCCCGTCCGTGGTCACGAAGGCCACCGTGTCGGGCGGCATCGGCACGGCCGCGTTCTGCCACGCGTAGTCCATGCCGGTGTCCACGTAGCCGACGCCCATGCGGGCGCCGTTGATCATCTGGCCTTCGCGGTCGCCGGGGTGCAGCACGAACAGCGCGCACTTGGCGCCGGCAAAGGTTAGCGTGCGCGTGGCGTTGTCGAACCAGAAGAACGCGGCGTCCATGCCGTCGTCGGATTCGGCGATGCCGCGCTCGCCCCGCTGGCCGTCCTGCCCGTCGATGTGGCCGTCGATCTGCCCAAGCATCTGCTTGATGCCGCGATTGAGGGCCGCCAGCAGTGCGCCGGGGTCGCGCGGGCCCTGCTGCTCGATGGCCTGCGTCAGCAGCGACGAGGCAATCAGCGTCATGAACGCGCCCGGCACGCCATGGCCGGTGCAGTCGGCCAGCGCGGCGAACCAGCCGTCTTCAAACGCCGCGAAGTGATAGAAGTCGCCGCCCACCACGTCGCGCGGCTCCCAGACCAGCGCGGCGTCCGGCAGCGTGGCGGCCAGCGTCTGGCGCGACGTGCGCAGCATCGCCCGCTGGATCGTGCTGGCGTAGTCGATGCTCTGCATGATCTGCCGATTGCGCTCGGCCTGCATGTCCGCCACCACGCGCATCAGCTGCAGGCCATGTCCCAGACCGATGAACTTGCCGTCGCGGGCGATGATGAAGCCTTCCGCCAGCGCTTTCTCGCCGTACTCCACCGCGCGGAAGGTCAGCGCGTCGATGCTCATGGCGGCGTCCACGATCAGCGGCTCCTTGTCCATGAAGGCAATGCAGCTCTTGCGGTTGTAGAGCTCCTGGTGGTACGGCTTGCTCATCTGCGACAGGAAGATCGACCGGTTGATCAGGCCGATGGGCTTGTCGCGTTCGGTCACGGGCAGGCAGTTGAGGTCGCGGTGCAGCGCAAAGACCTCGAGCACGTCCTGATTCGTGTGGTCGGTCGTCACGGACGGCGTGATGACGGCCAGATCCTCGGCACAGGGCTGCCGGAAGCGCAGGCGGGCAGCGGAGGGATCAACCAGAACGCCAGACATGACCGAAGGAACCAGGGTGGGGAAAGTGGCCCAGATCTTACGTTCGGTGCATGTCGGCTATGTGACGGTTTTCCTTGTAAATCAATGGTTAAAGCCCCACTCGAGTGGGGTGGCGGCATTAGCTGTCGGTGCCGGTCGACGGGTCGTCCGTGTCGTCCGGCGAATGTCCCAGCGCGCGCCCCAGCAGCGGCCAGCGTTGCGCCGCCGCCCGGGTCTGCACTGCATCCTGCTGGTCGAAGTAACGCCGCGCGTCAAAGCCTTCGACATGCCGGCCCAGGGCGTCGATATCGCTATAGGCGCCCGGCGTGCCGCGCGGCACCGGCAGGGTCCTTGGGGACTTCGGCGCTTGGCTCATTTCTGCTCCACCCAGACGCCATCTGGCGTATGAATCACATAGCCCTTGCTCAGCTTCATGGTTACGGTGCCCTCGTTCTCGCCCACCATCGCCGTCTGCGGCAGGTTCTCGCTGTAGCTGGGGGTGGGCGGGGCACCCTGGCGGAACGGGCTGTCCGCCACGAGGTTGAACAGCAGCTGCGACAGCGCCAGGAAGCTGGACGGCGCGTCAATCGTCACCATGCCGCCCGCGGCCGTAGTCGGCAGGCCCACCAGCTTCACGCCCACCGGCACATGGACGATGCGCGGCGTGGGAATCTCGCGCAGCCCGGAAATCTGGTTCTCGTCGCCACGCAGCGCCGCGCCATGCTCCGGCACGAAGACCACCACCGCCTTGCGGCCGGACTTGCTGATGGTCTCGATGATCCGGTCCACGTCCTCGAGCAACTTGGCCAGCCGCAGCGGGTAGGACTCCAGGCTGGTCAGCCGCTTGCCCGGCAGCCGGTTGCCGTCGTGCAGCGTCACCGTGTTGAAGTAGAGCGCCACGGGGCCGCTGTTCTGCTGGAGGCGGCGCTTGTACCAGTGGTCGAAGGTGTCGTAGTCGCCCAGCACCGGGGAATCGTCGAAGGCGCGCATCGCCACGGGCACGCCCTCGTTGGACTCGGGCTGCACGCCCGCCACGCCGACTTCCTTGTCCACGAAGCTGCGGAAATTGTCGAAGCGGCCATCGTGGTTCAGCAGCACATGGGGGCCGAAGCCGGCCTGGGCGAGCGCTTCGAACAGATGGCATTCGGCGGGCGCCGGCGAGTACAGGTCGGCGTGGGGCTGCTGGCCGCACGAGGCGCGCAGCAGCCGGATGGCGGCCGGCCCGCTGTAGCTGGCGGCGGAACTGAAATTCTTGAACAGGTAGTCGAAGCGCGTGAACAGCGGGTGGTTGCTGGCCTTGGCGGCGTCCAGGTCGTCCCACGACAGCGAGCAGATGTGCAGCACGATGATGTCGAACTGCGCGTCGGGCGTGGCCGTCAGCGGCTGCGCGGTGGCCGACCGGGTCGATTCCTGCTCGCGGAAGGCGGCCAGTTGGGCGTCGTAGCCGCCACGCACGGCGAAGTCGGCGCGCGGAGTGTCCGCCGCGCGCGCGGTCATCTGGTTGAGGCGCGTCGGCGGGTTGCCGTCGCCGGTGCCGTGCCAGAACGGGATGGCGATCAGCGCCAGCAGCACGAAGGATGTCACCCGCACCCAGCGGTTGATGATCAGGTAGAGCAGCACCGCCAGCCCGATCGCCACCACCATCTGCAGGGAGACGATGCGCTGCGCCAGTTCGAGCAGGTAATCCGGCGTGAACGCGCGCACGTTCGAGAACTGCGACACCACGCGCGCGAACGGCGGCAGCGTCGATTCCCGGTAGGCCAGCATCGCCCCGACCCCGATGGCGATGAACTGGCGCAGCACCCGCAGCGGCCGCGACTCCATCGGCGCCGCCAGGAACAGCGCGAACACCAGGTTCGTCAGCCAGTGCGGCTGGAGGTGGCCCGTGTGGAACAGCCAGAGCTTGGCGAGGAAGTAGAGGTTCCAGATTCCCATGGCGATGTGAGGTTCGGCTCCTGCGGCGTGATGGCCGGCGTGATGGCGGGTGTGAGGGCTTAGGGCTGGCGGGGCCGGCGGCGCCCGATCAGCAGGTCAACCGCCTCCGCGCAGGCGTCGTAGAGGCGCAGCAGGCCCTGGTAGCCCATCTCGATCACCTCCTTGAGGCTGCGCAGCGGGGCGTCGGCGTGTTCGTCGTCCAGCCAGTCGATCCACGCGTCGGCGCGGCCGAAGGTGCACTGGATCAGTTCGATCTCGCGCTCGGCGGTCAGGCCCTCCATCCGCACGCCGAGGTGACGGTTGACGTTGCGCGTGACCACGCCGGGGAAGTGATAGGTGCGCGTGCCGCGCGCCAGGCAGACGCCCACGCGCGCCCCCTCGTCGAGCGTCACCTCCACGGGCAGCAACAGGCCGAGCCCGCCCATCGAGTAGTTCTCGGTGCGGCAGGCCAGCGTGGCGCCGTCCGGCAGCAGCAGCGTGGCCGGCACCCGCATCGGAATGCGGTGGGAGACCCGCACCTGCCGCGCCTCCCGCGCCACGCCCACGGCGGCGCCGAGCATGATCAGGTTGGCCAGTGCCCAGCCCATGTTCATCAGCACCGTGGCCGGCTCGTCGGTGCTGCCAAACAGCAGGTGGCCCACGCCAACCGCCAGCCCGACCACGTTGAGCGCCAGCAGCACCAGGTAGGGCTTGGAGATGGTCCAGTCGAGGTAGTCGTCGGCAATCTGCCCGCCCTTGGCCGTGACATTGAACTTGCCCAGGCGCGGGTTGATAAAGGCCACCGTGGTCGGCAGCACGATGTACCAGGCCAGCACCGATTCGTAGACCTCGGCCCAGAACGAATGACGGTAGCGGCCCTGCAGCCGCGAGTTGGTCACGTTGGCCACGAACAGGTAGGGCAGCACGTAGGCCATGATCAGCAGCGCCGAGGTGTTGATCACGTGCAGGCCGAAGTACAGGTAGGCGATCGGCATGGTCAGGAAGATCAGCCGGGGAATGCCGTAGAAGAAGTGCAGCATCGCGTTGCTGTAGCAGATGCGCTGGAACAGGTGCAGCCCGCGCCCGAGCAGCGGGTTGTCGATGCGGAAGATCTGTGCCATGCCGCGCGCCCAGCGGATGCGCTGCCCGATATGGCCGGACAGGCTCTCGGTAGCCAGCCCCGCCGCCTGCACCGTGCGACGGTAGGCGCTGTTGTAGCCCAGCCGGTGCAGCTTGAGGGCCGTGTGGGCGTCCTCGGTGACGGTTTCCACGGCAATCCCGCCGATCTCCAGCAGCGGGGCGCGTTTGATGACCGCGCAGGAGCCGCAGAAGAAGGTGGCGTTCCAGAAATCGTTGCCGTCCTGGATCAGCCCGTAGAACAGGCTGCCTTCGTTCGGCACGCGCCGGAAGGTGTCGAAGTTGCGCTCGAACGGGTCTGGCGAGAAGAAGTGGTGCGGCGTCTGCACCAGCGCGCACTTCGGGTCGGCCAGGAACTCGCCCATGGTCATCTGCAGGAAGGACCGGGTGGGGATGTGGTCGCAGTCGAAGATCGCGATGTACTCGCCGTCCGTCTTCGCCAGCGCCTTGTTGATATTGCCGGCCTTGGCGTGGAAATTGTCCTCGCGCGTGAGGTAGCCCACCCCGGCCGCCGCCGCGAAGTCCCGCATCGCGGGCCGCCGGCCATCGTCGAGGATGAACACGCGCAGCTTGTGCGCCGGCCAGTCCATGCTCAGCGCCGCGTACACGGTGGGCTGCAGCACCGCCAGCGACTCGTTGTAGGTGGGGATGTAGACGTCCACCGTAGGCCAGGTCTCCGGGTCGGCCGGCAGCGCCTTGGGCCGGCGGTTCAGCGGCCACGCCGTTTGCAGGTAGCCCAGCCCCAGCACGATCCAGGTGTAGACCTCGGCCGCATAGAGGAGGTAGCCCACGGCGGCCTCGGTGGCCGTGGTGAACTGCAGCGTCTGCGTGGAGCGCCACCAGATATAGCGGCCCGCCATCAGCGTGGAGAGCACCATCATCGCCAGCGTCGGCAGCCGGCCGGGAATGCGCCGCAGCACCGTCAGCCCGATCCAGACGATGGCGAACAGCAGCAGCTGGCTTGAAAACGTCAGCGGCGTGGTGCTGATGACCGCACCGGCCAGGCAGGCGAGCACCAGCGATGTGGGCACCGCGAACGGGATGCGGCCCACGCGGGTGGCGACGGCTTCCACGCCATCGCCCACGCGCGCCCAGTTCACGCGGGGCAGCCGCGCGGCAACGCGGCGCC
>NZ_CAJPVH010000051.1 GCF_905397395.1 Cupriavidus campinensis
CCGGTGACGTCCGCGAACCGCGTGCCGAGGCGGGTGACGCCGACGGCCAGTCCGCGCAGCCGCACGGCGCCGGCGTGCGCAAGCGCCGCCAGCAGCCCCAGCGCAAGGCCGCGCTGGTCGATGGCGACAACAAGCCAGCAGCCCAGCAGCCCGGCCGGCGCGACAAGCGCGGTCAGGGTAGCCAAGGTGGCCAGGGTGGTCAGGGCCAGCGCAAGGGTCAGGCGGGTGCCGCAGGTGGCAAGCCTTCTGAGAAATCCGAGCACCGCCTTGGTGACAAGCCGGGCCGTGGCGCGAAGGGCGGCAAGCCGGCGGGCAAGCCTGCCGGCGGTGCCGAGGACGTCTTCAAGTTCGTGATCTCGGAACAATTCGATCAGGAAGAGATGGCGTTGCCGCGCACCAAGGCCAAGCCGGTGCGTGAACTGTCTGCCGACGATGATGCGCCCAAGCTGCACAAGGTGCTGGCCGAAGGCGGCCTCGGCTCGCGCCGCGAAATGGAACAACTGATCCTCGAGGGTCGTGTCTCGGTGAACGGCCTGCCGGCCCACATCGGGCAGCGGATCCTGCCGACCGATCAGGTACGTGTGAACGGCAAGCTGATCCATCGCAAGGTGTCGTCCAAGCCGCCGCGCGTGCTGCTGTATCACAAGCCGTCAGGCGAAATCGTGAGCCAGAGCGATCCGGAAGGCCGTCCGACCGTGTTCGACAGCCTGCCGCGCATCAAGGCCGGCAAGTGGGTGGCGGTTGGCCGTCTCGACTTCAATACCGAAGGCCTGCTGATCTTCACGACCTCGGGCGACATCGCCAACCGGTTCATGCACCCGCGCTACGGCGTGGAGCGCGAATACGCGGTGCGCACGCTGGGCGAGCTGGCCGAGGCCGATCGCCAGGCGCTGCTGCACGGTATTCAGCTGGACGATGGCGAGGCGAACTTCCTGCGCATCGCCGATGGCGGTGGCGAAGGGGTGAACCAGTGGTATCACGTGGCGCTGACCGAAGGCCGCAACCGCGAGGTGCGCCGCATGTTCGAGGCCGTCGGCCTGACCGTGTCGCGCCTGATCCGTACGCGTTATGGCCAGTTCCTGCTGCCGCGCGGCCTCAAGCGTGGCCGCTGGCAGGAGCTGGACCCGACCGACGTGCGTGCGCTGATGGCCAATATCGGCCTGAAAGCCCCGGCGAAGGGCGAGCAGGGCGGCAAGGGCGCCACCAAGGTGGGCGGCCGCAAGGCACGCACCGAGGCGGCTATCGCGGGCATGCCGATGCACACCGGCATGGACGGTCTGCCGCGCTATGAGAAGGGTGGCGCGCGCGGTAACGGCGGTGCCGGCCGTGGTCAGCCGGATCCGATGCAGACCTCGATGGGCTACATCCCGACCGGCCCGGCGCCGCTGACGTCACACACCACCAAGTTCAGTGGTGGCGCGGCTGGTGGCCTGCGTGGCGGTGGTGCCGGTGGGCGCGGTGGCAATCGCGGCGGCCTCGGCGGCGGCGGTGGTTTGGGCGGTGGCGGCATGGGTGGCCAGCGCGGCCAGCAGCGTCGCGGCGGTGGCGAGGCCAACGGCAATGTGATGCCGAAGGCAACCAAGGGTGGCGGCAATGCCAGTGGCCCGCGTCGTCCGCGCGGTCGCGGCGGCAACCAGGGGGGCGGTCACCGCTAACCCAGGCAGGCAGCATCCAGGCCGGGGCTCGCCCTGGCCTGGATGCTGCCCGCGGATCCCGTCAGGCTTTTGCCTTTTGGACATAATCCGCGTATAATCAAAGTCTATTCAAAAGTGTCATCCTTAGCGGGGATGGGCGAATGATGGGCATTGCGCCCATTTTTTTTTGGTTCGCCCGTTTTGTGCTTGTGGCCGCGACTGCGCCACGCCGGCGCCGGGGATGACGGGGCAGGCAAGGCAGCGGTTCGTTTCAGAACCTCGTTTCAGAACCTAGTTTCAGAACGGAAGTCGTTGTCCGGTGTCTGCCATGGTGTTGAAGGCCACTATTTCGGGAATACAGTGCATCTGGCAGATTTGATCGAAACCACCCTTAACGGCATGGGCTACGAGTTGGTTGAGCTTGAGCGTGCCCCGGCCGGACTGCTGCGTGTCTATATCGATCAGCCTGAAACCGGCATCGTCATTGAGGATTGCGAGAAGGTAAGCCGCCAGCTTACCCATGTGCTTACGGTCGAAAATGTCGACTACGAGCGCCTCGAGGTGTCCTCGCCCGGTCTGGACCGGCCGCTGAAGAAGCTGGCCGATTACGTCCGTTTTGCCGGCGTCGAGGCCAGGATCACGCTGCGCCTCCCGGTGAATGGCCAGAAGAATTTCGTCGGCATCATCCAGACACCCACTGGCGATGCCGGAGCCGAGAAAATCGGCCTGGAATTCGAAGGACGCGACGGCCCGGCACTGCTGGAATTCGCCATATCCGACGTCGACAAGGCACGGCTCGTGCCAGTGATCGACTTCAAGGGAAATCAAAGAAAAGGGAACAAGCAATGAGCCGCGAAGTTCTGTTGCTCGTCGATGCGCTTGCGCGTGAAAAGAACGTCGACAAGGATGTGGTATTCGGTGCGCTCGAAGCAGCACTCGCTTCGGCCACCAAGAAACGCTTCGAGGAGGACGTGGATATCCGCGTCGCCATCGACCGTGAATCCGGTGAGCACGAAACGTTCCGCCGCTGGCTTGTCGTCCCCGACGAGCAGGGCCTGCAGGAGCCGGACAAGCAGATCCTGCTGTTCGAAGCCCGCGACCAGGATCCGGACATCCAGCTCGACGAGTTCGTCGAAGAGCAGATCGAGTCCGTGGAATTTGGCCGGATTGGCGCCCAGGCGGCCAAGCAGGTGATTTTGCAGCGTATCCGCGACGCCGAGCGCGAGCAGATCCTGAACGACTACCTGGATCGTGGCGAAAAGGTCATGACCGGCACGGTCAAGCGCGCCGACAAGAAGGGCCTGATCGTGGAATCGGGGCGCGTGGAAGCGCTGCTGGCCCGTGACCAGATCATTCCGAAGGAAAATCTCCGTACCGGTGACCGTGTGCGGGCGTATATCCTCAATGTGGACCGCGCCGCGCGCGGCCCGCAGATCGAACTGTCGCGTACGGCACCCGAGTTCCTGATCAAGCTGTTCGAGAACGAAGTGCCGGAAATGGAACAGGGCCTGCTCGAGATCAAGGCAGCCGCCCGCGACCCCGGCGTGCGCGCCAAGATCGCCGTGGTGGCCCATGACAAGCGCATCGACCCGATCGGCACCTGTGTCGGCGTGCGCGGTACCCGCGTGACGGCTGTGCGCAACGAGATCGGCGGCGAGGCCGTGGATATCGTGCTGTGGTCGGAAGACCCGGCGCAGTTCGTGATCGGTGCGCTGGCGCCGGCGCAGGTGCAGTCCATCGTGGTGGACGAGGAAAAGCACAGCATGGATGTGGTGGTGGATGAGGAAAACCTCGCCGTCGCCATTGGCCGCAGCGGCCAGAACGTACGCCTGGCGTCCGAGCTGACCGGCTGGCAGATCAACATCATGACGCAGGAAGAATCGGCGCAGAAGCAGGCCGAGGAAAGCGAAGTGGTACGCAAGCTGTTCATGGCCAAGCTGGACGTGGACGAAGAAGTGGCGGACATCCTGATCGAGGAAGGGTTCTCCACGCTGGAAGAAGTTGCCTACGTGCCCATCAGTGAAATGATGGAAATCGAGGCCTTCGATGAGGACACCGTCACCGAGCTGCGCAACCGCGCACGCGATGCGCTGCTGACGATGGAACTGGCCCGGGAAGAAAAGGTGGAAGAGGTGTCGCAGGACCTGCGCTCGCTCGACGGCCTGACCCCCGAGCTGATCGGCAAGCTGGCCGAAGGCAATATCCACACGCGTGACGACCTGGCCGAACTGGCCGTGGACGAACTGGTCGAGCTGGCCGGCGTGGCGGATGAGGAAGCCAAGGCGCTGATCATGAAAGCACGGGAACATTGGTTTAACTGAGGGACACGTACGGGGCCAGGGGCCCCGGCGCTTTCCGCATACGATTGTCCCGACGTAGAAACCGAGCATTGAAAGGGTTTGAATGGCAAGCACAACAGTTGCCCAACTGGCCGCAGAACTGAGCCGCAGCGCAGCTGCCCTGCTGGAACAATTGCAGGCAGCTGGGGTGGGCAAAGCGACGCCGGAAGACATCATCACCGAATCGGACAAGACCCGACTCCTTGATTATCTCAAGCGGTCGCACGGTCAGGCCGACGACAGCGCACGCAAGAAGATCACGCTGACCAAGCGCGAGACGTCCGAAATCCGTCAGGCCGATTCCACCGGCAAGACCCGTACCGTTCAGGTCGAGGTGCGCAAGAAGCGCGTCCTGATCAAGCGTGACGAGGCCGCCGGGGATGTACACGCCGATGGCGTGGACGCCGCCGAAGCGGCTGAAGCCGCCGCTGAACAGGCGCGCCGCGAGGAAGAGGAAAGCCGTCAGCAGGCCGAGGCGCTCGCGCGCCAGGAAGCCGAGCTGAAGGCACGCCAGGAAGCCGCCGAGCGCGAGGAAGCCGAGCGCCGTGCGCGCCAGGAAGCCCTCGAGGCCGAGCAGCGCCGCCAGGCCGAACTCCTAGCCCGCAAGGCCGAGGAAGAGGCTGCGGCTGCCCAGGCGGTGAACAACGCCGTCGAGGACGCCGCCGTGCGCAAGAAGGCCGAGGACGACCAGGCCCGCGTGGCTGCCGAGCGCGTGCAGGTGCAGAAGGATGCGGACGACGCGAAGGCCGCGGCCGACAAGGCCCGTGCCGAGCAGGACGCCGCCCGCCGCCGCCGCGAGGCTGCCGAGGCCGAGGCCCGTGCGATCCAGCAGATGCTGAACGCCCCGGCCCGCGTGCTGAAGGCGCCGTCGGAACGCAAGGCCGAGGAAAAGAAGGCCGAGCAGACCGGCACGCTGCACAAGCCGGTGAAGCCGGCCGGCGCGACGACCGAAGCCAAGAAGGACGAGAAGAAACCGGCCACGACCACCACCACGGCCACGACCACCGTCGACAAGAAGACCGGCAAGCCGGTCAAGACCGGTACGTGGCAGGACGAAGGCTCGCGCAAGAAGGGCAGCGGCCTGAAGACGCGCGGCGATACGTCGGGCGGCGTGGGTGGCTGGCGCGGTGGCCCGCGTGGCCGCGGCGGCAAGCAGCATGCCGACGACCGCAGCAACTTCCAGGCGCCGACCGAGCCGGTGGTGCGTGAAGTACACGTGCCGGAAACCATCTCGGTGGCCGACCTGGCGCACAAGATGTCCGTGAAGGCGTCCGAGGTCATCAAGCAGATGATGAAGCTCGGCCAGATGGTCACGATCAACCAGGTGCTGGACCAGGAAACCGCCATGATCGTGGTGGAAGAAATGGGCCACAAGGCGTTTGCCGCCAAGCTGGACGATCCGGAAGCGCTGCTGGTGGTGGATGGCGAAGACCATACCGACGCCGAACTGCTGCCGCGTCCGCCGGTGGTGACCGTGATGGGTCACGTCGACCACGGCAAGACCTCGCTGCTCGACTACATCCGCCGCACCAAGGTGGCTGCGGGCGAAGCTGGGGGCATTACGCAGCACATTGGCGCCTACCACGTGGAAACCGAGCGTGGCGTGATCACCTTCCTGGACACCCCGGGTCACGAGGCCTTCACGGCCATGCGTGCCCGTGGCGCCAAGGCCACCGACATCGTGATCCTGGTGGTCGCGGCGGACGACGGCGTGATGCCGCAGACCAAGGAAGCGATTGCGCACGCCAAGGCTGCCGGCGTGCCCATCGTGGTGGCGATCAACAAGATCGACAAGCCCGAAGCCAACCCGGACCGCGTGAAGCAGGAACTGGTGGCCGAGCAGGTGTTGCCGGAAGAGTACGGCGGCGATTCGCCGTTCGTGCCGGTGTCCGCCAAGACCGGCCTGGGCATCGACGACCTGCTCGAGCAGGTGCTGCTGCAAGCCGAAGTGCTGGAGCTGACGGCCCCGGTGGACGCCCCGGCCAAGGGCCTGGTGGTGGAAGCCCAGCTGGACAAGGGCAAGGGCCCGATCGCGACGATCCTGGTCAGCAGCGGTACGCTCAAGCGTGGCGACGTGGTGCTCGCAGGCAGTGCCTACGGCCGCGTGCGCGCCATGCTTGACGAGAACGGCAAGCCGACGAAGGAAGCGGGTCCGTCGATCCCGGTGGAAATCCAGGGTCTGTCGGAAGTGCCGGCCGCTGGCGAGGAAGTGCTGGTGCTACCGGACGAGCGCAAGGCGCGTGAAATCGCCCTGTTCCGTCAGGGCAAGTTCCGCGACGTGAAGCTCGCCAAGCAGCAGGCCGCCAAGCTGGAAACGATGCTCGAGCAGATGAGCGAAGGCGAAGTGCAATCGCTGCCGCTGATCGTGAAGGCCGACGTGCAGGGTTCGCAGGAAGCACTGGTGCAGTCGCTGCAGAAGCTGTCGACGGAGGAAGTGCGCGTGCAGATCGTGCACGGCGGCGTGGGCGGCATCTCGGAGTCGGACGTCAACCTGGCTGTGGCCTCGAAGGCGGTCATCATCGGCTTCAACGTGCGGGCCGATGCCGGCGCGCGCAAGCTGGCCGAGCACAATGGCATCGACATCCGCTACTACAACATCATTTACGATGCGGTAGACGAGATCAAGGCGGCGATGTCCGGCATGCTGGCGCCGGAGAAGCGCGAGACGACGATCGGCCAGGTGGAAGTCCGCCAGGTCTTCCGTGTACCGAAGATTGGCGCCGTGGCCGGCTGTATGGTCACCGACGGCATGGTCAAGCGCAACTCGCTGGTGCGCGTGCTGCGCAACAACGTGGTGGTGCACACTGGCGAACTGGACTCGCTCAAGCGGTTCAAGGACGACGTCAAGGAAGTCAAGCAAGGCTTCGAGTGCGGTTTGTCGATCAAGAACTTCAACGACGTTCAGGAAGGCGACCAACTCGAGGTGTACGAAATCACCGAAGTGGCGCGTACGCTGTAAGGCGATACGCAAGACGGCAGGCTCCGGCCTGCCGTTTTCACTTTGGGCACAAGACAGGTTTGAATGGCCAAGAAAGGCAATATCTCCTCCCGCAATCTGCGGCTTTCCGACCAGATCCAGAAGGAACTGGCCGAGATGATCCAGCGCGAACTGCGCGACCCGCGCCTGGGCCTGGTCACGCTGCAATCGGTGGCGCTGACGCCGGACTACGCGCACGCCAAGGTCTACTTCACGGTGCTGGGCGCCGAGCCTGAGGTGGCCGCCGGTATCCTGCGCGAGAAGGCCGGTTACCTGCACTCGCTGCTGTTCAAGCGCCTGCACATTCACACCGTGCCGACGCTGCATTTCCATCACGACACGTCGGTGGAACATGCCATCGAGATGTCGAAGCTGATCAACGAAGCCAATTCGACGCGCGCCAAGGACGACGAGTAAGTCCGTCGCGCCGTTCCGCCTCTGTGACGCGCGCCGGACCCGCTCCGGCGCCGCGCTTCTCCCCCCGCCGCAATGACCGATTCCCCCGCAACCCGTCCGCCCCGGCTGCCACGCCGCGACGTGCACGGCGTGCTGCTGCTCGACAAGCCGCTGGGCCTGTCGTCTAACGACGCGCTGGTGCGCGCCAAGCGCCTGCTGCGCGCCAACAAAGCCGGCCACACGGGCACGCTGGACCCGCTGGCCACCGGCCTGCTGCCGCTGTGTTTCGGCGAGGCGACCAAGTTCTCCCAGGACCTGCTCGACGCCGACAAGACCTATGAGGCCGTGGTACGGCTAGGCATGACGACGACCACCGGCGATGCCGAGGGCGAAGTCGTTGCCGAACGCCCGGTCACCTGCGACCGCGCGGCACTGGATTTGGCTGTTTTACGATTTACAGGACCGATCGAACAGGTGCCGCCGATGTACTCGGCACTGAAGAAGGACGGCAAGCCGCTATATGAATACGCGCGCGCCGGGCAGACCATCGAACGCGCGGCGCGGGCGGTGACGATCCATGCAATCGAACTGCTCGACGTGGCCATCGACGCCAATCCGCCGCAATTCACGATGCGCGTACGTTGCAGCAAGGGCACCTACATCCGCACACTGGGCGAGGACATCGGCGAAGCGCTCGGCTGCGGCGGCCACCTGACCGCCTTGCGCCGCACGGCGGTGGGCGACCTCACGCTCGACGGCGCGGTGACGCTGGAGCAGATCGACCAGCAATCCGACGATATCCGTCCGACCCTGCTTGCGCCCGTGGACGCCTTGCTGCAGCGCTGCGTGCCCGTGCAACTCGACGACGCCGCGATGGCGCGGTTCCTTCAGGGCCAGCGCATCGCCCTGCGCGACCTGCCCGAAGGCATCGCGCTGGAAGAGGAGACCCTGGCGCGCGTGTACGGCGGCGAGCCGTCCCGCCTGCTGGGTGTGGCCCGGATGCGAGAAGGCGCGCTGCGCCCGGAACGGCTCGTAAAGATCTGAAAACTGGGCGGGGAGCCTTAGACGATACGCCCGTGGACGTGTTGTATATTCACGCCGTGATGCCGTAGGCATCAGCGCGGCGAGCGGTCAGAGCCGCAATAAAAACAACAACTTGCGGGGTAGTCCATGTCATTCCGAACCTTCGGTGCCGCGCTGCGCGCACCGTATGCAGTTCTGTCGTCTGCCCGGTCGTGGCTGGCGATACTCTTTCTGGGTTGTGCGGCCCTGCTGTCGGGGTGTGTCACCGATGAAGACGACGGCAGTGTCCAGGCACCGGCCGGGCTGAGTTACACCATGACATCGGCGATCTACCAAGCCGGCCAGCCGATCGTCCCGAATCGGCCCAGCGTCAGCGGCGGCGCCGTGACGCGCTATACCGTGGTGCCGGCTTTGCCGGCGGGGCTGACGCTCGACGCGGCCAGCGGGGTGATTGCCGGTACGCCCACAGCAGTCAGCGCCGTAACAGTATACGTAGTGACCGCGGAGAACGCCGCCGGCAGCGCTACAGCCCGGGTGCAGATCGAGGTGCGCAACACTGAGGCGGCGCCTTCGGGGCTGGCTTACCGCGAGTCGGCCGTCATCTACACCGTCGGCACAGCCATCACGGCGAATACGGCCACCAGCGCCGGCGGCCCCATTTCCACGTTCCGCATCGCGCCGGCGCTGCCGGCCGGACTGGCATTCAATACCCAGACCGGCGCCATCACCGGCACGCCGACCGCCCTGGCGGCAGAGTCGAGCTATACCGTCACGGGCAGCAACGGGGCAGGCGAGACCACCACCGCATTGCGTATCGCCGTGCAGGCCGCCCCCGTGGCACCGGCCAGCCTCGCGTTCAGCACGCCCTCGGCCCGCTACGTTGTGGCGGAAGCCATCGTGCCCAACACCCCCGTGGTGACTGGCGGTGCGGTCACAGCATATGCAGTCAGCCCCCCTTTGCCGGCGGGCTTGAGCATGAATGCGCAAACCGGCGTGATTGCTGGCACGCCGGCGGTTTTGCAGTCGCAGGCGGTCTACACGGTCACGGCCCGCAATGTCGCAGGTAGCGCGCAGGCGCAGGTACGAATCTCGATCACGGCGCGGGGCAGCTAGGCTTCAGCTACACCCACGGTGTTCTCGGGAAGTGGCGGTAACGACACGCAGTCCGCCACGCAGGCCCCGGGCCCCCATGACCTATCCTTGACCCACCAGCCACGGATCAGCGGTGGGAGCCATGCGTTGCCTGATTTTTTGCGCGGTGCAGTGCCTGCTGGCCGTGACGTGGACGCTCTACGTGGCTTTCCTGCCGCAACTCGCCGCGCAGGTCGGCATCGGCAAGGCGCAGGTCGCGTGGATTCTGCTGATGGATCAGGCGATCTTCGTCATCGCCGACAGCGCCATGGGCATCGCCGCCGACCGCATGGCCAACGCCATGCACCGGCTGGGTGTCTGGATCCTGGCGATTTCGGTCGTCTCCGGCGTGGCCTTCGTGCTGCTGCCGGCGGCGACTTCGCCGGCGCTGCTGGTGGGGCTGACCGCGCTCTGGGCCGCCACCTCGTCCGCGTTGCGCGCGCCGCCGATGGTCATCATCGCGCGTCGCCTCGAACGCTCCGCCACGCCATTGCTGATTTCCTGGTCGATATTGGGCATCGGGCTGGCCGGGGCGCTGGCTCCGATGCTGACGGCTGCGCTGCGCCAGTCCTCGCCCCTGGTGCCGTTCGTGCTGGCGAGTGTCGGCCTGATGGTGGCGGTGGTCGCACTGCGCTGGATCGAGCTGCCGCCGCGCGAGGCTCCTCCGGCCCGCCGCATGCCGCCCGCGCCCATGCCGGCGCTGTGGATGTTCTTCGCCGCCACGTGGCTGCTGGCGTTCGGCTTCCAGATCCACACCGCGATCAATTCCGGCGCCACCTATCTCCGCTTCGCGCCGGCCACGGAACTGGTGCGCTACATGCCGGCCTTCTGGGTGGGCTTTGTCCTTGGCGTGTTGCTGCCGCAGGCGCCATGGCTGAAGCGCGTGCCGGCTGCCGTGCTGCTGCTGGCATCGGCCCTGTTGGGGGCGCTTACGCTGGTTGGCTTCGCCTCGGCCTCCACGCTCCCGGGCGTGTTGCTGGCGCAGGGCCTGGCGGGGGTGTTGTGGGCGATGGTCTTCGGCACGGTGGTCAATGCGGCGACCGATGCCGGCCATGTGGGGCGGGAAGGGCGCTTCGTCGGGCTGGTGTTCTCGCTCGCGGCCCTGGCGGCGTTGGCGCGCATCGCCATGCTGGCTGCCGGCGCCACCGCGCCGCTGGCGGGCTGGTTGCCCTGGCTGCCGGTGTTCGCCTGGGGGGGCGCCGCTGCGTTGCCGGCCGCGTTTGCGTGGCAGGGCGGCACGCGGATGGTGCCGCCCGTCAGCGCCGCATCGCCGCCGGAGCGTCGATAGCGGCGCGCGCTCAGTGGCGGGTCAATGCGCGCCGGCCGCTTCGGCCCCGCCGCCGCCCTGGCTGCGCTTGGTTAGCCAGACAAAGCCGATCAGCACGAAAAACAGCACGCCCGAGATCCAGAAGATGTCGTTGGCGCCCAGCATCGACGCCTGGAGCGAGATGTTCCGCTCCATCAGCCCGATGGCCTGCGCCTGCGTCATGCCCATCTGCATCAGGTGGTGCAGCTGCTCGGTGTAGGTGGCGCTGTAGGGGTTGATCTGCTCCACCAGCTGCGCGTGATGGAGCGCCGAGCGGTTTTCCCAGACCGTGGTCGAGATCGACGCCCCGATCGCCCCGAACGTGATCCGCACGAAGTTCGACAGCCCCGACGCCGCCGGAATCTTCTCGGGCGGCTGGCCGGACAGGATGATCGACGTCAGCGGAATGAAGAACAGCGCCATCGCCGCACCCTGGATCAGCGTGGGAATCATCAGCGTGCGCGTGTCCACCCCGGTGGTGAACCCGGCCCGCATGAAACTGACAATGCCGAAGGTGATGAACGCGCCCGTGGCCACCCAGCGCGCGTCCACCTTGGGCAGGATGCGCCCGATGATCGGCGACAGGATGATCGCAAAAATGCCCACCGGCGCCATGACGATGCCGGCGTCCGTGGCGGTGTAGCCGACGATGGTCTGCAGCCATAGCGGCAGGATCACCAGGTTGCCGAAGAACAGCCCGTACGCCACCGAGATGGCCACCACGCCGGCGGCGAAGTTGCGGCCCTTGAACAGGTGGATGTCCACCACCGGGTGCTTCTCGTAGTTTTCCCAGATCAGGAAGAACAGGAAACCCACCACGGCGATCACGGTCAGCGCCACGATCACGCTGGAGTGGAACCAGTCGAGCTCCTTGCCCTTGTCGAGCATCAGCTGCATCGAGCCGACCCAGATCACCAGCAGCGCCAGCCCGATGCGGTCGATCGGCAGGGTCTTGGTGGGCGTTTCACGCTCGCGGTAGATCGCCCAGGTAGCGTATGCGGCACCCAGGCCGACCGGGATATTGATGTAGAAGATCCACGGCCAGGTCATGTTGTCCGAGATCCAGCCGCCGAGCAGCGGCCCCATGATCGGCGCGACGAGCGTGGTCATGCCCCACAGCGCCAGCGCCATCGAACTCTTGGCCGGTGGATAGCTGGCCAGCAGCAGCGACTGGGAGAGCGGGATCATTGGCCCGGCCACCGCGCCCTGGAGGATCCGGGCGGCCAGCAGCGTCTCGAGGTTCGGCGCCACGCCGCACAGCCACGACGAGACCACGAATAGCAGGATCGACAGCACGAACAGCCGCACCGCGCCGAAGCGCGTGGTCAGCCAGCCGGTCAGCGGCACCGAGATGGCATTGGCCACCGCGAACGAGGTGATGACCCAGGTGCCCTGGTTGGGCGAGACGCCAAGGTCGCCCGAGATGGCCGGGATCGACACATTGGCGATCGACGAGTCGAGCACGTTCATGAACGTGGCCAGCGACAGCGCGATCGTGCCGATCACGAGCTTGCCGCCGGTGAGCGGCGGTGGTGCCGCGGTGGGCGCCTTGGCCGGTGCCGGTGCCGGCGAGGCGCCTGCGCCCGGCGTGGCGGTGGTGGAATTAGCCATGAGCGGTCAGCCGTGCGGAATCAGGGATACAGGGAATCCGGAAATCGGGGAATCAGACAATTACGTATTGGCCGGCTTGGCCACGGCCGCCGCGGCGCCCGCCTTGCCGGTCACGGCCGGGGCTGCCTGCGGCGCGGCCGAGGTGCGGCCACCGTTGTTCAGCGCGATGATCCGGGCGATCAGTTCGTCGGCGTCCTGCGCCACCTTGTCGTAGACATTGGTCTCGAGCGGCTTGGCGGCCGAGGCGCTGAGCATCGCGCCGCCTTCTTCCTTGCGCACGTCGACGGTGACGTTCATCGACAGGCCCACGCGCAGCGGATGGTCCTTCAGCTGCTGGGGATCCAGCGCGATGCGCACCGGCAGGCGCTGCACCACCTTGATCCAGTTGCCCGTGGCGTTCTGCGCCGGCAGCAGCGAGAACGCGGAGCCCGTGCCGGCCGAGAAGCCCGCCACGTGGCCCGTGTACTTGACCTTCGAGCCGTAGACATCGGCTTCCAGTTCCACCGGCTGGCCGATCCGCATATGCGTGATCTGCACTTCCTTGAAGTTGGCATCCACCCACACCTGGTCCAGCGGCACCACGGCCATCAGCGGCGTGCCAGGGCTCACGCGCTGGCCCACCTGCACCGAGCGCTTGGCCACGTAGCCGGTGACCGGCGCGGGCATCGTCGAGCGCGCGAAGGCGAGGTAGGCCGAACGCAGGTTCGCGGCGGCGCGCTGCACATTGGGATGTTTCTCAACCGTGGTCTGGTCGGTCAGCACCTTGTTCGAGGCGAGTTGCTCCTGCGCGGCCAGCAGCGCCGATTCGGCGGCCTTCAGCGCGGTCTGCGCATGAGAAATTTCTTCGTTCGACACCGCGCCCGAGCCGGCAATCGCCTGGCGGCGGCGCAGGTCGTCGCGCGCCTTGGCCACGTCGGCCTGGCGCATCGCCACGTTGGCGGAGAGCGAGCCGTTGTTCACATAGAGCGTGCGTACTTCGCGCACGGCCTGGGCGAGCTGGGCCTCCGCCTGTTCCATGGTCACCTGGGAGTCGGCGCGGTCGAGCTGGATCAGCGGCTGCCCGGCGGTGACGAGCTGCGTGTCGTCGGCGGTGATCGAGATCACCGTACCGCCCACCAGCGGCGTGACCTGCACCACGTTGCCCGCTACGTAGGCATCGTCGGTGTTCTCGAAATGGCGCGCGTAGACGCCCCAGTACAGGCCATAGCCAAGCCCGGCCACGACGACGGCGGCGGTCAGCGCCACCAGCAGGCGGCGGCGCTTGCCATTGTTGTCGGCGGACGGGACCGGGGTTTGTGGCGCGGCAGATTGGGGAGTGTTGCTCATGATGTCTGTCTTTTTGCGTAGTCTTTGACGGATTGTCGGGAGTCGGCGGGTGGGCGCTTGGTCAGCCCTGGGCGGCGCGCGGCGTTTGCGCGGTGTCGGGCGTTTCGCCCTGGTAGCCGCCGCCGAGCGCCTTCATCAGCCCCATCTGCAAATCGAGCCGCCGTGCCTGGAGGTCGGTGGCCAGCCGGCGCTGCTGGAGCACGTTGCTTTCAGCGTTGAGCACGGTCAGCTGCGTGCCGAGGCCGGCCTTGTAGCGCGTGGTGGCCAGCGCGTAGGCGTGCTCGGCCAGGTCCAGTGCCTCGCGCTGGGTCTTGATCTGGGTGTCCACGCTGCGGATGCTGGTCACGGTGTCGGCGGTTTCGCGCAGCGCATCGACCAGCGTCTGGTTGTAGTTCGCCACGGCGATGTCGTACTGCGCGTTCTTGCCCTTGAGGTTGGCGCGCAGCCGGCCGCCTTCGAACACCGGCAGCCGCACCGAGGGACCGATGCCGAAGGTGCGGCTGATGCCCATCAGCAGGTTCGACGGATCGAGCGAGGCCACGCCGGCGAACGCGGTCAGCGTCACGTCGGGCAGGAACTCCTTCTTCGCCACGCTGATGTCCTTGGATGCCGCCTCCACGCGCCAGCGCGCCGCCACCACATCCGGACGACGGCCGATCAGGCCGATGGTCAGGTCATCGGGCAGCAGCGGCGTGGCGTTGGCGAGCAGGGTGGGGCGGGCGATCTGCAGGCCGCGGTCCGGGCCCTTGCCCAGCAGCGCGGCAATCTGGTTGCGGGCGAGGGCGATTTCCTCTTCCACGCGTTGCAGGTCGGTCTGCGCGGCGGCCACGGTGCCGCGCGCCTGCGTGGTCTCGACCTGGGTATCGAGCCCGGCAGCCAGACGCTGGCGCGAGAGGTCGGTCAGGTCGCGGCGCTGGGCGATGGCGCGCTCGGCCACATCGCGCTGCGCATACAGCGCGGCCAGCCGGTTGTAGTTGCGGGCGATGGACGTGGTCAGGATCAGGCGTGCGGCCTGGCTCTCGGCTTCCATGGCGCGGTCGTCGGAGAGGGCGGCTTCCAGCGCATCGCGGTTCTTGCCCCAGAAATCGAGGTCCCACGACAGGCCCATCTGCAGGCGCGACTGGTTCTGCCAGGAGCCCGCCAGCGGCGTGCCTTCGAACAGGTCGGTTTCGGAGAACCGCTGGCGCACGATGCTGCCTTCGAAATCCACACTCGGGTACAGCGCACCGCGCGTGGCCTCGGCCAGCGCGCGCGATGCCGCCACGCGGCCCAGCGCGGCCTGCAGGCTAGGATTGTCCTTGACGGCCTCGTCGGCCAGCGCGCGGAGTTGCGCATCGTGGAACTGATCGACCCAGTCCTGCGACGGCCATTGGCCGTGATCGTTGGTAAAGGTCTGCGGCGACGCCAGCGCCTGCGCCTGCGGCTCGGCCAGATTTTGGGTGCTGCGCGAGTCACCCAGTGCCGCGCAGCCGGCCAGCACGGCCGCGGCCATGACCGTGAGGGCCAGGGCGCCCAGACGGCGGGGTGCGGAGGAGATCGGTGCGGAGGAGGAAACGGGTTGCATATCGATCTGACTTCTTCTTTAGACGTGTCGCCAGGACGGTGGCGCGTGGTGATCCGGAAAACGTGCGAAAGGGCGGATGTGCAGGGGATGGACTACCCGCCGTCGCGGTCCGTCCAGCAGGCGCCGATAGCCTGGCCGCCGCCGTTGTCGATGACCCGGTGCAGCATGCCGCGCAGTACGTCGATCTCCGCCTGGCTGAAGCCAACGAAATGACGTCGCATCACATTGCAGAAGACCGCGGGCAGCTTGGCGACGATCGCTTCGCCCTCCGCCGTGAGCGACAGGTCCACCACGCGACGATCATCGTCGCGCCGCGTGCGCACGATCAGTCCCCGCTTTTCAAGCCGGCTCAGCAGGCGGGTGATGGATCCGGCATCGGTATTCAGGCCACGCCCGAGGTCGGTCACCGTGCGGGCGCTCCCCGTCGACAACATCATCAGGCAGCTCGCCTGGGTATGTGTGATGTCAAGACCACTTACTTCCTGCTCGATCCCGAGGGAGAGCAGGTTCTTGGCCCGGGCCAGCAGGTAGCCCACGCTTGAGCCTGGTTCGTAGCTGGCCGGATCGAACAGGTCTGGCCCGGCCGAGGCGGGCGTGGAGGCAGGCGTGGAAGTGTTGTCAGGGGCACTCATTGTTTGTCGCTGCAATCATTGCTGTGGCAAATATATGCATGTGATCCACGATCCGCAAGAACGGAAATTCGTCATTGCAGGAATCGCAACGACGGCTAACATAGAAGGTCGATCCGCAGCAGAGCGTTTTGCGCCGCAGCATGCTAGAATGTCGGGTTAATTTTTCGAACGCTCCGCGTCAAGGGGACGCCGCAATGACCCGCGCCATCCGTAACATCGCCATCATCGCCCACGTCGATCATGGCAAGACCACCCTGGTCGACCAGCTCCTGCGCCAGGCAGGTACCTTCCGCGAAAACCAGCAAATGGTTGAGCGCGTGATGGACTCGAACGACCTGGAAAAGGAACGCGGGATCACGATCCTCGCGAAGAACTGTGCTGTCGAATACAACGGCACGCACATCAATATCGTGGACACTCCGGGCCACGCCGACTTTGGCGGTGAAGTGGAGCGCGTGCTGTCGATGGTCGACGGCGTGCTGCTGCTCGTCGATGCCGTGGAAGGCCCGATGCCGCAGACGCGTTTCGTGACGCGCAAGGCACTCGCACTCGGCCTGAAGCCGATCGTCGTGATCAACAAGATCGACCGTCCCGGCGCACGCCCTGACTGGGTGATCAACCAGACCTTCGACCTGTTCGACAAGCTCGGCGCCAACGACGAGCAGCTCGACTTCCCGGTGATCTACGCCTCGGGCCTGAACGGCTACGCTGGCCTGACCGAAGACGTGCGCGACGGCGACATGAAGCCGCTGTTCGAGACCGTGCTGACCAAGGTGCCGGTGCGTAACGACGACCCGGACGGTCCCCTGCAGATGCAGATCATCTCGCTCGACTACTCGAGCTACGTCGGCAAGATCGGCGTGGGCCGCATTTCGCGTGGCCGCGCCAAGTCGCTGCAGGACGTGGTGGTCAAGTTCGGCCCGGAAGGCAACCCGATCAAGGGTCGTATCAACCAGGTGCTGAAGTTCCGTGGCCTGGAGCGCGAAATCGTGCCCGAGGCGGAAGCCGGCGACATCGTGCTGATCAACGGTATCGAGGAACTGGGTATCGGCTGCACCGTGTGCGCGCCGGACGCCCAGGACGCCCTGCCGATGCTGAAGGTGGACGAGCCCACGCTGACCATGAACTTCTGCGTGAACACGTCGCCGCTGGCCGGCCGTGAAGGCAAGTTCGTGACCAGCCGCCAGCTGCGCGAGCGCCTGGACCGCGAGCTGAAGTCGAACGTGGCGCTGCGCGTGGCCGAAACCGGCGACGACACGATTTTCGAAGTGTCGGGCCGTGGCGAACTGCACCTGACCATCCTGCTGGAAAACATGCGCCGCGAAGGCTACGAGCTGGCCGTGTCGCGTCCGCGCGTGGTGTTCAAGGAAATCGACGGCGTGAAGCATGAGCCGTACGAGCTGCTGACCGTGGACGTGGAAGACGGCCACCAGGGCAGCGTCATGGAAGAGCTGGGCCGCCGCAAGGGCGAACTGCTCGACATGGCATCGGACGGCAAGGGTCGTACCCGCCTGGAGTACCGCATTCCGGCGCGTGGCCTGATCGGCTTCCAGGGCGAGTTCCTGACGCTGACGCGCGGCACGGGCCTGATCAGCCACATTTTCGACGACTACGCACCGGTGCGCGAAGGCGGCCTGGGCGAGCGCCACAATGGCGTGCTGATCTCGCAGGACGACGGCGACGCCGTGGCCTACGCGCTGTGGAAGCTGCAGGATCGCGGCCGCATGTTCGTGAAGCCGGGCGATGCGCTGTACGAAGGCATGATCATCGGCATCCATAGCCGCGACAACGACCTCGTCGTGAACCCGATCAAGGGTAAGCAGCTGACCAACGTGCGCGCCTCGGGTACCGACGAAGCCGTGCGCCTGGTGCCGCCGATCCAGATGTCGCTGGAATACGCGGTGGAATTCATCGCCGACGACGAACTCGTGGAAATCACCCCCAAGAGCATTCGTCTGCGCAAGCGCCACCTGAAGGAGCACGAGCGCAAGCGTGCCTCGCGCGATACCGTGTAAAAACGGTTTGCCCCAGAAAAAACCGCGCCCTCGAGCGCGGTTTTTTCATGGTTCAACGTGTTTGGGGCTGCGCCACTCGGGCGGCTTCCAGAAGTAGCGCGGATCGCGCGCGTGCCAGGCATCCCGGAACATATCGCGCCATTCGTGGAAGGTGAGCGTCAGCGGGTTGTGCGTGCGAATTTGCCGCGTGATGCCGTACTCGGGAGCGGCCTCCTCGGGTACGAAGCTGCCAAACAGGCGATCCCAAACGGTCAGCACGCCCGCATAGTTGCGGTCGATATATTGTGGATTCTTCGCATGGTGCACCCGATGCACCGACGGCGTGTTGAGAACCATCTCAACCAGCGGCCAGCGTCGGCCCAGCCGGGTGTGGACGAAGAACTGGAACGCGAGGTTCAGGCCGACGGCCAGGATCACCCAATCTGGTGTAAATCCGATGAACGCGAGCGGAATCCAGAACAGCCACATGCCCGAGATCGGGTAGGTCAGGCTCTGCCGGAACGCTGTTGAGAAATTCATGCCTTCCGACGAGTGGTGCGCCACGTGCGAGGCCCACAGCCAGCGCACCCGATGGCTGGCCCGGTGGAACCAGTAATACAGAAAATCCTGTAGCAACAGCAGCAGCGCGAAGGACCACCACGTCTCCGGCACCGCGCGCAGGCCGTGCGCGTAGCACCAGGTGTAGACCGTGCGGATCAGCAGCCAGAGGAAGAAGGCATCCGACGCCTGGTGCATCAGCGCGAGGCTGGCGTTGGACAGCGTGTCCCGCCAGCTGTAGACAGCGGGGTCGCGGCGCGCCCAGTACCAAGCCTCCCAGCCGATGGTTAGCAGGAAGACCGGCGCGAAGGCCATCAGGATCAGGCCGGGATCGAATCCGGCGGGTTGGGGGGGCGTGGCGTGCATGGCGCAAGTGTGCACATTCTTAAGGTTTTTGCGTGGAGGGCTTCCTCCATACGCCGCCAGGTGCCGCATCGTACGCGTGCGGGTCGCCTATCGCACATCATCACAAATCTGCAACACAGACTATCCATCGCGATGCATCAAGGTTCGCGCGGGCGCGCCGTCATTGCGTGAGCGGCCAGGGAGGAGTGGCCGCTTTTCACGTTACGGAGAGTCGCCCCCATGTTTCGCAACACTACGATCGGAGCCCGGCTGTGGCTCCTCACGATTGTCACGAATTTGTTGCTGCTGATTGTCGGCGGCGTTGGTTGGTTGGGCATGTCGCGCAGCAACGATGCTACGCGCCAGGTCTATCAGCAGCAGCTTGCCGCTGCGACGTATCTGGCCGAAGCGCGGTCCAACCAGTTGCTGGTGCGCGTGCTGCTGGATCAGGCCGCTTTCGCCACCGACCCGGCCGACGCCAAGGCGCGCTCCGCCACGGCACAGGACTTCGCGCGCCAGTCCGACGCGGCCTGGAAGTCGTATCTTGAGATTCCTCGCAACGAGGAACAGACGCGTGCCACCGAGGCCGTATCGGCCCGCCGCCAGGCGCTGTTCGCGCAGGGTGTGGCGCCGATGATTGCCGCGCTCCACGCTGGCAACCGCGACGCGATGATGACGGCAGTCATGGACACGATTCCCAAGCTCGATATCCAGTTCACGGCCGTCAACACGGAACTGGGGCGCTTGCAGGTGGCAAGCGCCAAGGCCGTGTACGAACGTTCTCAAGATCGTTACGGTCGGCTGTTGACGCTCTCGCTTGCCGTACTGGCTGTGGGGCTGGTGTTCAGCACCGTGGTGGCGTGGCGCCTGCGCGTTTCCATCGTCCGGCCGCTCGATGTGGCCATTGCTCGCTTCGCCCGCATCGCCGACGGCGACCTCGGCACCGCGCACCGGGACGATGCCGGCGTGATGGCTGACGAGCACGCCAGGAATGAGACGAGTCGCATGCTGGGGATGCTCGGCCGCATGCAGGCCCGGCTGCGCGAGATGGTGGGCGAGGTGCGCGGTGGCGCCGACTCGATCGCCGCCGCCAGCGCGCAGATCGCCAGCGGCAACGCCAATCTGTCGCAGCGCACCGAGCAGCAGGCCGCGTCGCTCGAGGAAACCGCTTCGAGCATGGAGCAACTGACCGGCACCGTGCGCCACAACGCCGATAGCGCGCGCGACGCCACCTCGCTGGCGACTAACGCCCAGACGCTGGCCGAGCGCGGCAGCGCGGCGGTTTCGCGCGTGGTGGACACCATGCGCGCCATCGACGCCGGCGCCAACAGGATCGTCGACATCATCGAGGTAATCGAGAAGATCGCATTCCAGACCAACATCCTGGCGCTCAATGCCGCCGTGGAAGCTGCCCGCGCCGGCGAGCACGGGCGCGGCTTTGCCGTCGTGGCGGGCGATGTTCGAGATTTGTCTCAGCGTTGCGCGGCGGCGTCTAAGGAGATCCGGGGGCTGATCGGCGCGTCGGTGTCCAGCGTGCGCGAGGGCACCTCCCTCGTGGACGGGGCGGGCAGGGCGATGCAGGACATCGTGGACGAAGTACGACGCGTGAGCGACATCATCGGTGGCATCAGCGCGGCATCGGACGAGCAGTCGCGCGGCATCGAGCAGGTGAACGTGGCGGTGTCCCATATGGACGGCATGACGCAGCAGAACGCGGCGCTGGTCGAGGAGGCTGCCGCCGCGGCGGCGTCGCTCCAGGATCAGGCGCAGCGGCTGACGGGTCTTATGGCCGCCTTCCGGATGGCCTGAGCCGAGTCCGTTGAGACGATTCTGAAAATCGAACAGTGCCCGGGCATGGTCATGTGGCTGGCGTAAAATCGCTGGCAACAAGAAAGGAGCAGAGACACATGACGGAGTCTGGATCGACGCAGGTAGTAGCGGAAGTGATGACCGAGGAGCGTGGCGGGGTGGCGTACCTGACGCTGAACCGCCCGCAGGCGCTGAACGCGCTCTCGCTGGAGATGATTCGCGCGATCACGGATGCGCTGACGCGCTGGGAGGCCGATCCGGCGGTGCATGCGGTGGTGGTGGCGGGCGCGGGCGGCAAGGCGTTCTGCGCCGGCGGCGACATCCGCTGGTTCCACAAGGCCTGGCATGCGCAGGACCCGCTGCTGGACCAGTTCTTCGTCGAGGAATACGCGCTCAACCGCCTGATTCACCGTTACACGAAGCCCTATATCGCGCTGATGGACGGCGTGGTCATGGGCGGTGGCATGGGCATCTCGCAAGGTGCCCGCCTGCGCATCGTCACGGATCGCACGAAGATGGCGATGCCCGAGACCAATATCGGCCTGTTCCCGGATGTGGGCGGCGGCTGGTTTCTCGCCCGCACGCCGGGCCGGCTGGGCGAGTACCTGGGGCTGACCGGCACGGTCATCCACGCCGCCGATGCGCTGTACGCGCGTCTGGCGGATGTCTACCTGCCCGCCAACGTGCTGGCCGAGATGGTGGCGGCGCTGCAGGCGGCCCGATTTACCAGCCCCGAGTCGGTGCTGGCCCATATCGCCAGGTTCACGGACCAGCACACGGCGGCTTGCGTGCCGGCCGACAGCAGCCTCGCGCGGCTGTCGGACCAGATCGACGCCACGTTCGCGGGCGCGACGGTGCCTGCCATCCTCGCGGCCGTCAGCGATGCCGAAGGCGACTGGGGTGCCCAGACCGCCGCGATGCTGCGCAGCCGTTCCCCGCTGATGCTGTGCGTGACGCTCGAGCAGATTCGCCGCGCGCGGTCGATGGCACTGGACGACGAACTACGCATGGAACTGGACATGATGTATCACGTGTTCCGCATTGGCGAGAAGGTGGAAGGCATCCGCGCGCTCGCCGTCGACAAGGACCACCAGCCGAAATGGCAGCCGGCGCGGCTCGACGACGTGAGCGCGGCGCGTGTGCGATCATTCTTCGACAGTCCGTGGCGGCGCGAGGAACATCCGCTGGCCAGTCTCGGTCGATAGACAACCCGAGCCGGGCGACATGCCTGGCAGGGTTTTCGCTGCTTCCGTTGCAATCCGTTGTACTTCAACCGTCAACAGTGAAAGGAAACCGTGATGAGCAATCCTCGTGATGTCGCCGTAGTGGTGGGAAGCCTGCGCAAGGAATCCCTGAACCTGAAACTGGCCAAGGCATTGGCGGCGCTGGCGCCGCCGCAGTTGAAACTGGATATCGTGGAGATCCGGCAGCTGCAGATGTACAACCAGGACGACGACGACAATCCGCCAGTCGAGTGGGTGGCGTTCCGCGATCGCATCCGCCGCGCGGATGCGGTGCTGTTTATCACGCCCGAGTACAACCGCTCGGTGCCCGGTGTGCTCAAGAACGCCATCGACGTGGGCTCGCGCCCATACGGGCAGAGCGCTTGGGACGGCAAACCAGGCGGCGTGATCAGCGCATCGCCGGGTGCCATCGGCGGTTTCGGCGCCAATCATCACCTGCGCCAGTCGCTGGTATTCCTCAATATCCCGGTGTTGCAACAGCCCGAGGCCTATATCAGCGGTGTCGACAAGCTGTTCGACGCGCAGGGCGGGATTGCGAACGAATCGACACGCGGTTTCCTGAGCAAATACCTCACGACGTTTGCCAGCTGGATCGACAAGAACGCCGCCCGTTGATCCAGGCGGGGACGGAGGGTCAGCCCAGTCCTACATAGCGAAGCGGGGCGGCTCCGACATCGCCGGCAGGTGCGTGTTTCTATAGTGGAATCAAGCCCACTACAGATACACAGGAGGAAAACCATGCCGTACATCGTCGCGTGGCTACTCGGCGTCCCGGCCTTCGTGCTGGTTCTGATCTGGCTGTTCATGCATTGATGCACCCGCATCACGAGCAACAGAAAATGGCGCTTTCGGGCGCCGTTTTCTGTTGCTCGGCCGCTGCGTGTGCTGCCGGCGCATCCCCTGTCGATGCCCCGCAAACCACGTATACTGCGGGCCATCCCGATGGCCGGGCTTTGTCCCCAGGCTCCATCCGCTATCCCAAGATCCGCATGACCGCAAATCCCCGCCGCATCTCGGTTGCCCCGATGATGGATTGGACTGACCGCCATTGCCGCACCTTTCACCGTGCGTTGAGCCGGCACACCTGGCTGTATACCGAGATGGTGACGACTGGCGCGTTGCTCCATGGCGATGTGGCGCGGCACCTTGACTTCGACGCCGGCGAGCAGCCCGTGGCGCTGCAACTGGGCGGTAGCGAGCCCGCGGACCTTGCCCAGGCTGCAAAACTCGGCGAACAATGGGGCTACAAGGAAATCAACCTCAACTGCGGTTGCCCGTCGGAGCGCGTGCAGCGTGGTGCTTTTGGCGCTTGCCTGATGGCGGAGCCAACCCTGGTGGCAGATTGCGTCCACGCGATGCGCGATGCGGTGTCCATTCCGGTGACGGTCAAGCATCGGATCGGTATCGATACGATCGAACACTACGATTTTGTCCGCGATTTTGTCGGTACGATTGCCGATGCGGGGTGCGAGACGTTTATCGTTCATGCGCGCAACGCGATATTGAAGGGCCTGAGCCCGAAGGAAAATCGAGAAATCCCGCCGCTCCGTTATGAGGTTGCTTATCAGCTAAAACGCGAGTTTCCAAAGCTCGAGATTCTCATCAATGGCGGCGTCGTGACCTACGACGAGATCGCCGAGCACCTGCAACACGTGGACGGTGTGATGATTGGCCGCGAGGCGTATCACCAGCCGTATTTCCTTTCGGAAATGGATGCGCGGTTCTATGGCGCGAACGCGCCCATCCCCGCGCGGCAGGAGGTGGAATTGGCGATGCAGGACTATATCGGCGCTTTCGTGGAGCGGGGCGGCTACATGGGCGCCGTTACGCGGCACATGCTGGGCTTGCATCGTGGCATCCACGGTGGCCGGGGCTGGCGTCGTGTGCTGTCAGATGCACGCCGGATGCATGCCGCGCGTAGCCGCATGGCCGTGGATGCGCTCTTCGAGGAAGCACGCAGTCATTTGCGTCCGGACCTGCTTGAGGCGGCCTGATCGCCCAGCTGAATCGAGGGAAGACTCTAATTTCGAACGATCGTTCTATGCAGGGTGCCCGTGCGGGTGCGCGCAGCGGTGTATTGGGCGGTCGGTGGCGCTGAATCCCGCACCAGCAAAGGGATTCCCCTAATTCGCCGCTTGGCGGCCACCTTCTTACACTGTGCTTGCCCTCGAATACAGGGCTTTCTTCAACTGATTATTGGGCCCGCCGTGTGCGGGCTCTTTTTTTGTCCACCGCACTTGGGTTTGCCCGAATAGTGCTCACGATCTGGGCCAACTACATTGACTCTGCCTTCAGGGCATTGAGATCGCTAATTTAAGAGTCCGCTACGGCGGGCTCTTTTTTTTGCCCTCGCATCTGTGCATCCCCCAAAAAAAAACAGGCGACTCTTGGTTACCAAGGCCGCCTGACGGGAATGTCGAGGGGGGTCAATGTCCCTCGCGAAAGAGTATCTATCAGCACCAATTGCGCCAGAACCCTGCGTTGGTGGGGCGCCCCGCGTTTTTCGTGCGGTAGTCGATGGACATTTTGAGTTGGCGAAATCGTGTTCGATGTTCCACGCTATAGAGAATCGCATGCCTGAAAGTAGGTAAGCGACGTTTTCGTCATGTTACGATGCCGTCAATGCCGCGACAGTCGGCATGTGGCCTGTGAATCCTGCGCAAGCGGGATTTCGGTGGGGGAAAAGCAAGTGGGCTGGCCGGTTGTCGGCGTCGCAGTGCGTGCACGAGCACGGGCCGGCGCGATAGATCGGAAGCGAGCCCTGAGGGGTAGCTCATGGTGGATGGGGAAGAGCCATTCGGCGAGGTCTTTGAGGATTTCCGCCTGATCTGGGTGGCCGAGCGCCTGCAGGACGGCAAATGGACTGCGCGGTATTGCTGGCATGCTGGCACGTCAGTGGAAGCTGGCAAGGCATTGCAGCGTGATGTGCTCAACGGCAAGTCCCGGCGACTGCTCGGTCTGTTTCCGAGCGAGGCCGAGACCGTTGCCGCGATCAAGGAGGCGGTGCTGCTGGAAGCGAAGTGGCACGGCAGTCGATAAGGCAGGTAGGAAGGTGAAATTTTTTTGTGCGGAATACTAGCCATCCTCTGAAGATCCTTGTAGAATCTTGGTTTTCGTTGAACGGCAACGCCGGATAGCGAAAGCGCCAGCGGCAAGCTGGCAAAACCTCTACGGTGGCTGTAGCTCAGTTGGTAGAGTCCAGGATTGTGATTCCTGTCGTCGTGGGTTCGAGTCCCATCAGCCACCCCAAATTGCTTAACAAAACGGCCACTTCTCAGTGGCCGTTTTGCTTTTCTACGCGCGTGTTGTCATGTCAGTTGGCCGGGCTTAGGGCGAAGTCCTTCCTTGCTTCCCCTCCGGAAAATTGTAGAGATGGGTGTTGTCCGGCGTCTCGCCGATCTTTGTGCCGAGCGGGTCAAAGACGGCGTGACGGCGGAACTTCTCGCTGTCCGATTTAGCGCTGGCCTTGGCCAGTTCAGCGGCTTGCAGATAGGGCATCGGTTCCTTGTCCTTCTCGACCTCCAGCAGCAGCGTCTGCTCGTTCACGCGCACGCTGAACCGGCCCAGGTTGTAGAACAGGTACATCGCATAAAGATTGTCGAAGTCGCGATAGGCGCCTTGTTCCCTGCGGAAATCGAGGGACAGGACGGAGGGAAAGCGGTTGGGCAGGTCCTTGAATGCCACTCGCTCCTCTTCGCGAGGTTCCACATAGGTGGAGTTGCTGTACTTTTTGTACAGCACCACGTCCATACCGTAGCCGCGCTTGCCCCATTCCTTGATTAGCTTCATCGCCATCTCCGTGGGAATGTTTGCGGTCGCAGCTGCTACCACGCGCCGCCCGGACAGGACTTTGGGACTCTTTATCGCCAGATCCTTGTAGCCGGCACCGTACTTGAATGCGGCACCGATAGTCTTGGCGCAGTTCAGGCGCAAATAATCGTACTGGATCGTGCCGCTGTGATATTCGGTGCTCGTTGCCCGTCGATGGTAATCGTCATTGATGCGGCGGAAGTAATCGACCAGCGAGTGCTTTTCCTGAGTAGGCACGCCGAAGACTCGCACACCAATCACTGATCGCTTGTAAATCTCGCCATAGTCGAGGCCGAACATCGTCTTTTCCGCGATGGAGGAAGCGGTCTTGAACAGATATTCCTTCTTAGGGATGCCGGCCATCAGATCGGCGGTGTAAAAATCATTCTCGTGTTTGGGCGAGCGGTCGGCGTAGAAGTTTGCCGAATAGACGATGTCATCGCCTAGCGCGTCGTCACGGACACCCAGGGCGATGTGGCCAGCCGAACCGCCCTTTGATGTCCCGAAGCTGATCAGCAGCTCCAGGTCGTAGGGGGCTTCGTGAAGAAGGGCGGCAATTTGATCGATATTGGCAGGCTCGGGGCCGCCCTTGCTGCCGAATTCGGCAGCAAGCCCCGGCCCTGAAATCAGCGCAGCGATGACCAGGAACCATGCCGCCAGCCTTGTCCTCATAGCTTTCCTTACGTAGCCAGCTAGTGCCCGTCGATTCTTCACCAAAAGAATAATCGCTGATCGGTTCATGTGCCGGAAAACCGTCGGGGCGTGTGTATCGTTGACGTTGTTCCCTGATCGTGTGTGCCAGCACACATAACGACAGGTTTTCGAGAATGATTTTCGCTACGCTTCACGACGGGCCAACTGGTCTAATCCATATCATCCAGGCAATCGCCTACACGAAGCGCGAGGTCATACTGTGGCGGAGCGAATTCGATTCAACCCTGATGTCGCACTGGCGGCATTCTCCGGTGTAATCCCGATGCCGACCTTGGCTGAAATAAATGCGGCCATCGATCGATCCTTCGGCGAACAGCCTGAGCGCGCCGAGCCATTCGCGATGGCCGAGTTATTGCGCCGCAATGAAGCCTTCCGCAAGCTTGAGCAGACGGTGTGCGCCGAGACCCGGGCCTTGGCCGCCACACTCTTGAAGAAGTCTTTGCGCTGGGAGGCATTCCACGTGATTCGTTGTGCCAGCACGTCAACGCGCAACGAGAGCCATTGCCGCCACTACGATTCGCATTTGCTGACGCTGCTGATTCCGTTGAAGCTCGCGCCCGATGGCGTTTGCAACGGCGATCTGCTGGTTTATCACCCGCCGCGCGTGGCGGTATCCACGGTCAGCAATGTCTTCTGCAAGCTTCGCCATGGCATTCAGCGCAATCTGCCGTTCCCGTTCAGAAAATGGCTGACACTTCGCGATCTGCGGCGTGGCCGCTGCAATCGCGTGCCGGTGGAGCCGGGTAGCGTCTATGTCTTCAACGGCTTTGTGCTCCAGCATGCCAATCTGGATGTGGAAGTTGGCGAGCGCCGGTCGTTACTGATTCACTATTACGATCCCGGCTATTCGGCGGGTTTGAGCGCGACTGTACGGCGCGTCCGCATGCTGTGGGATCGCCTGCGCAAGAACATGACAGGCATGTACCCAGGTTGATTAGCCCGACCCAGGTGGTGGAGCGAAAAAAAACCGGCACTCGGCGGGTCGACAAGTTCCGGTTTCGCGCATCGGCGCCAATGCGCCAGGACTACGGGTGCGCGCCATCGAGTGTAAAGCACCTTCCCCGCAGAATTAATCGTTCTCTTAATTTCACGTGGTGGGCTCGCAACTGCACAATTTACAATGATTTTCGCGGCGCGGATCCGCCGCTAGCGGCTTATGCGTCCAGCTTGCCGGGCATATCCGCAAGCTCCAGCATCCGGCAGATCGCGGCCATGCTGCCGACCATCGTGCGACGCTGGGCGCCCTGGTAGACGCGCACGCCCTTGGTCTGGCGGAACGGTACGGGCTTGACCGGGCGGCGGGAAGCAGTGTGGTTGACTTGTAGCATGGCGGCACCTCGAAGTTTGCGACAGCAGGAGTCCGCGCCCGTCGTCCGGGGAGAACGGGGCGGCGTTGGCAATGCAAATCTGGGGACCGGGACAGGCGGACGCCTGCCCAGTCTCGGAAATCAGAAGCCCGAGGAGCGGATCAGCCCAACGGCGATGCCTTCCAGGGAAAATTCCTCGCGGCCGGCCTGCACCACGATATTCTCGAAATCCGGGTTCTCGGCGATCAGCTCGATCATGTCGCCGCGCCGCTTCAGGCGCTTGACGGTCACGTCGTCGCCGATGCGTGCGACGACGATCTTGCCGTTGGCCGCTTCGCTGGCTTTCCTCACGGCCAGCAGGTCACCGTCGAGGATGCCGGCATCGCGCATGCTCAGGCCCCGCACGCGCAGTAGGTAATCAGGGCGATCGTCAAATACGGAGGCGTCCACCTGGTATTGACGGTCGATGTGTTCGGCGGCAAGGATCGGGCTGCCTGCGGCCACGCGGCCTACGAGCGGCAGCGTCAACTGCATCACGCCGGCCATGGGTAGTGAGAACTGGTCTGGCATCTCCGAATCGCTGCGTGCCACCTTGAGGCGGATGCCGCGCGATGCCCCTGGCGTCAGTTCGATCACACCCTTGCGGGCCAGTGCCCGCAGGTGTTCCTCGGCAGAGTTGGGCGAGGAAAAGCCGAATTCCGACGCGATCTCCGCGCGGGTGGGCGGAATGCCGGTGTGCCGGATCGTGTTGCGGATCAGGTCGAAGATCTGCTGCTGCCGGGGTGTCAGGGTCGCCATGGGTCGCCGATCTCTCGTGCCGAAGCACTGTATGTTTAAACAGTATGCTGTGATTTTATACAGTATCGAGTGAAGTGCAAGCACAATTTGCAGGGACGATGTCGGGCATGCGCGACACCCCGGCAGCGCCAGTGCGCCCGGCGGCACGGGTTTGCGAGAGGCGCGGCGTCCGGCGCGCCACAGTTACAATCGCCCGGACCCGCGCTCATTTCGCTCGATTTTCTCGCTATATGTCTACGTCATTGCCCCGTATCGTCGTGCTCGCCACCGGCGGCACCATCGCCGGCTCATCAGGCAGTTCCGCCAGCACTGCGCAGTACCGCGCGGCCACCGTGCCGGTCTCGTCACTCGTCCAGGCCGTGCCCGCGCTGGGCGAGGTGGCTCGCGTGGAGACGGAGCAGGTGGCCCAGATCGACAGCAAGGACATGGCCTTCAGCTTGTGGACGACGCTCGCCGCGCGCGTGGAGCACTGGATTGCGCAGCCCGATGTGGCGGGCGTGGTCATCACGCACGGCACCGACACGCTTGAAGAAACGGCGATGTTCCTGCACCTGACGCACCGGGGTTCGGTGCCGGTGGTGCTGACGGCGGCAATGCGCCCCTCCACGTCGCTCTCGGCCGATGGTCCGCTGAATTTGCTTGACGCGGTGCGCGTGGCGGCAAGCCCGGAAGCGCGCGGGCAGGGCGTGCTCGTGGTGCTGAATCAGGAGATTCATGCGGCGCGCGATGTCGCCAAGTGTCATACCTCGGCGGTGGATGCGTTCACGTCGCCGGCAGGCGGTCCGATCGGTTTCGTGCAGGATGCCTACGTGCGCTTCACGCGTGCGCTGGCCCCCAATGACGCGCCCGCGCTGCCCGTGCCCGCGGCGTGGCCGCTCGTCGAGATCGTGGCGAGCTATGCCCAGCCGGGCAGGGTGGCCGTGGATGCGATGGTCTCGGCCGGCGTGAAGGGGTTCGTGGTGGCAGCCACCGGCAATGGCTCGGTCCATGAGACGCTGGGCGACGCGCTGGCCGATGCGGCCGCACGGGGGGTGGCCGTGGTGCGAAGCTCGCGCACGGGCGCCGGCCATGTGGCGGGGCCGGCACGCCCGCGACCGACCTCGGGTGAATTCGCCTCCGCCGGAAATCTCAATCCCTACAAGTCGCGTGTGCTGCTGCTGCTGGCGCTGGCGGCGGATGCGTCGCTTGGCGCCGATCCGACTCGCCTGCAGGCCGTTTTCCGTCAATACTGAGGGATTCCCGGCGTGCGGCCGGGATGTCAGCTTGCGTGCTGGCCCGGAACCGGGCTATACTCGCGGGCTATTCAACCTTGCCACACCGGACATGGCGCCCGGGTGGCTACATCCAAAAGGAGCGTCAATGCGTCATTACGAAATCGTATTTATCGTCCATCCGGACCAAAGCGAACAAGTGCCGGCGATGATCGAGCGTTACAAGCAGCTCGTCACGTCGCAAAACGGCCAGGTTCACCGCGTGGAAGACTGGGGCCGCCGTCAGATGGCCTACATGATCCAGAAGCTGGCCAAGGCTCACTACGTTTGCCTGAACATCGAATGCGGCAAGGACACCCTGGCCGAACTCGAGCACGCCTTCAAGTTCAATGACGCCGTGTTGCGTCACCTGATCGTGCAGACCAAGAAGGCCGAGACCGCTCCTTCGCCGATGATGAAGGAAGTGCAGCGCGAAGAAGCCCGCAAGGCCGCGCAAACGACCACGGAAGGCCAGGCTGCCTGAATGCAGTCTGCGGTGCCAGTCGTGGCAGGCGAAATCCACCACGGCAGGCCAGGTAGCGAGAGCGGGGGAGCACAGCGGTGAACCAGTTAAGGCTGACCGCCACCCTCGCGGAGCGCGATGCGCTGCGCTACACCCCGGCCGGCGTGCCCGTCGTCAACTGCATCCTGCAGCATGTCGGCGAGGTCATGGAGGCGGAAACGCCCCGGCAGGTGGAATTCGCCATCGCGGCGATGGGGATTGGTCCCGTCGGCCAGCGTCTGGAGCGGTTACCGCTCGGCACGCTGCTCGACTGCGAAGGATTCCTCGCCCGCAGGCACCGCAACAGCAAGGCACTCGTCTTTCACATCACTGGATGTAAAGCATTCGTAAAGGATTGAATCATGGCATTCGTCAAACGTGACAACAAGAACAAGAAGCGCTTCCAGCAACAGAACCCGCTGTTCAAGCGCAAGCGCTTCTGCCGCTTCACCGTGGCTGGCGTGGAACAGATCGATTACAAGGATCTGGACACCCTGAAGGACTTCATCGGCGATAACGGCAAGATCACGCCGGCTCGTCTGACCGGTACCAAGGCTCACTATCAGCGTCAGCTGGATACGGCCATCAAGCGCGCCCGCTTCCTGGCGCTGATGCCGTACACCGACCTGCACAAGAACTGATAGTCCCAGGACCGCAAGGAGAAATACACGATGCAAGTCATTCTGCTGGAAAAAGTCATCAACCTGGGCAACCTGGGCGACATCGTTCGCGTGAAGGACGGTTACGCTCGTAACTTCCTGATCCCTTCGAAGAAGGCACGTCGCGCCACGCAAACCGCGATCGCCGAGTTCGAAGTGAAGCGCGCCGAGCTGGAGAAGGCCGCCGCCGAGAAGCTGGCCGCCGCCCAAGGCGAAGGCGAGAAGCTGAACGGTCTGACCCTCCAGATCACCCAGAAGTCGGGTGTGGACGGCCGCCTGTTTGGTTCGGTGACCAACGCCGACATCGCCGAAGCCCTGGAAACCCAAGGCTTCAAGGTCGAGAAGGCCCAAGTGCGTCTGCCGAACGGCCCGCTGAAGATCGTTGGCGACCACCCGGTCAGCGTTGCGCTGCACACCGACGTGGTGGTGGACGTGACCGTGTCCGTCCTGGGCGAGCACGTCTAAGCAGCACCGTATCGATGCGCCGGCCCCGGCCGGTGTGTCCGATGCACAAGAAGGCAGGAGCCGCGCTCCTGCCTTTTTTATTGCCGCCGCGCCCTTGGGTCGGGTCCGGCGCCGCTATAATCCCACCCCATGAATGCGCCCGCCGCCGATCCCCAACTAGACAGTCTCAAGGTTCCCCCGCACTCCATCGAGGCCGAGCAATCGGTACTCGGCGGTCTGCTGCTGGATAATGCCGCCTGGGACCGTATTGCCGACTTCCTCTCCGAATCGGACTTCTACCGCTTCGATCACCGCCTCATCTTCCAGGGCATTGCGCGCCTGATCTCCGCCACCAAGCCGGCGGACGTGATCACCGTGTATGAAATGCTCCAGGTTGCCGGCAAGGCCGAGGAGGTGGGTGGGCTGGCCTACCTGAACTCCCTGGCGCAGAACACGCCGAGCGCGGCCAATATCCGCCGCTACGCGGAAATCGTGCGCGAGCGCTCGGTGCTGCGCAAGCTGGTCACCGTGGCGGACGACATTGCCTCGGCCGCTTTCGCGCCGAAGGGCCGCGAGGTGCGCGAACTGCTTGATGAGGCAGAATCCAAGGTTTTTGCGATTGCCGAAGAGGGCTCGCGGGGCCAGAAAGGCTTCCAGGAAATCCAACCGCTGCTGACGCAGGTGGTGGAGCGGATCGATGAGTTGTACCACCGCGATACCGCCACTGACGTGACCGGCGTGCCCACAGGCTTCATCGACCTGGACAAAATGACCAGCGGCATGCAGGCCGGTGACCTGATCATCGTGGCGGGCCGTCCGTCGATGGGTAAGACGGCATTTTCGCTGAACATCGGCGAACATGTGGCCGTGGAGCAGGGTCTGCCCGTGGCCGTGTTCTCGATGGAAATGGCTGGCGTGCAGCTGGCCATGCGTATGCTGGGCTCGGTAGGCCGGCTGGACCAGCACCGGCTGCGTACCGGCCGCCTGCTGGACGAGGACTGGCCGCGCCTGACCCATGCCATCCAGCGCATGAATGACGCGCAGCTGTTTATCGACGAAACGCCGGCACTGAACCCGATGGAATTGCGGGCGCGTTCGCGCCGCCTGGCGCGCCAGTGCGGGCAGCTCGGCCTGATCATCATCGATTACCTTCAGCTGATGTCCGGCTCCGGCGGCGGCGAGAACCGCGCAACCGAAATTTCGGAGATTTCCCGGTCGCTGAAGGGCCTCGCCAAGGAACTCAACTGCCCAGTGATCGCGCTGTCGCAGTTGAACCGAAGCCTGGAACAGCGTCCGAACAAGCGTCCGGTGATGTCCGACCTGCGTGAATCCGGTGCTATCGAGCAGGATGCCGATGTGATCCTGTTCATTTATCGAGACGAAGTCTACAACCCCGATTCGCAGGACAAGGGCACGTCGGAAATCATCATCGGCAAGCAGCGTAACGGCCCGATCGGCACCGTTCGGCTCACGTTCCTGGGTCAATTCACGAAGTTCGACAACTTCAGCGGTGGCCCGGCGTTCTTTGACAACGACACCTGATCCCATAAGGCGACCCCTGACCGGGCCGTAACCCTGTAAAATATTGCGCTTTGATGACAGCCGCCCAGCGCGGCTGTCGTGCAATCTGCGCCGGCGTGTGCCGGGCTCTCCTTTGCAACACAACCTGACGCGCCAGCGAGCGCGCCACAAGGACATTTCATGTTCGGCCGATTCATGCCCACCGAGGGCAAGTTCTTCGAATACTTCAACCAGCACGCCGATTGCGCGGTGACCGCCGCCCACGAGCTGGAAGCCCTCGTCAACGACCTGCCCAACGCCGAAGCCCATGCCCGGCGCGTGCAGGCCACCGAGAAGAAGGCAGACCGCATCACGCACGACACGATCGATCTGCTGCACAAGACCTTCATCACGCCGCTGGACCGCGACGAGATCCACAAACTCATCACGACCATGGATGACATCCTGGACCTGATGGAAGACGTGGCCGAGACGATCTCGCTCTACGACGTGACCAGCCTGACCGACGAGGCGCGCCGCCTGGCCACGATCTGCGTGCAGTGCTGCGACCAGGTGAAAATCGCTGTGGGGCTGCTCGAGGATATGGGCAATGCCAGCACGATCCTGAAGACCGCGCAGCAGATAGACCAGCTCGAGTCCGAGGCAGACCGCGTGATGCGCTCGGCCATGTCGAAGCTGTTCCGGGAAGAGACCGACGTGAAGCGCCTGATCAAGTTGAAGGCGATTTACGAGCAGTTGGAAACCATTACCGACAAGTGCGAGGACGTGGCCAACATCATCGAAGGCATCGTCCTGGAAAACGCCTGAGGCGCGCACTCGCATGCAAACCATTCAAATGAGCTTGTGGGTGATCGGCCTGCTGGTCGTGCTCGCATTGCTGTTCGACTTCATGAACGGCTTCCACGACGCGGCCAACTCGATCGCCACGGTAGTGTCCACGGGCGTGCTGAAGCCGCACCATGCAGTGGCGATGGCCGCCATGTGCAATGTGGTCGCGATCTTCGTGTTCCACCTGAAGGTGGCAGCCACCGTGGGCACGGGCACGATTGACGTCAACATCGTCGATCACTACGTCATCTTCGGCGCGCTGGTCGGCGCCATCGCGTGGAACGTCATCACGTGGTTCTACGGCATTCCGTCGTCGTCGTCGCACGCGCTGATCGGTGGCCTGGTCGGGGCTGCGGTGGCCAAGGCGGGTACCGGCGCTCTGGTGGGCAACGGCCTGATCAAGACCGTGGCCTTCATCCTGATTTCGCCGCTGCTCGGCTTCTTGCTGGGCTCGCTGATGATGGTGGTGGTGGGCTGGACGTTCTTCCGCACGCCGCCGTCCCGCGTGGACCGCTGGTTCCGCCGTCTGCAGCTGGTGTCGGCGTCGCTCTATAGCCTCGGCCACGGCGGCAATGACGCGCAGAAGACCATCGGTATCATCTGGATGCTGCTGATCGCGAGCGGCCATATCGCCACGGGGGCCTCGGGTCCGCCGACCTGGGTGATCGTGAGCTGCTACGTGGCCATCGGTATGGGCACGCTGTTCGGTGGCTGGCGCATCGTCCGGACCATGGGTCAGAAGATCACCAAGCTGAAGCCGGTTGGCGGCTTCTGCGCGGAGACTGGCGGGGCGATTACGCTGTTCATCGCCTCGGCGCTTGGCGTGCCGGTGTCGACCACGCACACGATTACCGGCGCCATCGTTGGCGTGGGTTCGGCGCAGAAGATGTCGGCCGTTCGCTGGGGTGTGGCGGGTAACATCGTCTGGGCGTGGGTGCTGACCATTCCGGCATCGGCGTTCATGGCCGCCATCGCATGGTGGATCGGGCGACAGATCCTCTGACCGGATCTCGCGGAAACAAGAAAGCCGGGCATCTCGCCTGGCTTTTTTGCGCCTTTTACTAGGCGACTATTGCCGCGCGAAGGCGGCGATGGGGTCGTCGTCTTCCTGCGCGGGCGCAGGGGCGGGCGAGGGGGCCTCCCGCGCGGGCGCCGGCATCATCGGCAAATTACTAGCTGCCACCACCCGGCGGGCGCCGTTGTAACGGGAGGCCCAGTAAGACTTGCCCATGTCCTCGAGCCGCACCGTGCCACCGGTGGCGGGCGCGTGGACGAAGCGGTTCTGGCCGACATAGATGCCCACGTGGGAATTGGCGCGTCCCGTGGTGTTGAAAAACACGAGGTCGCCGGAGGCCACCTGGCTGCGGTCCAGCGACGAGCCGCGCTGGCCCATCTGCTCGGTCGTACGCGGCAAGCTTACGTTGGCGGCGCGCTGCACCACATAGCGGACCAGACCGCTGCAGTCGAAACCGGAATCGGGGGTGTTGCCACCGTAGCGGTAGGGTGTGCCGACCAGCGACATCGCCTGGATCGAGATTTCCTCAAGTCCGGCGCTCGGGTCGATCATTGGCTTGCCGGGCGCCCGGGGCACGGATGCGCCTTGCCGGGCCGGCGGTCCGCCAGCGCAGGCTGCCAGCAGCAGCGCGGCGGCGCTCACTGCGAGGGCCGCGGTGCGGGAGGCATCGAGAGAGAAAAGGCGAAGCGGGCGCTGCGGCATCCTTCTTTTTGTTTGGTTGCCGGGTCACGCGTCCGCCCGCGGTATAGCGCGGCTAGCGCATCGTTAAAGCATTACCAGCGAAGCTGGGCGTTGCGCGTGCCGGTGCTGATCTTCATGGACTTCGGCTGACCCTTGTAGGTCGCTTCGATATTGTAGCTGCCTTCGGGCGCACGTATCAGGCAGCGGGGGCCGCCAGCCTTGAAATTGGCCACCGGCTGGCCGTCACGTGTCAGCTTGACGTCAACTTCCGACAGATATTCGCCATTCGGGCCCTGCGTGAACAGGATGCCCATGTTGAAGTTCTTTTCCTGCTCGGTCAGTTTGGCGCGCTCGTCCTCGGCCACGCCGCCGCAGACGTAGCTGACGGGGCCCATGGTGCGGATGACCATTTCCTCGGCTGCCTGGGCCGGACGCCAGGTGGCGGCGATGACCAGCGAGGTGCCGATCAGCGTTGCCGCCAGGATGCGGCGTCGCCGCGTGGCGCGCGATTGGCGGGAAAACAGGGTCCGCGGATTGCCGGACAGGTAGGGATTGAACGATTGTGGCTTGTCCATCGACGCCTCCGTATCGACATGAACACCGGACGATCATAGCGCTGCCGCCGCACTTTGGCTGTCAGCCAAAGCCCGACGCGAGATGGCGATATGGCCGGGCATCCACATGGACGCCCGGCGCCGGGTAAAAAAAGGAGACGAACGCCGCCCGGCGGACAATGCCGGGCGGGCGGTACTTAAAGAACGTCCGCCGCGTGGTCGGCCAGGCGCGAGCGTTCGCCGCGTGCCAGCGTGACATGGCCGCTGTGGCTCCAGCCCTTGAAGCGGTCCACCACGTAGGTCAGGCCCGACGAGCCCTCGGTCAGGTACGGTGTGTCGATCTGCGCGATATTGCCCAGGCAGACGATCTTGGTGCCGGGGCCGGCGCGCGTGACCAGCGTCTTCATCTGCTTCGGCGTCAGGTTCTGAGCCTCGTCGATGATGACGAACTTGTTCACGAACGTGCGGCCGCGCATGAAATTCATGCTCTTGACCTTGATGCGCGAGCGGATCAGCTCCTGCGTGGCCGCGCGGCCCCAGTCGCCGGCGGAGTCATCGCTCTTCTGCAGGACTTCGAGGTTGTCGTCGAACGCGCCCATCCAGGGCTGCATTTTCTCTTCCTCGGTGCCCGGCAGGAAGCCAATGTCCTCGCCCACGGGCACGGTGGCGCGGGTGACGATGATCTCGTTGTAGAGCTTCTGGTCCAGCACCTGCTCCAGGCCAGACGCCAGCGCCAGCAGCGTCTTGCCGGTACCGGCCTGACCCAGCAGCGTGACGAAGTCGATGTCCGGGCTCATCAGCAGGTTCAGTGCGAAGTTCTGCTCGCGGTTGCGGGCCACCACGCTCCACACGTTGTTCTTGTTGTGGGTGTAGTCCTTCAGCGTCTGGAGCAGGGCGGTCTTGCCGTTGATTTCCTTGACCTGCGCGTACAGCGGCAGGCTGCCGTCCATCGGCTCCAGGTAGACGAACTGGTTGACCAGGAACGACGGCACCAGCGGCCCGGTCAGGCGGTAGAACATGGCGCCAGACTTCGGGTCCTGCCAGCTTTCCACGCCCTTGCCGTGCTTGGCCCAGAAGTCGTTGGGCAGCTGCATCACGCCCGCGTAGAGCAGGTCCTTGTCTTCCAGGACCTGGTCGTTGAAGTAGTCCTCGGCCGGCAGCCCCAGCGCGCGCGCCTTGATGCGCATGTTGATGTCTTTCGACACCAGCACGACCTGGCGCTCCGGGAACTGCTGCTGCAGCGCGCTGACCACGCCCAGGATCTGGTTGTCGGCCTTGCCCTGCGGCAGGCCCTCGGGCAGCTTGATCTCGTTCAGGCGGGTCTGGAAGAACAGCTTGCCCTGCGCGTCGCGGTTGCCGAGCGTGGACAGCGGCAGCCCGTCGTCGAGCACGCCGTCGGTGCCGGCGACCAGCGAGTCGAGCGTGCGGCTGACCATCCGCGCGTTGCGGGCGACTTCGCTCATGCCCTTCTTGTGGTTGTCCAACTCCTCGAGCGTCATCATCGGCAGATAGATGTCGTGCTCCTCGAAGCGGAACAGCGAGCTCGGGTCGTGCATCAGCACGTTGGTGTCCAGCACGAACAGCTTGCTGGGCCCCTCTGTCTTGCGGGCGCGGCGCGTGGGGCCGGCCGCCGGCTTGACCAGGCTCACGGCCGGCGCGGACGGGGCTGGCGCCGGGGTGTCGGGCGTGC